>JAJEBN010000110.1 GCA_022822525.1 Acidimicrobiia bacterium | reverse complement strand
GCCCGCGAGTATGTGCTGCATGTGGCACATCTGATGGACACCATCGGCAACAAGGCCGCCGCGCAGGAGATCTCCGGCATCAAGGTGGTGGTGCCCAATATGGCGCTGAAGATCATCGATCGGGCCATCCAGGTGCACGGCGCCGGCGGCGTGACCCAGTTCTTCCCGCTGGCCGAGATGTACGCCCAGATGCGGACGCTGCGGATCGCTGACGGCCCCGACGAGGTCCACAAGATGACCATCGCCCGCCGCGAACTCCGCCGCCACGACCCCGACTTCAGGATGTCGTAAGACATCCTGAACATCAAACACAGCAGGATGTCGTAAGACATCCTGAACATCAGATACGGCGGATGAGCTAGCGCTTGAGCTGCTGGGCCAGCGCGTCCAGTGTTTGTCGCACCTCGGCCAACGTCGCCGAAGGGTCGCCGCCGGGATCCACCGGGGCGTGCAGGCGCAACCGGCTGCCCCCGGGCACCTGTTCGAGGTCGAACCGCCAGCGGTCCGATGGCGAGTCCAGCGATTCGATGGCGGCCCGGACCACGTCGGGCTTGGCCTTGAGATCGATCTCATCGACGACGCCCGGCCCGGCGGGCGTCTTGGTACGCCCATAACGGTCGAAGTAGGCGATGTCGGCAGCCGGATAGCGCCGCGACGTCGGTTTGAAGTCGGTGCCGATCGTGTAGGCCACCGGGAACAGGCAGATCTGCGTCACGTGGTCTGGCAGTTCCAGCAATTCGGCGACCGCGGGCGCCTCGTTGAGGTACATCGTGGTCCACACGGTCCCCAGCCCCCGGCTTCGCAGCGCGACCATGAAGCTCCACGCCGACTGGATCACCGAATCGAACAGCCCGGGCCGTCCGCTGCCGTCATGGCGCCCGAGAATCGTGGGGATCACGAGCGCCGGCGTCCTGGCGATGTTCTCACCGAGATGGCGCGCACCAGCCATCAGCCGTTCGTTCTGGTGGCCGCTGCCTTCCAGCCGCTTCGCCGTCTCGATCACCCAGTCGACGCCGGCCGACAGGTACAGCTCGGCCATCCGGTCCTTGGTCTGCTGATCCCTGATGATCATCCACCGGCGGCTGCCGTTGTTCCCTCCGGTCGGTGCCTGTTCTGCCACGTCGATGCAGTCGAGGATGATCTGATCGTCGACGTCCCGGTCGAAGTCGAGACGCTGGCGCACGCCCCGCGTCGTCATCAGGGCGTGATCCACGATCGCCTGGTAGCCGGGCGTGCCCGGTGCGAAAGCCGGCTCAGACGTCATGTCACCTCAATCCGTTCGTCATGCGCCCCTTCGAGAGTACGGCGACGTACCGGAAGTAGCTTGGGAGGATGCTCACGGCCGGTGACGTGGCATCGTTCGAGGCGGATGGCTTCGTCACGGTTGATTCGCTGGTCGACTTGGACCGGATCGAACCGCTCAGGGGGCGCTTCGAGCGGCTATTCCGCGGCGACTTCGAAACCGGCACCGCCCCCGACGAGGTCAACTGGCTCTCCGGCCGCGACGATCCGACGCTCACGAGGCAGATCTGCAATGGCTGGAAGGCTGACCGGCTCATAGCCTCGACCGTGCTTGACCCCCGTCTCGGCGAGGCCGTCGCCACGCTGGCAGGCTGGCCCGGTGCCCGCGTCATCCAGGACAACGTGCTGTGGAAGCCGCCTGGCGCTCGATCGGTAGGTTTCCATCGGGACAACGCCTACCTGGCCTGGTACACGCCGACCGAGATGTTCTCATGCTGGATCGCACTGGACGACACGGTGGCCGGCGGCGGCACCATGGAGATCGCGCGGGGATCGCACCGGTGGCCCACCGGTGGCGACCAGATGGGCGAGTTCCATGCACCCGAGGACTACCGGGCCGCCGTCACGGCGGCCGCCGGCGCCAGCGGCGCGGAACTTGATCTCGCGCCTGTGGAGGTGCCCGCCGGAGGCGGGTCCTTCCATCATGGGTGGGCTTGGCACGGATCGGGGCCGAACGAGTCTGATCGGCACCGGCGGGCGCTGGTGCTGCACTGCGCCTCCAGCGAGGCTCGGTTCAACCGTGCCGGCTTCGGAGCGGGCAATGGGCCGATCTATTCCCGCTATGCCCGGCTCGCCGACGACGAGATGGACGAGAACCACTTCCCGATCCTGTGGCGGTGTGACGGCTACCGGACGCCCGGGATCTGACGGCGATCAGCAGCAGACCGAAGCCCGGGATCCGGCCGGTATCAGCGGCCACCGGGCGCGAGCGCCTAGCGTTCAAAGACATCGAGGGGGAACATCGATGGCACTGACCGTGCAGAGCTCAGCGGCAGAGCACGACTACCGGCACCTCGTGCAGGACGATCGCATCCACGGCAGCCTCTACACCGATCCTGCGGTGTTCGCCGACGAGATGCAGCGCATCTTCACCGACGGCTGGGTGTTCGTCGGCCACCAGTCCGAGATACCCGAGATCGGTGACTGGGTCTCCCGGCGCCTCGGCACCGAGCCCGTGCTGATGGTGCGCAACCGTGACGGTGCGATCAGCGTCGTGGCGAACCGCTGCGCACACCGCGGCACCACGCTCTGCCCTCAGAACGACGGCAACAACCGCAACTTCCGCTGCGCCTACCACGGCTGGACCTATGACCTCGACGGCACGCTGCTCGGCGTTCCCGGTCCCAAGGGCTTCCACAAGGACACTGCTGATCTGGGGCTTGACCGCCCCGGGCAGGTCGACGACTACCGGGGGTTCGTGTTCGCCAACCGCAGCGGCACTGCGGGGCCGCTCAGCGACCATCTCGGCGCCGGCGGCACGGATCTGATTGACCGCACGTCGGATATGTCGCCCAGCGGCAGCGTTCGCCTTTCTGCCGGCTGGATCGGCCAGCGGATCGACTCGAACTGGAAGATGTGGCCTGAGAGCGACCACGACGGCTACCACCTCAACTTCACGCACGCCTCGATGGCCCGGGCCGTTCCCGACACCTACTACGACGAGATCGTGATGACCGGCGAGGAGGCCTCAGAATCGGCCACACGTGCCTACGACGGAGGCCATCTCGAGCTCGACTTCCGCCGCAGCTACACCGCTGAGCTGGCCTGGCTGGGCACCACTCGCGAGAAGGTCGCCGACTACTGCGAGGCCCTCGAAGGGTCCTACGGCGCTGAGAAGGCCAAGACGATCATGTGGGACGGTCCACCGCACGCCCTGGTGTTCCCGAACCTGTTCCTGGCCGAGATGAACATCGCCCGGATCGAACCGATCTCGCCGGGCGTGACGGTGCACCACCACACTCCCCTGCTGGTCGAGGGCACCGACGAGAGCGTCAACCGGCGGCTGGTACTGCAATCAGAGGCGGCGATGGGTCCTGCATCGTTCTTCCTGACCGACGATGCCGTGATCGCCGAACGCATGCACCGGGCCTTCGAAGGCGCCGCTGCCGGCGACGACGGCTGGGTGGACCTCAGCCGGGGTATCGAGCGCGAGCACATCGAAGACGGCCAGCGCTGGAGCGACATCACCGACGAGACCACCAATCGCGGCTTCTGGCACCACTACCGCGACGTCATGGCCTGCGTCGTGGGCAGTCGTCCAAACAGCCACGCCTGAGCGAGTGCGATGGCGACCGTCGACGAGCCAACGCGGCGTGACATCGAGGCGTTCGTGTATCTCGAAGCTCGGCTGGCGGACGAATCCCGCTACGACGAGTGGGAAGCGCTGGTCACCGATGACATGCACTACTGGGTGCCGTTCGGCCCGGGTGACTACGAGCCAGGCACCCGGGTCAGCTACATCAACGACAACCGGGCCCGCCTCGGCACCCGTATCCGGCAGCTCGCTACCGGCGTTCATCACGCGCAGGACCCGCCGTCGTCGATGCGCCGCGTGGTGTCCAACATCGAGATCCTGAGCGCCGAGGGCGACGAGTTCGAAATCGGCAGCAACTTCGTGCTCTACGAGCACGCCGTTCAAGCCACAGGCCACCTGCGCCTGTGGGCGGGCCGGGCAACGCACCGCTTGCGGCGCACACCCGACGGTCTGCGCATGGCGGCCAAGAAGGTGGAGCTGGTGAACTCCACGTCGCCGCTGCCGAACCTGCCCTTCATCATCTAGGCCCGCGGCCGTTCCGACTCGCCCGCTCGGCGTGCCGCCGAGCGATGGACCCTCAGGCTGAGGCGGTGGCGTCCTCGCTGACCCCGGTCATGAGCAACCCCACCCGATCGGTCGTCGCCTCCGCACGAGGCAGGTCGCACATCGCTCGCCCCTCGTACAGCACGACGACGCGGTCGGACAACTGGAGTGCCTCGTCGAGGTCTTCAGTGATCAGCAGGATTGCGGCGCCCGCGGCACGCTTGGAGAGCAGTCGCTCGTGCACGTACTCGGCTGCCCCGATGTCGATGCCACGCGTGGGCTGGGCCACGATCAGCACTTCGGCATCGGACGAGAATTCCCGCGCGATCACCACCTTCTGGATGTTGCCGCCCGACAGGTGCGACGTCTGGGTGGTGATCGACGGAGTCTTGACGGTGAATCGTCGCACCAGGTCCTTGCAGCGCTCGGCGATCGCGCCGAACTGCAGGAGCCCGGCGCGCACATACGGCCGATGCTCGTACTCGACGAGCATCAGGTTCTCTGAGACGTTGAGCTCGCCCACTGCACCGTGGCGCATGCGCTCCTCGGGCACGAAGGCCACGCCACGGCGGCGCACCGACTTCGGTGTCGGGGTCGCAATGGGTCGACCGGCGACTTCCACCCGGCCGCCCTCGATCGGCCGCAGACCGAAGATCGCCTCGGCCAGCTCCCGCTGCCCGTTGCCCGACACGCCGGCGATGCCGACGATCTCGCCGGCAGCGACCTGCACGGAGAAGTCCTCCAGCGCGAGATTGCCCCGATCGCCGCGCACACGCAGTGCATCCACGGCCAAGCGGTCGTCGCCGGTGTCCTGATCGGGCACGTCACGACCCAGCCTCACTTCCCGTCCCACCATCATCGACGCCAGCCCCTCGCGTGAGGTCTCCGACGGCGTCGTTCGGCCGACTACACGCCCGTCGCGCAGCACGGTGATCTGATCTGAGATGTCCATCACCTCGGTGAGCTTGTGGGAAATGAAGATGAGGCCACGGCCCTCGTTGGTCAGCGACCGCAAGGTCGCGAACAGGTCCTCGACTTCCGGCGGCGTGAGCACTGCGGTCGGCTCGTCGAGCACCAGCAGCTGCGCCTCGCGGTACAGGGCCTTGAGGATCTCCGCCCGCTGCCGCTCTCCCACGGCCAGCTGCCAGATGTAGGCATCGGGATCGATCGCGAGCCCATGGCGATCGGAGACCTCCATGAGGCGTTTGCGCACCGGCCCCATGTCGGCCAGACCACGCCGGCTGTGCAGCCCCAGCGCGACGTTCTCAGCCACGGTCAAGGTCGGCACCAGCATGAAGTGCTGGTGGATCATCCCGATGCCGTGAGTGATCGCTGCAGCCGGCGAGGCGATCTCGACCGGCTCGCCGTTGATCTTGACCTCGCCTTCATCCTGGCGGTAAAGGCCGTAGAGGATCTTGACCAGCGTGCTCTTGCCGGCGCCGTTCTCGCCCAGCAGCGTGTGGACCTGACCCGGCAGCACAGTGAGGTCGACATCCTCGTTCGCGATCACGCCGGGGAAGCGCTTGGTGATGCCGACCATCTCCAGCATCGGCGACGCCGGGGCCCCGGGCTGCGGCCCAGCCTCAGCTGAGCCCAGCGCGGAAGCCCCGGCCGCCGTGATGTCTGTTGGTTCGGCCATCCGCGGAATGCTGCCGGTCAGACGAGCGGGAGCCGCTCGGCCGGTTCGACTGGTCCGTGGTGGCCGTTCAAGCTGATCGTGTCCGCTATTGGCCGGTCGAGATCGAGCCGTCCGAGATGCCGGCGATGGTCTCCTCCGCAGCCGCTTGGATGTCGGCGTCGAGGCCGTAGCCGTCGTTGAACTCGATCACGATGCCGCCGTTGCCAAGCGTGGCTGTCATCACCTCGCCACCAAGCGTGCCGCTCTCGATCTTGTCGATCATGTCGCTGAGCAGCACCTCCCAGTGGTACACTTGCGACGCCACCACGATGCTCTCGCCGAGGGCCGTCTGGTTGGCTTGGGTGCCGAACCACGCCACGCCGTGCTCGTTGGCGACACCGGTCGCACCCACGACCATCTGCGCCGAACCGGTCAGCACGTCGGCATCGTTGGAGATGTGCGCCTCGGCGGCTTCGGCTGCCAGCGCCACATCGCTGAACGAGTCGGTGTACACGATGTTGGTCGTCACCGACGAGTCCTGTGCCGCCACACCGGCAGCGAAGCCGTCGACGTACAGCTTGGCGTCGCCAACCTCGATCGGGCCGATCACGCCGACCACACCCGTGGCCGAGATCTGGGCTGCAATGGTTCCCGACACGTACCCGCCTTCGTCAGAGCGCACCGTGTACGCGAAGACGTTGTCCAGTCCCTTGTAGTCGGCAGCGGTTCCCCAAGCGAACGAGGTATCGGGGAAGTCAGGTGCGATCTCCTCTAGCGGGCCGCCGTACTGGCTGCCGTGCGCGATGACCAAGTCGAAACCATCCTCGGCATATCCGCGGATCGCAGCAGCAGCTTCCTCCACGATGAACGTGCCGTCGGTGACCGCGACTTCGATCTCGCGGGTCTCGCCGACCGCATTCACTGCATCGACCATGCTCTGCGTGAATGCCAAGTCGTTGCTGGCGCTGGGCGCGACGATGGCGATCCGGAGCGGACCCGCATCTTCCTCATCGGCGCCAGTGCAGCCCGCAGCGAGCAGCAGCACGACTGCAGCGACCGCTACAAGCTTTGCTACAAGCGATCTGCGTGTGGTGTGTCTGAACATGTGAACCCTCCCGGATCGGCCGTGTCGTGGGCTCTCGCTGAATCACTCGCCTGCAGTGCGGCGCGGCTCAGCGGAGCCCCGGGCCTGCAGGCGATGCTAGGCGACCCCGAATAGGCGCGATGCTCCCCTGCACGTGCAGCCCTCCACAGCCCACGAGGGGCTTCCGGAGGCGGTGCCGTCAGTTGTCTCGCTCGAACGGCACCGTCAGCGCGGACGGCGCTCCGATGCGACGGCTGACGAGCACGAGCACCACGATGGTCAGGATTGCCGGTGCCATCGCAGCGATGGTCGAGTTGGCGCCGAC
The DNA here is from genome assembly GCA_022822525.1 of Acidimicrobiia bacterium. Lineage (GTDB taxonomy): Bacteria > Actinomycetota > Acidimicrobiia > Acidimicrobiales > Poriferisodalaceae > Poriferisodalis. The sequence goes on along the minus strand of JAJEBN010000110.1, from coordinate 46,681 downwards.
GATGATGCCGAGCGTCTTGAGCTGCAGCACGGTGGAAGACACGACGCCGAACAGCAGCGCCCCGGCCATCACCCCACTCGAGCGCCACGCCCCGAAATAGACGAGCGCCACTGCGATGAACCCCTGCCCCGAGGTGAGGTTCTGCTGGAAGATGCCGACGTCGAGAGCCAGCGTGCCGCCAGCGAGGCCCGCCATCACGTTGCCGATGATGATCGCCTGCGTGCGCACCACGTTGACGCGCACGCCGAGCGTGTCGGCGGCCTCAGGGGTCTCGCCCACCGCTCGCACATTGAGCCCGAAGGTTGTGCGGTTCATGGCGAACCACACCACCGGCACCAAGGCGAACGCCACGTAGGTCAGCACGCTGTGCTGGAAGAACAGCTCCCCCACGACCGGCAGGTCCGACAGCCCGCCCATGTCGAGGCCCCGCAGGCCGTCGATCGGCACCGGTGTGCCGACCTGGTGTCGGAAGAGCAGGTCGGTGAAGCCGAGGCCGAACAGGAAGATCCCGATGCCGCTGATGCCCTGGGTGGCGTGCATCACCACGGTGATGAAGGCGTACACGATGCCCATGAGCGCACCGGCACCCATCGCCGCGAGCACACCGGCGACGACGCTGCCGGTCCGCAGCGCCGTGATGTAGGCGGCGTACGCGCCGATCAGCATCACGCCTTCGACACCCAGGTTCAGCACGCCGGCTCGCTGGCCGATGGTCTCGCCCAGCGCCGACAGCAGGAACGGCGTCGCCAGCCGAATGCCTGACGCCAGGGTCGCTACGAGCACGCTCACGGTGAAGAAGTCGCTCATGCCCGGCCCCCGTAGCTCGAGATGCCGCCTGCCCAGGTTCTGAGCCGATCCCGCAGGCGCAGGCTCCCCACCACGAACACCACGACAACGCCGTTCAGCGCCACCACCAGAGCTGCTGGCACTTGGGTCGCTCGCTGCATGTCGCTGCCGCCCGTGAGCATGCCGCCGAACAGGAACGATGCCGGCACCGTGAAGATCGGGTGCAATGCGCCGAACAGCGCCGCCACGATGCCGTTGAACCCCGCGTTCTGGGTGAACGCCGCGGCACCGCCTTCGCCGATGAGACGGTGCGACTCGCTGCCGAACACCAGCACAGCTCCCGCGATGCCGCAGCAAGCGCCGCTGAACGCAAGCGCCTGGGTGATGCTCTTGCGGACGGCCATGCCGGCGTACTGGGACGCATCGGGGTTGTGGCCTACCGAGCGAAGCCGCATGCCGAGCGCGCTGCGGAACAGCAGCAGGTAGCCCAGCACCGCAACCAGGATCGCGATGAGCACGCCGACATGCAGCCGGGTCCCGCCGGGGAGCAGCGGCAGGTCGGCGTTCTCGCTGAGGCGTCGGGTCTGCTGGATCTTGATGTCACCAGGTTCGATCAGCAGGTCCTGGAGCAGGAAGCTCAGGAGATGGAACGCAACGAGGTTCATCATGATGGTGGAGAGGATCTCGTTGACACCCGCGTAGGCCTTGAGCGCCCCGGGAATCGCACCCCAGAAGCCTCCGCCGATCGCTCCCGCCACGATCACCATGGGCACCAGCAACGCCCGCGGCACATCGTCGAAGGCCATCGAGGTGACCGTGGCGGCGATCGCGCCCAAAATGATCTGACCCTCGCCCCCGATATTGATCACGTCGGTGCGGAAAGCGATGCAGATGCCGACGCCGACGAGGGCGAGCGGCATGGCCCGCACGGCAGTATCAGCGAGATTGTCGGCACTGCCGAACGCGCCGGTGACCAGCTCCCGGTACGCCACGAGCGGGTTGGCGCCGAACGCCAAGAGCATGGCCGCTCCCACCAAGAGCGCTGCAATGGCCGCAGTCGCCGGTACCGCGATGCCGACGAAGGGACGCAGCAGCCGAGCCAGCCGGCCCGCTGCGAGCTCCGGCGCAGCCTCTTCGGGGTCCGCCGACAGCTGTCCGAGTGCCATGCCCCCTCCCCGAGTGCGACTCAGGGGGTGTTTAGTCGAAATTCGGAGCGCGCTTTTCCACGAAGGCGCGTTGGGCCTCGCGAGCGTCGCTGCTGTGGAAGGTCTCGCCTTCCAAGCTGAGCGACAGGGGCAGGATCTGGGCGGACATCTGGCGGATCCAATTGTTGATGGGCACCTTCGAAGCACTGATGGCCTTCTGCGGGCCTGCAGCCAGTTGTGCCGCCTTCTCCAGCGCGGTGTCGAGGATGGCGTCGTCGTCCACCAGGAAGTTGACGAGCCCCATGTCATAGAGCATCTCGCCGGTGACCCGCTCGCCGGTCATGAGATACCACTTCGCGCGGTTCACGCCCATCAGCAAGGGCCAGATGACCTGGCCGCCGTCGCCGGCGCCGATGCCCATGTTCACGTGCGTGTCGGCGAACACCGAGCTGTGGCCTGCCACCACCACATCGCACAGCAGGGCGATGTTCGCGCCCAGGCCCATGGCGTAGCCCTGCACGGCAGAGATGATCGGCGTGCGCAGCTCGAGCAGGTGGTCGACGATCTGGCGCCCCTCTTCGAAGCTGACGGCCGGTCCCCCGGTGTCACTGAAGTCGCCTCCAGCACAGAACGCACGGCCAGTGCCGGCGAGCACCACAACCTTGACGTCGTCGTCGGTCTGCGCATCGCGGGTGAACGTCGACATCTCGTGATGCATCTGGCCGTTGACGGCGTTGAGCCGCTCCGGGCGGTTGAGCGTGACGACTGCGACGCCGTTGTCGCGCTTGTCGATCAGCATTGCCTGGTAGTTCGCTTGGTCGAGCGGCATGACGTGTCTCCCCCGTGTCCGTCTGCACGTGAGCATTCAAGGTACTGCGGTGAGGCTGTGCCCGATTGTGCTCACCGTGCAGCGGTGAGGCTGTGCCCCATAGTCCTCACCGTGCAGCGGTGAGGACCCTGCCGACTCGGGTGTGGGTGCGGCCGACGATGCGCTCGTAGTTGTCGGGGTCGGTGGCGCCCTCGGTCACCATGATCAGCACGGTGGCGTTCGCGGGGTCGTCCAGCGCCTCTGAGCCCTGCTCATCGGCCAGGAGTGCTCGTACACCGGCCAGTGAAGCGCTGCCGGTCTCGCCGGCGACCACCTGCGCATCGGCCAAGTCCGACATGGCTGCGCCGGCGGCGTCGCTGTTCACCGAGACGCACCAGTCGACGCCGCTGGCCATCATCGGCCAGGCGAGGGGCGAGGGCACACCGCAGTTGAGGCCGACCATGATCGAGCGGTGCGGCCCGGGAGTCTCGGTGATCTCCCCGTTGATCGTGGACATCTGCACGCAGTTGGCGTCGTCGGGCTCCACCGACACCAGCACCGGCCGGTGCTCCCCGCTGCGGTAGTGGGTGACTGCGGCGGCCATGAAGGCGCCGACGCCCACAGGGACCGCGACCAGGTCTGGCTGGCCGATGCCGTTGGCAGCGAGCGCATCGTCGACCTCGGCGAAAATCGTCGTGTAGCCCTCGGCGACGTTGGCGGGGATCGTCTCATAGCCGGGCCACGAGGTGTCCGACACGACCAGGCAGCGATCACCGGCCATCTCGGCGCTCTGGGTGATGGCGTCGTCGTAGGTGCCGTCCACGACGGTCACAGTCGCGCTCTCGCCCTCGATGGCCGCAATGCGCGCCTCCGAGGTGCCGTCGGGCACCAGGATGTGCGCGTCGAAGCCCAGCAGCCGTGCCATGAACGCGACCGCTCGCCCGTGGTTGCCGTCGGTGGCCGCCGCGAGCGTCATCGGCCGCAAGTGCGCCAGGCTGGCCGCGAGTTCGTTGATGTTGGCCCACGGCGGAGGCTCGTCGCCGATGTGCTCGCAGATGGCGCGGTATGAGGCCCACGATGCGCCCAGGATCTTGAACGACGGCAGGCCCATGCGCTGGGTTTCTGCTTTCACCAGCACCCGACCCACGCCGAGGCTGTCGGCCAGCCGGGGGGCATCGACGACCAGGGTCGGCGCGTACGCAGGCAGCCGGCGGTGAAAGTCGATGACCTCGGGTGACACTGCAGGCCAGTCGCGCCCGTCGAACAGCAAGTTGCGGGTCACCAGTTCAGCCATCGTCGGCCTCCCCAATCCATGTTTCCGATGAGTCCGATCTCAATCGAGTTCGTCGAGCGCTGCGAACAGCCGCTGGGCCTGCTCGGCTGCCTTGGCCCGCACCTCTGCAGGGTCAACACGTGTCGCGACACCGCCAGCCAGCACCTGCTCACCGTCGACCGTGACGTCGAGGGGATGCACGCCGGGCGTGTAGGCGAGATGCCACGGGTCGGCGCTGGGGTACGACCAGCGCACGGTGTCATGGCGGGCGTCGGGCATCAGCTCCCAGCCCTGTGCGAGCCACTCCCACGGCCCCTCGGGCGAGGCGATGACATCGTGCTCGCGCAGCCGGGCGTAGGCCACCCGGAACTCGTCGAGCATGTCGGCGCCGATGCCGTCGGTGCCGAGCGCGATGGGGTTCGTGGCGGCGAACCGGCCGGGATCGGCGTAACCGACGGCGTTGTTCATGTTGGAGCGGGGATTGTGCACGATCGTCCCGGCGAGGCCGTGGTCGGTGGGCAGGTGCACCCCGTGGATGAGCAGCCAGCGTTCGTCGCTCAGGCCGGCCAGCCGATCAGCGGCGTCGGCGTCGGGGGGGCCTTCGGCCACGTGAATGTGGACGCCGACTCCGTGCCGTCGGGCCAGATCCGCCGCCGCTGCCAGAGTCTCATCGGTGCAGGTGAACGACGCATGAACGCCGACGTACCCCTGGCCGCCGGCGGCCAGGTAGCGCTCGTTCTCTGCGAGGCCGCGCCTGGCCCCATCCGCGCCGTGACGATCGGTGACGCCGTAGCAGCAGCTGACGCGCACGCCGACCTCGGCACACGCCGTTGCGATCACGTCGAGCGAACCGTCGATGGCATTGGGCGACTCGTGATGATCGACGATGGCCGTGCAGCCAGATTCCAGCGCCTCCAGCGCGCCCAGCTTCGCCGACCACTCCAGCATCTCAAGATCGAGCGCCCGATCGAGGCGCCACCACACCAGTTCGAGGATCTCAGCAAAGCCGCCGGGCGTGCGCGGCGGGGCGGGCATGCCCCTGGCCAGCGCCGAATAGAGGTGGTGATGCGAGCACACCAGTCCCGGCGTCGTCGCACCCCTGTCGCTCACGGCTGCGAGCGTAACCCCGACCCCCGTGTCGACTGAGCAGAGCGCGGCAGGCAGAGGACGGTGAGGCGGAACCCGGCCGCAGCGCTTGATGGCCAAAGGCCGAGCAGGCGGCCAGCGCCGATCAGCGGCGGAGTGCGGGCAGCAGTTCTACGAGGCGGTCGAGTTGGGTATCCACATCAGGCGATGCGAGCCGGATGCAGAGGTGCTCGCAACCAGCGTCTATGTAGCTCTGCAACCAGGCGGCAATCTGGGCGGGCGTGCCCGACGTGGTGCCCATGACGCGCCGAAGCACCTCGATCTCTACGCCGTAGTAGAGCTTCGAGTGCTCGGCCACCTCAGCGGCGGCGGCGTCCGGTTCGCCGATGTTGACCGTCAGGTAGGCGGCTGCGGTGATCGATGCAGGGTTCCGGCCTGCGTCGGCGGCATGGCTGCGCACGGTCGCGAGCTGCTCGGCGAAGGTCTCCGCTACCGGTGCCGTCGGGAACCAGCCGTCAAAGTTCCGGCCCGCACGCTCGAGCCCGCGCGGGCCTGAGCCGCCCAGCCATTGGCGTGGCCCGCCTTCGCTGACGCAGACCGGCTGCAACCGCTGCTGGGTTGGCGTGCCCTCCGCTCGCCAGAGCTCACGGGCGCGATGGACCACCTCCATCATCCGGGTTCCTCGCCGGTCGAAATCGGCCCCGACCCGATCGAAATCGGCGTTGACCTCCGCTCCTGGCGGGCCTGCGCCGACGCCCAGGATGAGCCTGCCGCCCGACAGGGCATCCACCGTGGCCGCCTGCTGGGCGAGCTGGGCAGCATTTCGCATCGATGCCAGCAGCACCGCGGTGCCCAGATCGACCCGTTCTGTAGCGGTCGCCACGCCCGCCAGCACCGACAGCGGCTCGGCCCTCGGCTTGGCCAGCAGGGAGTCGCCGATCCACACGGCGTCGAAGCCTTGCTCCTCGGCTCGCACGGCCCACTCGACAAGGCGCCGGGGATCGCCGTCGTGCGGCGGGTACATCGCCAGCTCCCGCGAGGGCAGCAGCAGACCGAAGGTGACTGATCCAGGTGACGTCATGGCGAGAACTCTGCCAGCGGCGCGCTGCGGTTGCGCCGCCGTCACTCGATTCTTCGACCGGTGCGGTTAGACCCAGGCGTCTGCGCGCTCTCGGTTGGACGGATTGCGCATCGGCAGTTCGTTATGCCAGACGCCCTCGTGCTCGCGCAGCGCGGCCGCTACCGCTCCGGCCGTCGGCACGAGGCCGATCTCGCCGACGCCCTTGATGCCATAGGGGGCACCGGGCTGCGGCGATTCCACCAGGATCACGTCGACGTCGGGCATGTCCTTGGGCCGGATGATCGCGAGGCTCCGCAGCGTGGAGTTGCGCGGCCGCCCGTCGGCGTCCGCGGGGAAGCCCTCGCTGAGCGCGTAGCCGAGGCCCATGTGCACGCTGCCCTCGATCTGGCCCTCGCACAGGATCGGATTCACGGCCCGGCCCACGTCGTGGGCCGCGATGACCCGCTCGACATCGCCCGTGTCTGGGTCCAGGATCACCACTTGGGCGGCGTAGCCGAACGTGGAGTGGATGACCGGGTGCTCCAGCCCCTCCGACAGCGAGTTTGTCCAGTCCACCCGATACTCGCCCTCATAGTCCACTTCAGGCTTGCAGCCGTCGGCGAGTGCAGCACGGCACGCATCGGCCACCGCGCCTGCGCCCATGAGCGTGCCCCGGCTGCCAGTGGTCTGGCCGGCGCCGAGCTCGCGTGTGGAATCCACGATGACGCGCACCGCTTCGGGGTCGACACCGAGTTCCTCCACGGCCACTTGCAGCGCCACGGTGTGCACGCCCTGTCCCATCTCCGTCCAGCAGTGCCGCACCTCGACAGTGCCGTCGTCACAGAAGCGCACGATCGCCTTGGCGATCTCCTTGAAGCCGTTGCCGAGACCCGAGTTCTTCAGCCCGAGCCCGATCCCGACCGGCTTGCCCGCAGCGCGGGCCGCCTCGTAGGGCTCGCGCACCGCATCGAGGCACGCCTGGGCACCGAGGCAGCCGTCGTCCATGATCTGGCCCGGTCCCCACACTCCCCCGGGCACCACCACGTTGCGCTGGCGCATCTCGAACCCGCTGATGCCCACCGCTTCGGCCAGCCGGTCCATCACGCCTTCCATGGCGAACTGCGCCTGGTTGGCGCCGAAGCCCCGGAATGCGCCGCACACCGGGTTATTGGTGCGCACCGCGACCGACTCGACGTCCACCGCCGGCACCAGGTAGGGACCCGTGGCGTGCCCCGCTGATCGTTCGAGCACCTTCATGCCGACCGAGGCGTAGGGACCCGAGTCGCCGAACATGCGCGCCCGCACTGCGGTGAGCTTGCCCCCGGCGTCGCAGCCCACCTCGTAGGTCATGCGGATGGGGTGCCGCTTGGGATGCATGAGCAGCGACTCTTCGCGAGACAGGGTGATCCGCACCGGGCGACCCGTCAGCCATGCCGCCAGCGCCGTATGGGCCTGATTGGACATGTCCTCCTTGCCGCCGAACGCACCGCCGTTGGAGACCAGCTCGGTCGTCACCACTGATGGGTCCAGCGCCAGCACCGCAGCGATGTCGTTGCGGTCGTCCCAGATGCCCTGCCCGCCCGTGTACACGTGCAGCCCGGCGGCGACCCCGTTGGCCGGCGTGGGCACAGCAAGCGTCGATTCGGGCTCGAGATAAGCGTGCTCGATGCGCTGGGTCTGGAACGTCTCGGTCACGACATGCGCGGAGGCGGCCAGGGCCGCGTCGACGTCGCCGCGGGAGTAGGTGGAGCGAGACAGGATGTTGCCGTCGAGCTCCCACACGGCATCAATGTCGCTGTCCTTCACTCGCACCGGGTCGGTCATGGGTTGGAGGACGTCGTAGGTCACCTCGATCAACTCAGCGGCACGTCGGGCTGCGGGCCGGTTGTCGGCCACGACGATGGCGAGCACGTCGCCGAGGTAGGACGTGCGCCCGCCCACCGGGATCATCACCGGCCAGTCCTTGTGGATCAGGCCCACCCGCAGCACGCCAGGGATGTCGGCGGCAGTGAACACCGACTGCACGCCGGGCTCGGCCTCGGCCGCGCTCGTATCGATTGCAAGCACGTCGGCACGGGCGTGATCGGCGAAGCGCAGCGCGCCGTGCAGCATGCCGTCCGGATACATGTCGTCGATGTAGGGGCGGCTGCCCAATGTGAGCTCGCGGGCCTCGTAGCGGACGCCGGAGCTGCCGACGCCCTTGGGGGGCAGTGCCACCGGCACTTCGCCGGCCGCCAGTGATTCCACTGCGTCGAGGATCTTGGTGTATCCGGTGCATCGGCACAGGTGCCCGCCGAGGTGACGGCTCGCTTCCTCACGGGTCAGCGCCGAGCCCTTGCGGTCGAGCAGAGCCTTCAGCCGCACCACGATGCCCGGAGTGCAGAACCCGCACTGCAGGGCACCATGCGCCGCAAAGGTGTTGGCCATCGCTTCCAGCTCGGCCTCATCGAAGCCTTCGACAGTGGTGATCTCGGTGCCGGCTGAGCGTTCGAGACTGGTCTGGCAGGCCACTCGGGCCTTGCCGTCCACCAGCACGGTGCAGCAGCCGCATTGGCCCGACGGCGCGCACCCGTCCTTGGGCGAGATGATCCCCAGCTCATCTCGCAGTGCCGCCAGCAGGTGCTCGTGATCGCTGGCGACGCTGACCGACGTGCCGTTCAGCACGAACTCGGTGGTCATTGGAAACCTCGTCTCCGGGACCTCGTTGTCCCCTCCCCGCAGGCCATTGTCGCACCACCGCGGTGCAACTCACACCACCGGCGTGTCGTGTCGGCTACGGCGGGGGGATGACGCCCTTCTGCTGGCCGATCAACTGGTAGGTCTCGGGCCGGCGGTAGCGGTCGAAGTTGAACAAGGTGTTCTTGTAGTGCGAGCACCAGTCCAGGTCGCACTGGGCAGTGATCAGCTCATCGCCGTCGGTCACGGCCTGGGCCACGATCTGGCCCGAGGGGGCGATCACCGCCGAGTGCGCGAGCGATTCCACGCCCTCTTCGGTTCCGCCCTTGGCGACGCCGACCACCCACGTGCCGTTCTGGTAAGCACCCGCCTGCATGACGAGGTGATTGTGGAAAGCCTGCAGCGGGTCCTGGGTCGGGTCGGGTGCGTAGAACAGCGGCGTGTTGTAGCCGATGAAGACCATCTCGACGCCTTGGAGGCCCATCACCCGGTAGGTCTCTGGCCAGCGACGGTCATTGCACAGGGCGATGCCCATGACGCCGCCGAATGCCCGCCACACGCTGAAGCCCTCGGAGGATTCCTCGAAATAGCGGCGTTCCAGGTGCTGGAAGGGGCGCTGGGGCTCGTGCTCTTCATGCCCCGGAATGTGCACCTTGCGGTACTTGGCGACGAGGCTGCCGTCGCGCTCGACGAGGATCGCGGTGTTGAAGCGATGGCCGTCGGGGGTCAGCTCGGCGTAGCCCAGGTGGAAGCCGATGCCGAGCCGCTTGGCCTCGTCGAACAGCGGCTGGGTCTCCGGCGAGGGCATCTCGGTCTCGAAGTACGCCATCAGCTCGGGCGAGTCGTCGGGGAAGAACCAGCGCGGGAAGAACGTGGTGAGCGCCAGCTCTGGGAACACCACGACATCGCAGCCCCGATCCGCTGCCTGGTGCAGCAGCGCGATCAACCGCTCCACGACCTTGGCGCGGGTCTCGTAACGGGCAATGGGCCCGAGCTGCGCGGCTCCCACGTTGATCACTCTCACGCCGGTGCCTCGCTTGCGGCCAGTTCGCCGTCGATGGCGCCGTCGGCCAGACGCCACACCACCTCAGCCAGCAGATTCGCACCGGCCTCGATGTCTTCAGGCGGCGTGTACTCGGCCGGGTTGTGGCTGACCCCGTCAAAGCTGGGCACGAAGATCATCGCAGTCGGGCAGACGCGGGCCAGCATCTGTGCATCGTGACCTGCGCCCGAGGGCATGCGCCGGTGCGTGAGACCCGCTTCGGCGGCGCAGCGCTCGACCAGGTCGATGACCGCCGGGTGGAACTCCACCGGCTCGAAGCGTGCGGTGCGCCGCATGGAGGCATCGAGGTGCTCTCCGGTGGCAATGCGGCCGACGATCTCGTCGAGGCGGGACTCCGCGTGCTGCAGCATCGCTTCGGAGGTGTTGCGCAGATCCACAGTCATCACTGCCGAGCCTGCGATGACATTGACCAGGTTGGGCACCAGCGAGATGGAGCCGACGGTGCCGACCTGTGAGTCGCCGATGTTGTGGGCCAGATCGCGCACCTCGCCCGCGATGCGGCACGCAGCGAGCCCGGCATCGCGCCGCAGCGGCATCGGCGTCGTGCCGGCGTGGTTCGACTGGCCCCCGAGCGTGACCTCGGTCCACGAGATGCCTTGGACGCCTTCTACGACGCCGATCTGGGTCTCATGGAATTCCAGCACCGGGCCCTGCTCGATGTGCAGCTCCATGTAGGCATAGGGCACCGTGCCGGGCACCGGTGCCGAGCCCCGATAGCCGATGCGGTCCAGCTCGTCGCCCACCGCAATGCCGTCGCGGTCGGTGATCTCGAGTGCCTCCTCGAGCGCCATGCCGCCCACGTAGGCGAGGCTGCCCAGCATGTCGGGCGCAAACCGGCTGCCTTCCTCGTCAGTGAAGTACGCCACCGACAGGGGGCGGGCGGGCATCCGGCCGCTCGCCAGCACCGACTCGATGACCTCGAGCCCGGCGAGCACCCCCAGATTGCCGTCGTAGCGGCCACCGGTGGCCACCGTGTCGATATGGCTGCCCATCATCACCGAGTCAGCAACACGCCCCGGCTCCGTGCACGCCACCACATTGCCCAGCCCGTCGACAGTGACATCGAGCTCCAGATCCGCCATCCATGTGCCGACCAGGTCGCGACCGGCGCGATCCTCGTCGGTAAGCGCCAGACGGCAATTGCCCTGGGTGCCCTCGATGGCACCGATCTGGGCCAGCTCATCCAGCCGGGCCATCAGGCGCTGGCCGTCGATCTGCGGTGCCCCCCGGGTCGATCCGCTCATTCGGTCATTCTCTCATCGCCCAGAGCGGTACCCGCATCGCCAGCCGTTCACACGAAGGTGGCGGCGACCTCGTCGTTGAGGTCGTTGATCATGTCGTCCCACAGGCGGGGCAATCCTCTCAGCGAATCCCAGAAGGCCTGGTCGCGGCGAGCCTCGAAGTCCTCCAAGGGGACGCCCTGCTGCTCGACCCACGTGTAGTAGCCGAGATTGAAGATCCGGTCGCGGCCCTGGTCCGACAGCACCTCGATGTGGGGGGCATCGTCGCTGTCGGCCTCCGGCGCGAGGTGGCGTTCGATGATGCTGCGTGCTGTCCCGGCGTCGAAGCCGTCTGCATGGCGTTGCGCGAGATGACGTTCCCGCTCGGAGAAGTACATCTCGAATCCGTCGGTCGCCACGGTCATGACCACGTCGTCGGGCCCGAGGCCCAGCTCATTGGCGCTGCGGGCGGCGGCAAGCGCGTTGCAGATCGACGAATAGCCGAAGTGTCGGAGTTCGTCGAGCACCCATGACGCGGCGCCGAGGTGCTCGCGCAGCGCGTCCCGGCCCGTCTCGGTGTTGAACACGAGCCCGAGACCGTCGGTTGCCCGATCGCTGACGCCGACGATCACGTCGGTGTTCATGACGTTGTGGATGAGCGGGATGTGCTTGTCGCCGATGCCTTGAATGTTGTGCTCGCCGTAGCCGTTGTAGAGCATGGTCGGGCACTCCAGCGCCTCGACCGCCACGATCTGGGCGCCGTGGGCGTCCTTGAGCCGGTCGCCGGCACCGAGCGTGCCTGCTGAACCGCTCGCAGCCACGAACGCTGCCAGCTTCAGCTCGCTGTTCCCGGCAGATTGCCGTTGCAGGTGTTCGAACACCGCCAGGAGGGCGGCACCGGTCACTTCGTAGTGGCCGATGTGGTTCGAGAATTCGCTGAACTGGTTCAGGATGAAGTTGCCCGGATCCTGTTCCAGCACTGCGCACGCGTCGTAGATCTCCTTGACGTTGCTCTCCGAGCCGGGAGTGCGGATCACATCGGCAGGGTCGGCGATCCAACGCTCCAGCCACTCGAAGCGCTCGCGGCTCATGTTCTCGGGCAGCACGGCCACCCCGCGGCACGCCATGATCCGGCTGATCGCCACGCCGCCGCGGGCGTAGTTGCCGGTGGACGGCCACACCGCCCGGTGCCGCGTCGGATCGAACTGGCCCGAGACCACCCGCGGCGCCAGGCAGGAGTACGCAGCCAGCACCTTGTGCGCGCCGATCATCGGGAAGCGGTTGCCGAACAGCACCACGACCTGTGCCGGCGTGCCGGTCAGCTCGCTCGGCAGCACGACGTGCTCGGGCACATCGGTGCGCCCGCCGGTGCCGTCGTTGAACCAGTGCACCCGGAACAGGTTCAGAGGATCGGCGAAGTCGGGATCGACGTCGCCGAGCGCAGTGTCAACGTCCGGGTCGATGAGCGTCGGGTCGGCGAGCTCGGCGAACGTCGGCAGGCGGATGCCCTGCTGCCGGAATCGCTCGACGACGTTGGCTCGGCCGTCTGCGTCGGTGACTTCCGTGGCGAGCTGGGCCGCATAGCCGGCGGGAAACGGATCAGCGGTCCGGGGCCCATCGTTCGGTGAGGTGTGATTGGCCATACCGCACTGAGGCTATGTTCCGCGAGCGACGCCCTGAAGCGCGCGGGGGCGACACTGACGGGGCGCACGGGAGGACCTGGATCCATGACGACAGCACGGAATGCGCTGTACCTGCAGGATGCTCACACGATCACCGAGGCGATGGGCTTCACGCAGTATGCAGAAGAACGCGGCTTCGAGTCCGTGTGGCAGGCCGACTCACGGCTCGTGCGTGAGGCCAGCGTGCCGATGGCGGCGTTCGCTGCGACCACGTCGCGCATCAAGGTGGGCGCCGGCGTCATCGACATCTGGTCCCGCAATCCTGCTCGCCTGGCCTCGATGTTCTCGACGCTGGATGACCTCGCACCGGGCCGCATCATCTGCGGGCTGGGTGCCTGGTGGGACCCGCTGGCGGCCAAGGTCGGCATCAGCCGTGCTCGGCCGCTCGGCGCGATGCGCGAGGTCACCACGGTGGTGCGGGCGCTGCTGGCCAACGAGAACGTCACCTTTCACGGCGATCACGTCCATCTGGACGACGTCGAACTCGACTACGTGTACCAGGAGCGGCGGCCGAAGGACGTGCCGATCTACATCGGCGCCACGGGCATGAAGATGATGGAGCTGACCGGCGAGATCGCCGACGGCGTCGTGCTGAACTACCTCGTGTCGCCCGATTACAACAGCCGGGCCATGGACGCCCTCGACCGCGGTGCGGGGGCCGCTGGGCGCAGCGTCGACGACCTCGATCGGCCCCAGCTCGTGGTGTGCTCGGTGCATGAGGACCGCGGCACCGCGCTGGACATGGCTCGCAACATGGTCACCCAGTACCTGGGCCAGCAGCCGCACATCATGAAGGCGTCTGGCGTGCCCGAATCCCTGCTCGAAGAGGTTGGCAAGGTGCTCACCTGGCCGGCCACCGCCGAGCAGGTCGAAGCAGCATCGCGCCTCGTGCCCGACGACATCGTGCAGATGCTCACCGCGTCGGGCACCCCGGCGGAAGCACGTGAAGCTGTCGACGGCTACCTCGCCACCGGCGCCACCTGCCCGATCCTGTACCCGCTGGGCGACGTTCACGCCATGATCGACGCGTTCGCTGCCTGAACCAGACAGGGCGCGACCGCTGCGGAGACGACAGGAGTCTCTGCTCCCGCGATCCGGCAGGTCGCAACGTCGCAGAGTTTCCTGCCGCCCCCTCCGCTATGTGATCTGTGCCTACCCGCTCGTGTCCTAGTAGCCGAGTTCGGTTGCGGCGCGTTCGAGGGCCACGGTGACCGACCAGTGCGTGCGGGCCAATCGCAGGTCGCTGTTGGCGCCGTCGGCGTACAGACCTGCGGCGCTCATCCAGAATGCCGCCGAGCGCATCGCGTAGAGCAGCTGGTAGTACGCACAGCGCTGCTCGTCGATCTCGATGCCGGTGGCCTGCTGGTATCGCTCGAAGAACAGCTCCCGGGGCACCACGTTGGACAGCAGCTCGGTGCCCTCCCGGTTGAGCTCGGTGAGCACGTAGGCCACGTCGTACATCGGATCGCCGATGACCTGCAGTTCCCAGTCGAGCACCGCCGACACCCGATCGTCATGGATGAGGACATTCCCGGTCCGGTACGCACCGTGCACGAGCGTGAGCTGCTCAGTGTCGGGAGCGTGGTGGCGCAGCCAGCCGATCAGGTCGGCGAGGATCGGATGGCCCGGGTGACCCGATTCGTCGATGAGCGCCTCCCACTTGGCGATCTCGCGCAACGCAAAGTCGCAGCCCGTCCCGGGCGCACCCAGGAAGTCGAAACCCGCCGCCTGCCAGTCGACGTTGTGCACGGCTGCCAGCGCGTCGGTGAAGCTGGCCGGCAGCACACCCCGCTCGGCAGCAGCGGCGTAATACTCCCGTCCGGCTCGACGCCACGGGCTCGGGCACTCGCCGGGGACCCGTTCCATCACGATGGCGGGAGCACCCAGCACCGCCGGGTCAGCTTCGTGCCAGAACGCACGCGGGGCAGGCACATCGGTCTGTTCGAGACACTTCAGCACCCGGTACTGCTCGCCGAGGTCGGACTCGTGCCGCAGCAGGGCGTTGCCGGGGTCACGGCGCAGGCAGAAGGCCTGGCGCTGCTCGCCGGCGCCGTCGGGCCACGCTGCGTCGAACAGCCAGGTCTCGTGCGACCAGCCGACCGCGATGCGCTCCATGCCGGAGATGGCAACCGACCCCGAAACGCCCAGCCGCTCGGCGAGGTACTCGCTGAGGACACCCGCCAGGTCGGCCTCAACACGGGCTGCGGCAACCGTCGCGCTCACCGGGCGATCTCCATGCGCCGGTCGATGTCGCGTCGCAGCACCTGGCGGATCGTGTCGAGGGCTGGAGCGGCGACGGGCCCGTCAGGACCCCAGCGATAGAGGGCCTCGAGGACTTCCGACACAGCGGCAATCGACGACAGTCGCCGCATGCGGGCAACAGCGTCACGGACATCTGCGGGGACATGAGCCTGTGCGCCTGGGGCGGGCCCGGCTGCTGCGAACGCAGCATCGAGCTGGTCGGCGAGAGCTGCGACGTCGGAGAACTCGGCTGCGCGGTGCTCGTCGAAGAACTGTGCCTGCTTCGCCAAGCGCTGCAGGATCACCGCGGCCATGAATGCCTGGGTGCGGGCGTACTCGTCATCGACTGCCGGCGCAATCTGGCTGCGCACGGTGTCGGCGAGCCGTGACAGCAGCTCGTGGTCGTCGGCAGTCATCGTCGGGAGGCCGGGATCGACCAATCTCCGCCGCGCTTGGCCGCTGCGAACCGGTGGGTGGGCCACATGTCCTGATCCTCACCCCACCACTCGCCCACCCCGTCGACCTCCCAGCGGATGAGGCTGTTGATGTCGATGAAGCTGTGGCGGTTGATGACGATCCGGCTCACCGGGCGACCGCTCGCGACGAAGCGTTCACCAGCGGCATCGACGGCATCGATGCGAATCTCGGAGATCCAGCCCTCGGGGCTGCGGCGGACTGAGCGCTCTCCGTCGACGAGGCTCACCTGGGCATCGCCGTGCTGGACGAACCCGTACGCGACACGGTCGACGCCGTCGCGGGTGTTGGTGACCGCCAGGAATCCCGAACCGTCGTCGCCGGCGCCGGTGACGTACGCGGCTTGGCGGGGACGGTCTTCTGGCCGGCGGCCCCACGTGCGGTCGCGCATCGACCAGCAGTCGATGTCGATGTCCTCGCCATGGAGCTGGATCGTGCCGGTGACCCGTCCGATCTGGTCGAAATGCGCAGAATGGCCGAACGTCGAGCCGCCTGCCGTCAGCGGCCGCGGCGCCAGCACGGCCTCGAATCGCAGATCGGCGCTGAAGCGTCCCGGGTCGTCGTAGCCAAGCCGGTACGCCATCGTCGGGATCTCGGCGCGAACGCTGACGCCGTTGGGCAGCCTCGCGTCCCGCAGGTCGAGCTCGGGCGGCAGGCGCAGCGCGGTGAGGTTGGCGCTGTAGGGCACCTCCCACGGCAGGTGTGCGGTGTCGTCCCACACCCAGGCCCCGCCCGACACCGTGCCGATGTTGTGGCGAGCCAGGGTGTAGAGCCATCCGCCGAGCGATCGCTCTGCGTGATGAAACGAGAACCACGCCGTCTCGGTGAACCACCAGTCGTCGCCTCGAAGATGGGCGTGAAAGCCGTCGTCGTCAGGAGTGAAGACCGGGGCGTTGCCCGATGGCTGGCTCACGGGCCGCAGCGTACGCGCACGGGCGGGGTGAATTCACGAAGCGGGTGACACCGTGTCACAGGCTCACCTTGACAAGCATTGACAGTCCTTTTCAGTAAATTCAGTTGATCTCAATGAGCTGGCCTGCTGATGTACTCGCATGACATCACATCAAAGCGACCCTCTCGTAGTGCGTACGGCCGGAGCCGGATCGTGACGGCGGATCACGCCTCGCTGCTCGCAGCAGGCGTCCCGAAGACGATCTTCGTTGCCTGGTCGGCGGGTTTCCTGGTTCTGCACGTGCTGTGCCAATTGCGAAACGTGAAACGCCTGCGCCGGCTGGGCAGCGAAACCGAGGCCAAGCTGCGGCGCCTCGAACAGCGCATGGACGACTACGAGCGAAACGTCGACGCAGAGATGGCGCACATGCGCTCCGAACTCGACGCATACGGCGCATGGAGCGATGCGAACGACCGCTTCTTCCACCACGGTCTCGTGGCGGTCTCGCACATGATCGGAGCCAGAGCGATGCCTGCACGCCGGGCGTGCGCTTCCGTGCGAGCAGCCACGCACGAGCGGCGAACGACCGAGACCGCCTGGCGTCCCAAACCGGTCCGCGCCGCACACCCCGCTTCAGCCCTGCCCACCGCGATGAGGGTGAAACGCCGCAGCTGTACGTGATCACGTCAGCGCGTACTGTTGCGGCATGGCTGAGCTTGCGCGTTTCAACCTGGACACTCCAGACGAGGAAATCGTCGAGGTCGTGCGGATCGACGGCGGCGCGATCATCGAGGACGCCATCGATGTCGACCTGCTGAACCGGCTCGAAGCCGAGCTGCGACCGTGGATCGACCGCACTCCAGGCGGGCTCGACAACTTCTCCGGTCAGAACACGACCCGTACCGGCGCGCTCGTCGCGCGCTCGCCAGCGTGCCGTGAGCTGGTCATGCACCCCAAGGTCATCGACATGGCCAACCGGTTTCTCAGCCCCTACACCAACAAGATCCAGCTGCACCTCACCCAGGTCATCAACATCAAGCCCGGCCAGGGCACCCAGCCGCTGCACCGCGATCGGCTGGCGTGGGGCGGCTACATCCCTGACGAGATCGACCCGCAGTTCAACACGATGTGGGCGCTGAGCGACTTCACTCCCGCCAACGGCGGCACCCGGATCGTCCCAGGCAGCCCCGGATGGGACGACGACCGCCGGGCCACCGACGACGAGAAGACCCAGGCCGCCATGGGCGCCGGCTCGGTGCTGCTGTACTCGGGCTCGGTGATCCACGGCGGGGGCGAGAACCGCTCCGATGCCGACCGCACCGGCATCAACATCACCTACACGCTGGGCTGGCTGCGCACCGAGGAGAATATGTATCTGTCGTGCCCGCCCGAGGTCGCCAAGGACCTCGACCCAGAACTGGCAGACCTGATGGGCTACTCGATGGGCAACTACGCGCTCGGCTACTACTCGGACCCCGATGGCATGCCCGGACCGGTCGACCTGCTCACCCCGGAGATGGTGCTCGGCCGCAAGCCCACCTCCAAGCACTCCAACTCGGGCCTGCTGATCCCGGCAGAGTGAGCGAGTCGCTCAAAGCACGGCGCGATCGAGCGCTCGGCGCCGGCGCCCAGCTGTTCTATTCCGAGCCCTTGCACATCGTGCGGGGAGACGGCGTCGAGCTGTTCGACGTCGACGGCCGCCGCTACATCGACATGTACAACAACGTGCCATGCGTGGGTCACGGCAACGCTCGGATCGCCGAGGCGATGGCCGCCCAGCAGGCCAGGCTCAACGTGCACAGCCGGTATCTGCACGAGGGCATCGTCAGCTTCGCCGAGCGACTGGTGGCACTGCATCACGACGGCATCGAGAGCGCCGTCATCAGCTGCACAGGCACCGAGGCCGTCGAAGTCGCCATGAGCATGGCCCGCATCGCGACCGGGCGCCGGGGCGTTATCGCCACCGACGCCACCTATCACGGCAATTCCGAGGCGGTCATCGCGCTGAGACAGGCGGCGTCACGGCCCGACGAGCATCCCGACGTGGCGACCTTCCCGTTCCCCCAGCAACTGCGGCCGATCCGAGACGGGCTCGATGAACAGGCGCTGGCCGACGCCTACCTTGACGAGCTGGCCGCCGCCGTCGGGCGACTGCAGTCCTCCGGTGCGGGCGTGGCCGCCATCGTCCTGTGCTCGATCCAGGCCAACGAAGGCCTGCCCGACATCCCCGGCAACTTCATGGCGCAAGCCGCACAGCTCGTACGCGAGGCGGGGGGCCTGGTGATCGCCGACGAGGTGCAAGCCGGCTACTGCCGCACGGGCCGCTGGTGGGGATATGAGGTCACCGGTTTCGAGCCGGACATCGCGGTGATGGGCAAGCCCATGGGCAACGGGCTGCCGCTGGCGGCCACCGTTGCCAGCCGGCAGCTCGTGGAACGCTTCCGGGGCGCCACCCGCTACTTCAACACCTATGGCGCGAGCCCGCTCCAAGCCGCAGTCGGCCACGCCGTCATCGACGAGATCGAAGATCGGGGGCTTGCCGCCAGTGTCGCCGAGCTCGGCTACGGCTTGAAAGCTGCGCTGGCGGAGCGAGCCGAGCGCTGCGAGTGGATTGCCGATGTCCGCGGCCACGGGCTGTTCATCGGCGTGGAGATGGTGGAGCCGGGCGGCAACCTCGTGCCGGACCGGGCACGAGCTGTCGAGTTCACCGACCGGCTCAAGGACTACGGCATCCTCGCGTCGAACGCGGGCGCGTTCGCCAATGTCCTGAAGGTCCGTCCCCCGCTCGTGCTGCAGCAGTCCCACGCTGAGGAGTTCCTGTCAGCTTTCGACGCGGTGCTGCACGACCTCGATGGCTGACGGGGCGGGTGCCCCGTACGAGACACCCGCTCGTACGGCCCTGCAGCAGTTCGGCATCGGAACTGCACGCTTGCAGCTCATCGGCATCAGCGAGAACGTCACATTCCGCGCGGACGACGACCGCTCGGGCCAGTCCTACGTGCTGCGACTGCACCGACCCGACTACCACACGCTCGAAGAACTCAACTCCGAACGCGTGTGGCTGGGGGCGTTGCGCACCAGCGGCATTTCTGTGCCCACGCCGGTTGCGGCACCCGACGGCCGCTACTTCGTTGCGGTCGAAGTCGCCGAAGGCGAGACGCGACAGGTCGGCCTGAACCTCTGGGCCCCCGGCGAGATCGTGGGTGAACTGCTCACGGCACACGATCCGAGTGCCGATGCAATCGAGCCGACCGAGATCACGGAGCCGTTCGCGCAGCTCGGCGGGCTGATGGCGGCGATGCACAACCAAGCGACAAGCTGGACGCCGCCGCCATCGTTCCGGCGCCACCGTTTGGATCTGGACGGATTGCTCGGCGATGCCCCCTTCTGGGGACCGTTCTGGGAGAGCCCGGTGCTCGAAGAACGCGAGCGGGAGCTGCTGATCGCGGCTCGCGATCACTGCCGCGAACGGCTCCGTCGCTACGGCGAACCCGAGCGCACCTTCAGCATGATCCACGCCGATCTGCACCTGGCGAACCTGCTCACCCACCGCGGGAAGCTGAGCGTGATCGACTTCGACGACGCCGGCTTCGGATGGCACCAGTACGACATCGCAGTGGCAATGTTCCACTCGCGCGACACCGCAGACTTCCGCGCGGCACGTCAAGCGTTCCTGCACAGCTACCGGGCAGTCCGCCCGATCAGCGACGACGACCTGGCACTGGTGCCGATGTTCGAGCTCATCCGCGGCATGGCAATCCTCGGCTGGCGAGCCGAGCGGCCCGAAGTCCCTTGGCCCGACGGTCAGCTCGAGATGTTCCGCAACGGCGTCGTCGCCGGCTGCGAGCGCCTGCTCGGTCGGGGCTAGCGTCGGCAGTTGCTGCGCCGGCGGGCCGAAGGCGGGAGGGGTGCCGTGTGGGAGATCACCGAACCCGATCTCGCACCGATTGCCCTGGGGGCTGCAGTGCTGGGCACCGGCGGCGGGGGGAACCCCTATCTCGGGCGGCTGCGGGTGCTGCAGGTGATGCGCAACGGCGGTCGGGTGCGGGTCATCGAGCCCGACGAGATCGCCGACGACGACCTGCTGGTGGCCGTCGGCGGCATGGGCTCGCCCATGGTCAGCCACGAGAAGCTGGCCGGAGGCGACGAGGAGACCGTGGCCGCCCGGGCGCTGGAGAACCACCTGGGCCGCAAATTCGACGCGATCGCACCGTTCGAGATGGGCGGCAGCAACTCGATGGTGCCGATGGTGGTCGGCGCCGCCATGGACATTCCCATCGTGAACGGCGACGGCATGGGCCGGGCCTTTCCTGAGCTGCAGATGATCACGTATCTCATCTACGGGGGCACTCCCTACCCCGCCGCCATCGCCGACGAACGCGGCAACCAAGTGATCATCTCTGACGTGCTCGATGCCAAGTGGCTGGAGCGCATTGCCCGGGCCGCGACCGTCGAGATGGGCGCGCACACCGGGCTGGCGTCCGCTGTGATGGACGGTGCGTACTGCCGCCGCTCGATCATCCCCCACACGCTGCGGCTTGCCAGCGAGATCGGCCATGCCGTGCACCACGCTCGTGAGGTCAAGGAGGATCCCTCTGAGGCGATCCTGGGTGTTGCTGGCGGGATGCGCTACCTGCGCGGCAAGGTGACCGACGTGCACCGGCGCAACGCGGCCGGCTTCGCACGAGGCCAGATGACCGTGGCAGGAATCGGCGACGACGCCGGGCGCACCGTCCGCATCGACTTTCAGAACGAGAACCTCGCCATCTACGAGGACGACGCGCCCCGGGTGATGGTGCCCGACCTCATCACGCTGGTCACCACCGACACCGGCGAGCCGATCACCACCGAACTGCTGCGTTTCGGCGTCCGTGCCGACGTGCTCGTGCTGCCCGCTCCCGATCTGCTGCGCACCCCCGAGGCGCTGGCCGTCGTCGGCCCCCACGCCTTCGGCATCGACGCCGAGTACGCACCTGCGGTCTGACTGCTGATCTACAGGCGCACCAGGGGCAGAACTTCGCGGGCGGTGAGGTCGATGACCTCGGGAAGCCGGTCGGTGGCGAGGGGCGCCAGCGCTACCGAGTCGGCGCCCCCGGCCAGCAGCGCCCGGATCCTGGCGGCGCATTCTGCCGGGGTGCCGGCGACGGCCAGGTCGGCGACCCACTGGTTGGGCATGCCGTCTCGCACGGCTTCGTAGCCGCCCTGGTCGATCAGTGCCTGCAGCTCGTCGGAGATCCCGTACACGTCGGTGAGGGCATTGGGGCCGTGCTGGCGGTAGAAGGCCAGCGACGCTCGGGCCGAGTCCCGAGCGGCTTGGCCGTCTTCGTCCACGGCGTACAGCGCGAACACGGTGATCGGGTGCGGGTCGGTGCGGCCCGCGATCTCGCGGCCCTCGTTGATGCGTTCGGTGGCCCACTCCACGTAGCGCAGGCTCGAGCACACCGACAGGATCGTGCCGTCGGCAATCTCACCGCCCAGCCGCAGCATGTTCGGCCCCGAGACGCCGAGGCGGACCGGCATCGGTGGTCCCGTCTCGGGAAAGGTCAGCTTGACATTGTCGAATTCGAATAGCCCCCCGTGGCGGTCCAGCGTGTCGCCGCCGAGCAGCGCCTTGACTGCGGTCACGCACTCCCGCACCGCCTGCAGCGGCGAGCGGGGATGCAGGCCCATCTGGCGCACCCACGCCGGCACGCCCAGGCCCACACCCGCAATCAGACGCCCGGGTGTCGAGCGGCTCAGCGTGGCCAGCTCCATCGCCAGCACCGAGGGATGGCGCGCCACCGCCGACACCACGCCCAGTCCCACGGTGATCTCGCTCGTGGCCCCGAGCACCACCGACGCGCCGGAGATGCCGCCGGTGAAGAAGTAGTCCTCGGCGAGCCAGATCTCATCGAAGCCGCTCTCCTCGGCCTGCGTGGCAGCCCCCGCAATGTCCTCGGGCGCGATTGCGCTGCCCAGGATGAGACCGATCTTGCCGTGCGTGCTCATGTGCCAACTCCCCCGCTGGATGCACCGTTGCCTGCGGCAAGGTCGCCGACTGCTTTCACCCGGATCCGTATGGCGTTCGACGGCAGGTACGTCAGCGGTATCTCGTCGATGTCGGTGATCTCGACGGTGCCAGCTTCGGCACCCGCGTCGACGGCACGCTGGGAGGTGACCGATCGAGCCTCGGCCATCGCCTCGTCGCGGGTCATGGACGCCATCGAGTACACGCGGTCTGTTTCGGCGCCGACCTGCGCGATGGCTGCGCCGATGGCGCTGGCGACCGAGAAATAGTCGGGGCGGATCGTCTCTGATGCTCCCGCCAAGCCGTCACGCACCAGCACTCCCCCGCCGCCGACCACCACGACCGGCACCGGGTCGGCAGATGTCTTCATCTGCTCGACTGCGGTGGCCAGCATGTCCTGCATGCATTCGACCGCATCGCCCACCAACCCAGGGTCCATGTCGCTGATCGGGCCCCGATCGCCGATGTCTGCCATGCCCGCAGCAGCGGCAATGTCCGTAGCGGTCAGCTCGCCGCCGCCGAACACCAGCGCCCGGTCGGTGAGCTCGTAACCGACACTGTCGGGTCCCACCGTCACGTCGCCGTCAACGCCGTCGCCGGAGCGCACCAGGCTCCCGCCGCCGAGTCCCAGCGACAGCACGTCGGGCATCCGGAAGTTCGTGCGCACTCCCGCCACCGAGACCGCCGCCGAGGCCTCCCGTGGGAAGCCGTGCACCAGCACGCCGATGTCGGATGTCGTGCCGCCTACGTCGATGACCACCCCGTCCCGGATGCCGCTGAGGAAGGCCGCGCCGCGCATCGAGTTGGTCGGGCCCGAGGCGAATGTGGCCACCGGGTAGCGGCGAGCGAAGTCAGCGCTCATGAGCGTGCCGTCGTTCTGGCTGACGTGCAACGGGCAGTCGAGACCCAGCTCGACCAGCGCCCCGATCAACCCGGACACGGTGCGCTCGGCAAGCGGCCGCAGGCAGGCATTCACGACGGCCGCGTTCTCGCGTTCGAGCAGCCCCAGCCGGCCGATTTCGCTGGACAGGCTGATGTCGAGCTCCGGCGCCTCGCCGGCCAGGACATCGCGTGCCTCGGCTTCGTAGCTGTCGTCGACTGGCGAGAAGACCGAGGCCACCGCCACCGAGCTCACGCCCTTCGAGACGATGTCCTGCGCCGCAGCCCGCAGCTCGTCGTGATCGATGGGGCTGATGAGCCGCCCGTCGAACTCATGGCCGCCGTGGCAGAGATACACGTGGTCGCCGAGCACGGCCCGCAGTCGGCCGGGCCAGTCGATGAAGGGAGGCAGTCCACGCGTGGCGGGAAGCCCGAGGCGCACCACGGCGGTGGGCACGAGGCGGCGACCTTCCACCAGGGCGTTGGTGAAGTGCGTCGTGCCGATCATGACCGCGCTGATCGCTTCGGGTGACATGCCGCAGTCGTCGAGCACCGCCCGCACAGCTGTCACGATGCCGTCGGTCACGTCCGGCGTCGTGACCGCCTTGGACCACCCCATGACCTCGTTGCCGGACATGGCGACCGCGTCGGTATTGGTGCCGCCCACGTCCACGCCGATGCGCAACGTCCCGGGCGCGGCCGGCTGCGCCGCGCTCACGATGCTCGCCCTGTTGTTTCCCGCCTTTGTTCCCCGTCCCGATTCAATACGGGCTCACGGGCCGCTCGGGCCACGGCTTCGCCATTCGGCTCAGCCTCCAGGGCCTCGAGCACCGCTTCAGGCGTGATCGGCAGCGTGTCCATCGGCACGCCGATGGCATCGGAGACGGCGTTGGCTATCGCCGCGGCTACCGGGACGATCGGCGGCTCGGCCGCTCCCTTGGCTCCGTACGGCCCGGCTGGGTCGGCATGTTCCATCACGATCATCTCCACCTTGGGGACATCTTCCGCCAGCGGCAAGCCGTGTGCTTTGAAGGTGCGCTGGACGTAGCGACCATGGTCGAGATCGACACGCTCACACAACGCGAAGCCCAAGCCCTGGGCGACCCCGCCCTGGATCTGCCCCGCGACGGCGTCGGGATGGATGGCCCGGCCCACTTCCTGGCACACCACATAGCGGTCGACGGTGACCCGTCCGGTCACCGTATCGACGCTGACCTCGGCCTGGTGCAGGTGGTAAGTGGGCGTCGGCCATCCCGTGATCAGCATGCCCGTCGCGCACATGGGATCGTGCGCCGGGGTCGGCGTGACATAGGAGGCACCTGCCGCTATCGGCCCGTCGGACCAAGTGGCTGCTTGCGCGACCGCGCCGAGCGTGAGGTTCGCGGCGGGCACTCCCGCGACAGTCACCACACCATCGGCGATCACCAAGTCCTCGGGGGCTGCTTCGAGCATCTGGCTTGCCCGGTCCAGCACCTGGCTGCGAACGTCGGCTGCAGCGTCGGCGATGGCCCGGCCGACGACGTGGGTGGTGCGGCTGCCTTGAGATCCGGCGTCGTAGCCGGTGGCGTCGGTGTCGGGCATCGTCACCATGACGTCGTTCGCGGCCAGGCCGAGCGCCTCAGCAGCGATCTGCCGCAGCCCGGTGGCCACGGCGCCCGAGCCGTTCTCGGTAGCCGACGTGATGACCGTGGCGGTCCCGTCCTCGTTGAGCTTCACGGTGGCATGGCCCGGCATCGGGTTCGTCAGCCAGATCGCGGCTGCCTGTCCTGCGCCACGCAGCACATCGGTGACGGCCTCGGCCGACTGCGAGCTGCGCGCGACGGCGTCCCGCCAGGAGGCGACGCCCTCCACCCGATCGAAGGCCTCACGCAGGATCGACACCTCTTCGAGGCGCTGGCCGTTGCGCATCAGATCGCCATCTCGGGCCAACGATGCCAGCCTGAAGTCCCGGCGATCACGGCCGAGCGCATCGGCTATCGCGTCCATGTGCCGCTCATTGGCGAACACCAGCCACGGTCCGTTGACGCCGCGGTAGGCGCCCGTCGGCGCCGTGTTCGTGTACACGTTGCGTGTCCGGATACGCGCCGTGCCGACCCGGTAGATGGACCCGAAGACGAACATGGGAATGGACGACAGCGCCGGACCGTTGTTGGCATAGGCGCCGCTGTCAGAGACGATCTCCACCTCGGTTGCCAGGATCGTGCCGTCACGCCGCACGGCTGAACGCACCGCCACGATCGCATTGGACCGACACGGTGCCACCAGGCGTTCTTCGAGCGCAGTGTGCTGCATGCGCACGGGGCGTCGAAAACGCCGGGCCAGCAGCGCAGCGAACGCTTCGAGACTTACGTCGAGCTTCGCCCCGAATCCCCCTCCGATGTGATGACCCACGACTCGCACCGCTGACGGAGCGACACCGGTGATCTGCGCCACCCGGTCACGAAGTCGGAACGGATACTGGTGGGACACCTCGATGGTGTAACGGCCCGACTCGTAGGTGGCGAGCGCCATCTTGGGCTCCAGATGCGCTTGGTACTGCCGGGGGGTGCGGTAGGTGCCCTCCACCACGACATCCGCTGCGGCGAACGCCTCATCGAGATCGCCGGGATCGTGCACGACCTCTGCGACCACGTTGCCGTCACGCCCGATGTCCGCGCCGCCCGCCACGGCGAAGCGGTTCCAATCGGGGTGCACCAGGCGCGCACCGGGGGCGAGGGCCTGCTCGGGCGTGGAGACGGGTTCGGTCGCCTCGATGTCGAAAGCCACAGCCCGAGAGCCGGCCTCGGCAGCCGCTCGGCTCTCGGCAACCACGACCGCAACGGGCTCGCCCTCGTAGGCCACATAGTCCGCGGCCAGCAACGGGGTATCCGACACGATCACGCCGGTTCTCCAGTCCGGCACGTCCGCCGACGTCAGCACCTCGAGTACCCCGTCGACCCTGAGTGCGGGCGCTGGGTCGATCGCCCGGATCCGGCCGGCGGCAACAGGCGACCGAGCAAGCGCTGCCCACAGCATCCCCGTTCTTGCCAGGTCAGCACCGAAGATCGCCTGGCCGCGCAGCTTCGCGTCGGCGTCGCTGCGATCGGGGCTGGTTCCCAGGACGCTCATGACTGCACCGTCCCGGCAGCTTCCAGCGCTGCTTCGACGATCTGCTGGTACCCGGTGCAGCGGCAGATGTTGCCGGCGAGCGCTCGGCGGACATCGGTCTCCGTGGGTTCGGGAACATCGTCCAGCAGGGCGGTGAGCACCATGAGCACGCCGGGCGTGCAGTAGCCGCACTGCACTGCTGCGTGGCGTACGAATGCCTGCTGCAGCGTCGTCAGCTCATCCGTTCCGGCAAGCCCCTCGACAGTGCGAACAACCCGACCGTTCGTCGAGCCAGCGGCCAGGATGCATGACGCAACCGGTCCGCCGTCCACCAGCACGGTGCACGCACCGCACTCGCCTTCGCCGCAGGCCTCCTTCGGCCCCGTGAGCCCCAGCCGGTCCCGCAGCGTTCCCAGCAACACCTCGCCCGCATCCACGTCGAGCTGATGAGCGCGGTCATTCACCATGACCCGAACCGAGACCGATTGCTCGTCCGCAGTGCCAGGCATCAGCCGCACTCCCCGGGGATCCCGGCGACGCACCGATCTGCAAGCCGGCTCAACAGTCCCGGGAGCACCTGCCGCCGGTACCGGGCCGCTTCTGTCCGTTCGGGCGCTGCGGCACTCGCGAGCTCTGCGCCGGCCGCTGCCCAGTCGAGACGACCGTCGTCGAGCTGGCTCCCCACGACGGCAGACTCAACGCTCGGCACTCGGTGAGGCGACCGGGTGCCGCCGCACACGGCGATGCGGATATCGCTGACAACACCGGTCGGCGTCAGCGACAGTCGCAGCGCCAGGCCCACCGCTGCAAGGTCCATGGCACTGCGACGGCCTACTTTGACATATCCCTCGGCGCTGCGGTCGCCGACCGGTTCCAACTCGACAGCCCGCAGCAGCTCGGTCGGCCGCAGTGCCGTAGCGCCCGCCCCCTCCAGGAATTCGCCCAGATTCATACGCCGCCGGCCCGATTTCGACACCAGCATCATCTGAGCATCGGCGATCAGCAATGCGGGAACGGTGTCGGCCCACGGCGCCCCAGAGCAGACGTTGCCGCCCAGCGTGGCCACGGTCTGCGTTTGCCACCCCCCGACCGCCGCAGCCGCCTGCGCCAGCGCCGGGTGCCGCATCGCAATGAGCGACGCTGTAGCGAGCCTGCGCAAGGTGACCAACGCGCCCACGCTGGTCACGCCCCCGACCTCGGAGATGCCCTGCAACCCGTCGATCCCGCTGATGTCGATCAGCGCAGCCGGCGACTGCTCGTCCCGCAGGTACTGCGGCATCACATCGGTTCCGCCCGCCAGGATCCGGCCTTCGGTGCCCCAGCGACTCAGCTCGTCAACCGCCTCGGCGACGCTGCGAACCCTGCAGAACCTCATTGGCCGATGCGTTTGTGGGCTGCTTCGGGCGTTTCGGCGTCTCGGGACGCGGCGATGCCGGCCTCGCGGTCCAGCGGGAACGTCGTCATCCCGTCGGGGCCGGGCGGAGCCATCTCGGGCGGGAACATCGCGAAGCCCAATTCGTCTCGCGGCTTGCGCTCGAGGTTCAAGCCCCTCGTGTTGGCTCCCTTGGGCGGCTCGACTGGCGTGTCCTCGAGTACCTCGATGTCCACCCACCACTTCTTGGCCGGGTTGATCTCGCCGCGGCCCAGCTTGTCGTCGAGCCGTGCAATCCACGAGCGGGCGAACGGCAGCTTCATCGCCGCCCACTGGAACGGACGCTCCGCCAGCACCCCCTCGACGTTGTAGGGGCATGTCTTCATGCAGCGCCCGCAGGCCGAGCCGCGCATGTTGGTGATGCGGTAGCGAGCGCAGCGGTCCACGTCGGGCTTCCACATCTCGTAGCCGTTGAACATCACCTTGTCGCCGAAGCGGATGGCGCCCACCGGGCACTCGCGGGCGCACTTGGTGCACTTGGTGCAGAAATCCTGCAGACCGAAATCGATCGGCCGGTCCGGCGTGAGCGGCATGTCGGTGGTGACGGCGCCTGACTTGAACCGCGGCCCCACATAAGGGTTCAGCACCAGCTCGCCGATGCGTGACAGCTCCCCGATGCCGGCCGACAGCAGCAGCGGAATGTGGTTGATCTCGTCGTCGGCGGCGGTATGTGCCTGCGCGTCGTAGCCGAGCCGGCGGATCTGCGCGGCGATCGCGTTGGCGATGATCGACGCCCGCAGGTACGCCCTCATCGACTGAGCGCCGCTGATCCAGTCGTCGCCCGAAGCGCCTTCCATGGTCTCGAAGCCCTGATCGAGCACGAACACGATGGCGTTGCGGTGCCTGGCCTCGATCGGCGTGCCGTCGGGGCGGTGGGAATACCACGCGTAGGTGGGCGCCTCGCACACACCCGTCATGTCCGCGCCGACGAAATGGCCCAGCGCCTTGACCGCGTCGGCATTCGCACCCGGGTCGTCCACGTCAGGGCCGACATCGGGCGCGGGCTCGCCCCGCTGCAGCGGAACCAAGCGGCGCAGCATCTCCTGCGATGCGATGCCGTGGGGCGCCTTGCGTATGAACCGGGCCACCTCGGTGCGCGGGCGCGGCCCCAAGTCGCCGGCACCGGCCCGCACGAAGAAGTTGTGGCGCGCTGCAGGTCGCGTGACCTCTTCGGGGATGACCAGGGTGGTCGGCTCGTCGACCCGCTTCACCTTCTCCATCGGGTAGCGGCCCAGGTGCCACGGACGGTGCCGCCCGTCCAGACGGCTCCAGCCCGGTCGGGTGCCGCCGCTGCCCAGCCAGTGCTTGATGGCAATGCGCAGATTCTGCACGGCATTGCGCGGTGCGAGCGGGCCGTCGGGGGTGAGTTCCAGGCTCGTCGTCACCACCGCAATGGCGAACCCCCGCTTCAGGAACGGGTGACCCAGCCCGCGACGGCCATTCTCGAGCATCCCGGCTTCGACGCCGACCCGCAAGCGGTCCACATCGGAGGCTGCGGCGGTGTGTGCGGTGGCCGCATAGCCGAGCGTGCCCAGATAGCGGGTGAGCACGGTGGCGATCTCTGTCGCGCGCAGATCGGCGTTGTCCTGTTCGGAACCGCAGATCCACTCGTAGCCCGGCTCTCCGGGCCGGATGGGCCGCCCCAGCCCGACGACGATGACGATAGCGCTGCGATGCCCCTCGATCGGCTCGACTGTCCAGCACTCCCGCGACGGCTCGCAGATCCCCGCAAGGTCGGCGTCAAGGAAGAAGCAGTACCCGCGCATGTTGTCCACGGCGGCCTGGGTGCTGGGCATCGGTGCCGGTGCGGCCAGCACCTCGGCCGTCCGGCACGCCGTGAACACATCGACGATGTCGCCGAAGGTGCGCGAGACACCCCACTCGCCTGGCATCGCCGGCGAGGGAGGCGGGTCGGGCGTTCCTGTCATCGCGTCGAGGGCCCCGGGCGCGAGCCGGGGCAGCAGCTCGGTGGGCAGCGGTCCAGCCGCCGCTGCTCGCTTGCGGTGTGAGAACAGGCGCATGCGGTTGCCTTCCCGCGGTCAGGATTCCACTGGGTCAAGCGCGCCTGCGTCGGGCGGTGCTCAGTCGGCGGCGACTGGAGGCGTGGTCTCGCTCATCCGGTCCCACACCACCTGATCGGGCAGGCTCATCACCATGTCGTAATGGTCTTCGGGCATCAGCCGCGGCATGCCGGTGTCCCCTGACGGCTGGGGAATTGGCTCGACCGGGCGGCTGAATTCCGCCGGGTGCTTCAACTGCTCCAGTTCGGCGGCGGAGATCCCGCACAGCTCCTGTACTTCAGGGTCCACCCACTGCTCCACCGGGATGGCCGACCCGCAGGCCACTTCCAGGGCCAGCCCTTCAGGCCCGGCGAAATAGATCGACTGGATGAAGCCGTGGTCGATCGGCCCGAAGACCTGCACACCTCGGTCGCGAATGCGATCCCGCAGTGCCATCAGGTCGTCGAACGTGTCGACGTTGAAGGCCACGTGCTGCATCGTGCCGGCAGTCACCGGCTCACCCGGCCCGCCCGCATGGGTGACGCCCAGTTCGATGTCCTTGGCGTTGTCAGGATGCTGGACGAACGCCACGTAGCTGTCGGATGCCAGCTCCACGAAGCCGTGGTACGTGCCGTCCACGCCGTGCATCCAGTAGAGCGCCTTGAGCGGCAGCCCCAGCACGTCGCACCAGAACTCCAGCTGGCCCTTCATGTCACGGGTCGACAGCGCGAGATGGTTCACGCCATTGGGATGCAAGGCAGTCATTTCGGCCAACCCCCTGTGATGCCGATCTGCACTGACTATAGATCTTGGGGGGTTCGGGAGATCTTGGGGGGTTCGGGCCAATCAGCCTGAGTGCGCTCAGGAAGACCTGGGCGCAAGCGGTGCCATCACGTGCTCGGCGAAGAGATCGAATGAGCGGTCCACCTCGTAGGCGGACAGGTCGCCCCAGGCGAACACGCCCACGAAGTAGTCGGTACCGGCCTCTTCGGCGAACTGCTCGCAATGGGCACGGATGGTCTGCGGGGACCCGACGACGACCGCTTGGAATTGCTTGGCCTTGTCGTAATCGCCGCCGAGCGTGGGGTCGTTCGGCGGGATCATCTCGTAACGACGGAACAGCCGGGTCAGGTGCTCGCTGAACGCAGCCCAGGTGCGTCGTCCGATCTCGTCCGCCTCAGCATCGGTGGGCGCCACGATCAGCCGGCGCAGCCCGCCGATCATCGGTGCATGGTGCCGGCCGATGCCGTCGTCGCCGAGGAGTTCGCGGTAGCGGGCAGTGCTCGCCGCCACTGCGCCGAGCGGCCCGGCGGCCATGGTGCGCACGCCCATTTGGGCGGCGGTCTCGAGCTGGCCGGGACGCCACAGCGGCGGGTAGGGCTTCTGGTACGGCTCGAATTCGATCGGCACATCACGAAACTCGTAGAACCGGCCCTCGAAGCTGAAGTTCCCCGTGGTCTGCATGGCTGCCAGGATCAGCTCCAGCGACTCGTCGGTCTGCGCGATGGCATCGTCAGGATCCAGACCCCACAGCAGGTGCTCAGGAACGCTGATGCCCTTGCCGAAACCGAACTCCAGTCGGCCCTCGGAGAGCTGGTCGAGCATGCACAGCTCCTCTGCCAGCCGGATCGGGTGATAGAAGGGCAGCAGGTGCACCAGCGAGCAGATGCGGATGCTGCTGGTGCGCTCGATGGCGGCCGCCAGGAACACGTTGATGCTGGGCGCGGCGTCGAGCGGGATCAGGTGGTGCTCAGACTTGTGCCACCCCCACACGCCGGCTTCCTCGGCTCGCACCAGCAGATCCAGGCGGTGACGGTAGAGCTCATGCCACGGCACATCGCCCGGTTGCTCGAGCTGGTCGAAGATGCCGAATCGCATGAGCAGCGAGAGTAGTGGTGGGACCGCAGGCGCGACCGGTGCCTCGACCGCCCCCGTTCGAGTCGCAGCTCAGATGATGGCGCTCTCGATGAACGGCCGGTTCTCGACGATGCGCTGGTAGCCCAGCGGCGTGAGGTCCAGCGTCCGGTACTCGCCGTACGCAATCCACTCTGACACCGCCCGGCCGATCGCCGGCGACTGCTGCATTCCATGGCCCGAGAACCCGTTGGCATAGATGAAGTTGCCGATCTGGTGGTGCGGCCCGACTACCACGTTGTGGTCGAGCGTGTTGTAGGCGTAGTGACCGGCCCACTGGCTGGTGACCTTGATGCGCTCGAAGGCAGGCACGCGGTGGGCCAGCACCGGCCACACCTTGTCCTCGAAGATGTCGTGGTCCATGGCGAAGTCGTCGTAGTCGACGGCGGGGTCCACATCGGGAGTGCAGCCGCACATGTAGGCGTCGCCGTCGCTGCGCATGTGAACGCCGGTCGGGTCGATGGTGAGCGGCAGAGCGCGATCGAGCGGCTCGGCTGCATCGAAGATGAACGTGTACCGCTTGCGCGGCTCCACGGGCAACGTCGCGCCTGCCATACGGGCCACTTCGACGGCGCGCGGCCCGGCGGCGTTCACCAGCGTTCCGCAGCCGACCTCGCTGCCCGACGCCAGAACTGCCGAGGTCACGCGTCCTGCTGCCGTGACGAGGTCGACGGCCTCATCAGTGACGTAGGTGACGCCGTTCTGGCGGGCCTTGCGACGCCACCAGTCGAACATCGTGCCCGAGTCGAAGTAGCCCTCGTCGGTCAGGTTGTGACTGCCGCAGATGATGTCGTCGACGTTGTAGAAGGGATAGTCGGCCTTGATCTCAGCCGGGCTCATGATGCGCGTGCCCGATCCGAGCTCGGCCTGGATGGCCTGGTTGCGGCGCAGCGTGTCTGCGAAGTTCTCATCGGCGGCGAGGTACATGTAGCCGAAGTGGTGAACGAAGATGTCGGGGATCTCGGGATCGCCGCCGAGGCGTTCCCGGAAGTTGCGCACAAAGTCGGCGCTGAAACGCGAGATCTGCACGTTCAGCGGGTTCGAGAACTGCTGGCGCATGCAGCTGTTGGTGTGGGTCGTGGATGCGTTGGCGTAGGTCGGATCGCGCTCCACCACCAGCACCGAGCCGTCGAAGCCGTCACAGGCCGACAGCGCCCAGGCGATCGACGACCCCATCACGGCGCCGCCCACGATCACCACGTCATATGAGTCGTGCATCGATCACCGCCTCGCCGCCTGGGCCCCGCACCCGGCGGGGCCGCTCGTCGAACGCCCAAGATGATGGCAGCCGCCGCTCCGGCTGCCCGGCACTGCGATGGCGCTTGCACCAACAGCCATGTGATGTCGGGAACAATGGCTCGCGACAACGACGCCAGCTCACGGGGAGGACTGTCATGAGACTGCAGGGCAAGGTGGCGTTGATCACTGGCGCCGGCAGCGGCATCGGGCGTGCCACCGCCCTGCGCTTTGCCGCGGAGGGAGCGCAGATCGTGGCGGTCGATATTGCCGACTCGGTCGACGGCACGGTGGCCGAGGCAGGGGCGGCAGGCGGTGACGCCATCGCTGTGCACGCCGACGTCTCGGCCGAACCTGACGTCGCTGCCGCATTCAACCGGGCCGAAGCGCACTACGGCGGGCTGGACGTGGCGTTCAACAACGCCGGCATCATGCTCGACGACGACACAGACGCCGTCGCTACCGACGACGAGACCATCGACCGCACCTTCGACGTCAATGTCAAGGGCGTGCTGTACGGGTGCAAGTACGCCGTGGAAGCCATGCGGCGACGCGGAGGCGGCTCGATCATCAACACCGCCTCGTTCGTGGCCTCGGTGGGCGCTGCCACGCCGCAGATCGCCTACACGGCTTCCAAGGGCGCGGTGCTGGCGCTGACGCGGGAGCTGGCGGTGGTACACGCCCGGGAGGGCATCCGCGTCAACTCGCTCTCCCCCGGCCCGTTGCGCACCGAGCTGCTGATGTCTTTCCTGGACACGCCCGAGAAGCGGCAGCGCCGCCTGGTGCACGTGCCGATGGGACGCTTCGGCGAGGCAGATGAGATGGCGTCGGCAGCCCTGTTCCTCGCCTCGGACGACGCGTCGTACATGACCGGCGCCGACCTGCGCGTCGACGGAGGCCTCACCGCCGCCTACGTCACGCCCGAGTAGCGCGTCGTCTGCGCCGCAGCCTCGACTCTGAGTGCCCCCAAAGGCAGAACTAGTGTCCGGGCGCAGGAGCGGCGGAACCGTCGCTGCCGCACGATCAACGCCTTGGGGGGCGGGATGCTTGGTCCGTATCGCGTGCTGGATCTGACTGACGAACGCTGCTGGTTCGCTGGCAACCTGCTGGCCCAGCTCGGTGCCGACGTGGTGCTGGTGGAGCCGCCTGGCGGGTGGCCACGGGGCTACGCCTATGACGCCTACAACCGCGGCAAGCGCTCCGTTGCAGCGGCCAGCGCCGACGAGGTGGCCGCGCTGGCGGCGGGGGCGGACATCGTGCTCCACAACGACGCGACGCCCTTCGACGTCGATCTGGACGCACTGCGGGATGCCAATGAACGGCTCATCACGGTGCACATCACACCGTGGGGCGAGACCGGCCCGAAGGCCGGCTGGAGCGCCACTGACCTCACACTGTTCGCCTCCAGCGGCCAGCTGGCGGTGACCGGTGACAGCGACCGTCCTCCGGTGCGCATCAGCATCCCCCAGGCATGGCTGCATGCCGGCGCGCAAGCCGCCGTCGCAGCCACTGTGGCCCTTGAGCATCGAGCCCGCACCGGCCGCGGCCAGCACGTCGACCTGTCGGCCCAGCAGGCCGTTTGCGAGACCGCTCTGTCGGCCATTCTCTACGCGCCGGCCGGGCTGGAAGAAGTGCAGCGGGAGGCGGGCGGGGTGCGCTTCGGCAGCTTGATGCTGCGCACGATCTACCCCTGCAAGGACGGTTACGTGATCGTCACCGTCGCGTTCGGGCCGATGATCGGTCCGATGGTGCAGCGGTTCCTGTCCTGGATGCACGCCGAGGGCTTCTGCGACGACGACATGCTGAACAAGGACTGGGTGAACTTCGCCCTGCTCTTGCAGAGCGGTGAGGAGAGCATCGACGTCATCGAGCAGCTCATGGACAACATCGCCGCCTTCTGCCTGACCAAGACGAAAGCCGAGATGATCGAACGCGGCCTGCGCGATTCGCTGCTGGTGTGCCCGGTCAACACCTTGGGTGATGTTCTCGACAGCCCGCAGCTCGCGGCTCGTGGGTTCTGGGACGATGTCGGCGGTTCCCGGCTTCCCGGGCGCTTCGTGCTCGCCCAGGGCACGCCGCTTGCCCCGCTCGGCCTGGCCCCGGATGCGGGTGCGCACACTGCCGAGGTGGCCGGCGAGTGGACCGGTGCCCTGTCGCAGCCCTCACCCACCGAGGCGCTGCCTGACGGCGCCCCTGCGGATCGGCCCCTGGCCGGGCTCAAGGTCGCCGACCTGGCGTGGGTCGCCGCTGCCCCGCTCGCCACGAAGATCCTCGCCCACTGGGGCGCCACGGTGGTGCGGGTCGAGACCCAGAACCGGCCCTGCCTGCTGCGCGGTGCGCTGGGCCATCGCGATGACGTACCCGATCAGGAGAACGCCATCGCCTGGCATTCCGCCAATGCCAACAAGAAGACGATCTCGCTCGACCTGTCCAAGCCCGAGGCTCGCGAGGTGGTGCGTGATCTGGCCGCCTGGGCCGATGTCGTGGTCGAGTCGTTCACCCCGGGCACGATGGCGGCTTGGGGCCTGGGCTACGACGACCTCCGTGAGATCAATCCCGATCTGGTGATGGTCTCGAGCTGCGTGATGGGTCAGACGGGCCCGTTCCGGGAGTTCGCCGGTTTCGGGAACATGGCGGCATCGATTGCCGGGTTCTTCGACATCACCGGCTGGGAAGACCGTGGACCGGCCGGCCCGTATCTGGCCTACACCGACTACTGCTCGCCGCGCTTCACGGTGTGCGCGCTGCTCGCAGCGCTCGACCATCGCCGCCGCACCGGCGAGGGTCAGCACCTGGACTTCTCCCAGATGGAAGCTGCCGTGCACCTGCTGGCACCGGCGATCGCCGAGATGCAGGCCACCGGCGAGATGCGCAGCCGGCGCGGCAATGCCGACGACGAGATGGTGCCCCACGGCGTCTACCCGACGATGGGCGACGACGAGTGGATCGCCGTCGCGGTGGAAGACGACGACGCGTGGCGCTCACTGGCCATCGAGATGCGTCGGGAGGATCTCGCCGATCTGGACAGCGCTGCCCGGCGGGAGCGTCAGGCTGAGCTGGACGAGATCGTGACCGAGTTCACCTCCCGCCAGAACGGGCCGGGCCTCACGCACCGCCTGCAGGCGCATGGCATCGCCGCGCACCATGTGCAGAACTCCGGCGCCTGCCTCAACGACCCGCAGCTCGCCCATCGCGGCCACTTCCAGTGGGCGCCGCACGGGTACGCGCGCCGCACCATCGTCGACGCGGTCCCCTACACGCTGTCCGCCGCGCACAACGGCTTCAGTTGGGCGGGCCCCACCTACGGCGAGCACGCCATGGAAATCCTGGAGGACCTGCTGGGCTACGACAGCGATCGCATCGCGGAGCTAGCCGTGGCCGAGGCACTCGAATGAGCAGCGATCAGTCGCCGTCGCCACGGCTTGAGCTTGCTGTCGGCGACATCACGACTGAGCAGGTTGATGCGATCGTGAACGCGGCCAATGAGACGCTGCTGGGAGGGGGCGGCGTCGACGGGGCCATCCACCGCGCCGCCGGCCCTGACCTGCTCGCGCACTGCCGGACTCTCGGCGGCTGCCCGACCGGTCAGGCCAAGATCACGCCCGGTTTCGGGCTGGCTGCCCGCTGGGTCATCCACACGGTAGGTCCGATCTGGCACGGGGGTGATCAGCAAGAACCCGAGCTGCTGGCTTCGTGCTACCGGCGATCGCTGGCACTGGCCGACGAAGTCGGCGCTCGCTCGGTCGCATTTCCGGCAATCTCGACCGGCGTGTACGGCTACCCCATCCCGCCCGCCACACAGATCGCCGTCGACACTGTCCGCAGCACACCGACCGCTGTCGAGCTCGTCCGCTTCGTCTGCTTCAACGACGAAACGATGAGCGCCTACACGACCGCGCTGGCGGATTGACCCCAGGCGATGTCGCATTCTGCGAGCATTCACAGACGGTTCCCACATTCCCGGACAAGGCTCCGTCGTTGTGAGGCTGAGATCTCGCTGCTCGACAGCGCTCGCGCTGGCCCTGGCCGTCAGTGGCGTGCTCGTCCTCATGACGGCTGCTCCGGTTGCCGCCCACACCAGTCTGGAGTCATCCGAACCATCTGACGGGGAAGTCGTCGACGAGCCGGTCGTACTGATCTCGCTCGCCTTCAATCGCCCGGTCGAGCCGGCTGGCGACGGTTTCACGGTGTCCGACGAGCAGGGCCTCCACTACCGGCCCGACTCGCTGGCCTCCAGCGACGGTCAGACGTGGCAGCTGCACTTCGATGCCCCGCTGGGCAGCGGCGTTTACGAGGTCTGGTGGCGAGTCCTCGCCGAGGACGGCCACGTCGTCGAGGGCGTGTTCACCTTCGCGGTCGACGTGCCCGGTTCCGAATCCTCCGCCGGGCCGCCCACAGACTCCGCCCCGGAGCCGGCCGCGGCATCCGCAGAGGGCACAGCCGCACTCGCCGAGGAGTCGCCGATCGGCACGAGCGCAGCGGGCAGCACAGAGGCCGGATCGACGACATCGACAACCACGCTGGCGGCAGGCAGCGAGACACCCTCGGCGGCTGCAACAGCACCTCGGCCGACGGCAGCATCGGTCGCCACAGTCCCCGCGGAGTCCCGTGCTGCATCCGAGGAGGGCACACCCCGCCTGGCGCGGCGCAGCTCAGGAGCCACAGGCGCCCAACGGCTCGCAGAGGCCGTGCGAATCCTGGGCCTGCTCGCGACGCTGGCCATCGTCGGGGGGCTCGCGTTCGCCATGTTCATCGTGCGCAGTGAGCTGTCCGAGCAAGCCCGAGTGCGCCGTGTGCTGTTCACCAGCGGAATCGCGCTCGTTGCCGCGGCGGTGGCGACCGCGCTGATCCAAGCGGCGGTGATCGAGGACGATTGGGGTGCGGCCGTGTCCCCCGAGGCGATCACCGAAGCTCTCGCCGCGCCCTTTGGCATCGCCGTGGGCTTGCGCATGCTCGGTGGCCTCGTCGTGCTCGGACTGTCTCGTCCGCGCGTTCCGCATTCCGACACGAGCCGCTTCGGCACTCTCGGGGTGATCGGCGCGGCGCTGGTGGTCATCTCGTATTCCTTCGACGGTCACACGGTCACCGAGGGGCCGAGACTGCTGCACGCCACGGCCAACGCGACCCATGTGACTGCCGCTGCCGTGTGGAGCGGGGGCCTGGCGCTGCTCGCCGACTTGCTCCGGCGCCGTCGCGGTGACACCGGGGTGGTGGTCGGGCCGTTGATGCGCTTCTCGCAGTTGGCGTCCGTGTCGCTCGTGCTTGCCGGTGTCGCCGGCACCGTCATGGCGCTGCTCGTGATGGATCGATTCGCCGACCTATGGTCGACAGGGTGGGGTCGTCTGCTGATCGCAAAGATCGCCCTTGTGGCCTTGGCCGCCGTGATCGGTGCGCGCAATCGCTGGGTGCACATGCCCGCAGCGGCGCAGC
The DNA here is from genome assembly GCA_022822525.1 of Acidimicrobiia bacterium. Lineage (GTDB taxonomy): Bacteria > Actinomycetota > Acidimicrobiia > Acidimicrobiales > Poriferisodalaceae > Poriferisodalis. The sequence continues at coordinate 8,290 of JAJEBN010000110.1, read as the reverse complement.
ACGCCAGCGTGCAAGCGCAGTCCTTGGTTCAGCAGCGCCTGTTCAGGGCCGTGAGCATCGAAGCCGCCGTCCTGCTGGCGGCCGGCGTCGTCACCGCGTTCCTGGTCGGAGCGTCCGCCCTGTGAACCGATTCAGAACCGTGCTCCCATGGGCAGCAACCATGGTCGCCGCGTGCGCGATCGCCCTTGCGTGCACCGCCGATGCAGATGATGCGAGCGGCGCATCATCCGCCGAGCCGGCACCCACGGTCACGTCGGATGCACCTGCGCCTCCGACAACCGCTGCTGGCGCCCCGGCTGTGCCCGACGGTGCTGCGGTGTACCAGCAGTACTGCGCCGAGTGCCACGGCGTCGACCTGCGCGGCACCGACAAGGGTCCCTCGCAGCTGTCGATCATCTACGAGCCGAACCATCACGGCGACTACGCATATCGCGTGGCCATCCGTGAAGGAACTCGGGAACATCACTGGTGGTTCGGCGACATGCCGCCCGTGGAAGGCATCACCGATCTCGAGATCGAGAAGGTGATCAGCTACATCCGCGCCGAACAGGAGCGACTCGGGTTCGAGAAGTGAGTCGCAGCCACCGCTGCGAGCTCAGGAATCGACGGGAGCCGTGGGCCTAGTCTCACGGCACCCGGCCAAACCGGGTGCTCCCAACCGCGACAACGAACGGAGACAACGACATGGCCAAGCGAATCCTGCTCACTGGAGCCTCGACGGGAATCGGGAATGCAACCTTGCAGCGACTCGTCGAAGCCGGTCACGAGGTCGTGAACCTCGACGTCAAGGACGCCCCCGACGGCGCGGCGGAACACCATCACTGCGACCTGTCGGATCCGGCCTCGATCGAGAGCGTGGTGGCCGGTCTCGGCGGCACGTTCGACGGCTTGGGCAACATCGCCGGCGTGGCCGGGAGCATGGGCGCCGAGCTCGTGCTGCGGGTGAACGTGTACGGGTTGCGGCACATCACCGAGACGCTGCTGGCTGAAGGCAAGCTCAATGATGGAGCCTCGATCGTGAACATCGCGTCGCTCGCCGGGATGGTGTGGGATCGCCACCGCGACCGCATCGCGGAGCTGGATGCAGCCGAAGACTTCGCGGCGGGCATCGAGGTTGCGCAGGCATATGACCGAGGCGGGCCCAACGCCTACACGCTGTCGAAGGAGTGGGTGGTGTCGTACACCAAGCAGCTCGCGGGGCAGGTGCTGGACCGTGGCATCCGGGTCAACTCGGTCAGCCCTGGCCCGGTGAACACTCCCCTGTTCCCGTACTTCGAGCAGGACGCAGGTGTCGAGCAGATGGCGTGGCTGAACGAACAGGTGGGCAGGGTCGCTACCCCCGACGACCAAGCCGAGGTGGTGACCTGGCTGCTGGTCGGCGACTCCGGCTGGGTCAACGGCGTGGACCTGCCGGTGGACGGCGGCCTCTCGGCCGGCATGACCATGGGATGGGCCAACCCCAAGGACTCGCCTGCATCACGTTCGCGCCATTCGTGATCGCTGCAATGCTGGGTCTTGACTCGTAACGGAGCGACACGCATGACCTCTGCGACCGGACTTGTGCTGACCGAGCCGCGATCGTTCGAGCGGCGGAGCTTCGAGCTGCCTGAGGTCGGCGCCCACGACGGCCTGCTGCGCATTGAGGCCTGCGGGCTGTGCGGCACCGACCACGAGCAGTACACGGGCCACATCACCAACCGGCATGCGTTCATCCCCGGACACGAAGTCATCGGCGTGGTGGAGGAGTTGGGTGACGCCGCCGCCGACAGATGGGGTGTGAACGCCGGGCAGCGGGTGGCGGTGGAGGTGTTCCTGTCGTGCCGGGAGTGCGAGCAGTGCCGGTCGGGGCTCTACCGGCGGTGCGAACGCAACGGTCTGGCCACGATGGTCGGCTTCACCGATGCGGATGCGCCGCCGGGTCTCGGGGGCGGCTATGCCTCGCACCTGTATCTGCGGCCCGACTCGATGCTGATGGCGGTGCCCGACGAGCTCGATCCGGTCACCGCAACGCTGTTCAACCCGCTGGGCGCCGGGATCCGCTGGGCGGTGGAGATCCCCGATACTCAGCCCGGCGATGTGGTGGCCATCCTGGGTCCGGGTGTGCGCGGGCTGTGCTCGGCCGCGGCGGCGAAGGAGGCTGGCGCCGGTTTCGTCATGGTGACCGGCTTGGGCGAGCGTGACGCCGAGCGTCTGGCGCTGGCCCCGGCGTTCGGCGCCGACTTGGCAGTGGATGTCGCCGAGACCGACCCCAACAGGGCGCTGCGCGACGCCGCCGGCGCCAAGGCAGACGTCGTCGTCGACGTCACCGCGAAGGCACCCGCCGCTCTCGCACAGGCGGTCCAGCTCGCCCGGCCGGGCGGCACGATCGTGCTCGCGGGCACCCGCGGCTCGGCCGAAACGCCGGGGTTCGACCCCGACCACATCGTCTACAAGGAGCTGCGCATCTTCGGTGCCTTGGGCGTCGATGTCACCGCATACCGCAAGGCGCTCGACCTGCTGGTGTCAGGCCGCTACCCGTTCGCGGACTTGCCGCGCCAAGTAGCGGGCTTCGACGACCTCGAGCCCCTCATCCAGACGCTGGCCGGCGAACGCCCCGGCGTGCCGCCCGTTCACGGCGTCTTCGCGCCGTGAACCAACAAACACAGCACGGCGTCTTCGCGCCTGATCCCGCCTAGCTCAAGGAGCTTCACATGAGCCGCCCGACGTTCGAAACGTTCAACCAGGAATGGGCCGACAAGGTGATCGGCCGGGTTTCGCGCAGCGGCATCGACGGCTACCTGGGTATCAAGGCCACCGAGTTCGAGGCCGGTCGGCTGGTGTGCGAGATGCCGGTCACCGACGAGCTGGTAACCATGATGGGCACCATGCACGGCGGCTGCCTGTCTGCCATGTGCGACCACGTGCTGGGCGTGGTCATGTACCCGGTGATGCCGCCCGGCTATTGGGCGGCCACCACCGAGTTCAAGATCAACCTCCTCGCTCCGGTCACCGGCGGCACCTGTGTCGCCACCGCCGAGATCATCTCGATGAGCAAGCGCCTGGCCGTCGTGCGCGTCGAGATCACCAACGGCGATCGCATGGTTGCCGTCGCCCAAGGCACGACCACCATCGTCGCCCCCAAGAACGCGAGCTGAGGCCCGCCGCCGTCCGCAGTTCGCCAGAATTGCGCGCACTGTCGAGGTGCTTCCGTCGGTAGAAATGTCGGTCGACGGCGGACGACGAGGGTGGCATATGAAACGATGGCCGCGGCTCTTCACATTCCTCATGGCAGTGGCTGGGCTGGCGATCGCCTGCGGTGGCAACGAACCCGACCTGACGGCCCCGACGGTGCCGGCTGAGGCGCCGACGACTTCGGTGCACGTTCACGACGACGGTGAGGTGCACGTCCACACCAACGAGGCGACCGACGACGAATCTGCAAGCCACGACATGAGCTCGATGGTGGAGATGTCCAGCGACATCTCCACCGATGAGCACGGCGGCCACGACCACAGCGCGACGCGAGAAGTTGCCGCCGACGGTGCAGTGCCGACGGTCTCACTCGAGGTCACGCCGGATCCCAGCAGCGGCTGGAACGTGCAGGTCACCCTCGGGAACTTCCATCTCGCCCCAGAACGAGCTTCCACCGAGCACGTCGAAGGCGAAGGCCACATGCACATCTACGTCGACGGCGTGAAGATCAACCGCCTCTACGGGCTCTGGTACCACCTCGGCAACCTCGAGCCGGGCGAGCGCGAAGTCCGCGTCGAGCTCTCCGCAAACGACCACGCCACCCTGACGCACAACGGCAACCCCATCGACGCCACCGTGATGGTCGACGTTCCGTCCTCCTGAGACCGACCGGCGTCAACAGGCCAGGGCAAGACAACTACGGTCGCATGGCACCTTGATGTACCCGTCGGAAGGACGGCCTTCGATGCCCGAGCAGAGCCGACTCTCGTACATCCAGCACATGGTCCTGATGATGGTGATCGCCGTCGTCGGCTGGGCCGTGTTCCTAGGGCTGTTCCTGCTGATCTTCACCGACATCTACGTGCCGTCGGTATCCCGGACGGTGTGGTGGGTGTGGCTGATCGTCGGCACGATCGCGACGGTCATCACGATGTTCGTGTGCTTGCGGCTGCTGCAGACGCCCCGGCAATGGCGCAGCTCAGCCGCGATCGCCCTGTTCGCACCGGCGATGTGCCTCGATGCGTTGACCACCACCTACTACAGCGACTGGTTCGACCAGGGCATCCACGACGACACCGCCTACTCGGCGCTCATTCTCGGCGCCGCCGGCATCGGCTTGCTGCTGGCCATGTTCATCAACAAACCCACCGCCGACAAGTCCTGATCCTGCGCGCCACCTGATCGAGCAGCGCATCGGCGTTCTGGACCACAATTGCGGGGCCAGCAGGGGGCATCGATGAGCGAGACATTTCCACCGCAAGTCGAGGCGAACGCCGACGAGATCGCGCTCACTTCGTCCGCGACCCGCGGGATGCGTCGTGAGGACATCGACCTCGCGTCGTTGAGCCTGCCCTTCGCTGGTACCCCCCCCCACTTCGGATGCCGCTTCTGAGCCACCGATAGAAGCACTTGTCACGGTTGGCGAGGTCATTGAGCGCATTCGCACGACCAGCCGTGACGAGTCCGAGAAAGGCCGGTGGTTCGAGGAACTCGTCAAGATCGTCTTTCTTGACAGTCCCGAGTACGAGATCGACGAGATCGAACACTGGGCACGGTGGCGCGAACGTCAGCAGCTGACCGGCCTCAGCGCCAAGGACACCGGCATCGATCTCGTCGCACGCCACCGCGACGGCAGCTGGGTCGCCATCCAATGCAAGTGCTACGCGCCGAAGCGGCGGGTCGCCAAGTCTGACATCGACTCCTTTCTGAGCGCGTCGCAAGCCGTCGATGCATCCGGCCAGCCGGTCTTCGCCATGCGGTGGGTCGTCACGACCTCTCCTTGGAGCGAGAACGCGCTTGCGCAGGTCGACAGCCTCGGCGCCGCGGTCCGGCGGATCGACTTCCTGCGCCATGAATTCGAGAAGATCAGCGAGAAGCTGCAGGAACGACCGGTCCGCCCGTCTTGGCCGCGTCAGAAGGAGGCCATCGACAAGGTCGTCGAAGGCCTATCGCACCACGACCGCGGTCGGATGATCATGGCCTGCGGCACAGGCAAGACCTTCACCTCGCTGCGCATCGCTGAGAGCGTGGTTCCGGACGGCGGGCGCATCCTCTTCTTGGCACCGAGCATCGCACTGGTCGCGCAGGCGCGCCGCGAGTGGCTGCTGCACACCACCAGGCCGCTTGGCTGCGTCGTCGTCTGCTCCGACGACTCGGCAGGCGGACGCTCCGAGAGCGCCACGGAGATGCGCGTTTCTGAGTTGGAGTGCCCAGTGACGACGCTGCCCCAGCGACTGGGCGGGATGCTGGACCCCTCTATCGACACCGACGAGACCCGCGTGGTGTCCTGCACCTATCAGTCGCTGCATCGGGTCCGTGACGCACAGTCCTCCCACGGCGCTGGTGCCTTCGATCTGATCCTCTGCGACGAGGCGCATCGCACGACGGGCGTCGTCTCAGACCAATCCGGTGCCAGCCGTGACAGCGGCTTCCAGATGGTGCACGACAACGAACGCTTGCGTGCGCGCAAGCGGCTTTACATGACGGCCACACCGCGCATCTACACCGCGGCATCCAAGAAGTCGCTGTCGGGGCGCGGCATCGAGACCGTCGACATGGATGACGGCGACACCTACGGCCCGGAGCTTGAGCGTCTCTCGTTCAAGGAAGCAGTCGAGCAGAACCTCCTCACCGACTACCGCGTGATCGTCTTGGGCATTCACGCCGGCGCAGTGACGGCCGGGGTGCGCAAGCGGCTTATCGCCTTGGGCGACGGATCGGCCGGCTCGCTGGCACAGCAAGGCGGCACCAAACCGCTAGTGGTGAGCAACGAGGATCTCCAGCGCCTGCTCGGCACCTCGCTCGCCATCAACGGCATGGCCGAAGGTGACGACCTCGAAGTGCCGCAGCGCCTGGATCGCACCATCGCATTTGCCAACTCCATCGCTCGGTCCAAGTTCTACGCGCAGGGGCTTCAGGATCCACAGTTGCGCAGCCTGATTACCCGCCGCCGGCACCGCCGCGGTGACGAAGCAGGAGCGGTGCCCGTCGAAGCGAGACATCTTGACGGCACAGCACCTGCGTTCGAGCGCAACGAGGAATTGCGCAAGCTCGCACGTGCCAGCACCGACCGGTGCGCACGGGTGATCTGCAACGCGAAGCTGCTCACCGAAGGGGTGGACGTTCCGTCGCTGGATGCCGTCGTGTTCATGGAACCGCGGGACAGTCACGTCGACATCGTCCAGGCCGTCGGACGGGTCATGCGCCGCGCCGATGGCAAACGGCTCGGCTACATCGTCATCCCTGTACCAGTGCAGCCTGACGAAGACATCACCGCTGCTCTCGAGGAGGGCGGAAGCGGCTACGAAGCCGTCGGGCAGGTGCTTCGGGCGTTGCAAGCCCACGACGGCCGGCTGGCCGAGTCACCCGCCAGATTCGTAACGGTCGGCGAGGTCAAGCCAGTACCCCAGTCGAAGGGCGACGCTGACGGCAGCGATGGCCTCGAAAGCGACGTCACCCAGTTGGAATTCGACCTCCGTGGCGCCGGGGATTCCATCTTTGCCCAGGTGGTCGCCGCATCCGGCTTGGGCACCGCTGGCAAGCTTGTCGCTGACGAACTGGGAGCAACGGTCAGCTTCGCCGGTGCAAGGTTCAGCGACGGCGATCTCGCAGAACCCTTGGCGGCGGCGCTCGGCAACCTCGCCGTTACTGACGCCAACAAGGCCGACATCTGCAAAGTGGCGTCGCTCGTGCTCATCAACGCCTGCTTGCTGCACCGCCGGCTGCGCGATGTGTCTCGATTCGACGACCTCGCGGACCTCGCACGAGTCTCCGGCGCCGAGGACCCCGCCGCGGTGCTGACCACTGCTTGGCAGCGCATCCTCGAACACGACTACGAGCCAGTGTTTGCGCCTGCGCTCAGCGTGCTGGCAGCTTTGCCGCAGCGGCCTTTTGCGGCAGGCGCGTTGCGGAGCCTCGCAGAGTGCGCGAACCGCACAGCAGATTCGCTCAGCGAGATGGGCTACGACCACGCCGGCCCGCTCTACCACCGCATCCTGCCCAATGCAGAGGCATACGGCGCCTTCTACACCAAGAATCTGTCGGCGCTCATGCTGGCGCGGCTGGCAATCGATGAGAGCTTCGCCGACTGGACAGATCCCGAGCACATGGCCCGACTGCGGGTCATGGACCCTGCCTGCGGCACCGGGACCCTGCTCATGGCAGCGCTGCGAGTGCTCAAGCAACGCGCCCACGAGGCTGACCAACACCCGAACGGCGATGATGCCGACTCAGACGATGCCGGTCTGCACAAGGCCATCGTCGAAAACGTGCTCCACGGGCTCGACATCAACCTGCCGGCCATCCAGTTCGCTGCATCGAACTTCACCTTGGGCGCTCCGACGGTCGACTACCGCAAGATGAATCTGTTCACGCTCAAGCACGGCCCGCAGCCTGACGGAACGATGAAGGCCGGAACGCTTGAGGTGCTCGGCTTCGCCGATTCCGAGGCGTCGCTGCGCAATCTGGTGCGGCACACAGACGCAGGCAGCGTGGGAACGCAGCTGACCGACTCCGGTGCCGAGTTCCCGATCCGCGACATCGATCTCGTGATCATGAACCCGCCGTTCACCAACAACGTCAAGAAGAACTCGCAGTACTCGCCAACTCAGAAGAAGGCAATGCAGCAGCACGAGCTTGGGTTGCGCGATGTGTTGCTGCAGTCCGATCCGGCTGCCGGTGCAACCATCGATGCCAACAGCATCGGAACGTACTTCACCCCGATAGTCGACCGACTGGTCCTCGCGAGTCGGGGCGCCTTTGCAACCGTGCTCCCTGTCACGGCGTGTGTTTCAACCTCAGGACTGCAAGAACGTCGATTCCGAGCGGACCGATTCCGCATCGAGACGGTTGTGACGTCGCACGACCCGAAGAAGATCAACTTCTCCGAGAACACCGGCATTCACGAGTGCCTCCTCGTCGCTCGGCGTCGAGATGACCGGCCAAGGTCCGCCGCGGACGACCCGCCGACCCAGTTCGTGTCGCTAAGGGGCCGCGCGGATAGGTGGCCGTCCACGGGTCGTCTGGTTCCCCGGTGTATTGGTGGGGTCGTCCTTGACCTGACGACCGTGGAGGCCGGTTTCATCATGCGCGCTCTGACCAAGGCTGTGGTGGATGTCAT
>JAJEBN010000003.1 GCA_022822525.1 Acidimicrobiia bacterium | reverse complement strand
CCGTTCGTTCTGGCGTGCGATGGTTCGATGAGCGGTCGGGCGTCGGCGGCCATGCGCTGCATTGCTCGGGCTGCGTCCGTCTCGGGACGCTGGAAGGCCTGAGCCATCTGGGTCGGCGCGACGGTGCCTGACGCGCAGAGTCGGCGCAGCACCAGCAGCAGTTCGACATCGTTGCGCTGCGCATCCTTGAGGAGCGCTACGCACGAGGCAAAATCAGGTTCGGCAGGACCGCCATCGAACTGCACCCGCACGGCTTCCGCCGAACCCGAGATTGATGGGGGCGGCTTGCCAAGGCTCAGCATCGACCGGTACATCCGCGCAATCCCGGTGCCGAGTTCTTCGATCAGGCCCAACGCGCGAAACGCACGTGCGAGGAGCCGGTTGCGGGGGCGAGATGTTGTCGAGAGGATGTTGTGCTCGGTCACGCCGCTGACGAATGGCCCCATCGAGGTGACCGACAGCGCATCGTCGAAGTGCTCGACCCGTACGGGTTCGGCGATATCGAGGCGGCGGTGGACGAGAGCATTGGCAACGGCTTCGCGTATCGATCCGGGCGGGTAGCGGTGCATCTGGATTTGCTGGCCGTTCGGCAGGAGCAGCGGCTCGAAGGGGTTCCTGGAGGCGACGAGTTCGAGCACACGGCCGAACGCCGGCAGCAACGGCATGGCGATGCGCTCCGTTGCGTCGGGCGGACTGCCGACGCTGAGGCGGTGCTGGTAGACGACGACTTCCTCGCCTGTCGCGCAGAGCAGCTGCTCGCCTGCGATGTACAGCCCTCCGTCGGGCGAAGCCAAGCCCATCGTTGAGCACAGTTCGGCGTTGGGCAGTTCGGCCCAGCGTTCTCGTTCGCCGCCGAGACGCCGCAACTCCCCGCGTGCGACCTCCATCGCGACCGGGTCAAGATCCTCGACGGTCCGGCCGCTGCGTGCCTCCGACGGATCGACTCCGTGCCGTTCACTGTGGAGCGCAGCGATCTCGTCGGGGGCCAGCGGGAGGCAGCTGCGCCCGATGCGTCGCGTCACTCTGCCGGCGACTCCATGCACGGTCGCGCCGACTGGCACGTGCGCAACCAGCAGCCTCCCCTCGTCGTGCCAATGCACGGTGAGGCCCACCGTGAGGCCCGGCGTCACCGTCTCGAAGATGTAGCGGCGCGCCTCCAGTTCGTCGAGATCGGTGCCCGAGAATGCCGCTGCACCACTCTGGTCATCGTCGACTCCGAGAACCACAGAACCACCGTGGCCATTGGCCAGGCACGCAGCGGCTTCAGCCAGCGCCATGCGAGTCTTTCGTGCGCCGCCGCGGGCCGACTTGAACTCCAGAGTCTCCGACTCGAGGTCACCGGGTTTCGACCCACGCCCGATCGCCTCCAGCGCTTCAAGCACCTCATCCGGCACACGTTCCGTCGCCATAATTTTAGCCTAACTGACAATTTGCATTGAACTAAAACTCTCGGGACCCTTGAATAAACTGACGCGGGCAGCATCTGTCGCATCAGGCTGAACTGGGTCCGGCATGACGAGTCGGATGCCAGCCATGGCCGTCTGCCAAAGTTTTAGTTTCTTGAGAAACAGCACAGACAATAAAACTCTCAGAAACTGGAGACGAGAACTGCCGACGCCGTTCAGCCAGCGCTGGCAGCCTTCGATCGTTGGCGCGTCGGCGGCGAGCGGGCCGTGATCGGCCTGTCGGGTCGTCCCGCCGCTGAGCTCAGCTGGCGAAAGCACCTCCCTTACAAGGAGGGGGTCGCAGGTTCGAGTCCTGCAGCGCCCACCGATAGGTGCCGGGCCGTGAATTCCTTGCTCGATGATGTGTGCAAGCATCTCGTGTGTCTCAGGATGAGTGCGTGCGCTGGGGGTTCGGATGCTGATGCCACGACGGTTCACGGGTCTGGTTGTTGCTTCGGTTGCTGTTGTTCTGGTCGCGCTGTCGCTGTCTCCTGTTGGGGCGTCGGCTGGTTTGGCGTCGGTTCAGGCATCGGTTCTGCCTGATGCCGGAGCGGGCAAGGATCCTTGTCCGGTTCCTGCGGAGGGCAGGCTGCGGTCTGACGCGGAGTGCGATGTGGTGGTCCGGCTGGTCAACAACAGCTCGACTGTCTCGACGTTCTCTATCAGCGAGAGCGGTGCTGCGGGTGCGCTTGATGAGAGCGTGTTCAGTCCGTCGCTGCCTGGGAAGAGCAGGCTGGGGGAGTGTCCGTGTGAGGTGACGGTTGCCGCGAACTCGTCGGCGACGTTCGGGCTTCGGGTCGAGGTGAACGATGTGACGCCGGGCTGGTACACGAGCCGTATCCGCGTGCATCGGCTGCACACCGGCGGACGGCTGTTGGCCAGTTTCCAGGTCAAGATCGACGAGGTCGGTGCGGACTGGGACGTGACGGTGTCGCGGGGCTCCTTGTCGCTGGCCGAGGCCGATGACCCCGACACTGCCGGCGCGTGGGAGCATCAGGCGACCTACTCGGTGAGGCTGACCGAGGAGCCGTCGGGTGATGTCACTGTCACGCCGGTGAGCGTGGATGCGTCGGTCGTTGCGGTGTCGGGGGCGTTGACGTTCACCGCTGCGGACTGGCAGACCGACCAGACGGTGACGGTGACTGCTGTCGATGACGATATTGACAATGTCGGGGATCGTCACGCGAGCATCCGCCACGACGTCAGCGGCGCCGGCTCTGGTGAGGTGATGGTGGACGACGTCGCGGTGGTGGTCGCCGACGACGACATTCGGGGCGTGAGCGTGTCGGCAGGCTCGCTGACGCTCGACGAGGCCGACGATCCCGATACCGGCCGGGTTCTGGAGCACCGAGGCACCTACACGTTGCGCCTGACCAGCGAGCCCGCCGGCGGCGATGTCACCGTCGATCTGGCCAGCGGCGACACGTCGGTGGCGACGGTCGCCCCGGCGACGCTGACGTTCACCTCCGCGGACTGGAGCACCCCGCGGACGGTGACGGTCACCGCGGTCGACGACAGCACGAACACTGCGAGCGGCCGTCAGACCAGCATCGCCCACACCGTCACCAGCGCCGGCGACTACGCCGACGTGTCAGCCGACAGCGTGTCGGTCACGGTCGCTGCGATGCACAGCGATCCCTGCCCTGCCCCCGCCGGCGGCGATTACGACATCGACGACGACGGCCTGATCGAGATCTGCAACCTGGCGCAGCTGAACGCGGTCCGCTGGGACCTCAACGGCGACGGCGTCGCCGACGTGTACCCGCCCGACAAGCACGGGGTAACCGGCCACGACCCCGACGGCGCCGCCAAGCTCGCCGCCGCGTTCCCCAACGCCGCCACCGGCATGGGCTGCCCGACCGACGGCTGCACAGGCTATGAACTCAGCGCCGACCTGGACTTCGACACCAACGCCAACGGCCGAGCCGACGCAGGCGACGACTACTGGAACAACGGCCTCGGATGGCACCCCCTCGTGGGCGGAGAGAGGGTCAACACGAACGGAGCGCTGAGTCGACTGAGGGACTCTGTGCCTGGCGATGGAACCAGAGTGTGCTGCGGCGACCGTCCTCACCCGCGCGCAAAGATGTTCACAGCAGAGTTCGAGGGCAACGGGCGCACCATCGCCAACCTGTACATCAATGACCGCCATCTGTTCTACGCCGGGCTGTTCGGCATTATCGGCCCCGGCGGGATCGTTCGCAACTTCGGGCTGACCGCACCCAACGCGGACAGCGGAGTGTTCGGACGCTGGTATGTGGGGGCGCTGACCGGCGATATCGAGCGGGGCAGGGCCAGCGGCGTCTATTCCGATCTCGACGTGTCGGGAAGGTACATGGTCGGCGGGCTGGCCGGCACTATCTGGGGTTACGGCTCCATGATTGAGAGTTATGCCACCGGCGACGTCACCGGCATAGAGACCGTTGGCGGCTTGCTGGGATCATCGAGCAGGTCTGGTGTTGCTGCCGTTTACGCCACCGGTGACGTGACGGTTGAAGTCGGTCAAGGTGGTGGCTTGGTCGGTTCTAGCGGCGATGGACATCTGCGGGCGGCATACGCCACGGGCTCAGTCATCGGCACTGACTACTACCCGCAACAGCGCATCGGGGGATTGGTCGGCGGTGGATTGATCGGCGTGTCCGTCCACGCATCGTTCACGCCGTGGATGCGAGCGAACTATGCCACCGGCCACGTCAGCAGTCCAAGCGGCGTGATCGCAGCCGGCGGGTTTGCCGGGGACTGCAGGGGGGCCGAGCGAAAGCGCAGCGAAGGCAACAACTACTGGGACGCAGAAACCACTGGCATGGCCGCCGGCCCGCGCTGTGGTTTGGGCTTCACCACTGCCCAGCTGCAAGCGCCCACGGGTTACACGGGCATCTACGAGAACTGGAACGTGGACGTGGACGTGGGCAGCTACTACGGGAGCTTTCTGGGTCCGGGTGATGATCCGTGGGACTTCGGCACCTCTACCCAGTATCCGGTGCTGAAGTACTGCGCCGACAAGCCGGGCATCGAGACCCCTGACGGGCAGCCGTACTGCCCGCTGCAACCAGACAATCAGCGTGACCCTTCGAGCGGCCAGGTCGGGACTGTCTCCAATCCCGTGGTGAACGTGGCTGCGGCCACCAACATCCGCGAAGGCGAGACCGCTGACTTCGTCATCGCAGCCAACCCGAGTCCGTCTGCCGACGTGCCGGTGAACGTCTCCGTCACGGCCAGCGGCGACTACGGCGTCACTGCCCAGACAAAGACCGTGACCATCCCCGCCCACGGCAGCTACACCCTGAATGTCGCCACGACCAATGACAACGTGGACGAGGACAACGGCACTGTCACCGTGACGGTCGACACAGGCACGAGCTACACAGTCTCAGCTACAGCCGGCGCGGCCAGCGTCACAGTCGAGGACGACGATGTGCCCGAGATCAGCATCGCAGCCGTGGATACCGACATCGAGGAGGGCGGCGTCGCGGTGTTCACGCTGGCTGCTGTCCCGGTGCCGGCGTCGCCGTTGTCGGTGAAGGTGTCGGTGGCCCAGTCCGGCGAATTCGGTGTTTCGACGGGTTCGCGTCAGGTGACGGTCGGCACATCGGGGACTGCGACGCTGTCGGTGCCGACGTCGGGCGATTCGGTTGATGAGGTGAACGGCTCGGTGACGGCGACGGTCCGCAGCGGTTCGGGGTATTCGGTGTCGTCGTCGGCGCGTTCGGCGTCTGTGGCAGTCCAAGACGACGATCACGATGATGCGTGCGTGGTGGCGTTGTGGGGTGACGGCAGCGTCAGCGGGAGGTGGGCTCGTGACTTTACGGGCTGGTTCATCGTTCCGTCCCAAGGTGATGGCAGCGTCAGCGGGATGTGGGCCGCTAGCTGCAGTTCGGCGGAGCGTGCTGGCCGGTTTGCGCGGTTCTATACGTTCTCGCTGGACAGCCCGAGCCAGGTGACGATCGATCTGGAATCGCCGCATGGGCATACCACATATCTGTATTTGCGCGCCGGGTCGGGCCAGAGGTCGGGTGAGGCGCTGGCAAGCGACGACAATCGCGGCGACAGGGACAACACGCGGATCCGTCACCAGCTTGCGGCGGGCGATTACACCATCGAGGCGACGACGGACCGCGCGCGGGTAGCGGCGCCATTCACGCTGACGGTCGCAGTGGCTGAAGACGATGATCCGGTGTCGACAGGCGATCCGTGTGTGGTGGCGTTGTCGGGTGATGGGAGCGTCACCGGGGAGTGGGCTGCGGGGTGCGCTTCTTCGGATCGCGGCGGTCGATACGCGTTGTTCTATTCGTTCTCTGTGGACGCTTCGAGCCAGGTGACGGTCGATCTGGAGTCCTCAGTCGACACGTATCTGTATCTGCGCGCCGGTGTCGGTCAGAAGCAGGGCGCTGTGCTGGAGTCCGACGATGACGGCGGCGACGGGTACGACTCGCGGATCAGCAGAACGCTGGCGGCGGGCGATTACACGATCGAGGCGACGACGTATCGCGCGTCGACACCGGGGTCGTTCACGCTGACCGTGGACGGCATCCCGGCGCAGACGGTGGTCCAGCCGGACCTGGAGTTGCAGCAGGATCCCGAGGTCAGCATCGCCGCCAGCGCCGACATCGACGAGGGCGACGATGCGACGTTCACTGTCACTGCGGTCCCGGCGCCCACAGCGGCGCTGGATGTGACTGTGGCGGTCGCCCAGTCGGGCGATTTCGGTGTGTCGCCGGGCTCGCATACGGTCACGGTCCCGGCGTCTGGCAGCGCCACGCTGACGGTCGCCACGGTCGGCGACTCGGTCGATGAGCCCGACGGGTCGGTCACCGCGACGGTCGGCGTCGGGACGGGTTACACAGTCTCGGCGAGCAGCGGTTCGGCGTCGGTGGCGGTGGCCGATGACGATGTGCCGCCGCCGTCGGTGTGTGTGCCGTCTTTGCCGTCTGATGCGGTGACGGTGTCCGTGGTGACTGGTTGGCGCGGCGAGTATTCCCATGCTGCGCATCGGCTGCGCTGGGATCGGGTGCTGGCTGCTTTGGGGGTGGACACCGGCGAGGAGGCGATGACCGTGGCTGACGCGCAGGCGGTCAAGGCGCAGTTCGACAATGCCCGCTGGGACCGCACGGTGCGCACGCTGCAGGCCATGGCGCAATGCGACAGCGACCCGCCGCCTGTGATCGAACCCGAGATCAGCATCACCGCAGGCAGCGGGGTCACCGAGGGCGGCGACGCGGTGTTCACGGTCACTGCTGATCCGGCGCCGACAGCAGCTTTGACGGTGGAGGTGACCGTGGCTCAGGTCGGCGATTTCGGCGCCGCAACGGGTTCGCGTACGGTCACGGTCCCCACGACCGGCAGCGTGACGCTTACTGTGGCGACGACCGATGACAGCACCGACGAGGCCGACGGGTCGATCACTGTCACGATCAACGGTGGCGCCGGCTACTCCGTGTCCGCGATCGCGGGCACAGCTACGGTCGCGGTGGCAGATGACGACGACCCTGCACCTCCGCCTCCGGCTGATCCTGAGGTGAGCATCACGGCCGGCGGCGGGGTGACTGAGGGCGGCGACGCGATGTTCACGGTGTCTGCTGTTCCGGCGCCGTCGGCGGCTTTGACGGTGGAGGTGACGGTTTCGCAGTCGGGCGATTTCGGTGTCGCGGCCGGGTCGCGGTCGTTCACGGTGCCGACGTCGGGCAGCGTCACGCTGACCGTCGCCACGGTCGGCGACAGCACCGACGAGCCCGACGGGACGGTCACCGTCACGGTCGACGCCCGCAGCGGCTACACGGTGTCCCAGTCGGCGGGCACAGCGACGGTGGCAGTGGCAGATGACGACGACCCGCCGCCCCCGCCGCCTCCGGTGGTGAACGCGGTTCCGTCGTTGTCGATCAGCGACGCGTCGGCTAGTGAGGGCGGCACGCTGACGTTCACCGTGACGCTCAGCCCATCCAGCGGCCGTTATGTGTGGGTGCACTACTACGCGCGGCCTGCGTACGGGGCTGGGTTGTCGGCGACGTTCGCGGACTTCGCCCAAGCCTACGGAATGCTGACCTTCAGTCCCGGCGAGACAACCAAGACTGTCACGGTGGCAGCGGTCGACGACAGCAGCCCAGAAGACGACGAGACGTTCATAGTCGTCCTGCACTCCGAGGTGCAAGCAGCAGTCATCGACCGCGAAGGCATCGGCACCATCACCGACAACGACTGACACCCCACACAACCGGTGCACGGCTGAGGTGCAGGTCGAAGCGACCTGCACGATCTGGTACGGCGAGCGTCGTGCCTGATCGAGGCGTCTGCGCTTTCAATAGATCTCGAAGCGGGCGCCCAGTGCCGACATGTCGTCGGCGTCTGTGGACAAGATGAACGTGCCGAGGCGTTCGGCCACCACAGCGAGATGTGCGTCGACGACATCGGAGGTGCCTGACGTTGCCAGCCTGCGCCCCACCGAGGTCGATTCGTCAAGAGCGTGAATGTCGAAGTGGCGCAGCGCCCGGGAGAGGTTCGCCTGGCGGGAGGGGTCGCGCCGTACCTGAGCGAGCACGGGGTGGGTGGTGTGCAGCTCGCTGCCGCGTGCGGCCGCTCGCTTGATCAGCGCCCACAGCCGCGAGTTGAGGCGCTCGCCGTCGACGATGAACGGCCCGGCGTCGACGATCAACGGCTGACGCCTTGACGGTCGAGCACCGTGTCGGCCCAGTCAAGGTGCTGGGTGTCGATCGGGCCTTCGCGGGCTTCCCACGAACCGATCATGTCGAGCAGCGCCTGACTGCGCCGACGGCGTTTCACCTCAGCAAGGAGCGATCGCTTGATGGCCAGCTTCTTGGTGCCGTCCACCGCTACGAGTTCCTCGAGCGCCGTTTCCATCTCGTCGTCGAAATTGATGGTGGTCTTGGTGGCCATATCTGTACATTATCTGAACCGTATAAATATGGCTCAACGTCATCGACGGTTGCTCGGGCCGCCTACCATCAAGATCGCAAGAAGGACACTGCCGAACCGGGGTCGGCCTGGGCGGGGCGCCATGAAGGTCTTGTTGGGCATGCTGCGCAAGGAGCGCTACGACGTCATCCTGGTGATCAGCATTGCCATGGTGGCGCTGTCGGCGTTCCGCGTCGATGCGCTGAGCTCCGCTGGAGGGCTCATCGGGCTGGTGCTGATCGTGGGCACGCTCATCGAGTCTGCCGAGCCGCCGCCGCGGCGGGTGTGGCTGCTGCTCGCCGCGGCCGCCGTCGCCGCGGCCATCGACATCGTCATCACCGACACCGCCGATGCGGTGGTGGGACCGGCAGTGCTCACGCTGATTGGCTTGGCAGCGGCTGCAGTAGTGACACGCCAAGTGCTGTCGCGCCCGTTCCCCGGCACTACAGCCATTGCAGCCTCGGCGTGCGCCTACCTGCTCATCGGCCATGCGTTCGCCAGCCTGTACTTGGTGATCGACCGGCTCGGCGACTCGCCGTTCTTGAACTCCGGAGAAGCGCTCACACCCGAGTCGGCGGTGTACTTCAGCTTCGTCGCCCTGACCACGCTCGGCTTCGGAGATCTGACGCCATCGGTCGACGGCGGCCGGGTCATTGTGACGCTCGAAGCGATGGCTGGGGTGTTCTACGTCGCCATCGCCGTAGCGCGCTTGGTGGCGGGGTTCGCTGCTCCCACGACGGCGGCCTCCGCGGATACAGCCGGCAGCGATACGACTGCAGACCAGGACCGGCATGGCGTCAGATCGGCGCATGCGGCGAGGAGAAATCAATGAACGCGACAGCGGCAGTGCCGACGCAGGAGGCATTTGCCAGCGCCTGCGCGGCAGATCGGGAGCTGGTCTTGGCGTGCCGTTTCTGGGACGGCGGCATCCGTCTCGGAATCGGCGAGCAGTGGCTCGGCTTCACCGTGGCCGGCGGCGAGATAGCACCCTCGGTGCCCGCCGCGGCGGGTGCGGGCGTGATCACTGTGACCGGATCGGCAGACGGGTGGGCGCCGCTGTTGGCGGTACCGCAGCCGCGGCTGGCCCGTCTGGCGCCGATGATGGTGCTCGGCGCGCTCGACAGCAGCGAGACCGAGCAGCTCACGCTGTGGCAGTACCTGCCGGCGCTCGAGCGGACCGCAGAACTGCTGCGCGAACTCGCAGGCGAAGCGACCCGCGCTGCCGGAGTCCGGACAGCCGCTCTGCCGCGGGATGGCACAGCATCACACCACGACAGTCCCGTCGGCCGCTACGTGCATGTGGAGTTGGGCGATTCGGCGGGGCGCAGCGCCGACTACCGGCTGTACTACGAGGAGGCGGGCGACGGCATCCCGCTGCTGGCCCAGCACACGGCGGGGGCGCAGAGCCTCCAGTGGCGTCATCTGTTCGAGTGCTCCGAGATCACCGACCGGTTCCGGCTCATTGCCTACGACCTGCCCTATCACGGCAAGTCGCTGCCGCCCCAGGGCCTGCCGTGGTGGACCGAGGACTATCGGCTGGAAGGGGCATTCCTGCGGCAGGTGCCCGTGGCGCTGAGCGAAGCGCTCGGGCTCGAACGTCCGGTGTTCTTGGGCTGCTCGGTCGGGGGCATGCTGGCGCTCGACTTGGCGCTGCGCCATCCCGAGGGGTTCCGGGCAGTGATCTCGGTGGGCGGCGCGCTGCATGTCGGCGGAGACTGGGACGGCTTCGCCGTGGCGTCGCATCCGGCGGTCAGCAGCCACGCCAAGGCCCGACTGATGGAGAGCCTGTGCGGCCCCGACGCGCCCACGCCCTATGTGAAAGAGGTGTCGCACGTCTACTCGGCTGCGTGGCCGCCTGCGTTCTGGGGCGATCTCTACTACTACATGGTCGAGCACGACCTGCGGGAAAGAGCGCACGAGATCGACACCAGCCGAGTCGGCGTTCACATCCTCAGCGGCGAGCACGACTGGTCAGGGCTCGTCGAACACGGACAAGCAGCACACGTGGCAATCACCGGCTCGACGTTCGCCGAGATGCCGGGCATCGGCCACTTCGCCATGCAAGAACAGCCCGAGGCATTCATCGAGCATCTGCTCAGCGTGCTCGACCGCATCGAAGCAGACGTCACTTTCTGAGCAGCCCGCCCCAATTCACCGCGTCAGGCGTCTGATTTCGCGGCGACGTGCAGTGCGTGCTGGGTCAGCAGCAGCGTGGCGATGAAGGTGCCGTGCTGCCACATGGGGTCGCGTGCGCCGAACAGGATCGCGCCGGCCGACAGCAGGGCGAAGAACAGCACGCTGAGGGTGACGGCAGTCCGAGCAGTGTCGTAGCGGCTGTCGTTGCCGCCCCAGAAGCGGATCAGGGCCATGAGGAACATCAGCCCCAGCAGCAGTTCGATGATGCCCACGATGATGGCGATCGGCCACGCCAGCGAGGTGCTCAGGCCGAGCGATGGCAGGAAGTTGTTCTCGAGGCCGGCCTTGAAGTTGGCCCCGAAGAACGTGTCGGCGTTGAAGAACTTGTCGAATCCGTTCAGGATCCAGAACAGGAACCAGTACAGGCTGAGCACTGTTCCCATCGAGAGCTTGGAATTGGATGAAGTGGCCATGGGCTGTCCGTTTCATGATCGGGTTGCTGTGTCGGCAGCGAGCCGATGCCCCCGAATCCGCCGTCAGAGCCCCCCTGCGGCGATCGAACGGGCAAGAGCTGCGCCAGACCAGATCGTACGACCCGCATCGACCCACAGCGGGGATGCGATCTGGGGCCGACGAGCGGCTGCGAGCTGAACGCCACGATGTGCGGCTGCCCACGACCAGTGCCGTGAGGTGCCGCGGCGCGCCTTCACCAGATGGGCAGTTCTCGGACCCGAATCCTCACGCGGAATGAACGGCGAGTTCTCTCTCACTGACACGTGCAGCGGCGAACTCCAGCGCTGCGGTGATGTCATCGGTCTCGAGATACGGATAGTCGGACAGCAAGTCTTCGTGGGTCCTTCCCGCAGCGAGCTGCCCGAGCAGCGTTGCCACGGTCACCCGCAAGTTCCTGATGCACGGCAGGCCGCCCATGCGGTGGGGATCAACGGTGATCCGGTCCAAGTGCACAGTCAGAGGCTAATCCGCAGGCCGGTCAGCCGTCGGGAGCGTCCTGCCAGGCGTAGGGGTAGATGACGGTGTTCATCTCGGCACCGGTGTCGGTGATGGCTTTGACAGCCACGGGTCGTCCGTCGGGCGGGATCGGAAACGGCTGCGACAGGAACGAGGTGATGTGCGACTGCGCGTCGGGCACAAGGTCGCGGCCGAGGCTGCGCATGGCCGCTTTCAGACCCGCGTCATTGCGCATGCCGTTGGGGAAGTAGGTGAGCCGGGCGATGAAGCTCATCTGGTCGTGGTCGGTGTCGATCATCCAGCAGTCGATGTGGTCCTCGTCGGTCTCGCGCACTGTGCCGGTGGAGGGGTCGTAGGTGTCACAGCCCAGCAGCCGCACGACCAGCGAGGTGCCGTCGGAGGTGCGGCGCACCTCGCAGTCCGGCTCGCCGAGCAAGGTGAACGTGCCGCCGTCGGCGCCCTGCTTGGACAACTCAGGGATCTGCAGGTCTTTCGAGGCCACGACCCGGTGCACGGTGCAGGGGCCGACAGCGGCGGGCACGTCAGGGTCGAAGGCGAAGCCCACGGCGATGAGGTCGGCACAGTCGGGTGCATTGCGACGGGCCTCCACGGCGGCTCGCGTGACCTGTGGTGCGGTCACGGTGGCGTCAGGGGCCGCGATCATGAGTCCGGCTTGGGTCTGCGTGTCGCGTCCGGGTCGGGTGCATGTGACGCCGTGAGTGGCCAGATGGGTCTCGGGCCAGCGCTCGTGATCGACGATTTGCAGCAGCGGCCGGCCGCCGGAGTCGCAGACGGGCGAGCGATGCAGCGCGTCGATGACGGCGCCGGTGATCTCGCCCGAAGCCAGGCCGAGGTCGACGACGCTGAGCTGCGCGGTGTCCTTGCCTGCGTTGCCGCGGGCCGATGCTGGGTCGGCTCTTGGTGTGTCAGCGGGTGCCGTGTCGAAGGGCAGGTACGAGTACGGCGAGTGCGACTCGACGGTGAACGGGCTGGCGAGGCGCACGCGTTTCGGCTCAGTCTCGGTCTGATCGACGAGCTTGATGACGTTGTCGGGATGGTCCCAGTCGGTGTTCGGGTCGGCGAGACGGCCGGCCGACACCTTCGGCATCTGCTCGCACACGAAGTCCGATGCGGGATCGGTACCGCCGTCAGTTGTGCGATGCCACGTGTAGACCGAGGTGGCCAGCTTCTGGCGGGCGACTGCGATCGCGACACGACTCACGTCGATGGTGACCCAGCGCCGCCCCCATTCCTCCGCAACGTCGGCGGTCACCCCCGACCCGCACGTCGGATCGAGCACGAGGTCGCCGGGATCGGTCGTCATCAGCATGCAACGCTCGATGATCGAACTAGCGGTTTGAACGACATAGCGCTTTTGGCCGCGGGCCGAGGTGACACGGTGCCAGACGTTGTCGATGCGTCGGCCGGGAGTCTCGGATGCAAATTGCTTCCACCGGAGCATCTTTCCGCTGCCCCCGAGTCTTCCCGTCCATCCGAGCCAGCACAAGCCGCATGGCTCGGGGTCGGGACACGGAGGCGAAGCCTCCGTGCGCGCGCCATTGTCGTCCGGCGGGGTACACACTGGTGCGTCTCCGTCGTGCACGGAGACGCGCCATTGTCGTCCGTCCCCGCAGTAGTACCGGTGACCATCGTACTCAACCCAGCGTGTGCGGCCGGTGGTGGATGCGCCCATTGACGTGAGGTTCCCGCGCTGCCACAACTCCGCACCTTGCGGTAGTGCCGCATCAGCGTTCCGTCTTTCGTTCTTGGTGAGATTGCGGTCCACACCCTGAGCTACTTGCACCATGGCAGCGATTCCAAAGAACTCGGCAACATCACGCTGGCTGGTCAGGGGTTCGTACAACTGGCGGTACCTGCACCGTGACTTGTCTTTGGCGTACCAGAGCAGGTATGAGGCGCTTTCCGGCAGCGTTCTCGCTGAGGAGCCACCGGTCGGGCGCCAGGTGATAGTCGCGACCCGGTTTTCGGGGCCGAAGACTTCGTCGAGCACCAAGGCCAGCCGGTGGACGTTGATGTCGCCGATCTGGACGAACAGGGAGCCGGTGTCGGTGAGCAGTTCACGCGCCAGCACGGCCCGCTCGTGGATGCCGTCGAGGTAGGAGTGGATGCCATTGCGGTAGCTGTCGCGGAACGCTCGCAGCGGCATGGTGTCGCCGACCGGCAGCCCGTCGAGCTTCTCGGGCGTTTCGAGCCTGCCGGTGGTGGTCTGGAAGTTGGACTTGAAGTTCTGGCCGTACGGGGGGTCGAAGTAGATCATCTGCACCGCATCGCGCAGGCCGTCCTTGGCGATCAGCGATTGCATCACCGCAGCGGAGTCGCCGTGGACGAGGCGGTTCTGCCAGTGGCCCGCGTGCTGGTACCACTCCCATTCGAGCGCTTCGTCGTCGAGTCCGTCGAAGTCGAGCTGCAGTGCCCGGTGCGCATCGCCCCGGCGCAGTTGCTCCACCAGCAGCGCCGGGGTGACCTTCTCGCGGGTGTACAGCGGCACACCGTCGAAGCTGTGGACGGCATCGGCCTGCGCATCGCCGCTGATCTGCGAGGTAGCGCCTTGGCGATCCCAGGCGAGCACGGGGTGAGTTCTCAGATCGCGGTCGAGGTTGACGCTGTCGCAGTCGATGCCAGCTTCGTACACCTGCGCGACTGCTTTGGGGAGCCGCCTTGCCGTCTCGAAGGGGGTCGGCGCACGATCGTCGTCGCTCATCAGAGCGGCCGTCTCGGCTGTGGGCTGGTTGGGCCGCTGCGCGGAAGCGTGTTCGTAGGAGTGGGATTCGGCGTCGGCAGGCGGTGGCGTCACGGGTGCTCCTTGTCTGGGTCGGCGGTCAATGCGTCGAGGCGAGCGGGCAGGTGGGCGGCGTCGGTGACCACCTCGTAGGCCCAGCGGCGCAGTTCCTCGGGAATCTCAGCGGAGCCTGCGACGGCCGGTATCCAGTGCTCGCGCGTCCAGCGCTCGGCTGCGAGCGCCTTGGGGTCGACGACGCCCTTGCACTCGATCACGACATTCAGCCCGTTCGTCAAGCGGGCGACGAAGTCGGGCTCGTAGCGGCGCCAGGCTCCGTCGAAGTGGTACGGCAGTGCCCAGTCGAGCCCGAAGTTGCGAGCCCAGGCGGCTACTGCGGGGTGATTGTCGAGGATGCGAGCGGCGTCGAGCTCAAGCCGGGAGTGGCACGCGGCGTGCGACAGCTCGCTTCGCTTGGCCGTATGGATGTGGCGCAGCGTGGTCTCGAACCGCACCCCCGCGGTGTCGCCCAGCGACGGCCGGCCGAGCACCGCGATCTGTCGCGGGGGGGGGCTGCTGCATGCGTGCCGAAATCGCACGCGGCGATCAGCTGCTGGTAGAAGTCGCGCTTGTTGCGATGCCGCAGCAGCACCGACGCGTCGGCACAGTCGACAGCGGGATGGGCAAGCCAGTCGCTCAGCGCCCGATAGGCCGAGCCGAACAGTGCGCACCGCCCGCTGTCGCGAAGGTCGCCTCGTGGCGGCTTCAGCGCGCCGTTGCCTCCGAGGGTGAGCAGGTTGGCAATCTCGGCTGCACAGCGCACATGGGCAGCCTTGTGGCGTTGCAGATCGTTGGGCGACAGCTCGATCATCTCGCCCGCCACGCCTGCCATCTCCACCCGCTCTGCAGGGGCATCGTCGGACACCTTGGCGGGCTGCACGGCCGCCGGGCGGAGCCGAAAGCCGTGCTCCGACGCGATCGTGCGGTACTCGAGCACCTGCGGCCACATGATGCGCAGGCCGGACCTGCCGCGCACCGAGTACACCTCGGTGCGGTCGGGCGGCGGCGGCCCGACCCGCGTGCCGCGCATCGGCATGAACTCGAACGGGATGCCGAGCACCTCCGCATATTCGGGCGTGAGCAGGTGCGTCTTGCCGGGTTCTTCACGGAACGACTCGTACGACGTGCGCCGCAGCGCCCGCCCGGTGACCTGCTCGCACAGCAGCTGCGAGCTGAACGCCCGGAAGCCCACGATCTGGTGCACCGTTCGTGCGTCCCACCCCTCGGTGAGCATCGACACCGAGATCACGCAGCGCACCCCGGCGCCGAGCCGTCCCGGCTTGCCGACCGTGTTCAGGGCCTCGCGGATCGCGTCGGCCGGCATGTCGTCGCCCATATGCGCCGCCTGTTGCCGGAGCAGCTTCGCGAACCGGGTGGTGATGGCGTCATCGTCGTCGGGCCGCGAATGCACCAGCAGTGTGCAAGGGTCCGCCCGCCACTGTGTGGAGCCACCCGCGGGCGGCTCGACAACATTGGAGAACTCGTCGTAGCGGCCCGCCACGATCCGGCCGTCCGCGGTCTCGCAGCCGGCGATGTGCTCGTACAGCGCAACGGCGTTGTCGATGGTGTTGGTCACCACGATCATCACCGGCGGCGTGGGCTGTCCGCGGTCTTGCGCGGAAGCGAACGTGCGACGCCACTCGCTGACCGACGCCGCCAGCGCGTCCTCGAGCGGCTGCGGCAGTACTGCGGCAGGGTCGCTGCTGCGCTTGGGGAGCTTCTTCGCGGGCGTCGCCTCGTACAGCCGCCGCCACGCCGTGCGAGCCAGCGGCGTGTCGTCGCCGACAGGCACCCGTGGCACCTTCACCAGGCCCGACTCGATGGCGTCCATCAGGCCGAAGTCCGATGCCACCCATTCGAACATCGGCGACCCCTCGCCGCGGGCGGCTCGGCCGATCCACATGGGGGTTGCCGAGAAGTCGTACACCGGCGATGCCTGGCCGCCGAGCCGGTCGCGCTCGCCGAGCGCGCCCATGTCGCGCAGCGTCCGCACGGCGTTGAACCACACCGAGGCGATCTTGTTCTCGCTGCGTTCTTCGGCGGTCTGCTTCGGGTCTCCCTCGCCGGTACGGGGCAGGTAGCAGTGGTGGGCCTCGTCGTTGATGACCACGAGATCGCCGTGGGCGCCCCGGCGCGCCAGCAGGCCACCCACCACTCGGCGCACCATCGCCTGCGGCGACTCGGTTTGATCGATGCGGTCGTGGCCCAGCAGCGCCTTCTGCGCGCCGGTGGACTCGGTGGGGTCGCGTCGGCGAAATGCTTGGAAGTTCACGATCTCCACGCGTGCCGCGGTCAGGTCGCCCTTGAGTTCGTTAGGCACCAACCCGAGCTCGTCGTACACGTTCCCCGGTGAGCCTGGCCGCAGCACTCCCAGACGGTCGCGCACCGTGAGCCCAGGAGTCAGCACCAGGAATCTCGACGAGTGCTGCTGGTTGCGTTGGCGCTCGGTGCGCGCCGCGTTGAGCGTCTGCCAGGCGATCAGCATGCCCATCACCGCGGTCTTGCCGGTGCCGGTGGCCATCTTGGCGCAATAGCGCACGATGCCGTCATTCGCGGCGCGCGACGCTTCTTCGAGATCGCGCCGTTCGCGCGCGTCGCGCCGGGCGGCCTCCCGCAGCCAGATGAGCGTCTCGATGGCTTCGCGCTGCGCGAAGAACGGCCGCAGCTGCCGGTGCGAGGAGTCTTCGGCCCAGTGCACCAGCAGCTTGCGAGTGACCGGCGTGGTACCCGGGTAGCCGTCATTCCGCCAGGCGCGGACGCGCTCGCGGATGTCGTTGATGAGCCGATTCTCGTGATCGGTCGGGATGTCAAGAGCCATCGTGGCGGTGGCGTCGTCGTCAGGCACCGGCCGCAGCAGGGCCGATCTCCTGCGACCCGGTGCCGGCGACCGCCCCGCAATGGCACGGCCCGCCTGATCGAGATCCCAGTGCAGATCAGGTTCGTCGTAGGGCGAGCACAGGATCGGATCGACCGCAGGGTCAAACTCGAGCGCAGCAGCAGGGTCAGACACGCTCAAGGCCGCGTGTCCGTCCCGCTTCAACCACGAGACTCATCATGCTTGGCCGCAGGTGCGTCGGCAAGTCCACATGCCTGCTCGATTCTCGCCTGACTGAGCGACACTGCAGTGCCGGCCTCGATGGCGCTTGCCAACGCCATGAGGTTCTCCACCGGCCACGGTCCGGCGTACGCTGATCGAGGGGCAGAGGGGCTCGTACGGCCTCTGATCTGCCCCCGACAATGACAGCTGCTGGGAGCGGCAACATGGCTATCTCGAACGTGTCCGAGCTGCGAGAGACGTACCGTCCGCCGGCGGCGCGGGCACACCAGAAGGTGCTCGACCGCATCGACGACCATTCGCGGCGATTCATCGAGTTGTCTCCGCTGTGCGTCATCAGCTCGATCGGGGCCGACGGGCGGGCCGACACCTCACCGCGCGGCGACCCGCCGGGTTTCGTGACGGTGCTCGACGACCAGACCCTGCTGATCCCCGACCGGCCCGGCAACCGGCAAGTCGACACCTTGCAGAACGTCCTCTTCAACCCGAATGTGGGGCTCCTGTTCTTGGTGCCCGGCATGAACGAGACGCTGCGCGTCAGCGGCACCGCCGAGATCGTGACCGACGCCGACCTGCTGGCGCCGCATTCGATCAAGGACCGGCCGCCGCTGTCGGGCCTGCGGGTCGCGGTCGAAGAGGCATTCCTGCATTGCGGACGGTCGCTCATCCGGTCACGGCTGTGGGATCCCGCTGTGCATATCGACCGGTCCGAGTATCCCAGCTACGGGCAAGTGCTGGCCGACCAGATCAACGGCGCAGACGCTGTGGAAATCGACGCGTCCGAGGACGAGGCCAACCGAGACCGCCTGTACTGACCGAACACAGCTGCCGGAGATGCCTGCGGCAGCACCGCAAACGCCGAGTTGCATGATCACACGGCGAGCGGTTCGAAGGCAACCCGATGCTGCTGGTGACCATGACCGGCGCCCGCATTCGATTACCGGCCCGCGCCCGCGCGCTCAGGCGATGACCACCACCGGGGTCTCGATAGTGGTCCATTGGTAGAGGCGTTCGGCCTTGTCGTCGCGCTGGCGCACGCATCCCAGCGACCCGAACTCGCCGAGCTCGGCTTCGGTCTGCACGGGCGTGTCCCGCCTGCCGCGCGGAATCGAGTGGAAGCCGATCTGGTCCCCGTCGGAGTCGGTGGTGAAGCGCACCATGTGCTCCATGGTGACCAGCCAGTTGTAGGAGATCGCATCCTCCGACTTCGACGTGACCGAATAGCGGCCCGGCAACGGCGACTCCGCATGCCCGCTGACCGGGTAGTTGTCCACCATGGCGCCGTCGGCGTCGATGAGCCAGACCCACTGGCTGCCCCGGTCGTAGATGACATGGCGAGCACCCACGATCCCGACATCGGGTGCGGTGTTTCCGCCGTGCCACAAGGTCTGTCCCAGTGGTGTGAGGGCGGACAACGTGCCGTCATCGGCAAGCTGCAGCGATGCGCCTGTTGCGCTGCGCGTATCGGCAGTCCACAGCCGTGCCTCGTCCCCGTCGGATGTCGTGGCTCCGAAAGCGGGATGGGCCGTGTCGTAGAGGACGAGTTCGCCGTCGGCGCGCATCACCAACAGCGGCATCGCTGCGGGGGCCGGCTCGGTCGACCACAGGATGCTCCGCAGACCCAGCCCGTCGTCGGTGGGGCTCAGCACCAGCCTTCCGTCGGGCTCGAGCGTCAGCCGATACCAACCGTTCGGCGATATTGCCGACTGGCCAGCAGACAGATACTCGCCGGGACCCAGCACGATCGCAGCAGGCGGAGCCTCGGACCCCTTCTCGGGCAAGTCGATCGCTCTGTTGCCGCCGTCTGGGTGCCACGGCGCATCAAAATCGAGATGCCAGCGCTGCGAGGGCTCGGCCCTCAGATCGGCGACAGCGCCGGCGGCAGACGCCGGATGGAACGGCAGCACCCCGATCGCCGCGGCCACGTCGAGCCCGACGGCGGTGCGCAGAAGCGTCTTCGAGGCGAGCACACATGACGAGAGTCCGGCAGCGTCGTCGAAGAGCGCAACGCCGCCATGCCTGCCCTGTCGGTCGTCACTGTCGGGGATGTTCGCCGACGTGAACGTAGGCCTGCACCCAACTCGCTGCAAGCCGTTTTCGCGCGGCGGGTGAAACGCCCAGGTCTCCGACGAGGGGCCGCTCAGTCGTCGGAAGGCCCTCGGGCTGAGGCCTGCGTTCGCGGCCGACGCTTCCCGTCGGCATCAGCAGGCGACTGATCGGGGTTCAGCCTCGCTGATGGGATGGAGAGGTCTGGCGTGCTCAGGGAAAGCGAAGCGGTGGGTTGGTGAGCGGTACGGGCGAGCCGGTCATCTTCCGGCGCAGTTCTCGCAAGGAGTCGCGGGCGGCTGCGAGATTGGCATGAAGCAGTTCGTCGCTGTGGCAGCGCCGCTCGGCTGCGAGCCGCAGCCACCGCGGTAATGCAGCGTCGAGTGTCGCGAGCCATTCGCCGATCGGCTCGAAGCCGTATTCGACGGTCTCCCGATAGTCCGCCGAGTCCATGTGGGCGCCGCCGCTTTCGAAGCCGAAGTTCGGTATCCACTGTTCAAGGAAAATCTTCACTCTCGGTGGGTTCCAGCGGAACACGTCGTCGATCCAGCATGAATTCGCAAACATCGCTGCAATCAGGACCAGGTCACTCAGAGCGGAGGCATCTTCGGCGAGCGAGCGGTCGGCGACGAACCGCTCGACGGCCTCGGTGAACTGGCGGTCGGCACGCGGATCGTCGCCGATCAAGTGCCGGTCTGCAGCGGGCGCGACAGCTTCGGGCAGTTCACCGCCGCTCGGCAGCAGGCGCACGAAGTGTCCGATGAGCGCACGCAGGCAGAGGTCGTCGTCTGCTTCGCCCCAGTCCGGATCACCGTCGAGCTCGTCGGCTGCCTCGATACGGCGCAGGCTCGCCCGATCGAACTCGGCGAGCCCATGGTCCATCAGTGCCCGAGCTTCGGCGAGGTTGATGCTGGCGACGCGGTGCCCTTCGGCGACGTCACGAGACTCGGACGCCGTCACCGGACGGACAGAAAATCCGTGCGCTGCACACCAGGCGTGCGGGTGGAAGGCTGCGCCCACCTCTTGGATCGTTTCGTCGGGACGCCGGTAGTCGACGAAAAGCGACACGTACTCGTCCCATTGATCGCTGGTCATCACGGCACTGATGGGCTCAGCTGTCCCGAGGTCGTGTACCCACTCTGGCACCTCGATGCCGTCGTCGACGAGGCGCTGCAGTCGGGTGCGCGCCTCGGGTTGGACCGTCGGTTCGCCGAATGCGGCAAGGACGGCCAGCGCAATGGCACCCGGAGTACCGCCGATGGCAGCGAAATGCCGAATTGCAACACCGACGCTGTCGCCCCACGGATTCCAAGGCGTTTCCACGGCGGAAATGACCACCGCGACGAGGTTCTCCTAGACATCGGCGAACGGCGCATTGTCGCAAATCTCGAGGTTCTCTGCCACGTCGCTGACAATTGACGACATGCGTATGCGCACGTAATCCGTGGGTGCCGAAGACCGCAGGATTCGGTCGGCCACACCGCCCGAGCCCTTGGGCGTCACACGGCGGCTGCTGCCAGCCGCAGCACGCGGATTGCCCTTTGGGCTGGGCCGGCGCTTCGCCCTGCGCTTTCGTCTGCTCGCCACGTCTGCCTTCCGGTTGCTTGCGCCGTTGCCTCAGCATCGAGGTGCTGCCGCAGCGGCCTCAACCTACGGGCCGGTGCCGCCTTGCGCAGTATTGACATAGGGTTCGCGGGTCGAATGATGCGAGGGGAGCAGCAACGCCATGTCGATGAAGGGAATGGAAGACGGCCAGGTGCTGTCGTTCAATCAGCAGATCATCGCCGAGTTCCGGGAGAACGAAGGACGCTGCGGCGGCATGTTCGAGGGCAATCCGATGCTGCTGATGACGATGACCGGCGCTCGCAGCGGGCGCCAGCTCACCAGCCCGCTGACCTACCACCGTCACGGCGACGACTACGTCGTGATGGCCTCAGCAGGCGGTCATCCCAGCCACCCGGCGTGGTACCACAATATTGTCGCCAACCCCCAGGTCACCTTGGAGGTGGGCGTTGATGTGCTGTCGGCTGCTGCGGTTGTCCTGGACGGAGACGAGCGCACCGAGGCGTTCAGCGCCATGTGCGAGGCGATGCCCCGCTTCGGCGACTATCAGGAATCCGTCGACCGGGAGATCCCGATCGTGGCCTTGCGCCCGACGGGCTGAGGCGGCTCGGCTGGCGACACCAGGACTGCGGGGGATCGGGCAGAACGATGACTGAGGTGCCTGTCTGCGTGATCGGCTGCGGGCCGATCGGGCTGACCGGTGCGCTGCTGCTGTCTCGCCACGGTGTGCCGGTGCTGCTGGTGGAGCGGCGCAGCGAGCTGAACACCCATCCCCGGTCCCGCTTCGTCGACACCAACACCATGGAGCTGTTCCGCGAGTTCGGCATCGACAAGGCGGTGGAGGACACGGGCTTGGGACCCGCTTGGACGGCCTGCAACCGCTGGTCGGACACCTTGGCCGCTGAGCCGTACGCCACCATCCCGAGCCCCACGTTCCTCAGCGTGCCGGGGCCGAACAGCCCGTGCATCCCCGTGATGACTGCGCAGGACGAGGTGGAGGCCGCGCTGATGACTCGGGTGGCCGACGACCCGATGATCACCGTCCGCTTCGACACCGAGGCCATCGACCTCGGCCAGACCGACGACAGCGCCCACTTGACACTGCGTGACACGACGACCGACGAACGCGAAGCGGTCACGGCGCAGTACGTCATCGGCGCTGACGGGCCCGGCAGCGGCACGCGCGAGGTGATCGGCACCCGCCTCGAGGCCGAGCCGCGGCCGGTGTACTCCCAGGACGTGATCTTCCACGCCGATCTCGACGCGTATGTGGGCGACCGCAAGGGCTCGCTGCTGTACACCACCACCTCGCAGGGCGTGGTGATCTTCCAGCCGCTCGACGGGCGCCGCCGGTGGCGCTGCCAAGTGGTGGTGGGCGATGAGAACCTGATCTCCGAAGAGGCGGCGAGCGCCCGCATCCGGGTGGCGCTGGGCACCGACGACGACGTGGAACTCGAGATCCTCAGCATGCGCATGTGGCAGCCGACGCCGGGCTGCGTGACGCAGTTCGCCAGAGGCCGCATCTTTCTCGCGGGCGACGCGGCGCACGTGTCGGTGCCCACCGGCGGCATGGGCAACAACACAGGTTTCGCCGGCATCCGCAACCTGGCATGGAAGCTGGCCTACGTGCTGCGAGGCCTGGCGCCGCCCTCGATGCTCGACACCTACGAGGAAGAGCATCGGTCCATCGCCATCGAGCGGATCGCGCACGGTGTCGGCACCACCGACTACATGACCGCGATGATGATCGGCCACGTTGGCGGCCTCGATGTCGACGAGCACATCGAGGCGACGCATCAGTACGCCGACTATGACGACCTGCTGCTCGGCTTCGAGATGTCGTCGAGTTTGATCGCTCCCAATGCCGAGCCGCCGCCCGATCGCCAGGACCCGGCCAATCGGCGTCGGCCGCCGGGCGGGAGCGTGAGCGCAGAATTCGTCCCCCTGCTGCGGTCAGGACGCCGCGCCCCCCATGTGTGGGTGGACGCCGATGGGACCGAGTCGGTGCTGGACTGGTACGGCCGCTCCTATGTGCTGCTCGTGGGGTCTGCGTGCTCGCTCGAAGCGTGGCAGGCCGCGATCGCCGACCTGCCGGCGGGCGGAGCGCCCGTCTCGGTACGTCAGCTGCCGGCTCACGCCTGTGGGGGCCCGTACCCAGTCGGCGCCGTGGTGCTCGTCCGCCCCGACGGCGTCATCGCCTGGTGCCGCAACGACTTCGACGGTCGGCCTGAGCTGTCCGAGGTGTCGGCGTACCTGCCTCACCCCGCCCGCGGCGCCGTCGCGAGATGATTTCCATTTCAGGCTTGGCGGATTCAGACTTGGCGGAGCTGCGACAGGCCTGCCGCCCGTCGGCGGCACGAGCGCATCAGAAGGTCATCGGCCGCATCGCGGCGTTCGTTGCCGCTTCGCTCCTGGTGCTGCTGGCAGCCTGCACGGGCGCCGATGGCCAGACGGTTGCTGATGACGAGGCCGACGAGCCTGCCGCGGCCGCTGTCGATGATCAGACGGTCGCTGATGATGAGGCCGACGAGCCTGCCGCGGCCGCTGCGGGGATCAGCCCGGCCGTCACCGTGGGGGCGAATCATGTGTGCGAGCTGGACTCTGCTGGGTCCATCTCATGCAGGGGCAGCAACGAGCACGGCCAAACGGATGCGCCCGACGGCACGTTCACGGCTGTCTCGGCGCTCGGCTTCCACAGCTGCGCGCTGCGCGACGACGGCACAGCCACCTGCTGGGGCGGCAACGACTTCAACCAGTCGGACCCGCCCGACGGCACATTCGCCGCGATCTCGGCGGGCGGCCTGCACACATGCGGCCTGCGCGACAGCGGCGCCGTCGAATGCTGGGGCGCCGACTATGACGGACAGTCGAGTGCACCCGACGGCACATTCGCTGCCGTCGCGGCAGGCGGTCATTTCACATGCGGCTTGCGAGACGATGGGTCGGTCACGTGCTGGGGCCGATCGACCGACGGCGAATCGGATCCGCCGGAGGACACGTTCGTCGAGATCTCAGCGGGCGTCCGGTTCTCATGCGGCCTGCGCGACGACCAGACGCTGCGCTGCTGGGGGAACAACGACTACGGGCAGGCCGATGCGCCCGAGGGGACATTCGCTCATCTGGGCGTGGGAGGTCGGCACGCTTGCGCCATAGGTTCCGATGAGGAACTGCTCTGCTGGGGCAACAACGAATACAGGCAGATCGATGTGCCTGAGGGGCACTTCGTCGCCGTTGCAGGCGGCTGGACCCTGGTGTGCGGATTTCTCGCCGACGGCAGCGTGACGTGCTGGGGAGACGAAGACTACGGCGAGAGCAACGCGCCCGACGGCATGTACGACGCCGTGAGCGCGGGGGCACGACATGTGTGCGCACTCGACCCCGACGGCGCCGCTGTGTGCTGGGGCCGCAACGACAGCGGCCAGGCAGACCCGCCGGAAGGCAACTTCAGCAGCATCGGCGCCGGGGCATGGCACAGCTGCGCGTTGAACGCAGATGACGGCACGATCGTCTGCTGGGGCGACGACGAGTACGGCCAGAGCGAGCCGGTCCGCGGTCGCTTCGCGGACCTGAGCGTCGGCAACTATCACAACTGCGCTCTGCGCGACGACGGCACGGCTGCGTGCTGGGGCCGCAACCAAGACGGCCAAGCGGATGCGCTCGGGGGCGCTTTCGTTGCCGTCTCGGCGGCGGGACGGCACAGCTGCGGGCTGCGCCCCGCCGGTCAGATCGAGTGCTGGGGCCGCAACGACTTCGGCCAAGGCGACCCGCCCGACGACACTTTCCTGGCGGTGTCGGGCGGCTGGGCGCACACCTGCGGACTGCGTGAAGACCGGTCCATCACCTGCTGGGGACGCGGCGAGGTCGGACAGCTCGTCGTTCCCCCAGGGCGCTACATAGACGTGCAGGCAGGCGGCGGGTTCAACTGCGCTCGGCGGGAGGACAGCTCGATTGCCTGCTGGGGCAACTACTACAGCACCGACGCAGCAACAGTGCCCCAAGGCCCGCACACCGCTGTCACCGTGGGCGGATACCACGTGTGCGCCCTGTCGCCCGACAAGCGAATCACCTGCCTCGGCGCCCTCGGGGACCGCGTCGGAGACGTCTAACGGACAGGTCGCTGCCTGAGCGGGCGAGCCCTTACTGCTCGGCGCCGGGCTGTTCGGCGACGAGTTCGCTCAGCACCGCTCCTGCTACTTCGGTGACATCCCAGCTGGAGGTGTCGACCTCGGCCAGCCGGTCGAAAGCTGCTGCCACTTCGCCGGCGCGGGAATCTGCGTACGAACGGGCGTTGTAGTGCGTGGGGATGATGAAATGCCCGGCGGCTACGCCGTCGAGTGCGCGCTGGGCCACGACGTCGGCTGGCATGCCGCGTTCGATGATGGCTTGCGCTATGGGCTGCGGCTCGGTGGGGCCGCCGAATGCACTGGGCCGCCGCCCGCCCGAGGCCCACAACTTGCTGGAGGTGAGCCCTGGGCACAGCACGCTGACGCCCAGATGGGGCGGCAGCTCGGCCCGCATCACCTCGCACAAGCCCAGCACCGCATGCTTGGATGCGGTGTAGGCGGCTGCACCGGTGTGGGGCAGGCCGAGCGAGTGCTCTGAGCCGGTTGCCAGCAGCCAGCCAGGCGTCTGCGCAGCGGCCATGCGTCGCCCGAAAGCGCGCAGCGTGGCCAGCACCCCGAAGAAATTGACCTCGAGCACCCAGCGGGCATCGCTCGCTTCGCCGTCGAGCAGCGGCCCCCCGGCAGCGGACACCCCGGCGTTCGCGCACACGAGCCCCGGCGTGCCGTGCGCGGCGCACAGTTCGCGGGCCAGTTCCTCCAGCGCATCGTGATCGGTGACATCGCAGGCCACCGCAATCGCCTCGCCGCCTGTGCTGCTGTTGGACTGCGCGGCAGCCGAGCGCACCAGCGCGGCAGTCTGCTCCGCCGCGGCGACGTCGACGTCGGCCACGGCCACCACGGCAGCGCCGCGCCGCGCAGCTTCGTGCGCCAGAGCTGCCCCGATGCCGTTGCCCGCGCCGGTCACCACCACCAGCCGGCCTGCGACCACGCTGTCTGCTCCGCTCTCGCCCATCACTGCGTTCCTTCCGAGCTGCCGGCGTTGCCGGTCCCGCCGGCGGCGTGGGGGCAGGTGAGCACCGGCATCTCAGTGATGGCGTTGAACCACACGCTGCCCATCGGCGTGTACGGCTCGGCCAGGGCGATGTCGGGCAGCCGTCGGTACAGCGCGCCGAGCAGGCAGCGCAGCTGGGTGCGCGCCACCGCCGCGCCCAAGCAGAAATGCGGCCCCGACCCGAACGCCAGGTGCGCCGACGCGTTCGGCCGCTCGATGTCGAACCGGTTCGGATCGTCGAACACGTCTTCGTCGCGGTTGGCCGAGATGTACGACAGGTACACCTTGTCGCCCTTGGCAATGGCGGCACCGCCGATCTCCACATCTTCGGTGGCAGTCCGGCAGAACTGCATCACCGGCGGCGAGAAGCGAAGCACCTCCTCGATGGCGTTCGGAAGCCGGGCGTCGAGATCTTCGAGCAGCAGCGCCCTCTGATCGGGGTGCTCGTCCATCAGCCGCACGAAGTGGGCGGTGGTGTTGCGGGTGGTCTCGTGCCCGGCGATCGACAGGGTCACGAAGAACTGCGTGATTTCGTCGGGAGTGAGCGCACGCCCGTCGACCTCGCCATGGGTGTACTTCGACAGCATCGTGTCGTCGTCGAGTTTGTCGGAGTTCTTCACCAAGGCGTCGAGGAACAGGTACAGCTCGAACATGTTGTGCTCGAAGTTCTCGGCGAACTCCACATTCGCAACGTTGTTCGCAATTCGGAGGTACTCGCGACGCTGCTCCTGGGGCACGCCCATCATCTGGCACAGCAGCACCATGGGCAGCTCGGCGGCCACGTCGAACACGAACTCGGCGCGGTCGCGCGATGCCAACTCGTCGATCACCTTCGCCGCCTCGGCCTCGATGAACGGCTCCAGCGCAGCGATGCGCCGCGGCGTCATGCCCGGCTGTAGCAGCCGCCGGTACTGGGTGTGCTGTGGCGGGTCCATGCCCATCAGCCCCGAACGCTGCGCCTGCAGCGCGATCGGGTTCTCCTTGACGTCCACCCACAGCACCGAGTTCTCCCATGCCGAGAAACGGCTCGGGTCCTTCGAGGCTGCGTCCACATCTGCGTAGCGGCTCAGAACCCAGAAGCCCGGACACGGGATGTGCATGTGGTCTACAGACGGGGGTGGGTTCCACCACACCGGCGCCTCGCGGCGCAACACCTCCAGGTACTCGTACGGCGGGCCGCCGATGCGGGCCATGTCGGCCTGGCTCGCCAAGTTCACGTCCCCCGGTCTCAGCCCCATGACGCCTCCCGTGCTGTGGATACCAGTCGATCTCTCGGCTCTCGTGCCGTCGTGCTGTGCACTCGGCGGCGCCCGACCCGACTGCGCGGGCAGGGCGGCAGCTCGTCTTGCGAGCCGCCAAGACCCTACGCCAACGCTGTGACAGCTTCCGCCGCTTCGCTCAGCCCCGCCGAGCGTCGCACCAGTGTCGTCTGGGCGTCGGCAGCATCGGGTCTCAGAATCGCGGAACGACCCTTGACGACGCGCGGCATTCACGGTGCTCGTCGTCATTTTGCAGAACTCGTGATCGCGAGCCATCCCCAGGAGTCAGCGCGTGACGCAAAGCCTCAGCATTCGACCGTCGGCCATGCGGGGCCGATTCGCCGCGGCACTGGCCGTAGCGGTCGCGGCGGCGGTGCTCGTACCGCTGGCGCAACCCGCCGCGGCCAGTGCCGCCTCGGTCGTCAGCGTCGCCGCCGAATTCGACAAGATCTACGAAGGCGGCACTGCAGTGTTCACCTTCACCGCCGATCCCGCTCCGGCGAAGGATCTCGTCGTGACGTACGAGGTCGACGAGAGCCAATACCATAACGACTCGTTGACTGACGCCCAGACGGGAACCCACACCGTCACTATCCCGGCGAATCAAGCCAGCGTGGCAGTCGAAATCCCGGTTCGTCCCGACACATACTACGCCTGGGCAGGCGCAGATGAGGCTTGGGGCCAAGGATATGACAACATCAGCGGCGTCGCCCTCGGCAACATTGACGAAGCCAAATATGTCGGCAGATACAACGGACATTATTGCAAGAATAATGGCAGCGGATTGCCGTGGAGAGAAGAGCCCCCGAGCGGCGAAGGGAATCACGGTGGCGACACGAGCAGTCCATTCCATCCCGACAATCCCCGCTTCGTCGGAAGATTCAAGTATGCGAACGACACCCTCAACGAGAAGAAAGGTGACGCTATCCCTGATGTCAAACAGGGGGACCGCCAGTGCAGCATCTACGACTTCAATCATTAGAGGCCGCGCGGATAGGTGAAGCAGATTTCAGTGCATTTCGTGATTGGTGCCGATGCAGGTTGCAAACCCGCAGGTCAGAGGACCGGCGCGCATTCCAACGCCTACAGCGTTTCCGCAGGTCAGCGCCTATTGGCGCATG
>JAJEBN010000016.1 GCA_022822525.1 Acidimicrobiia bacterium | reverse complement strand
GCCGGGCCCGCTCGTACAGCGCCGCCGACTGCGGTGCGCTCCAGTCCTGCTCCCGCATCTCGCCTCCCCGATCAGGCCGGGATCGTCCCGGTGTCGGCTCAGTCTCGCAAACGCCGCGGGGGCTTTCAGCGCCGCCGCGTCGCGCCCCGGGGGCAATCCGCAGCCTGTCGGCAGCCCGATCAACAGCTTCACAAGCTGTGCGTCGGGCAATGCTGCGAGACTGGGGTGATGAGCGAGTCCACAACGACGCCCGCACCCAACGGCAGCACCGGCGGGGCTGATCATTCGCAGCGACGGCCTGCTGCGCCGTGGCGCATCGGTGTGGACGTCGGAGGCACCTTCACCGACCTGGTACTGGCCGATGACCACGGGGACACCTGGGTGGCCAAGGTGCCATCGGTTCCCGCCGACCCGAGCCGAGGAGTGCACGCCGCGCTGGCCCGCGTCGCGGTCGACGCGGGTCTGCCGCTCGATGAGGTGCTGGCCGACTGCTCGCTGTTCGTGCACGGCTCCACCGTTGCCACCAACACGATGCTGGAGGGCACCGGCGCCACCGTCGGACTGATCGGCACCGACGGATTCCGCGACACGCTCGAGATCCGCCGCGGTCTGCGCGAGGACCAGTGGAATCACCGCGCCCCCTACTCCCCCGTGCTGGTGCCCCGCTACCTGCGCACTACGTTGCCGGGCCGCATCGACGCCGACGGCACCGAACACGCTCCGCTCGACCTGGGCGGCCTGGCCGAGATCCTCGACCGTTTCGACAGCCACGGCGTGGAGGCAGTGGCAGTCGCTCTCATGAACTCCTTCGTTGACGACGCGCACGAGCAAACCGCTGTGGAGGCCGTGCGCGAGCAGTGGGGCGGCGACTGGGTGACCGCATCGGCAGCCGTCTCGCCGCTGATGGGCGAGTACGAGCGAACGTCCACGGCGGTTGTGAACGCGGCGCTCTCGCCCAAGATCGTGTCGTACCTGCAATCGCTGAACGACGATCTGGCGGCCGCCGGTTTGCGCCACTCGATCCTGCTGGTGCAGTCCAACGGCGGTGCCGCCTCGGTCGAGCAGCTGTCCGAGCGTCCGGTCAATCTCCTGCTCAGCGGACCCGCCGCCGCGGTGGGTGCCTTGAACCTGTACCGCGAAGCGGTCGACACGGCACTGGACAGCGCTGCCACACCCACAGCGGCGCAGCCGGGCAATCTCATCTCGATGGAAATCGGCGGCACCTCCTGCGACGTGCTGCTGATGTCCGGCGGCGAGGTGGACACCCGCGACGAGATCATGATTGCCGGGTACCACGTCTCCACCCCGGCCATCGACATCCACACGATCGGTGCAGGCGGGGGCACCATTGCCGGCGTCGACGAGGCCGGCCTGCTGTACGTCGGACCCCAAGGTGCAGGTGCGGTCCCCGGTCCTGCCTGCTACGGCAATGGCGGCGAGCTCCCCACCGTCACCGACGCGCAACTCGTGCTGGGTCGGCTGCGTCCGGGCAAGTCGGCAGGCGGCACCTTGGACCTCGACATCGACGCGGCCCGCGAGGCGATCGGGGTCCATGTGGCCGAGCCGCTCGGGATGACCGTCGAAGAGGCCGCCGCCGGGATCGTGGAGGTCGTCGAGCAGCATCTGCTCAGCGCCACCGAGCACATCTCGATCGAGCGGGGCCACTCGCCCCGACGGTTCACGATGGTCGCTGCGGGCGGCGCCGGCCCGATGCACGGCGCCTCGGTTGGCGCAGGCCTCGGCTGCGAGCGTGTCTACGTTCCCCGAGACGCCGGTGCGCTGTGCGCGATCGGGATGCTTCACGCCGACGTGCGCCAGGACTTCACGCGCTTCTTGATGGGCTCGCTCGACGAGCTGGACACTTCCGAGATCGAGGCAGGGTTCGCCGAGCTGCAAGCGGACGCGCTCAGCGTCATGAGTGCCGAGGGTTTCGACGCAGCCGACGTCACCCTGGACTGCGAGCTGGAGCTCCACCACCCCGGCCAGCTGTGGTCGATCCGGATCCCGGCGTTCGGCGGTGGAGCGGCCAACGTCGACGTCGCTAACGTGCGCGCTGCATTCGAGGCCGAGTACCAGCGCCTGTACGGCCATGTGCAGACCGACGGCACGATCATGATCGCCTCGTTGCGCCTGATCGCCCGTGCGTCGACCGGCGAGGTCGTTCCCGCTGCGGCGCCCCCCGCCGTCTCCGACCCGGAGCCATTCGAGACACGTTCGGTGTGGCACGGCCCGTTCGGCTGGTGCCAGACGTCGGTGTACGACGGCGAGACGCTGCGCTCGGGCCACCAGATCGTCGGGCCGGCGCTCGTCGAAGAGCTGACCACCACGATCGTCGCACGGCCCGGGGACCGCCTGTGGGTGGATGCCAGCGGCGACCTGTTCATCGATCTCGCACCGAGCGAGGCAGAGGCGGCTGAGGACGCGGCGGCCGATCGAGTCACGGCGACGCGTGCGAGCGGCGATCTCGACCCCGTCGTGCTGGCCGTGATGCAGAACCGGCTGGACCAGATCAGCCGCCACATGGGCTGGGTGATGACCCGCACCGCACGCAGCACGATCTTCAGCCAGAGCCACGACTTCTCGTGCTTCGTGACGACACCGGACGGGACGCTGGTGGCCAACGCCGACGGCATCCCGATCCACACCGGCGGCGGCGGATTCGCCGTGCGGGCGCTGCTGGCCAAGTACGACGGCCGTATCAATCCCGAGGATGTGTTCTTGCTGTCGGATCCCTATGTAGCCGGCGGCAACCACCTGCCTGACTGGGTCATCGCCCGGCCGATCTTTGCCGAATCGGACGAATCAGCCGACGGTGGCGGCGCACCGCCGCTCATCGGCTTCTGCTGCAACCGCGCACACCAGTCCGACATCGGCGGCGGACTGGCCGGCACCTACAACCCCGAAGCCACCGAGATCTGGCAGGAAGGCATCCGGCTGCCCGTGCTCAAGCTGATCGAAGCCGGCACGGTCCGGGAAGACCTGTGGGAGCTGCTGCTCATCAACTGCCGCACCCCCGAGCTGCTCGACGGCGACCTGCTGGCGATGATCGGCTCGACCCGCATCGGTGCCGAACGGGTCATCGGGCTCGCGACCGAACTGGGGATCGACGACTACCAGGCCTATCTCGACGGCGTACTGGACCATGGCGAGCGCCGCATGCGCGCCGCCATCGCGGCCCTGCCCGACGGCACCTACTACGGCGAGGACCGCACCGACAACGACTGCTTCGGACCGGCAGACATCGCCGTGCGGGTCCGCATGACCATTACCGGCGACGAGATGGAGCTGGACTTCACCGGCACCGATCCGCAGATCGAGGGCTTCAAGAACAGCTCGGTCGCCAACACGTACTCGTCGGTGTACCTGGCGCTGTCGTCGTTCTTCGACACGACGATCCCGCGCAACGAGGGCACCTACCGGCCGGTCACGATCACCGCTCCCGAGGGCAGCATCGTGAATGCCCGGCCGCCCGCGCCGATGACGATGAACACGGTGTACGTGGCACACGAGATCGTGATCTCCACCTGGCAGGCGCTTGCTCAAGCCGACCCGGGCGGGGCGTGTGCGGCGTGGTCCAAGACGATGCACGGGCATGTGGCCGGTCGCAACGACGACGGCACCACGTGGGTGATGTACCAGTGGCACGCCATGGGCACGCCAGGCGCCACGGCGGAACGCGACGGCTTCGTGCAGATGGGGCACCTGATCAGCCTCGGCGGCCTTGACATGCCCAACCTGGAGTTCCACGAGCAGATGTACCCGGTGCGCTACGTGCGCCACGAACAGCGCTGTGACAACGCCGGGCCGGGCCGGCGCCGTGGCGGCACCGGGGTGCGGTACGAGGCCGACATCCTCCAGCCCGCCATCTGGTCGTTCCGGGCTGAGGGCCTCGACACACCATCCGGACACGGCGTGCGCGGCGGCGGCACCGGCGGGGTCGGCTTGGAGTGGATCGCTCCCGTCGACACCGTGGCCGATGGGCCGACGTTCGTGCCGCCCAAGTACGGCGTGAAGCGGATCGGTCCCGCACGCATGATCGCCGACACTCCCGGCGGGGGCGGCTGGGGCAACGCGTTCGAGCGAGAGCCCGATGCGGTGCTACGCGACGTGATGGACGACGTCGTCAGCGTCGAGGGCGCCCGCCGCGACTACGGCGTGGTGATCGGCGACGACGGCCGGTCTGTCGATGTCGAAGCAACTGCTCGACTGCGCAGCACGGGGCGGGTCGGAACGCCCGCACACGCCTGATCACGACGCCCGGCGACGGTATTGCTGGCGAACAGCCCTCGCTGAGCGGTGAGCTACTGTCGCGGCTGACGCCGGACTGCTCGCAGCGGTCGGCGCTCACTCGTGAATGACTCACGGCGCCGCTCACCCGGCGCCAGCCACTAAGGGGGCAACAGATGGCCGCAGCGGGTTCGATCTTGGGCAACCCCGTACAGCGACGGGAAGACCCCGGGCTGCTGACCGGGGCCAATCACTACGTCGACGACCTCGACATCGACGCCGCACGCGTCGCGTTCGTGCGCTCGCCCGAGGCGCACGCCGATGTCACCTCGATCGACACCTCAGAGGCCGAGTCGATGCCGGGCGTGCTGGCGGTGTACACCGCCGACAACCTGCCGGCGGACGCCTTCCAGGGGTTCCCGATGATCGACCCGGCGTACAACCGGCCGCCGCTCGCGACGGGCCGGGTGCGCTACGTCGGCGACCTCGTGGCCGCAGTCGTCGCCGAGACCCAGAGCCAGGCCAACGACGCCGCCGAAGCAGTCGCGGTCGACTACAGCCCGCGGCCAGTCGTCTCGAACTTCGAGACCGCCGCCGATCCCGATGCGCCGGTCGTATGGGACGGTCAGGCATCCAACGTGTGCTTCCCGTTCGCCATTCCGGCTCCCGACGAGGAGACGGGCGAGCGGCCGAGCGTGGACGCATTGGCCGGAGCCGACCACGTCGTCTCTGAGCGAATCGTCACCCAGCGGCTTGCCGGCGTGCCGATGGAGCCCAACGGCTGCGTCGCCGTGCCGGGCGATGGCGGTTCGATGACGCTGTACCTGTCCACCCAGGCTGCGCATTCGATGAAGGAGGCGCTCGCCCCCTCGCTCGGTCTCGAAGCCGAGCAGCTGCGTGTGGTCGCGCCGTGGGTGGGCGGCGGATTCGGCCCCAAGGCGAACTGCTACGTGGAGTACATCGTGGCGGGCAAGGCAGCCCAGGCTCTCGGACGGCCGGTGCGCTGGACCGAGACCCGCACCGAGAACATGCAGTCGATGGTGCACGGCCGCGCCATGGTGATGAACGTCGACCTGGGCGTGCGCAACGACGGCAGCATCGTGGGCCTCAAGGCGCACGTGATTGCCGACGCCGGCGCCTACCCGGTGATCGGGGCGATCTTGCCGCTGCTCACCGGCATGCTGTCCCAGGCGGTGTACGACATTCCGGTGATCGACTTCGTCTCGCAGACCGTCGTGACCAACACCACGCCGATCGGTGCCTACCGCGGTGCGGGAC
Source organism: Acidimicrobiia bacterium (assembly GCA_022822525.1). Taxonomy (GTDB): domain Bacteria; phylum Actinomycetota; class Acidimicrobiia; order Acidimicrobiales; family Poriferisodalaceae; genus Poriferisodalis. The sequence goes on along the minus strand of JAJEBN010000016.1, from coordinate 27,546 downwards.
GTCCCGAGGCCACCCAGATGGTCGAGCGAATCCTGGACAAGGCTGCCGCCGCCATCGGCATGGACCCCGCCGAGATCCGTCGCAAGAACTACCTGCAGCCCGACGCGTTCCCCGCAGCGTTGCAGACCGGGGTCGTCTACGACTCGGGCGAGTACGAGCGGTCGCTCGATGCCGTGCTTGAGGCGTCGGGCTATGCGGACCTGCGTGCCGAGCAGCGGGCGCGGCGTGACTCGGGCGACGCGAAGCTGCTGGGCATCGGCGTGTCGTCGTACGTGGAGATCACCGCTCCGGTGGGCTTGCACGTCGAGTACGGCAGCACCGAGGTGCACGAAGACGGCTCAGCCACGATCCGGGTGGGCACGTCCAGCCACGGCCAGGGCCACGCCACCGCGTTCGCCCAGATCGTGGAGGGCGTGCTGGGCATTTCCATGGACGACGTGACCCACATCGATGCCGACACCGACGAGGTGCCCTCGGGTGCGGGGACGCTGGGTTCCCGCTCGCTGCAGACCGCCGGCTCAGCGGTGTACCTGTCCAGCCAGGCGGTGCTCGAGAAGGGCAAGCAGCTCGCTGCCCATCTGCTCGAGGCCTCCGCCGACGACATCGTCGTGGCGGAGGGCGGCCTGGCTGTTGCCGGTGTGCCCACCAGCTCGGTGAGCTGGGCAGAGATCGCCACACTGGCCAATGACGACAGCGCCCGCCCGTCGGGCATCACCGCGGGCCTCATGGCCGAGGAGAACTTCGACGGCTCGGACGCGACGTTCCCGTTCGGCTCGCATGTGGCCGTGGTCGAGATCGACCAGGACACCGGCGAGGTCGAGCTGCTGCGCCATGTGGCGGTCGACGACTGCGGGACGATCATGAACCCGCTGATCGTCAACGGTCAGCAGCATGGCGGCATCGCCCAGGGCATCGCGCAGGCGCTCTACGAGCACGTCGAGTACGACGACGACGCCAACCCGCTGAATGCCAGCATGATGGACTACCTCATCCCCTCCGCAGCGGAGCTGCCCAGCTTCGAGGTGTCCAACACCGAGACGGCCAGCCCACGCAACCCGCTGGGCGCCAAGGGCATCGGCGAGTCGGGCACGATCGGCTCGACGCCCGCCGTGCACAACGCAGTGTGCGACGCGGTCGCCCACCTGGGCATCGACCACATCGACATGCCCTGCAGCCCCCAGAACGTCTGGCGCGCCCTGCAGAACGCCTGAGCGGTCCTCGCCTCTCACGGGCTCCGGACCCGACGGTTCCGATAACTCCAGTAACGGCTGCTATCACCGCAGAGAGAACGGCACCTAGCGTGGGCTCGTGAGTTCGCGCTTCTGCGCTCTGGTGACGGGGGTCACGCTGCTCGCCGCGGCGTGTTCGGGCAGCACCACCGTTCCGGCCGCCACAGATGCGCCAGCCGCACCGGCGGAGACGCCTGCGAGCGATGCAGCCAGCGACGGCACCACCGCGACAGCGACGAGCCCGGCGCCAACAGACTCGTCAGCAGCGACGGGGGGCGCGGCTGCCCCGCCGACGACAGCGGCTCCAGGGGCGGTCCAGCTCGATCCCCGGGAGACCGGCGCGCTGCGCAACCACCTCGGCTTCGAATTTCCCCCGGCACCTGCGGTGCCCAGCGACCCGCTCACGCCCGGGGCCATCAGCGATCTCGATGCTGTGTGGAACAACCTGTCGCCCGAGCTCACCGGCGCAATGGTGGCTCAGATCGGGCACACCCCCGACCCGCGGCTGGGCTGGATCATTTCGGACCTGCTGCGGTTCCTGCCGCCGGGGAGCGACCTTGCCTTCGGCGCCATCTCGGCCTTCGAGCGGCTGACCGGTGCGCGGTTGGCCGACGATCCGGTCGCGCAGCGCAGCCCCTGGCAATCGATGACCGACCACCTGATCGCCTGGGATCTTCCCGCCTTCGGGAGTTACGTGGACTACAAGGCACGACTCTTCACCCAGATCGACAACCGCTGGCAGCCGTTCTTCGACGACAGCCAAGCCGACATCGACTGGCGCTGGGTGAGCTGGGGCGGCGTGCTCATCGACGACCGGCCGCTCGGCGACCCCAACCCGTGCCGCCGGGGCTGCATTCCCGCCCTCGATGACCCCGCCGTCACCGATGCCGCAGGCGGATCGTGGTACGCCGACGACGGCATCGTGTTTGCGGTCGTGATCGGCGACGAGGCGCGGGCCTACCCCCGCCACATCATGGAAATCCACGAGATGGTCAACGACACGCTCGGGGGGCGCCGCATCGGCATGCCGTACTGCACGCTGTGCGGCTCAGCGCAGGCGTTCTTCACCGACGACGTTCCCGACGGCGTGTCGGTGCCGATCCTGCGCACCTCGGGGCTGCTGTCGCGCTCCAACAAGGTCATGTACGACCGGCGGACCGCTTCGGTGTTCAACACGTTCACCGGCGAGGCAGTCTCGGGCCCGCTTCGACGCCGCGGTGTGGTGCTCAACCAGGCCACGGTGGTCACCACCACCTGGGGCGAGTGGAAGGCGACACACCCCGAGACCACGATCGTGGCCGAAGACGGCGGCATCGGGCGCAGCTACCCGCTCGATCCGCTGCGCGGCCGCGACGACCAGGGCCCGATCTTCCCGGTCGGCGATGTCGACACACGCCTCGGAGTGCACGATCAGGTCTTCGGCGTGGTCACCGACGACGGCACCCCAGTCGCTTTCGCCGTCGATGCCGCGATTGCCACGCTGGCCGAAGGCGGCGAGGTGGAACTCAACGGGGTCACGGTTCACGTCGATGGGGGCGGGCTGCGAGCCACCGATGGGGCCGGCAACCAGATCGAGGGCCACCAGTCGTTCTGGTTCGCCTGGAGCCAATTCAGGGCGGGCACGCTCCTGTGGACTTCGGCGCAATGACGTAGCCTCTGTGCTCGCACACGCAGCGTGACCGAGCCTGCAGGCGGGTTCGGCGCGTCCTCAGAGGGGACACCACATGAGTACAGATGCAGCGACCGACCCGGTCATCGTTGCCACCGCACGCAGTCCGATCGGGCGGGCCTTCAAGGGCTCGCTGACCGAGATGCGGCCCGACGACATGACGGCGCAGATTGTCACCAAGCTGCTCGACAAGGTGCCCGAGCTGCCCCACAGCGAGATCGAGGATCTGATGCTGGGCTGCGGTCAGCCCGGTGGCGAGGCCGGCTTCAACATCGCCCGCGCCTCGGCCATCCTGGCCGGCCTCGAAGAGGTGCCCGGCACCACGGTCAACCGCTACTGCTCGTCGTCGCTGCAGACCATCCGCATGGCGGCACACGCCATCCGCGCCGGCGAGGGTGATGCGTTCATCGCCGCTGGCGTCGAGTGCGTCAGCCGCTACGACAAGGGCAACTCCGACAGCCTGCCCGGCACCACCAATCCCAAGTTCCAGGCCGCAGGCGAGCGCACCAAGGTGCGAGGCGAAGGCGGCCACGGCGATTGGACGCCGCCGGTCGGCCTCCCCGACCTGTACATCGCCATGGGCTACACGGCCGAGAACGTCGCCGAGCACAAGGGTGTCAGCCGCCAGGCAATGGACGAGTACGGCGTGATGAGCCAGAACAAGGCCGAGGACGCGATCGGCCGCGGCTTCTTCGAGATGGACATCACCCCGCTCGAGCTGCCCAACGGCAATGTGGTCAGCGCTGACGACGGTCCCCGTGCCGGCGTCACCTACGAGGCGGTCTCACAGCTGAAGCCCGCGTTCCGCCCCGACGGCCGGGTGACCGCCGCCAACGCCTGCCCGCTGAATGACGGCGCCGCAGCAGTCATGGTGATGAGCCGCAAGCGTGCCGAGGAGCTGGGCATCACGCCGCTGGCGCGCATCGTCTCGTCGGCGGTCTCGGCGCTGAACCCCGAGATCATGGGTCTCGGCCCGATCGAAGCGTGCAAGCGGGCGCTGGCCCGTGCGGGCATGACGATGAGCGACATCGACATGGTCGAGATCAACGAGGCGTTCGCCGCCCAGGTGATCCCTTCCGCCGACGAGCTGGGCATCGACATGGTCGATCAGCTGAACCTCAACGGCGGCGCCATCGCCTTGGGCCACCCGTTCGGCATGACCGGAGCCCGCATCATGACCACCCTGCTGAACGGCCTCGCCGACCGTGACAAGACCTTCGGGCTCGAGTCGATGTGCGTCGGCGGCGGTCAGGGCATGGCCATGATCGTGGAGCGCCTCAACTGAGGGTGTGAGCGGGCAAGCACCGACGCAATAGCTGCGCAGGCGCGCTCTGCCGCGCCTTGCGGCGGCGCATCGGCAACACTGGCCGGGTGAACACGTCCTCGACGGGGGCATCGCGCCCCAGCGAGCCTCCTCGGCCGATCGAAATCGTCCCCTCAGTGCTGCCCGCGGACTTCGCGCGCCTCGGCGAGGAGTGCGCCGCACTCGAAGCAGCCGGCGTTGACCGCATCCAGTGGGATGTCATGGACGGCGTCTTCGTGCCGAACCTCACCTTCGGCCCCGATGTCATCGCTGCATGCCGGCCTCACGCTCAGGTGATGTTCGAGGCGCACCTGATGGTCGTCAATCCCGACCCGATGCTCAGCGCCTATGTCGACGCGGGCTGCGAGATGCTGATCATCCACGCAGAATCGGTGACGCACCTGCACCGCTCGCTCAGCCGGGCAGCGGAGCTGGGAGCCAAGCCAGCGGTGGCGATCAATCCGTCGACCCCGATCGACGCCGTGTCGCACGTTCTCGACCTCGTCGACATGGTGCTGGTCATGACCGTCAATCCGGGGTTCGGCGGGCAGGCCTACATCGCCACGATGGAGCCGAAGATTGCGGCGCTGCGTCACCTCATCGACGGGAGCGGGTCGGCCGGTGCTTCGGGCACCGGCGTCGACATCGAGGTGGACGGCGGCATCTCGGCCGACACCATCAGCGGCGCTGCCGCGGCAGGCGCGAATGTGCTGGTCTCAGGAAGCGCGCTGTACCGCTACGCCGACGGCCTCGCGCACGGCGTCGCGGACTTGAGATGCCGTGCGGAGGCTGCGACCCGCTCGTGACAGCCATGACGGCTCGCCGGCGCTGGATCCTCGCCGCCGTGGCCGCCGTCGCCGTCGTCCTGGCCATGCGGGCCACGGTCTTCGCCGGCGCCGATGGGCCGTCGGTCGAGGAGTTCTGCGACGAGTTCGCGCACTTGCTGCTCATCGACGAACTCAGTTTGGCGGTCAACTCGAACGACGACGCCAGCACGCGCGAAGCCCTCGAGCGCACTGCCCGCCAGTTCGCCGACGCAGCAGATGCCGCTCCAGTCGAGATCCAGCCAGACGTACGGTTGCTGGCCGATCTGACCGCAGCGCTCAGCGATGCCATTGCCGACACTGACTCCCGGGAGACATTCGACCGGGCCGCAGCGCTGATTGCGGCGCAGGATCCCTATCTCGAGACACAAGACGCGGCCGCTCAGCGCGTCGTCGACTTCGTCACCCGTCATTGCATTGCTGCGCCCGGCTAGGCCAGGCACACGAGCATTGCTGCGCCTGGAGGACCCCCTAGATCATCTCGCCGCGCTTGACAATCACGTGATCGCACAATCCGTAGGCCTTGGCCTCCTCGGCGGTGAACCAGCGATCCCGCTCGGAGTCCAGCAGGATCTGCTCGACATCCTGGCCGCTGTGCAGCGCGGTGCGCTCAGCCATCAGCCGTTTGACATAAGCCATCTGCTCGGCCTGGATGGCAATGTCGGAAGCCTGGCCGCGCACTCCGCCAGAGGGCTGGTGCATCATCACCCGGGCGTGGGGCAGGCAGTAGCGCTTTCCGGGCGCTCCGGCAGTCAGCAGGAACTGGCCCATCGAGGCACCGAGACCCAGGCACACCGTCGCCACGTCGCACGCAATGAACTGCATGGTGTCGTAGATGGCCATGCCCGCAGTGACCGAGCCGCCGGGGCTGTTGATGTACAGCGAGATGTCGCGGCCGCGGTCCTGACCCTCCAGGTACAGCATCTGCGCGCACACGACGTTGGCGAGCTGATCGTCCACTTCATCGCCCAAGAACACGATGCGGTCGTCCAGCAGCCGGTTGGAGATCTGCGTCCAGCCGCTGACGCCGCTGGCGTCGAATGCCCGCTGCGCACCTGGCGCCGGGACGGAGATCGATGGAAGGTCGGTCATGCGCCGCAGGTTACCGACGGCGCCTGCATGCCCAGCCGGACGGTGCAACCATGCCGGCGGCAGCACTCAGAGTTGCTCCGCAAGCGCTCGCAGCGCGCGGCCGCGGTGGCTGATTCGGTTCTTTTCCTCGGACGCCAACTCGGCGAACGTTCTCGGCGCGGCCTCGTCGGCGACGAAGACGGGGTCGTAGCCGAAGCCGCGGTCGCCGCGCGGCACGGCGGCGATAGCGCCTTCGACGACACCATCGGCGAGCACTTCGGTGCCGTCGGCGAACACGACGGCCACGACGGTCCGGAAGCGAGCGGTTCGCTGGTGAGCAGGCACCTCTGCCAGCGCCGCCACGAGTTTGGCCAGGTTCGCGGCGGCGTCTTGCTGAGGCCCGGCGTAACGGGCGCTGTGCACCCCCGGCGCCCCGTCCAGCGCGTCGACTTCCAGGCCCGTATCGTCGGCGATGGCCGGCTCGCCGGCCGCTGCGCACACGAAGCGGGCCTTGATCAGCGCGTTCTCGGCCAGCGTCTCGCCGTCCTCGGCCACGTCGCCCAGATCCGGCGGCCGCGGCACGATCTCGACATCTGACAGCACCTCGCGCAGCACCGCGTCGATCTCGACTGCCTTGTGCGGGTTCGCGGAGGCCATCACGAGTCGCATGCGCTCAACTCGCCGCTGGCACCGCTGTGATCTTCGTGCTGGATCGGCCGAACTCTGGTCGGAGCAGCACAGGGATCACGCTGGCGGCGTGTCAAGCGTCGCCCGTTGCAGCGCGACGATCTCCCCAATGCCCGAACGGGCCAGCGTCAGCATCGCGTCGAGCTGAGCGTCGTCGAACGGATCACCCTCGGCGGTGCCTTGCACCTCGACGAAGCGCCCGCTGCCGGTCATGACCACATTCATGTCCACTTCGGCCCCGGCGTCCTCGACGTAGGGCAGATCCAGGCACGCCACGCCATCGACGATGCCCACCGAGATCGCCGCGCACTCATCAGCAAGCGGATGGTGCCCGATGATCCCGTCCTGCACCAGCCGGGTGCACGCGTCGTGCAGCGCCACATACCCACCGCAGATCGAGGCCGTGCGCGTCCCCCCGTCGGCCTGCAGCACATCGCAGTCCACGGTGACCTCGCGCTCGCCCAGTGCTGCCATATCGCACACTGCCCGCAGTGCCCGCCCGATGAGCCGTTCGATCTCCAGCGTGCGGCCCTTCTGCTGGTTGCGCTTGGCCTCTCGGCCCACCCGCTCGGGACTCGACCCAGGCAGCATCGAGTACTCCGCCGTGACCCAGCCGGTCCCCCGTCCCCGCATCCAGCGGGGCACGTCGTCATCGATCGACACCGTGCACAGCACCTTGGTGCGACCGAAGGACACCAAGACCGAGCCGGGCGTCTGGTCGGTGAAGTCGCGTTCGAACGCGATCGGTCGCAGTTCGTCAGTGGCCCGGCCGTCGGCGCGCGTCACGACGTGGGCTCGGCTTCGGGCACCGACGCAGCTCTCACGCGAAGTAGACCGCGCCCGTGCGGGCCACGGCCACATCACCAGAGAACACCTCACCGGCCTCGGCGAGATGATCCTCGGGATCCGAACCCGGCGGTACGTGGGTCACCACGAGCTGGCGCGCTCCCACGTCATTGGCGTCGGCTGCCAGCCATGCGGCGCTGACGTGGGGAATGCCCGGATCGTCGGTCGCCGCGAGCAGCGTTCCCTCCCCCACCACGAGATCGGGCGCTGGCCTGTTGACGTCCCGGCTGAGCGCAGCAAGCGCCCAGCCCCGGCCCGTGTCCGACGTGTAAACGATGGATTTGCCGTTGCTCTCGAAACGCATCGCCAGCGTCTCGACGGGGTGATCGGTTCGCGAGAACAGCACGTCGATATCGCCGACACGCGCCTGGGACGAGTCCTTCACCATCTCCCAGCCGAAGAGGTCAGAGCTCTCGCCGTGGGCGTCGGTGACCTCACGCACTCCCTCGGTTGCGAGAACGCGGATGTGCTCCATGCCCATGTAGTACTTCGCGGCGTTGTACACGACCGGCAGCTCGGCACAGTGATCTGGGTGGTGGTGGCTGACCAGCAGCGCATCGATGGCCTGCAACTGCATGTGGCACTGCAGGTTGGCAAACGTGCCGGGCCCGCAGTCGACCCACAGCGCAGTTGTCTCGCTGCGCACGAGGTAGCCGCTGCAGGACTCGCCGGCAGCTGCGTAGCTGCCCGAACAGCCCAGAACCGTCACCGAGAGTTCACTCACGGAGGCCGATACTACGCAAGCGGGCGGCGCGGCTCACATCGAACCCGGATCGCCCGGTAGGTGCTGGGCCTCAGCGCATCGCGCAACGCGTGCCTGCCGCGAGCGTCCCGATACCGCCCGCTGAGTCGAACACGCCTGAGATCTCACCGCCCGGGGTCCCAAGCACGACCGACGGCGGCGCATCGGCCGCACTCGGGATGAACGTCGCAGCGGGGTAGGCGGCTGCGACCTGGTCGCGCGTGGCGCCGACACCGATCCCCGCAGCGGTTCGCAGCAGGTACGGATCTGGCCCGAAGGTGCCCAGTTGCCAGGACATGAAGTGCTCCGGGTCGGGATGCCGGTGCAGGAAGCGGTCCTCGGGATCACCGAAGAACGCCAGCACGCCAGGCCATTCCACGACGCGCAGGCGGCTGCCCGGACAATCCCCGTAGATCGAGAATGGGTCGATCCACCCAGTGTCAGCGACCGGCTGACCGAGCGCTTCGATGAGCGCGCCCAGCGCCGGCTCGACCGGGGCGCCAAAGCCGACGATGCCCAATCCGTCACCGTCGAGGACGACGCCACGCGGGTTGGGAACGGCCGCAGCGCCGAGCCGCTCGGCCTGGGTCGTCGCTGTGCTCGCGCCGGCGTCGCGCTCGGCGCCCCGGGGCGCGGTGACGAGCGACGCCGGCGGCGGATCACCTCGGGGTATTTCGGGCGGGAGCGTCGTCTGTGTGACGTCCAGCGACAGGCCGGTCGTCGGCGCCGTCGGTGCCGTGACCCGGATCGGCGGGCTGGTGCACGCACCTGCCAGCAGCGCTACCGAGACGGCAAGGCCGGCGAGAGACCGCATCAGGGGGCACTGCGCCGCTGATCGCATCCCGCCAACGGTACGACCGCGAGACCGCCTTTCGGCCAGGCAGCTCAGAAATAGATGACGTCGTCGGCGTGGGCCGCAGCGACCTCGAGATCGTCGGTCCACGCGCCGACCGAGAGGTACTTCCAGCCATGGTCGCTCACCACGAACACGATGACGCCGCTCTCGACGCTGGCGGCTGCTTTGCGCGCGCCTGCCAGCGCCGCTCCGCCCGAGATTCCCGAGAACACGCCTTCGGTCGCCAGCATGCGTGTGGCCTCGATCGACTCACGCGGGCGGACGATCATTTTGCGGTCGAGCAGTGCTGCGCCGTCCCAATTCTCGAAGATCGGCGGCACATATCCCTCGTCGAGGCTGCGCAGTCCCTCGACTTGCTCACCAGCGGGCGGCTCGACGGCCCAGACCTGCACACCGGGGACGTGCTCTTTGAGATAGCGGCCTGCGCCCAGCAGGGTTCCGCTCGTGCCCAGACCAGCGATGAAGTGCGTGATGTCCCCGACGTCGGCCACGATCTCGGGGCCGGTGGTGCGGTAGTGCACCTGCGGGTTGGCCTCGTTGCCGTACTGGTAGAGCATCGTCCAGTCGGGATGGGCGTCGGCCAGCTCGAGAGCCAGCCGCACGGCACCGTTGGATCCTTGCTCAGCCGGGCTGGAGATGATCTCGGCGTCGTAGATCTCGAGCATCTGGCGCCGTTCAGCGGTCACATTGCCGGGCAGCACGATCTTCACGACGTAGCCGCGGCGTCGGCCCAGCATGGCCAGTGCGATCCCGGTGTTGCCCGAGGACGGCTCGATGATCACCGAGCCCGGCGTCAGGGAGCCATCGGCCTCGGCCCCCTCCAGCATCGCCAGCGCAACGCGGTCCTTCACCGAGCCCGTGGGGTTGTAGCCCTCGAGCTTGGCGAAGAGCTTGACCGAGGGATTGGGGCTGAGACCGCTGACGTCCAACATGGGCGTGCCGCCGACCAGATCGTCGACAGAGCGATAGACGGCCACGTTGCGGCTCAGCGGAGGCGCTGGAGTCGGAACAGTCTCGACTCAGCCGCCGGCGACGGCGGGAAGGATGGACAGCTCGTCGCCGTCAGCGAGCTCGGTCTCCATCTGGGAGAGGTAGCGCACGTCCTCGTCGTTGACGTAGACGTTGACGAAGCGGTGCAGGCTGCCATCCTCCGCGAGCAAGTTGGGAGCGATCGCGGGGAATTGGCCGACCAGCCACGACACGGCCTCAGCCACCGTGGTGGCCTCTGCGTCGACCTTCGACTGCCCGTTGGCATGCGGTCGCAGGACGGTGGGCAAGCGGACGGTGACAGCCATCGGAGCTCCCGGTTCGGTGGCGCTGCAGAGGTCGGTTGCCGGCAGGAACCCGCAGGGCGCCCCGACAATTCCCGACCCACTAACTCAGGATTCTAGGGGCCTCGCCAGCCGTACCCTCGGGTTGATGGAAAGCGACCGGCTCGTTGTGGCGTCGAATCGGCGTGCGCGGCGCAACTACGAGGTGCTCGACACCTTCGAGTGCGGCATGGTCCTTCGCGGCACCGAGGTGAAATCGCTGCGCGCCGGGGGTGCCCAGATGGGCGACGCCTACGCCCGGGTGCGCGACGACGAAATGTGGCTGATGGGCCTGCACATCGCCCCGTGGGTCCATGCCTCCCCCGCGATGGGCCACGAGGTCGAACGCCCCCGCAAGCTGCTGATGCATCGTGCCGAGATCAACCGGCTGCGGGCTCGCACCGAGCAGGACCGTCTGCAGCTCATCCCCCTAGAGATCTACTTCCGCGACGGGCGGGCCAAGCTCAAGCTCGCCCTGGCCAGGGGCCGGCGGCTCTACGACAAGCGGCAGGCCATCCGCAAGCGGGAAACGAATCTCGAGGCTCGTCGGGCACTACGAGACCGGTCCGCCTAGCTCCGGCGCGACCGCTGCGGAGGCGGCAGGCGCCGTTGAGTTCTCAGGCGAAGGCGGCAGCGGCGATGCGGGCGACTGCGGCGGGTTGGTCGAAGTCGGCTTGGTGGCCTGCATCGTCGAGCAGGTGGGTGCCCACCGCATTCGGCAGAGCCCCGGCCCAGCGCTCCAGGTATGACGCAGGGATGATCCGGTCCTTGGCGCCGTGCACCAGCGTCACGGGGTTGGACACCCGGTGCAGTCTGTCCGCGAGTCCCCATTCGGGCAGTGGCCAGATCAGCTGCGCCGCGGCCGTACGCGTGAGGTAGCGGTGCACGCCGTGCTCCACCACCATGTCGGCCGGCAGGTCGGACGGGTCGTCGAAGAACGCCGCTGAGGCCGTTGTGTCCTCGGTCAGCATCGCCCGCTGCACGCTCAGCGTGGTGCCGAACGGGTCGGCCACCGGATCGCTGTCGTCCCAGAGGCCGAACGGCGCCACGAGCACCATCGAGCCGAACGCCTCGGGCCGTACCGCTGCAAGCTCCAGCGCAAGCATCGCGCCCACGCTGGATGCCACCAGCGGCGCACCGGTGAGCCCAGCCACATCGACGACCTCGCTCGTCGCGACAACCCAGTCGTGCAGGTTCCGCAAACCGTCGGGCTCGCTGGAGCCGGTGAAGCCCGGCAGGCTCGGCGCCACCACGTGGTGTCCTGCCGCCGCCAGCTCCTCGAGCACGGCGTGCACGCCGGGATTGCCAAGCATGCCGTGCAGGTAGCCCACGGTCGGGCCCTCGCCCAGCTCCACGACCCCGATGTGCCCGTCTCGATACGGCAGCGTGCCGGGTGCGAAGTGACCAGCAAGCGGCGTCGATCCGCTCATTGGGCGCGGCTCCCGACAGGCGCGAGCTGGTGGTCGGCCTGCGGCCACCAGTGGTCCTCGTACTCGTCCTCGAACAGGCCCGCCACTTCCGGCATCACCTTGGTCGCGTACATCTCGGTGTTCATCTTCACCAGTTCGGGATCCATGTTCCCGAAGTGGCTGAAGACCATCAGGTGGCCCACGTTCATGGTCGTCGCCAGCTCATGCACCTGTTCGGTGACCTGGGTCGGATTGCCCAAGATGATGTAGCCCTTCTCCACCATTTCCTCGAAGCTCAGCTTCTTCGAGCCGAAGGAGGGCTTGGCGCTGCCCGCCTTGGCAGCATCGGCTGCGCTGGCCTCGCGCCGGGCGGTGGCTTCCCGCGCCGCCCGCTCGACCATGCCCTCCACGCCGGCGCGCACCGTGTTGGGCGTCTTGTATCCGGGCGGGTCGGCGTAACCGGCGTACACGTGCAGGCAGGTGTTGAAGAAGTACTCAGCCGGCTCGCGGTACAGGTCCCACGCCTCGGCCTCGGTGTCGGCCACGGCGACGAACTGGGCGAAGCCGCCCTGGAACGGGTTGGTCTCTTTGCCGAGCTCCTGGACCTTCTTCCAGAAGCCCTGCATGGTGCGCAGCCCCGCCTTGTAACCGAAGTAGCTCAGGTAGCAGTACACGAGGTCTTCGGCGGCGCACCAGTCCCAGGTGTCCACCGAGCCGCCGCCGGGAATCCAGATCGGCGGGTGCGGCTGCTGCACCGGCCGGGGCCACACGTTGACGTAGCGCAGCTTGTTGTAGTTGCCGTTGAAGCTGAACACCTCATCCGACGTCCACGCCTGGCGGATGAGATCGACGCCCTCGTGGTAGCGCTCGCGCAGCGTGGCGGGGTTCTGCCCGTAGGCGTAGATCGTGTCCATCGGCGAGCCCACCGGGAAGCCGGCGATCATGCGCCCGCCGGTGATCCCGTCGAGCATGGCGATCTCCTCGGCCACCCGCAGCGGCGGGTTGTAGAGCGCCACCGAGTCGCCCAGCACCACGATGTTGGTGTCGGGGCAGTTGCGGGACAGCGCCGCAGCGATGATGTTCGGGCTGGGCATCAGCCCGTAGCCGTTGGAGTGGTGCTCGTTGATGCCCACGGCGTCGAACCCGCACTGTGCTGCAAACTCGAGCTGGTCGAGATACGCGTTGTAGGTCTGGTGACCGACGGTCGGGTCGTACAGCTTGGGGTCGATGTCGACCCAGACCGAGCGATGCTGCTCGGGGAAGTCCGGCGGCAGCTCCGGGTAGGGCATCAGATGGAAGAAGATCGACTTCACGGCGTGCTCCTTGCGGCTCGCCAGAAAATCTACTCCGCGTTCGACTTCGCGTCGCTAACGACGCGCTCCCGCTGCGCTGAGCGCGCTCAGTCCCAGTCGCGGCCCACGATGGAGACGTCGTCGGGGTTGAAGAAGCCCGGGAGGTTCCAGCCGTCGAGGTCGTACTCGGCCATGCACTGCTCGGCGAAGCCTTCGAGCATCTGGGTCATCGAACCCATACCGGGAACCTCGAAATCGGCGACATCGAGGTTCTCGTACCGGATTTGCTCGTTGTTGCCGGCGTAGTTGCGCTCGTACAGCTCGTGACGGCCACCGAACTCGCTGCCCATGGCATCCCACAGCAGCTTCATGATCTTCATCCGCTCGAGTGCCGGGATGTCGTTCGAGCCCCGCACGTAGCGCTCCAGGTACGGCCGGATCTCGTCGGAACTGAAGTCCTTTGCGTTCGAGTTGACGTAGATCAACCCCGAGCCGACCACCGATTCCACGATGTCCTTGACGCGCGGGTAGAAGTACGGCGTGAACGTGCGATAGGCCATCCCATAGAGCAGCGACGGCTGCACAGCACCGTTCTCCCACGGGTCCGGGCTCTTGGCCATGGCATCGCTGAGGCCCCACATCAGGTTGCGGATTGCGATGACCTCGCCCAGGTTGGCCTGCACGCCCCGGAAGTCGCGAGTGCCGGTGGCCCGAAGCGCCTTGGACAACAGGCCGGCGATGAAGTCCAGCTTCACGCAGAGGCGCGCCAGGCCGTGGAACGTGAACCGCGGGATGAATCCCGACGCGGGAAAGAAGTTGTTGGCGTTGTCGAGGTCGCCGTACAGGAAGACGTTCTCCCACGGGATCAGCACCTGGTCGAACACCAGGATCGAGTCGTTCTCATCCAGCCGGCTCGACAGCGGGTAGTCGAACACGCTGCCCGTGGCCGCCGCTTGCAGCTCGTAGGAGTTGCGGCAGATGAGCTTCACGCCCTCGGAGTCCATCGGCGTTGTGCAAACGATGGCGTACTGGGGATTCTGCAGCGGAACAGGGCCGAAGTGGGCAATGAAGTTGTAGTGCGTGAGCGCCGAGCCGGTTGCCACGACCTTGGCGCCGGACACGACGAGGCCGTTGTCAGTCTCGCGTTCGACGTGCATGCAGACGTCGGCGATCTGATCCGCGCCCAGGTGCCGGTCGACCGGCGGGTGCACGATGGCGTGGTTCCAGTACGACACCTCTTCCTGGCTGCGGCGGTACCAGTACTTGGCATTGTCGGAGTAGTCGCCATAGAACTCGGGGAAGGCACCCAGCGTGCCCAGGAACGAGGCCTTGTAGTCGGGACTGCGGCCCATCCATCCGTAGGTCAGCCGTTGCCAGCCTGCGATGGCGTCTCGCGCTGCGACCAGGTCGTCTGCGCTGTGCGGCACCCGGAAGAACTTGTGGGTCCTGCCGCCCGAACCGGTGTCGGTCTCGGTGGTCAGCACGTCCTGCTGGGCAGGGTCGTGCAGGGCGTCGTACAGCCGGGCGATGGAACGAACGCTGTTGCGGAATGCCGGATGCGTGGTGACATCACGCACCTTGTCGCCCTGGAAGTACACCGTGCGCCCGTCACGCAGGCTCTCGATGTACTCCTCGCCGGTCATCGGCGACCACGTTTCGGTGGCGTCGCTCATGGTTCCCCCTGTCATGTCGGCTCGACGGCGGTCCCTGACACTAACGCAGGCTCAAACTGAATGAGCGCGCTCAGAGTTCTGTTCCCGCGGCGCTCGTTCAGGGGATGAGCAGCACCTTGCCGGTGGTAGCGCGGCCTTGGAGGGCCTCATGCGCAGCGCGCGCGTCAGCCATCGGGAAGCGGGCACCGATGCGCACGTCGAGGCGGCCCTCGGCGATCCAGCCGAAGAGGTCGTCGGCCCGACCCTCCAGTTCGGTACGGGTTGCCGTGTGGTCGCCGAGCGTCGGACGGGTGAGGAACAGCGACCCGCCCGTGGACAGCCGCAGAGGCGGCATCGGCGGAACCGGGCCCGACGCGTTGCCGAAGGTGACCATCATCCCCCGCGGTCGCAGCACCTCGAGGCCCCGCTCGAACGTGTCGGCGCCCACGCCGTCATAGATCACATCCAGCGGCCGCGGCCCGGCGATTCGCTCGACGGCATCGCCGAAGTCGTCGTCGCGGTAGTTGATGACGTGGTCAGCCCCCGCTCCCCCTGCCAACTCGGCCTTGTCGGCGGTACCGACGGTCGTGAACACCTCAGCACCGCGCATCTTGGCCATCTGGATGAGCAGCAGTCCAACCCCGCCGGCGCCCGCGTGGATGAGGCAGCGATGCCCGGGCTCGAGCGGGAAGGTCGAGCACGCCAGAAAGTGGGCGGTCATGCCTTGCAGCATCGTGGCGGCACCCAACTCGGTGCTCGCACCGTCGGGCAGCACGATCGCGACGCGGGCGGGCACCTGGGCCTTCTCCGCATACGTGCCGGGGTGCCCCGTCCACGCCACTTTGTCCCCGACGGCGAACCCTTCGACGCCGTCGCCCACTTCGGCGACGGTGCCGGCGCCCTCCACGCCGGAGATGAACGGCAGCGGCATCGGGTACAGGCCGCTGCGGTGGTAGGTGTCGATGTAGTTGACACCAGCCGCCTCGACGTCGACGACCAGCGTTCCTGGTTCTGCGACCGGGTCGTCGACCTCGGTCCAGACGAGGGCTTCGGGTCCGCCCGGCTCGGTTACCTGGATGGCGTGCATGGCAGTCTCCTCGGGGCGCGCCGCGACTATCCCGTCACGGGCGGGTCGTACTGAACACAGTGGACCGGCTGAAGCAACTCAGCCGCCGCGGTGCTCAGCTGCGGTCGAAGTTGGTCTCGTAGTCGGTGGTGTCGACTAGCAGATCCTCTTCGGGGAGGATGTTTGCGTAGTTCAGCGCGCCGTTGATGTCGTGATCCCAGACCTCGGCGGGCAGTTCGTAGAGCACCTCGACGCCGTAGCCGTTGGGATCGTTGATGTAGACGCTGTGGGTCATGCCATGGTCGACCCGCAGGTTCATCTTGACGCCGTTGTCCTTGAGGAACTGCACCTGCTCCAGCCACGACTCCCGGTCCGGATAGGTGATGGCGATGTGGTTGACCGCGCACGCTCCCGAGAACATGTCCCACTGCTCGGGCGGCTCGGGCAGCTGGGGCATCTCCACCAGGGCGACGTCGTGGTGGTTCACGTCGTCGATGACGCCGCTGTAGAACTGCATCTTGTACGGAGGGACGTTGTACCGATCGGCGTCAAGAGCGCCGACCTGCTTGAAGCCGAGCAGATCGCTCCAGAAGTGATGCGATTCCTCCATGTTGCGGACGTTCAGCACGAGGTGATTGACGCCTCGTGGCGTCACGGCCGTCGTGCGCTTGGCAATGGTGTCGGTCATGAGCTACCCCTGTGATCTCTGTCGGCGTGCGTTGCAACGGATGCCTGGCTCCGATTGGCCCGCCTTGGTGCGGAGCATAGTCACATTTGGCGATGCCAGGAAAATTCTGACTGCGCTCAGCTAACGGCGCGCTGCGCCTCAGAGCGCTTCAATCAGCGGCTTGACCTCTGCTGCAATCCATTCGGGGATCGTGTCGTCCTCATGGCAGAAATGCTCGAACACCACCTCGTCGAGGCCGAGGTCGCGCAGTTGCCCGCAGTGGTCCAACAGCTCCTCCACCGACCCTTCGAACGGTCCGTGACCCGCGGCAATCGCGTCGTCCTTCGTAATGCCCGAGCCGGGTGCCGCCATCATGTCCCAGAAGCGCTGATTCGCCATCTGGCTGTGATGCGCGTCTGGGCCGATCGTCGCGAACACCAGCATCGACTTGCGGATGCCCGCCGGGTCACGCCCGACGTCCTCGCAGTGACCGTTCAGCGCCTCGTTCGCGGCCTGGTAGCCGTCGACGTCGAGCGGCGTGGCGTTCCACTCATGGGCATGCTCAGCGACGATGCGCATGGTCCGGCGAGGGCCGGTGCCCCCGATCAGGATCGGCGGGCGTCCGGCGGGCGGGTGCGGCTTCGAGTCGGTGCCGCTGATGCTGTAGTAGTCGCCCTCGAAGGTGCCCGAGTCGGAGTACCACAGCTCCTTCATCAGCGCGATGGCCTCCTCGAGGCGGTCATAGCGCTCGGGTCCGGGCGGAAAGTCGAGCCCGTACATCTCGTGCTCCACCGGGAACCAGCCCACGCCGAGACCCATGACGAACCGGCCGTCTGCCAGCGAGTCGAGCTGCTGGGCCATGCGCCCCACGTTGACCGGCTCGCGGAAGGTGACCGGCGTCACCAGCGGCCCGAACCGGATGTGCTCGGTCTCCTCAGCCGCCATGACGAAGGAGAGATAGACGTCGATGGCATCCTTCTGGGTGCCGTTGAAGAAGTGGTCAGACCGGAACAGCGAGTTGAACTCCAGCCGTTCGACCAGCCGGCAGATGTGCCGCCAGCGCTCCCACCCCAGCGGTGTGGCTTCCCCGATGATGATGCCTACGTCCATGACTGCCTCCCCCGGCTGGCGAGTCGGAGCGTAGCCTCGGCGCGATTGCCTACTCGAAGCCGGAGATAGACATGGCAGACGACACCGACACGGCTCCCGCACGCTCGCTGACGCTGGCCGGCGCCCGCAAAGCACTCGACGCTGCGCTGGCCAAGGCCGAGGCGATGGGCCAGCGGTTCTGCATCGCCGTGACCGACACCTCGGGCGAACCGGTCGCGACCGCTCGCATGGACGGCGCACCGCGGCTGTCGGCTGGCATCGCGCTCAACAAGGCATTCACCGTGGCCGGCTTCGGCGGCATGCCCAGTGGCAACTGGTGGAACTTGATCAAGGATGAGCCGTCGCTGGTGCACGGCATCACCCACACGCCACGCCTCATCGTGTTCGGCGGCGGCGTGGGCATATTCGCCGATGGCGAACTGGTGGGTGCCATCGGCGTATCGGGCGGCTCGGCCGAGGAAGACACCGAAGTCGCCCAAGCGGGAGCCGACGCGATCGCCGGCTAGCCGGGGCCGGCCGAGGTCAGCCCTGACGATTCGCCAGCCACTCCTCGAACTCGGCGCGGCGGTCCTTGGAGATGGGGAACGTGCCGATCGAGCTCTCGCCCGCAGCGACGCGCTCGATGGCCCACTCTTCTTCGATCTCCTGGGCATAGGAGTCGTTGGCGACCTCTTCGGCCAGGAGCGCCGGGATCACCACAGCCCCCTCGCCGTCGCCCACGATGATGTCCCCGGGCAGCACCGTGACGCCGGCACACGCAATCGGCACCTGGTGCTCGAGCGGCGTGTGCAGCCGGCCGAGCGTCGCGGCGTGCGACGACTGGTGGTACACGGGCAGGCCCACATCGGCCACCGCAGGCGTGTCGCGCAGCGCGCCGTCGGTGATGAAGCCGGACGCGCCGAGGTGCTTGATGCGCATTGTGAAGATGTCGCCGATCGTGCCCGCGTGCGGCTCGCCGCGGGCTTCCACGATCAGCACCTCTTCAGGCTCGACCGACTCCACGGCTCGACGCTGCGCGTTCGGACCCTGCAAGCGGCGCTCGAAGTCCTCACGCTTGGGAACGAAGCGCAGCGTGTGGGCGTAGCCGAGCATCCGCTGGCCCTCATTGAGCGGGCGGAGCCCGTTGAGGAAGCTGTTCTGCATCCCTCGTCGCTGCATCTGGCCGGCCAGCGTGGCGGTGGACACCGCGTTGAACTTCATGCGCATGTCGTCGGTGAGCTCCACCGGGCGGTGTTCTGCGTCGGCCATGGGATCCCCCTTGTTCTGCGCGGACCGGTCGATTCTGCATGTCGCCGGCACGCGCACTGTGCTTGCAGCAATGTAATCAGCACTCGGGCTGAGCGCGCTCAGTTTGAGTGCGCTCAGTTTGAGTGTTCGGATTATGCTCGCCGTCGGGCGGGGCCGAACGTCCCGCCCGCAGGGGAGGCGGGCTCGAGATGAGCTGGGTTCCCGACCGGGAAGCACTTCCAGGTCGCCATAGAGAGGGGAAGCTCATGCTTCGCAAATTGACAGCAATCGCATTCGTGTTCGTGCTTGTCGCCGCAGCCTGCGCCAGCGACGACGACGCCGACACGGCAGACACACAAGCGCCGGCGGCGACTGAGGCACCGGCCGCCACCGAAGCTCCTGCGCCGGCCGACGACATGGATGACGACATGGCCGACGACGCCATGGCCATGGACCAGGCCGGCGACTTCTGCGGCATGGGCACCGGCGAAGCGGCCACCGGCGAGCCGATCGTCATCGGCAACGTGACAACCTCGATTCCCGGTATCGACTTCTCCAGCGGTCCGCTGATGATGCAGGCGTACTTCGACTGCGTGAACGACAACGGCGGCATTCACGGACGCCCGCTGCAGATGGTGTGGGAGAACGACAACGGCACTCCAGAAGACGCTGCTGCTGCGGCCCGCAAGCTGATCGAAACCGACCAGCTCGTCGCCATCGGCGGCGGTTTCTCGATCCTGGACTGCCCGGTGAACGCCGCGTACTACGAGGAGCAGGGCTACAACGTGGTGCTGGCCGGCGTGCCCGGCGAGTGCTTCAGCTCGCCGAATATCGCAGCGACCAACATGGGGCCGGCCTACTCGCTGCTGGGCGCCGCGCAGGCAGTCGTCGCGAAGGGCCCGGTGAACAAGGTCGTCACCACGACCGGTGTCTCGCCCGCTGCGGAATACGCCAACTCGCTCGCTGGGCTGTTCATCGAGCAGTCGGGCCTCGAATGGGAGGACGTGCAGTACGAGCTGCCGATCCAGGACGCCACATCCGTTGCGCTCGACCTGGTGAGTCGTGCCGGCGACGGCGGCGGCGTGCTGCTCAACTACACCCCGCCAGAAGGCCTCAAGATCCTCAAGGCTGCCGAAGAGCAAGGCCTGATCGACCGGGTCATCTGGGGTTCGTCGACCCCGTTGAACGACAGCTCGGTGGCGGTCGCGCTGGGACCTGCATGGGCAGGCAAGATCAACATCAACGCCGAGTTCAGCCTGCTCGACGATCCTCGGCCCGACATCGAGCTCTACCGGCAGGTGTCCGCCGAGTACTGGCCCGAGTCGCCACTCGGCAGCTTCCAGCAGATGGGATTCGTGGCGGGTCGGATCATCGTTCACGCGCTGCTGGGCATGGACCCGGCCGACCTCGATGACCCCGTCGCCGTCAATGCCGCGATCGGCGCTGTCAAGAACTTCCAGTCGGACCACCTGTGCAAGCCGTGGTACTTCGGCGGCCTGCCGCAGGGCAACGTTCCGAACAACTGGGATTACAACGTCGTCCCCGACGGCGTCGACCGCATGATCGACGAGAGCGGCTGCTTCGAGATCGCCGCCATCGAGCCCATCCTGGTCGCCGTGCGGGAGGCTGAGGCTGGCGGCGGCCTGACCTCCGACGAGCCGAACAACTGGAAGGGCGGCCTGGGCTCGGGCAGCTGATCCGAGTAGCGCAACACCCGAGACACACCGCATACTTCGCTTCGGATGCCTGACAGTTCGATACTGCTGCCATTCCTGATTCAAGGCTTGGCATTCGGAGCGATGTATGCGGTGACCGGGACGAGCATCGTCGTCCTGTATCGCACCACCGGCGTGGTGAACCTGGCCTTCGGCGCCATCGGGTCGATGGGAGTCCACATCGTCTGGTCGCTCATGGGCGGCTCGATCATGGCGCCCGAGCCTCAGGTGTCGGGGTTCAGAATCCTGCTGTACCCGGCCCTGGTGGCGATCTGCGCGCTCCTCTTCCTGCTGTACGGCAGGGTGATCGCGCCGCTGCTGGACAAGCGCGATGCCCTGGTGAAGTCGCTGGGAACCGTGGCACTGACGCTCATCCTGATGGGCATCATGAAGCAGCGGTGGGACACGTCGAAGCCCAGATCGCTGCACTTTCCCAAGTCGACCTTCACCGTCGGCGGCACCGTCGTGTCCACCAACCAGGTTCTGGCGCTGGCATTCGCCCTGGTGGTCGTCATCGGCGTCGGTCAGTATCTGAAGCGCACCGAGACCGGCACGGCGATGCGGGCGATTGCCAACAACCGCGAAACATCGGGTCTGCTCGGCGTCCCGGTCCGGCGCGTCGAAGCGATTGCATGGTTCGGCGCGGGGCTCCTGTGCGGCTGCGTGTTCCTGCTGCTCCCGTCGCTCTTCAAGAGCATGGACCAGGCCACGCTCACCTGGTTCGTGATCCCGGCACTGGCCGGCGCCATCGTCGGTCAGCTGCGGTCGCTGTGGGTCACCTTCGGCGCCAGCTTGCTTATCGGCGTGGTGGAGTCGTTGCTGACTCCATTCAGCGGGAATCTGAAGTTCCTCTCCGAGCTGCGCCGGCTGACTCCGGTGGTGTTCGCCGTAGTCGCGATCTTGTGGATATCGAGAAAGCGCACCGTGGTGCTGGCCGGCAGGGAGATGACCTGATGATTGGCCGCGTCTTGGGGCACAAGACATTTCAGCCCACGATCGTGGCTGGATTGATGGTGTTCGCCCTGTTTGCGATGCCGTCGATCTTCGACGCCACGTGGATCTTCAACTTCACCCAGATGGCGATCTACTCAATGGTTGCCGCCAGCGTCGGGATGCTCTACGGCCGAGTCGGCCTCGTATCGCTGGGCCAAGTCGCGCCCTACGGCATCGGCGCTTGGGTGACGATCCGGCTGGCATTCGCCACCGACATCCCGTACCCGCTGCTGCTGATCATCGGCGGCGGCGTGGCCGCAGTCATCGGCGTGCTCATCGGCCTGCCGGCACTGCGGGTCAGCGGGCTCTACCTGGCGCTCGTGACGCTCCTGCTCGCTGTCGGCGTCGAGGTCATTCTGTTCCGGCTGAAGTTCGCCAACGGCGGTCCCGGCTTCAACGGCCTCGCGCTGACGATGAGCGATCGGGCCCCGGTGCCGCGGCCCACCTTTGCCGAGGGGGATGTCGCGTTCTTCCGCTTCGTCGTGATCGTTGCCTTCATCATCTTCATGCTGGCGGTGGCCTTCCTCGCAACCAAGCCCGGGCGTGCCTGGGCGTCGGTGCGTCAGAGCGAGCCTTCAGCGCTGGCCTCGGGCATCAGCATCACCCGCTACAAGCTGCTGGCCTTCGGGCTGGCCGCATTCATGGCCGGTGTGGCGGGCGGGCTGTTCGGCGCCCACGTGCAGTGGTCCATCGGCGTCGACCAGTTCAACCGCCAAGCGGCGCTGTTCCTCATCGCCGTGGTGCTCATGGGCGGCATTCACTCGCTATGGGGTGCTCTGCTCGCAGCCTTCTTCGCCAAGATCCTGCTCGACTTCCTGACCCAGAACGTCATCGGCCATCAGTTCTGGAACGACTTCGCGCTCACCATCTTCGGCATCGGCCTCATGATCAACCTCATCCAGACCACCAAGGCCATGGAGAAGAAGGGCCTGCTCGAGTGATCGAGATCACCGACCTCAGCGTGCAGTTCGGCGGCGTCCGCTCGCTCGACGAGGTGACCTTGACCTTCCCGGACGGCAATTGTGGTTTGATCGGCCCGAACGGCGCCGGCAAGACCACGCTGTTCAACGTGTTGTCGGGCTTCGTCACCCCAGTGACCGGTCGTGTCGTCATCGACGATGTGGACCTGCTGGACATGGCCGACTACCGGCGAGCTCGCTGGGGAGTGCGGCGGACGTTCCAGACGGTCCAGACCATCGAGAGCCTGACCGTCTACGAGAACGTGCGGACGGTGCATGAGCACGCTGCCGAAGGCTCGCGCTCCGAGCGGCAGGACGCGGTCGATGACGTGCTGGCGTTCGTCGGCCTGAGCGATGTCCGCGACAGCGTCGTCCGCGCGCTGTCACAGCGCGACCGTCGCTTCATCGAGGTTGCGCGAGCCATTGTCGGCGCACCGCGGGTAGTGCTGCTCGACGAGCCGGCCGCCGGGCTGCCCGAGGAGGAAACCGATCACCTGGCGCAGATCATTCGCTCGGTGCCTGAACGCACGGGCGCGACGGTGATCCTGGTCGACCACGACATGTCGCTCGTGCAGGCATGCTGTGATTGGACGGCCGTGCTGGACTTCGGTCGCCTGGTCGCCGCCGGACCCACCGCTGAGGTGCTGCACGACGAGCGAGTGCTTGCCGCCTATGTCGGGGAGGAGGGGGCGTGACCGTGGCTGACGAGCCGACGACCGACGGCAAGGTGGCTGCCGTTGCGGCCCACGGATCTGCCATGGCCGACCTCGTGCTCGGCGATCTGACGGTCGACCGCGGCGGCCGGCCGGTGGTTCACGATGTCTCGCTCGAGGTGCCGCCAGGCGAGATCACGACCCTGCTGGGGCCCAACGGTGCCGGCAAGTCGAGCCTTGCCGCGGCGATAGCCGGACTGGCCCGCGTGCGCTCGGGTCACGTCACGCTGGGCGGTGACGACATCACGGGTTGGCGACCCGAGCGCGTGCGCCACGCCGGCGTGTCGGTTGTTCCCGAAGGCCGCAGGCTGCTGACCGATCTGACCGTGGCCGACAACATGCGGGTGGCCACCTACTCGCTCAACGACGAGGCTGCGGCGGACGGGGTGGAGTACACCAGATCGCTGTTCCCCGAGCTGGAGCGACGCTGGGAGAGCTTTGGCCGCCTGCTGTCGGGCGGCGAGCAGCAGATGGTGGTGCTGGCCCAGGCGCTGGTGTCGCGGCCCAAGGTGCTGGTCGTCGACGAGCTGTCGCTGGGCTTGGCGCCCATCGTGGTGAAGCGGCTGACGCCAGTGCTGGCCGAGGTGGCCGACAGCGGTGTGGCGGTGCTGCTGATCGAGCAGTTCGCCCAGGTTGCGCTGGCGATGGCCACCAAGGCATACGTGCTCGAAGGCGGCCGCATCCGCTACGACGGCACCGCTGAGGAGCTGATCCACCAGCCCGAGGTGCTGCACTCCGCCTACCTGCTGCAGGACTGAGCAGGCGGTGACGAACGGCGCTGGCTCGGCGCCGACGGTCGGTGGAACCCGACGGGAGCGTTGTGGCACCGACCAAGACCGTTGACCCCATCGAGCTGTCGAGCCGGCTCATCGACTCGGGCGCGGCCGACGAGTCGCGCGAGATTGTTGACAGCAGCGAAGGAGCCGGCAGCTAGTCCTGCGCCGCAGTGATGGCCTCGCAGAGCTGCTGCGGGGTGATCGGCGTGGTGAGGTGCCGGACGCCGAGGTGCGCGACGGCATCGACCACGGCGTTGTAGACGGCCGGGATGGCACCGATGGTGCCCGACTCCCCCACACCTTTGGCGCCGAGCGGGTTCACCCACGTCGGCGTCTCGAGGTGCACCACCTCGAATGAGGGGAGCTCGGCAGCAGAGATCACCAGGTAGTCCATGAAGCTGCCGGTCAGCAGGTTGCCGTCCTCGTCGTACTGGATGCCCTCGAGCAGCGCCTGTGCCGCTCCTTGGGCGATGCCGCCGTGCACCTGGCCCTCGGCCAGCATCGGGTTGATGAGGGTGCCCGCATCATCGGCCGCCACCAGCCGCACCAGCGTGGTGCCGCCGGTCTCGGGATCCACCTCGACGACGGCGACGTGGGTGCCGTTGGGGAAGGTGCCCTGTTCTCCGATGAAATCCGCCGACTCCTCGAGGGTGTCCTCGACGCTGGCGGCGATCTGTGACCACGTCGCGGTGCGCGTCGGGGTGCCGACCACGTGGAAATGGCCCGAGCTGGTGTCCAGCACGACGTCGTCGGCTGCGGCTTCGAGCAGATCGGCGGCTGCCTCGCGGGCCCGCTTCACGAGCGCTTCCCCCGAGAGTGCGAGCGCCACACCCGCCTGCTGCACCGAGCGCGAACCTACGGTCAGCCCCCCGCGGGGCACCTCGTCGGTGTCGCCATGGACGATGTCGATCTGCTCGAACGGGACGCCGGTGCGATCGGCCACGATCATGGCCCACGTCGTGTCGTGACCTTGGCCCGTCGGGGTTGCACCGCTCGCGACCCGCAGCCGGCCGTCGGGCTGCAGCCGGACCGATCCGAACTCCGATTGGGGCGCCCCCGAGGTGATCTCGACGTAGCTGCTGACACCGATACCCAGCAGTGGGGCGTCGCCTTGGGCACGGCGTCGGGCTTGGTCGGCTCGCAGGTCGTCGTAGCCGACGGCATCGAGCGCCCGTCGCAGCGCTTCGGGGTAGTCGCCGACGTCGTAGCTGGTGCCCATGGCGGTCTCGTACGGCTCGGTGAAGCGCGGAATCAGGTTCTTGAAGCGGACCTCGGCGGGATCCATGCCGATCTCGGCGGCGAACCGGTCGACCATCCGCTCGATGGCGACCGTCGCCTCGGGACGCCCTGCTCCCCGGTAGGCGGTCATCGGCACCATGTTGGTGACGACGCTGTCGGCGCTGAAGCCCGCGTTGGAGATGTCGTAGGTGCCAGTGGTCATCCGCTGGGTCATGCCAGCGAGCACGGCCGCGATCAGCGGGTACGCGCCGATGTCCTGGATGACGTCGAGTTGGTATGCAGTAATGCGGCCGTCGAGGGTGCCGCCCATGCGTGCGTACTGGATCTGGCCGCGGCCATGCGGCATCGCCATCACGTTTTCCGAACGGGTCTCCGCCCACTTGACGGGACGGCCGAGCGCCCGGGAGTAGAAGCCGAGCGCGAGCTCCTCGGGGTAGGTCCGGGACTTGGCGCCGAAGCCGCCGCCCACGTCAGGGATGATCACGCGGACGTCGGCAGGATCGAGGCCGTAGATGGCGGCAAGCAGGTCACGGGTGGGGTGGGCGCCCTGAACGGCCGAGTAGTGGACGAGACGTCCGTCGTCGGTCCAGTACGCGATGCCTGCGCGGGCTTCGATCGGGGCGCCGGTGAGCCGCTGGTTCACGATGCGCTCGGCGACAATCACCTCGCAGTCTGAGAAGTCGGCTCGAGAGGGCGACTCGATGTGCGACAGCACATTGGTGCCGTGATCGGGAAACAGTACGACCTCATCGCGCGCTGCGGCCTCGGGATCGATCACGGGGGGCAGCGGGTCGTACTCGACGATCACCAGCTCGCAGGCGTCCACCGCGAGGGCCTGGGTCTCTGCCACGACACCGACGACCGGCTGGCCGACATAACGCACCACGTCCGCGGCGATGAAGGGCCGCTTCATCGCGTCGGGAAAGATCGGCAGCACATTGGGCGCGAGCCCGATCTGTGCCAGATCGGCGCCAGTGAAAACGCCGGCGACGCCCGGTGCTGTGCGGGCTTCGTCCACTTCGATGCCGGAGATACGGGCGTGGGCATACGGCGAGCGCACGTACGCCAGGTACAGAGCATCGGCGGGCTGCAGGTCGTCGACGTAGGCGGCCGACCCGGTGAGGAATCCAGGATCCTCCCGCCGGACGACAGCGTTTCCCAGAATGCTCATCGAGCTCAGCCTCCGGCTCTCGCGACGGCTCGCACCCTAGTTCTGAGCGCGCTCAGTTCGCGGCAGATGTCGCGCTCCCACAGCCGCACTCGCCTTGCTGGGGAGGCGTAGTGTTCCCCGCAGCACTTCTCGGGGTCGGATCGGCATTCCCGCGGCCGTGACGTGCAGGCGGGAACCGCGGGGCTGGAGCACGCACATGGCCGACATCGGATCGGGTTCGGCGCCGGGAGCGCCGTACGGGGGGCGCGGCGCACCCGCGCTGTCCGAACGTGCGCTCGGTGTGCCCGCTGCGGCGGTGGCGATGGTGGGATGGGCCGCCTCGGGCGTGATTTCCAAGGGCATCTCCGAGCTGGGGCCGCTGGCCATCGTGTTCTGGCGGATGTGGCTCTACACCGGGCTCGTCGCACTGTTCCTGTGGGCCAATCGCACGCCGCTGCGGCTGTCGTCGATCAAGGTCTCGTTCTGGGGCGGCTTCTCGCTGGCGTTCGACATCATGCTGTTCTTCGTTGCCCTGCGGATGACCACGGTGGCCAACGCCACGGTGGTTGCTTCGCTGCAGCCGCTGCTGATGCTGTTCCTGGCGCCCCGACTCTTCGGCGAGCAGCCGGGCCGGCGTCACTGGGGGTTGGCGCTGGTGGCGATCGGCGGCATCGCAATCGTCGTGTTCGGCTCGTCGGGGTTGACCGAGTGGAGCGTGTACGGCGACTTGCTGGCATTCGGGGCACTGTTCGCCTGGACGGGCTACTTCGTCTTCTCCAAGCTCAGCACGCAGAAGATCGCGGCCGCCCAGTACACGGGCGGCAGCGCCTTGGTGTGCTCGCTGGTGGCCACGCCGTTCGCGCTCGCCTCGGGGCAGGTCTTCGACTGGCCGTCGGCGGGGGCGTGGCTGTGGCTGGGCATCATGGCCATCGGCCCCGGCGTCGCCAGTCACATGCTGATGAACTGGTCGCTGGTGCGCATCCCGTCGTGGCTGGGATCCACGATGACGCTGGCCATCCCCGTCACCAGCACGCTGATGGC
>JAJEBN010000060.1 GCA_022822525.1 Acidimicrobiia bacterium | reverse complement strand
TCGCCGTAACCGTGGTGGTCGAGTGCGCCCGCGTAGGCCGGCGTCGATCCGTAGAACGCGAGCTGGCCCGCGGCGGAGCGGCGCGCCTTGTCGACCTGCTCGTCGTTGTCGCCCATTGCGACGATTGTCAGGCAGGCAACGGTGACCTCGCTGACGTCGCGTCCGGCCGATTCGGCGCCGGCTGCCATGGCCGGCAGCGTCACATCGTTCATGAACTGCGGCGTGTGGAACGGATGGACGAAGAAGCCGTCCGCAGCCGCGCCGATCACCTCGACCATGCGTGCACCGACACCGGCCACGTAGATGGCCGGCGGTGCCACGCCAATCGGGCCCGGGTTGAAGAATGGGGTCATCAGGGTGTGGGTGTAGAACTCGCCCCGGTGGTTGAGCCGCTCGCCGGTCTCGAACGTGTGCCAGATGGCCCGCACCGCCTCGATGTACTCACGCATCCGTTCAGCGGGGCGTGACCACTGCTCGCTGAACCGCTTCGTGATGTGCGGCTTGATCTGCGTGCCGAGCCCCAGGATGAAGCGGCCGCCGCTCATGCCGTGCAGATCCCACGAAGTGACGGCGCACGTCATCGGGTTGCGGGCGAATGCAACCGCAATCGCCGTGCCGAGCTCGATGCTCTCCGTGCGCTCTGCTGCCAGCGCCAACGGCAGGAACGGGTCGTGGGATGCCTCGAACGTCCACGCCGCCGAGAGCCCCATCTCCTCGAACTGCGCTGCTTCCTCTGCGCACCCTCCCGGTGTCGACGCTGTCGTCGCCCCGTCGATGCGGTGCGGTGCTGTTGCGGTCGTATTCACTGGATAGGCCTCCTGAACGCTCGCTTTGCCAGCCCACCGCCAAACCCGTCGGCGGGCCGGGTGAATCTTGCCGCATCGGGCGTACATAGGCTGCGGCTTCGTGCGGCATCGGCCTGATCGGCTCTTTCTGCTGACGGGGGGCGTGCAGGGCTTGGCCTTCTCGTGGGGCCTGCCGGCGATGGTGTGGTGGGTGGTCGATCTGCGGCTGTCCCCGTTCCGGCTTGCGGTGCTGGGCACCGCGCTGGTGCTGTCGATTCTCGTGACCGAGACACCGACCGGCGTGGTCGCCGATCTCTACAGCCGCAAGTACTCAGTCGTGGCCGCCTACGTCGTCATGGGCACGGCGATGGCGTTGGGCCCGGTCACCGAGCTGTTCGGCGTTCTCGTCATCTGGCAGGTGCTGTGGGGCGTCGGCTGGACGCTGCAGAGCGGCGCTGCCACGGCGTGGATGACCGACGAGATCGCCCACCACGCCTCGCACTCGCATCGCAGTGCCGCTGTGATGCCCGTCGAGCCTTCGACCCCCGGCGACGACGCTGGGGCTGAAGACGGCGGTGCGGCCGGCAGCGATCCCAGCCGCCAGGTGGACGGGCTCATCGTGCGCCATGCCGTCTTCCGGGCCGTGGGTGTCATGGTCGGCCTGGTGGCCGCCACCGCACTGGGCGCTTGGTCGGTTCGGGGGTCGATGGCAGTGATGGGCCTGCTGTCGATCGCGGCGGCCGGCTACTTGGCAGTCACGATGCCCGAGGCCGGTTTCGAGTCACCCCGCCGCCGGGGCGGCAGCGCACCCCGGCCGGCGCGCACGAGCGCCTGGCGAGACGCGATCACTCTGTGGAAGCGAGGCGCACGGCTCGTGCGTCGCAGCCCGTCGCTGCTGGCAGTGACGCTCTCGGCCGCCGTCGCCGCCGGAGCGTGGGAAGCCAATGACCGGCTCTCCGCCCTACGGCTGTTCGAACTCGGTCTCACCGAGCTGGACGGCCGTGAAGCAGTGCTCTTCTTCGGCGCAGCCTGGTTTGTGATGTCTGCGCTGGCGATCCCGATGATGACGTGGCTCCGCCGGCATCTCGAGCGCTCGCAGGCTGACCAGCGGAGCGCCCGCCGTGACGCCTTCCTGCTGGCGCGATTCCTGGTGGTCGCCGCCGCAGGCGCTCTGGCGTTGGCGCTGAGCCCGTGGTTCACGGTGGCGCTCATCGGCTGGGCGATCCTCGACGTGGCGGGCGAGACGGCGTATTCGCTCACCGAGGCGATGGCGAATCGGCATGCCGACTCGTCGGTGCGCGCCACCGTGGTCTCGTTCGTCGGGCAATCCCAGGCAGTGGGAGAAGTGTCGATCGGGCTGGCGCTGGGAACGGTGGCGCAGATCGTCTCGGTGCCATTCTCGCTGGCCATTGCTGCGGCGCTCTTCGCCGTCTCGGCCGCGCCCGCGGCGGCAGTCGGGTGGCGTCCTGCCGCGTCTGAGGAGTAACCCCGAGACGGGAACCTGTCAGCCGTCGCCCATTTCGGCCATGGCGGCCTCCGAACGGCGGGCCATCTCCTCGGGATCGACGTCCTCGATGTGGGTGGTGAGGTTCCAGCGATGACCCCACGGGTCCTCGATCATGCCCGAGCGGTCGCCATAGAACTGGTCCACGACGGGCCGCACCTCGGTGGCACCGGCCGCGAGCGCCGCGGCGAACGTGGCGTCGACGTCTTCGACGTACACGCTCATCTGCACGGGCGACCCGCCGAAGTGCTTGGGCGATTGGAACTCCATCTCAGGGAACTCGTCGGCCACCATGATGAGCGAATCGCCCAATGCCAGCTCGGAGTGGCCGATCCTGCCGCCCATATCGATACGCATCCGCTCGGTCATACCGAGCACCTCGGTATAGAACGCAATGGCATCTGCAGCGCCGTCAACGCTCATTGACACCGAGATCCGCGGGTAGTCGTCGGGAACGGGGTTCACCATCGCGATGTGCTCCTGAATTCGACTCAACCGGCGCTCCGGCCGGAGCGCTCGCGCGCGTGGCTCGCAGGTGCGCAGGCGCAGCCCGAAGCTAGTGCCCGACCAGCACCCTGACGGCCTGCTCCACTGCCGTTTCGGCACGGGCTTCGAGCCCTGCCTGGTCGGCGCTGGCGATGGGATGCTCGATCACGGTGAAGGGGTGCTCGGGCACGCCTTGTACTCGGGCCATCAGTTCGGCTGCATCGATGAATGCGCTGGTCATGACGCTGACCGCGGGCACGCCGACCTTCTCGGCGGCGACGGCGTCGTGCAGACTGCACGACGAGCAGCTGCCTCAGTCGCCGACGCCGGCCAGCACGGCATCCCATCCCATCGCCTCGGCCAGCAGTTCGTGCTGCGCGGGGGCGCTGTAGTTGGCCTTGATCCGGCGGATCACCTTGGCCACGCCATGACGGTCGCGCAGCAGCCGCTCCATGTGGTCGAAGAATGGCTTGGTGTTCTCCTTGCCGTTGGAGATGACGCCGATGGTGGCGCCCTTGAGCGTGGTGAGCCGTGCCGGCGTTGCGAACCCGTCCGGGTCCTGCTCGTGTGTCGGGTTCAGCAGTTCCATGCGGGTCTCCTTGACGGCCTCAGTCGACAGCTTGCTTCGGCGAGCACCGGTCAGGCACATGCTGCCACGGGCGCACAGTCGCCCCTCAACTCAGCCTCTCAGCCGTTGATGCTGTCGAAGCCCGCGTACAGGAACTCGAACACGGCGCTGGCGAGGTCTGGTGCGGCGATGATCTCCGCATACGGCAGCGACGCTCCGCCGAAGGCTGCGTCGTTCCAGTAGGGGTCGCTGCGGTCCACGTCGCTCCACGGCCCCACGTAGGCGTACGGGAACGGGTGAGCGGCATCGCCCGGCGACAGGCCATAGGTGGCCCGGGCCCCGGCTTCAGCGTCACCGATGGCCGTGGCGATGTCGAAGTGGCCGGGCCACAGCTGGATCTCGTCGGGCTCCGCTGCCCCGGGCAGCTCGTGCAACTGTTCCAGCGCCTGCTTGCCGAGCCGGAACCACGCCGCCAAGTGCGCGCCCATCTCGGGGCTCACTCGCAGCCAGCGATCCACGTCGCCGAGCTCCGGACTGTCGTGCTCACGCGCCTCGGTGCCCGGCTCCACGCCCGCGAACTTCGCTGCCGCTGCCAATGTCGTGATGTGGGCGCTTCGCCCGGAACCGCCCTCGGTGGCAAACAGCTCATCGCCGTCGACCCACACTTGGCATTCCATCTCGCCCGCACGCCCCATCGTCACCTCGAACACCGGCGTGCCGAAGCCCTGCGACAGGCTGCGCAAGCCGAACCGTCCCGTCGCTGCCCGTCGTGCTTCGCCCACCACGGCGTAGGCCAGCCGGTGGTAGTCCTCGACCGACGCGAGGTATCCCTCAGGCAGCTCCGCCAGCAGGCCGCTGTGGGCACCTTCGGGCCGTGCCCCGCGGGGATCGTCTTCCATGCTCGGAGTCTTGCGCGGCGAGCGACACGGCTGCGTTCACCCGCAGCCGAGCACGGGTTAGCTGACTTCGCAGTCCACGCAGGCGCCGACGGCGACCGTGGCCGCGTGACTGCGCGTGCCGAGCCACGGCGGGATGACGGCTGCGAAGCCTCCTGCCGGCCCGCCCGCGGCAACGATCAGCAAGTCGTCGGGTGATTCCAGCGCGGGGTACTCGCGCTCGGCCCGGTCCTTGACGATTGCTCCCTTGCCGACGTTCGCCCAGTCGCCCCGCCGCACCCGTGCCCGCTCATGCACGCAGGCGGCAATGTCGTCCTTGGTCCAGCCGGCCGCATCGAAGTGCTGCCGCAGCTGCGGCGGCAGCACCACGACGTAGTTGCCCGGCCAGATGGAGTAGTTGAGCTGGCTCGCCCGCATCTCCGCGGCGAGCGTCTCGCACAGCTCGGTGGGGTCGGTGGTCCACTCGTTCATGACCTGCCGGGGTGCCATCGATGCCACTGCGGTCACCGATGACACATGGCCTCGCTCGGCGGGCGCGGTGGCGAGTCGCTGATCGCCGAGCGAGATCCAGCCCGTCGCCTCCTCGTCCTCGGCAATGCAGTAGCCGAGCTTGCCGGGGTGGCCGAGCGTGGAGCGGTCGCTGCCGCCGGGCTTGACGTCGAGCACGTTGGCGAGCACCAGCCGCACTGCGCGTGCGATGACGGCGCGCGACCGGTCGGCTCCGCCGAGCACGCTGAAGGTGGCGTCCATCGCCAGCTCGTGCCGGATGGGGCCGTTCACGATCAGCAGCAGCGCGCAGCCTCCGGTGGATGCCGTGGGGCCGTGCAGACCGAATTGGGCCTGCAGCAGCGCGGTGAGCGCGGTCACGACGACCGGGAAGTGCGGCGGCAGGCACCCCGCCATGACGGCGTTGACGGCCGCTTTCTCGGCGGTGATGGCCCGTGCCCGCACCGGTTCGATGCCGATGAGGTGATCGGGCGGGAGCATCGCCCAATCCAGGCACGCCTCCACGGCGTCGTCGGTGGGCGGCACCACCGGCAGGCCGTCGGTCCAACCACGCGAGTGGAACGCTTCTTGGGCGTCCGCCAAGTTCTCGACGCTGATGCGACTCGATGTCAACTGCATGGTCACGTCCGCCAGTCTGGCCGGAACGGATGCCGCTCGGCTAGGTCCGGGCGATGCGTCAGGCGACCGGGCCCTCGGTCGGTCCCGGGGGCCGTCAGCTTCGCTCGAACATCCCCGACAGCAGGCCGCGGGAGTCGTCCGACATCGGCCCTGCGGCATTGGCCAGCACCCGCGATGACAGCCGCTCGAACGGCAGCGACTGCAGCCACACCCAGCCGGTGCCCGACACTGTCGCCAGGAACAGCCCCTCACCGCCGAAGAACATCGACTTGAGGTTGCCCGCCCGCTCGATCGTGTAGTGCAGCGAGGGCTGCAGTGCGACCAGGCAACCGGTGTCGAGCCTGATGGTCTGGTTGTTGAGCTGAACGGCCTTGATCGAGCCGCCGGCGTGGAGGAAGGCCATGCCGTCGCCGGACAGGCGCTGGAGGATGAAGCCCTCCCCGCCGAACAGGCCGGTGCCGATGCCGCGTTGCCAGGCGATGTCGAGTTTGGTGCCGAGCGCCGCGCACAGGAAGGCGTCGCGCTGGGCGATGATCTCGCCCCCCATCTGCGCCAGATCGACGGGGATGATCTTGCCCGGGTATCCCGCCGCGAATCCGACCTTGGACTTGCCGCCGGCGCCGGTGTTGGTGAAGTGGGTGAGGAACAGCGACTCGCCGGAAATGACCCGCTTGCCGGCGCCCTTGAGCTTGCCCCACATGCCTGAGTCGGGTT
The DNA here is from genome assembly GCA_022822525.1 of Acidimicrobiia bacterium. Taxonomy (GTDB): domain Bacteria; phylum Actinomycetota; class Acidimicrobiia; order Acidimicrobiales; family Poriferisodalaceae; genus Poriferisodalis. Next base: position 8,334 of record JAJEBN010000060.1, on the reverse strand, counting down.
GGGAGCCGTCGCCCATGACCGATTCGAAGGTGATGCCCTCCTCGATGAACATCATCGTTCCGGCCTCGCCGACGACTGTTTCGCCGGGGTCCAGTTCGACCTCGACGAACTGCATGTCATCGCCGAAGATCTGGTAGTCGACTTCGTGGCTCTGCATGGCTGGTAGCTCCTCGCCGGTTCGGCCGCGGTCAGGCGCACGCGGCGCTACGGCCCACGGTACCCCTCGGGTTCATGCGCTCACGGGCAGGTTCGGCCGCGACGCTGACAGGCCCGGTACCGGTTGGGAGCGAGGCCGAGCGGGCGCTGCGCACGGGCCGAATCAGCCGTCCAGGCGGTTCTCGGCGCGGTGCGCGCCGCTGTGCGCTCAGGCTGCGTTGGCTGCCAGACGGTCGCCGCCGACAGGCAGCTTGGACAGGTCGATGTCGTAGAGCTCGGCGGAGTTGTTGCAGAGGATGTCCCGCTGCTGCTGCGGCGTCAGATTGGCCGAATGCTCGTCGAGCAGTTCCTGGCTCCAGGGCCAGGTGCTGTCGGAGTGCGGGAAGTCGTTCGCCCACAGCAGCCGGCGGTGGTTGACGTCGTTCACCATCTTGAACGCCACCCAGTCGTCCTGGAACGTCGTGTAGATGTGCTCGCTGAAGTACTCGCTGGGCAGCTTGGAGAGCTCTTGGCCCGGCGGCAGCCAGTACCGGTGGCGCTTGTAGGCGTGGTCCATCCGGTACATGTAGTGCGGCACCCAGCCGGCATCGGCCTCGACGCACACAACCCTCAGACCGGGATTGCGCTCGAAAACACCGCCGAACACCAGCGTGCCCATGATGTCCTGGTTGGCCCGGATGATGGTCATGAAGGCGTTCGCCTTCGGCCCACGGGGGCGCCCCTGGCCGCGGCTGGTGAGGATGTGCCACGACACCGGCAGGTTGAGGTCGACGGCGGCTTGCCAGAACGGGTCCCAGCGGGGGTCGTCGAAGTCGAACTCGGTGTGAGGGTTGCCCGACATCATCACGCCGCGCATGCCCGCTTCGGCCATGGCCTCGATGTCGCTGATGGCCTCTTCCACCGAGCGCAGTGCCGTCTGGCCCACCGCCAGCAGCCGGTCGGTGTCCACCGAGCAGTAATCGGCGATCCACCGGTTGTAGGCGTCCATGGCCGCCTTCTTGTAATCGGGGTCGGAGTGGTTGCACAGCACCATGCCCACCGACGGGTAGATCACTTCGGCAGAAACGCCATCGCGGTCCTGGTCGGCGGTCCGCGTGGCCGGGTCGTAGCTGCTGGCCGGCAGCTCCTCGTACGCCGCGCTGCGCTTGAGCTCCTCGGGCTTCTGCCCTGCGGCAGCAATGAGGCCCATGTCGATCGTGCGCTTCATGCCGTCGATGACGTACACGTCGCCGCGCTCTTCGGTCCACTCAACCCGTGGCGCCACATCGCGCCACTTCGGCTCGATGTAGTCGACGTAGGTGTTGCGTGCCTCCGCGATGTGCGAATCGGCCGAGATGATCGGATAGTCGACGTCCACGTTCCCCTCCAGGTCGGTCTCCGCAGCGGATCGTACTGTCCGAGCTCGGAGCACCGCCCAGCTCACACGGAGTACCGCCGGGCTGACACAGTCGCCGCTGCGTCAACTGCAAGCATCGGGACCCATCTCACTGCGAGCGGCGTCGCATCCCCTCCTCGGCCTCGCGTACGCCGCCGAAGAACTCATCGTTGTCGGGCGTCAGGCCCACAGTGGAGTGCATGGTTCGCCGCTCGCTGTACGCCCGGCTCACCGACGCGAACGCCTCACCGACACCTTCGTCAGATGCCTCGTAGTTCTGCACGTTGCCGGGTTCGACTCCCAGCCGGGCGCCCTCGAAGTACGAGTCTTGGTTGGCACCCATGAACACAAACGCCCAGCCCTGCTCGCGCCGACTGCTGATGAGCCGGTGGATATCGGCCCAGGTGAAGTCGGTGCTTGCGTTCTCCAGGCCATCGGTGACGATCACGACGGTTTGATCTTCGGGCTCCTTGCCGGCCTTGCGGCGCCGCTTTGCTCGCTCGTCGGCCCGCCCGATCAGCGAACCGATCGCGTCCAGCAAAGGCGTCGCGGCACGCGGGCAATATTGCTCGACTGACAGCGCGCCCGCCTTGTTGACGGGCACAGCGTCAGCGAGGACCTCGAAAGGAGCCTCGGAATCGAATTGGACAATCGTGACCTTGCACTTGCCCGGCAGAGCCGCCTGTTCAGCCATGAACCCGTTGACACCGTGCACGACCGCGACCTCGAGCCCAGACATCGAGCCGGACCGGTCGAGCAGCATCCACGCCTTCGACCTGTCAGGCGTCGAACCTTTGCCGCTCTTCTTGCCGTCCTTGGCCTTCTTGGAGCTCTTCGCCTTGCCGGAGCTCGTCGCCTGCGGTTCGCCTCCTGCTGAGGTCGCTTCCTCGCCACCGCGCTCCCACGGTGCCGTGCTGCTCCGCTCCAGCTGCCCGTTCGCAGTCCCGTTAGTCGATGTTGAGCCCACTGTCTTTCCCTTTCTGCAGACCCCGACCCACCTGGCGCAACTGCCAGAAGGGCCGGCGGCGGAGCCGCTGATCGGCTTCCACCCCACTGATGTCCAACGTAGAGAGGGGGTGTTACAGCCTCACGAGCCTCCAAGCTGTGACAGCGAGTTCGCCATCGGAGGCGAGCTGCCGGCGCCAGCGGTGGGCGCTGTGGTCTCAGTCCGCTCCGGGAGCGGCGTAGGCCAGCGCGGCCCGCGCCGTGTCCGAAGCGATCCAGAGGACGCTGCCGTTCGACCAGATGCCGAGCGGATACTTGGTTCCGCTGGCTGCTGTGGAGATGTCGAAAGACGATTGACGCTGCCCTGTGGCGAGGTCGTGCGCCAGAATCTCGGTGCCGGCCCACACCGAGACAAGCATCGTCGTACCGTCAGACCAGATGCCGAATGGGTTGTACGGCTGTCCGTTCGTTCGGGCCAGGCTGAACTCGCGGTCGACGAGGCGTGCCTTGGTCGACAGGCGGTACGCGAAGATCCGCTGGGCCGAGTAATCGGCGACCCACATGATGTCGCCGTCAGACCACAGCCCGGACGGCTGGCTGTTGCCCGCGGCAGCGAGCGTGGCGGAGTCAAGATCGTGCGCGCTGGCGCGAGCGCCGTCCGACAGCCGGTAGGCGCGCACGTGCCCGGCGAAGTCGGCGACCCACAGGGTCGTGCCGTCTGACCACAGCGAGGTGACGTAGCTGCCCGCGTCAGTGAGCGTGTAGCCGCGGTCGGTCTGGGGTGTGCCGTCGGCGAGGTCGTACACGGTGATCTCGCCGGAGCCGGAATCGGTGATCGCCCACAGGTGTGTGCCATCGGACCACAGGCCGGAGGGATTGGCGTCGCTGCCCAAGTCGATGTCGTAGTCGGTGAGACGTTCGCCCCAGTCGGCGGAGGGTTCGTCGACCTCGTCGCCCGGCGTCGTATCGCCCTCATCGACCGTGTCACCCGTATCGCCCTCGTCGACCTCGTCACCCGTATCGCCCTCGTCGACCGGCGTCGTATCGCCCTCGTCGCCCTCTTCGACCGGCGTCGTGTCCGTTTCGGTGGTCACCGTCTGTTCGGGTTCCTCGACTGCGGCTGCCGCGCAGTCCGACGCCGTGTCCCAGAGCGCGACCCCCACCTCGCCCTGCTCGGCGAAATCGCCCACGTCGGCGCCGGGCCAGTTGACGATCTTGCTGCGGATGTTGGAGCGCAGCGTTCCGTCGCTGCGGTCGAAACAGCGCGAGCCGACTGCCAGCGTGAACGTCTCGGGCAGCGCGGTCATGCCCAAGAACAAGCCGTCGTGCTGGTCGTAGGCGATGAGATGTACGTAGGCCGAGAACTCGTCGTGGAAGAAGTAGGTCGGCTCGAGCGCTCCGAAGCCGTGTTCACGTGCCCAAAAGCTGTAGCCGTGGAAGACCTTCTGACCTTGGGCGATGGTGCCCACGGTGAGCGTCGCCGTCCACATCGGCTCGGGCTCCTCGGGCAGTTCGGCGGCTGCCACGCTGATCGACACAGTGTCGTCGTGGAAGGCGCCCTCGGCATCGCTGACTCGCAGACTGAAGGTCAGCGTCGATGCCTCAGACAGCCCCGACGGCGCCGCGAATGTGGCAGTCGCTGTGTCGGCCGCGCTCAGCGTCACCGACGCGCCGGCGGTCTGTGTCCACCTGTAGGCAAGGCGGTCCCCCGCATCAGGGTCACTGCCGGTCCCGGTCAGGGTGACCGTTGCCCCTTGGGCGACTCCGCTCAGGTCGGCTCCCGCATCGGCAACAGGTGCCTCGTTGACATTGCTGAGCGAGACCGTCAGGTCCTCGGTCGCGGTATGCGTGCCGTCGGTGACCTGCACGGTCACCAGGTAGGTGCCGTCGGCGTCGGCGTCGTCGGGGCTCTCGAAGTCCTTCGGGGCGGCGAACGACAGCGTGCCGCTCGCAGTCACGGTGAACTTGCCGGCGTCGGCACCGCCCGCTGCGCCGCTCGGTATCGACCATCTCAGGCGATCCGCGGGAGTGTCCCCGTCTGCCGCGGTCAGCGCCGCCACCTCGGTCGTCATCTCGGGCACGGTGAACGCCGCTTCGGTGGTCACAGTCGGTGCGGGGCCTGCGACCTGCGCCGTGGCGCTGCCGACCAGCCGCACGCGGTCGTGGTTGCACACCGCCCCGGGATCGTCGCAAGACCGGTCGCCCCGCACGGCGATGGACACCAAGCCGTTCCCGTCGGGCTGCACGTCGACCTCCCAGCCGGCGTTGCTGCCGCGTTGGAGGCGGCGGGCGGTGAGCACCGTGGCACCGCTCAGGTCGAGCAGCGCTCCGCTGAAGTCACGGAAGCTCACCGCGACCTTTTCGCTGAAGCTGACCCGGAACGTGAACGGCGACGAGCCGTTGTGTCTCGCAGGGACCCGGTCGAACTGCACCGTCGGCCCCGTCGGCGACGACACATCGGCGAGCGTCGTGAACTCGGCGCTCTCCGCGGCGGCGTAGTCCGACGCCAGCGAGGCCTCGACCTCATATTGGGTGCCGGCGGTGAGGTCCCGCAGCACGAACCCCACGGTCGTCGCAGCGCTCTTCGCAGCCGTCGCCGTCCAGGCCGTGTCGGCGGCGGCCCGGTAGCGCAGGTACACCAGGTCGTCGCTGCGGTGATTGCCGACCTCGACGGTCGCTCGTGCCGTCGCGGAGCCGGATGCCCCGGCCCACAGCGCCTCGATCGACGGCTCGGTCGCCGATTGGCACGGCTGGGCTGTGCGGGTGGCGTCGGTGGTGCCCTGCGGCACAGTCAGCGTGCGGGTGCATCCCCCGGGCAGCGCCACGACCAGGGTGAGCTCCCCGTACGCCTCCGTGTGGTCGGCGGTGGTCACGCTGATCGTCACCGGATCGGTGTCGCTGCTGCGCGCCTCGGCGATCAGGTCGACCCTGCCCATCTCCCCGAGCCACAGGTTCTCGATGCCGTGCCGGTCGGTGCGCGTGATGTGCCACGTCACCGTGCGGTCGGGCACATCGGCGCGGATGCCGATCAGGTGCTCGATGGTGAGCGCGATGGGCGGCAGCGCGCCCCATCCGGTGAACACCGGCTTGACAGCCGATGCACGGTTCCCCCAGCGGGAGGCCGGAACGGCGTGACCTTCGACGCGCTCGGGCAGTTCGTAGTCCCGCTTGAGTATCTCGCAATGCGCGGCGGTGCAGGTGGACACCGCTTCGCGCTGAGCGCGCTGGAAGCTCTCCATCTGCGTCAGCCTGAACGCCTGGAGGTAGGCGCTGCTCTGCCGCTGCGGCGCGTACATCTCCCAGATGGTGCCGGAGTAGTCGTACACCTCGGCCATGGCCTCGACGTACTTGGTCGCGAGCCTCTGGGCGAGCGCAAAGCCACCGACCTGTTCGGCTGCCTTGATGCCCATGTACGCGACCGGAGGCACAACGCCGTGGTTGTAGTCGCCCCAGCCCCGGTAGGCGCTGTGGCTCTTGGCGACCCCTGCGAAGGGGATGTCGGTGTTGTACTGATCGGGGCTGACGATGATGTTGCGAACCTCGTCGTGGCGGCCGGCGCCGGCACCCGCCAGCACCGGCCACAGCCCGACGGCCTGCGGTGCGTCGTCGTAGGCGCCGCTGTCCGCAGCGATGTTGCCGTTCTCGTCGGCGTAGTACCACTGCCCGAGCGTCCTGGCGCCCTCGGGGACGGTCTTCCACAGGAAATGGTCGATGCGTTCGCTGATGGCCTCGCCGATCGCTCGCATTTCCGCAGCGTCGCTGCTGTGACCCAGCGCCCCGTACAGGTCGCCGAGCAGCAGGTACGCCTGCGCGAGCTGACCCGACATGTCCGGGTCGCCCCAAGCGTGGCCTCCGTCGGTCCACCGGCCGTGAGGCCTGGCGATGATGTCCATTCCCGACCCGCCCCAGTCGTTCCAGTACAGGCGGTGCTCGGCTGCCTGGGACCACCGAGCGATCGACACCCAGTCGACGAACTCGCGCAGCGCCGGCAGCACACGACGCACGCGGTCCTCGTCGCCGGTCATCTGGTACCACTGCCACTCCGACCACACCAGCAGCGGCGGGTTCACCTCGCCGTCGGCCACGGCCCAGCCCGGCACCGAGCCGTCGGGGTGGACCACACGGGCAATCGCGCCCGAGTCGCGCTGGGTTTGGTACCAGATGTCGATCGAGCCCATCGGGTCGAAGCCGCCGGCGCCGTTCATGTACTTCGCGAACCACGTCATCGCGGCGAGATCCCACATGAAGGCGTGCGTGTTGTAGCTCTCGTCGAGGAACGACCGGTACAGGGCATCGTGGGAGCTGCTCTGCCCGGGAATCCACACCCTGTCGAACGTCGACTGCCACGCATATTCATAGAGGTCGATGATCGACTGATCCGACATGACGACGGAGGGAAGACGGCCGGCGGCGACCAGGGCGTCGTAGTCGGGCCGAGCGTCGATGCGCCGGTCCATCGCGAAGTAGCGGCCGTTCTGCATCTGGGAGCGGTCGCCGTGCGCTGCGCCCCGTGCGGTTCCCAGCTTGGGTCCGATCAGCAGCTCGGTCACCGACACGTCGCTGATCTTGAGCGGATGCTCGTTGCTGAAGCCCTGAGCGCTCAACACCAGCTTGCCGGGGTTCAGAATCCACGACTCCTCGCGGCTGAAGCTGCTCGAGGTGAAATGGCGCGGTCCGAACCGCACGCCGCCTCGCGCCAGAGCGGGACGCCGGCCGCCCTCGGGCCACACCCTCGACCACAGCTTGAGATTTCGGTACTCCAGCTCGACCCACACGCGATTGCCTGGCAGATCGAGGTCGCCGTCGAGCTGATCGTCGAGGTCTTGAATGGTGGGTGCGAGGTAGCCCTGCGTCTCACCGCCGGTGCAGTCCAGCGACACCGTGTCAGCCCTGAGCCGGTCGGGCGTCCCCGCTCCCCCGCCACCGCACGACACCGCGAACGACCATCCCCCCCCCGCGGTTCGTCGACGGTCGCCACGGGGCCAGCTGGAACTCGACGCCGCGGCGCCTGCCCGCGCTTTCCTCGAAGCCCACGCCGAGGAAGGTCCCCACCTGCGGGTCGGCCGGATTCGACTCGGGGAACTCCACCAGCATGGTGACGGTCGCCTGTGTGACTGCTTCGCGTTCGGGATCGCACCCCTCGCACAGGTCGATGAGGCCGACCGCCTCCGGTGCCGCGCTCGCCGTCAGTTGTCCGTCGGCGACGCTCCACGATCCCGTTCGGACCGAGATCCCGGCCTGCGACGCTGCGCCGGTCAGGTCGACGTCGACTGCGGAGCCCAGCGTGGACGACACGGGCACGCTCGCCGGCTCGCGTGCAGCCGTGTCAACTGTCGAGACCCGGTCCTGTGCGCCGGCTGCCCCAAGCGGGCACACCGCAACGGCCAGCGCCACAGCAGCGAGCGCGCCGGCGAGTCGTCTCGCCCCAAGCCGGCTGCCTGTGACCCGCATCACGCGCGCACAACCTCACGCGAATCGAGACCCAGCCACACGCCCTCACATTACTCTCGCGCCAATCACACGATCACGACATCGCCGGCGTGCGCATGCTGCACGACGGAGAGCCAGCATGGACAGGCGGCGCCGGCCGGCCAGCCTCGACACCCGCTGAGCAAGACACCCGCCTGCCTAGCTGCCGGCCGGCAAGACCGACACTCGAAGAGTGCCTCACGTCGGCACTCAGCGGCCGCCGGCCCCTCTCAGGTTCAGGGGCCGCGGGGCGCGGCGGTTCTTTCGGGATGACGGGGCCGGAGCCCCGATGGGCTTCGGGGGCCGCCGGGCGAGGCGGCCCCTCAGGTTCACGGGCCCGAGGCCCCTGCCAGGTTCAGGGTGCTCGGGCTTTGCGTTTGCTTCGTCGC
>JAJEBN010000042.1 GCA_022822525.1 Acidimicrobiia bacterium | reverse complement strand
GCGACGAAGCAAACGCAAAGCCCGAGCACCCTGAACCTGGCAGGGGCCTCGGGCCCGTGAACCTGAGGGGCCGCCTCGCCCGGCGGCCCCCGAAGCCCATCGGGGCTCCGGCCCCGTCATCCCGAAAGAACCGCCGCGCCCGGCGGCCCCTGAACCTGAGAGGGGCCGGCGGCCGCTGAGTGCCGACGTGAGGCACTCTTCGAGTGTCGGGGCTGGCCGTCCCTGGCCAAACGGACTGTTGAGGCAGGAAGGAGTCGTATTCGGTGCTGATCGCGGCGGTTGCTTTGGGACCGAATGATGTCGATGCCGGGGCTTCGGCGTGACCGGCAGGGATTCGCGTGAGTTCCTCGACGTGCTTTGCGACACACGCGAAAGCCGGCGGTTTGGTCGCTGGGTGTTGCTCAGCGGGTGCCGGAGCTAGCCATCCGGCAGCTTCGGCGGCGGGTGTCTTGCTCAGCGGGTGTCGGGGCTAGCCAGCCGGCGGTTTGGTCGCTGGGTGTCGTTCAGCGGGTGCCGGAGCTAGCCATCCGGCGGTTTGGTCGCTGGGTGTTGCTCAGCGGGTTTCTTGCTCAGCGGGTGTGGGGGCTGGCTGTCCGGCGGTTTGGTCGCCGGCGGGTGTCTTGCTCAGCGGGTGTCGAGGCTGGCTGTCCGGGAGCTTCGCCGGCGGTGTGTTGCTCAGCGGGTTTCTTGCTCAGCGGGTGTGGGGGCTGGCTGTCCGGCGGTTTGGTCGCCGGCGGGTGTCTTGCTCAGCGGGTGTCGGGGCTAGCCAGCCGGCGGTTTGGTCGATGGGTGTCGTTCAGCGGGTGTTGCTCAGCGGGTGTCGGGGGTGGCCATCCGGTAGCCGATGCGGGAGGCGGTGAAGATGTAGCGGGGATGGCGGGCGTTGTCGTTGATCTTGCGGCGGAGATTCTTGATGGCTGTTCGCAGCCGGTTGGCGTCGCCTCCGCCGCCGCCCCAGACGTTGGTGATGAGCCGCTCGTGGGTCAGCAGCGTGCCGGCGTTGACGGCCAGCTCGACCAGCAGCCGGTATTCCACCGGCGCGAGATCGACGATGCCGTCGGCGGTGCGCACCAGCTGGGCCGCGTAGTCGATCGACAGCTCGCCGAGCTCGAACCGGCCCTCAGCGGGCGCCCCCGTCCCCCCGCGGGGCGACGAGCCGGCGCCGGCTGCGCGGCCTCGCAGCGCTGCCCGGATCCGGGCGGCGAGCTCTGTCGGGGCGAACGGCTTGATGATGTAGTCCGCCGCGCCGGTCTCGAGCGCGTTGGCGACGAGGTCTTCGCGGCTGTAGGCCGACAGGAAGATGATCGGGGCGTCGCTCACGGTGAGTATCTGCTGCATCAGCTCGATGCCGTCGGTGCCCGACAGCATCAGGTCGAGCAGCACGACATGTGGATCGGTCTCGGCGATGAGCGGCATGACTTGGGCGGGGTCGCCGGTGACCGTCGGCTCGTAGCCGGCATCGGTGAGCGCGTCACGGACCCGCTTGAGCGCACGCGGGTCGTCGTCGATCGCCAGCACCCGCACCGGCTCGCTGGCCAGGCGCGCACGCCGGCCCGGTGCCGACGACACGGCGGGGCTGGGCAGAGCGTCGGGGTCGGCGAGCGGCAGCGTGAACGTGAACCGGCTGCCCAGGCCCAGCCCGTCGCTCTGAGCCCAGATGCGTCCGCCGTGCGCTTCGACGATGCCCTTGCAGATCGCCAGGCCCAAGCCGAGGTCGCGGGCCTGCCCGGGACCGTCGGGACGCGAGAACTTGACGAACAGCTGGGGAATCCGCTCGGGACGCAAGCCCTGGCCGCTGTCGATCACCGACACGTACACATGGGGACCCTCGACGTGCGCCTCGATGGCGATGACCGACTCGTCGTGGGACTGACGCGACGCATTGATCAGGAGATTGCCCAGCACCTGAGCGATGCGTCTGCGGTCCGCCATCACAGCGGGAAGGTCATGAGGGAAGTCGATGACGATGTTCTCGCGGCCGCCCATGCCCACATAGGTGTCGCGGGCTTCCTCGACGATCCGGGACAGCGTCGCTGGCTCGGGGCCGACCGCCAGCGAGCCGGTCTCGATCAGCGCCATGTCGATGAGGTCGCTGAGCAGCTCGCGCATGCTGTCGGCCTGCCCGTCAATGATCCGGAAGAACTGAGCCATCTCAGCGAAGTCCAGACCCGACGCGCTCTGCAGCAGCGTCGTGGCAGAGCCCTTGATCGCAGCGAGCGGAGCACGCAGCTCGTGACCGATCATCGCCAGGAACTCCGAGCGCAGCCGCTCGGTCTTCACGAGCTGTGTCAGATCCTGCGCCGCGACCACGACAGACTCCGGCCGGCCGGCGTGGCCGGTGATCGGCGTCGCGTTCACCGCCAGCACCACGCTGCGCCCATCAGGCAGAACAGCAGTCACATCCTGATGACGGAAGGCAGCAACCGAGCCGAGCATCGCGTCAAGCGATATCTGTTCGGCGGGCACCTCACGGCCGCTGACACTCCACACGATGTCCGCCTCGGCGAGCTCGTCCACCGACCCCAGCGACACGCCCAGCTCGTCCATCAGGCGCTGCGCCTCGCTGTTCGCCGACGTCAGCGTCCCGCTGGCGGCGTCGAAAACCACCACGCACATCGGCGCCGTGCCGACCAGCCCCTCCAGGTCGGCTCTTGCCCGACGCTCGCCTTCGAGCCGGCGGGCGTTGGAGATCACCAATGCCGCCAATGAAGCGAACGCACTCAGGGTCTCCTCGTCCTCGGCGCTGAACCCGCCGTCCTTCTCGGCCACATACACCGCACCCGACCGCACGCCCCAATGACCGATCGGCGCAGCGAGGTACGCCATGGCGTCGCTCACAGCGAACGGCGGATTCCACCGCAGACCCTGCTCGGCGAGATGGCTCTGCAGATCGTCGACCCGCTGAGGCTCCTCGACCTGAATCAGATGCTCGTACAGCGCCCACCGGTCAGGCATGCGACGCAAGAACTCGTCAGACTCCTCAGCCGTCATTCCCGACGTCAGGCACTCCACCAGCAGACCGTTCTCGTCGAGCAGGCACAGCAGCGCGTACCGCCCGCCGGTCAGCTCCCGAGCGCTGTCGAGCAGCCCCTGCAGCACCTCGTCCATTGCGAGGCTCTCGTTGACGCGCAGCGCAGCCGCGCGGAATCGAGCGAGCTGCTCACGGGCCCGCTGCGCCTCATCGAGCACCTCGGCATCTTCGCCCGGGCCGCTCATCGCAGCGCCTCACAGCGATGCGATGCTGCCTGCAGAGCGCTGCGGACACAGGTGCATTGAATTGCCGCCACGGCCCAATTATGGCCCCATACGCCGCGAGCATTGCGACAAGAAGCGTTCGTGCCGGTGCGGCGCTGCCTCCTAGACGCCGCCGGCTGTGACCGCAGCGGTCGCCTGGCTGGTGAGCGACTGCTGGATGCCGTCGCCGTCGGTGAAGGAGACACGCACCTTGATGGCTGCGCCGAGCTGGGCTGCGACCAGGGTGTACTCCGACGCTGTCGCATCGGCGATGACGGCATCGTTGGCGAGCCACTGGTAGCTGAACGTCGTGGTGCCCTCGCTGCCGGTGTCGATCGACGACACGTCGGCAGTGAGCGTCTGGCCGACGCTGGCGACGCCGGTGATGGCGGGCAGCGCCGGGGTGATCGTGAGCGAAGCCCCGGTGGCGACCCCGAGCCCGCTGTAGCCCGAGACCGTTTCGTCGATGGAGAACACGGCCGATCCGATGCTGATCGTGGCGCCGGCAGATCCGCTGTGCGAGACATAGACCGCAGGGGCGCTGGTGCTGCCCGCGGGGATGGTGACCGTCGCCGGAGACACGGTGCCGCCCGAGGCGGTCAGCGTCGCGGTGATGTCGAAGGGCGTGGCCCAAGGGGTGGTCACCGCAACAGCCCCGTCGGCGTCGTCGGGTGCTTCGGCGAGCTGCACTTCGAGCGAGAACGGCGCGCCGGAATTCTGCGCCAATTCGACATTGGTGAGACTGGTCAGGCCCTTGAACGGATCCGCTGCCTCCAAGGACTGGAGGCTGTTGTTCTGCAGGTCGATCTCCTCCAGCTGAGCGAGGTCGCCGAAGATGCCCGAAGGCAGCGACGCCAGCTGGTTCGCGCCCAGGAACAACATGGTGAGCGATGACAAGCCGTCGAACAGGTTCTCGTGGAGCGTGACCAGATCGTTGTCACTGAGATGCAGCGTCGTCAGGCTCGTCAGGCCGTCGAACACGTCCTCGGGCAGCGAACTTAAGTCGTTGCCGTAGAGGCGAAGCTCTTCGAGGCTGGTCAGGCCGTCGAACACGTCTTCGGGCAGCGAAGTCAGCTCGTTGCCGTTGAGGTCGAGCGTCGTCAGGCTGGTCAGGCCGTCGAACACGTCCTCAGGCAAGGATTCGAGGCCGCCGTTGGCGTCACGGCCGTTTGAGACCTCCAGCAAGGTCAGGGCCGTCAGGTCTTCGAACACATCCTCCGGCAAGGCGCCGAAGTCTCGGTTGTCACGGATCCGCAGGGTCGTCAAGCCGGTGAGACCTCCGAGGTCGCCGCTGCGCAGCGTCAGGCCGGGCTCGTCGGCGATCGTCAGTTCGGTAATCGCCGCGAGATGCGCGTCGGTCACCAAGTGGCATTCCCCGTCGTTGTCGATCTCGTCGATAGCGGCGATGATGATCAGCCGCACGTCCCGCGTCCGCTCGCAGATGCCGTTCGACGGCTCGGTGTTCTGGTCGGTCGGGCCCTGAGCAGCGGCGCTGCCGGCCACTTGGGCAGCCACCGCTGAGGTTCCGACCGCAGCCGACATCAACAGGCACGCTGCCATCACAGCGGTCAGCTTCGAGCCGCTTCTGAGAGCTCGAACGGTCCGAGTGCGCATGGCTGGGTCCTCGTTTCGTGGTGATCGCGTGCGCTCAGGCGCATCGGCTCGGCACTGCGACGTCCTCTCAGATCGCTCTGAGCGCCTCAGTTCCTCGGTGGCGAAGCGACATCGCCATTGGGCACAGAACATCGATGAGATTATCGTGTGACACGAAGCTGAGGCAAACATGCAACAGATGTGAGGTGGAGTGTTTCCGTTGAGTTCTGAAACAGGCCCCGACGTGCGTGTCGGCGAAACCGGCGCCACGACGGTCACCGTCGGACACGCCGGCGACACCCAGCGCAGAGCGCGTCGGCGGCGCAGACTGGCCGCGGTCACGATCTCGCTGGCAGTTGCGGCTGTGGGCTGCAGCAGCGGCGTCTCGCCTGACGAGGTCGACCGGGCGATCCAAGCGGCACTTGCCGATGTCGCCGTGGCTGAGCCGGTCACCTTGAGCGATGTCCAAGCTGCGACTGACGAGGCGGTCGAAGAAGCGCTCGCAGCCCTCGCAGCGCCGCAACCGACGGAGCCGCTCACCGCTGCAGCGATCGAAGCGCTGGTCGACGAAGCCGTCAGCGCGCAGATCGACGCGCTGCAGGCCGAGTTGCGCCGCCCGGATGCCGAGGTTCCCGACACGCCGCCCGACCTGCGCGAATCGGACCCGGCGGGCCATACACGCAGCGTCGTCGCAGACGCCATCGCCAGGTACGACGCCGACGGGCTCGAGCCCACCCTGGCGCACTACAACGACCCCGCCCACATCGACGGGCAGTGGTACGTGTTCGTCATCGACGGCGACGGAACGATCATCGGCCACTACGACGCCAGCCGGCGAGGCCTGAACCTCAACGACTGGGTCGGCACCGACCTCAACGGCTACCGCTTCGGGCCCCAGATGCTGGCCGCCGACGAGAACGGCAGATGGGTGCCGTACGTGTTCACCAATCCGGAACGGGGATCGTTGGCGGACGCCGACAGCGATTCCTTCGAGCTGAAGAACGCCTGGGTGGTCCGCCACGACGGTCTGCTGTTCGGCTCGGGCTGGCATGTCGACGCCGACACGTTCCTGCCGGCGCTGATCACCGAGGCTGCCGAGCGCTTCAGCTCAGGCGGGCTCGAAGCGACGCTGGCGTTCTACAACGACCCCCAGGGCATCGCCGCCGGCCTCATACCGACCGTGCAGTACTACAACAGCACCGAGACGCTCGACGGCTACTTCTCGGGCATCATCGCGGCGCAGGGCGGCGAGATACTCGCCCACTTCGACCCCGCGCTGATCGGCACCCCGATCGAGGAACTCCTCGGACCCGCAATCCACGAGGTCACCGCCGACGGCGGATGGATCACCGCTGACGACAACCCTGCAGAAGCCGGCGGCCCCCGAACGATGCGCATCTGGGCCGTCGACGTCAACGGCACGCTCATCGGCGGCGGCTGGTACAGCCTCGGCGACGACTGACCGACTTGGCCGTACGGCAGAAGCGCGCGGGCTCGGTCGTGAGGAGCCGGGTGGGCTGCGGGTTGGGACGACTCGCTGCCGGCGCTGCATCAACTGTTGTGGCCATGGATGTGAAATGTCATACATGGCCTCTCAATGGGGACTGTCCGAATTTCTGTGTAACCGGCCGTGATGGTTTTCATCGGATGTGGTCGGCGATCCGGTCGCCGTAGTGGACGGTCAGTGTGTTCAGGATGGCTTTCCAGCCGTTGGTCTTGCCGGTCAGGTTGGACCGGTTC
>JAJEBN010000001.1 GCA_022822525.1 Acidimicrobiia bacterium | reverse complement strand
CTTCATTGAAGCTCGGGATGCACCGGTCCGGAGCGGGGCTGCTCGGCGAGGTTTGGCGGGGAATATTCCCCGCCCTTCATTGAAGCGCATCGTCCGAACCGGCCGCCGACTACAGGGACGCCGTTTGGCGGGGAATATTCCCCGCCCGTCATTGAAGCCAACCCCCCCAGACGTCCGATGCGACCAAGGCCGCCGTTTGGCGGGGAATAATCCCCGCCCTTCATTGAAGCGCCAGCGTCTGCGGCGTGACCTCGATCCATTTCGTGTTTGGCGGGGAATATTCCCCGCCCTTCATTGAAGCGCGCTGCCCAAAGGCCCCAAGGGCAACCCCGGCACCGAGTTTGGCGGGGAATATTCCCCGCCCTTCATTGAAGCTCGGGATGCACCGGTCCGGAGCGGGGCTGCTCGGCGAGGTTTGGCGGGGAATATTCCCCGCCCTTCATTGAAGCCTTGGTGGCTGGCCCCGCTCCCGCCCTTCGTTGCAGGATGGCGATACAGATGCGTTCAGGTCAGTATCGCTTCGAGGCGGGCAAGAACCTCATACACGATGTCCTCTGGCGCGCTCTCAAGCATTCTGCCATCGCGGGCTTCCAGATCGAGGGTGCGCGGCTGATCACAGCGCACGACGCCATGCGTTCGCGTGCCCGCAGTGTCCAAGGAAACGGCGAATCCGCGGCGGCGGGCGAATTGGCCGCCGGTGGTGATGGGCACGACGACAGGCGTGCCGGTCAGGTCGTTGAATTCCGCAGGCGACACGACCATGACCGGCCGCGTTCCTCGCTGCTCGTGGCCTGCTGTGGGACCGAGGTCGACGAGCCAGATGTCCCCCCTGCGGGTCACAGCAGCTCGCGGCCTGCCGGTGCTCCGCCGATCCAGGCCCGTGCCTCGTCATCGAGCGGCGCGTCTGGGTCGCACTGCGCGATCAGTTCGTCCAACGAGTAGCTGGGGCGGCGTCGCGGCTCGACGATCAGGTTCCCGTCCTCGACGGCAACGCCGACCGTTGAGCCAACGGTGACCTCCATGACATCGAGCAGCGCTGGCGGTATGGCCAGCATTACCGAGCCGCCGACTCGACGGAGTATCGACGTGTGCATCGCAGCCTCCAAAGTTATATTGAAATATAACAGTTGCTGTGGAGGCTAAGCGGGCAATGCAGTCCGTTGGCGTATCGCGCTCGCATTGCGTGTCGCCCGCCCAGCGTGGGTTGGCACGCAGCGCAGCCCCGCGGCACCCCGCTATTCGGCGGGGAAGGGGAGCTGCAGCCACCACGGGCGACTGACGGCGTCGACGCGGGTTACCCACTTGACCCACCAGAAGCCCCGTCTGCCGGGGGCGACCAGCCGCACCGGGGCACCGTGGCCTCGACGCAGCGGTTCGCCGCCGTAGCCGACGGCTAAGTACAGATTGTTCGCGTCGCGGGCGGGGAACAGGCGGCTGTAGCCGGTGAGCGATGTGACTTCCAGCGTGGGCGCGTCGGTTGCGGGCAGCAGCTCGGCCAACGGCACTGCGTCCCACGACTGGCGGCTCCACCATCCTCCGGTGCAGTCGAGGTCGGCGGTCAACGGTGCGGCTCGGTTGTGGAGGGTCTCCAGCCGCACGGGCTTGCCAGCGACCGTGAGCTCCCAGTCCGAAGCGGTCACCCTCGGAGATCTGTCGTTGAGCCACATGGTCGTCGGCATCTCGGCGGGGTTGAACGAAGCGATCTCGTGCGAGCCGGTGAATCGCCGGTTGTCGCCCACCACCAGTTGCTGGATCCAATAGGCAGCGCCCGCCGCCGCCAAAGCGATGCTCCCGCCGACGAATGCCCGGCGGTCGAGGTCGGCGATGCCGGGACGCCCCGGCCGGCTGACGATGTGCCACATCAGCAGTGGGGCCACGAATGCGACCAGCAGGACATGGGTCCACAGCGCCGACCAGTAGCCCACGCCGTGCCACAGCCCGGTTGCGTGCAACACCCCGAGCACGACGGTCGCAACGACGAGAGCCCCGAGCAGCATCGACAGCCACCGGCTGGCACGGCGACGCCGCAGCCCCGTGCGCACCGAGCCTCGGAGCTTCGCCGGGGCCAGCGCCAGCAAGCTCAGGCCGGCCAAGGCGTGGGTGGCGGTCAGCCAGCGGCCCCAGCCGGTGCCCACCGCCCACGCCGACAGCCCAGTCCCGACGGCTGCCGCCGCCGCAATTCCCAGCAGCAGGTCCACTCGCCGGGCCGTGAGCCAAGCGCCGACCCTCATGTCAGGCCGATCCGTCCGCCAACCATCAGGCGCCGGTCGAGTTCGGCGCCGCTGTGCGTCGAACAGAATGCTGCCATCGCTCGAGCAGCGTCGTCGAGACGAGCAAGGAGCTGAGGCGCGGCAGCGGCCGCCAAGAGAGGTCAGTTGTTGTGAAGTTCACGGCGTCGTTGCTGTCGTACACGGATGCGCAGCACCGTGAGCCAGAACATTGCTGCGACCCACCACAGCATGATGAATGCGAACGGCAGTATGAGGACCCACGGAGGGACGCCGAGACCGCGCAGCCAGCGGGCCACATAGGACCCGGCTACACCGGCTGCGAGAATCAGCAGCCATCTCCTCCAGCCGCTCATGCCCCGAGCGCCGGAATGATCCGCTGGCCGTAGGCGTTCAGGGTTTCGTCCTTGGCATCGTGCATCAGGTAGATGGCGAACTGGTCCACGCCGAGATCTCGCAGTTCGCGCAGGCGCGAGACATGGCTGCTGGCGTCGCCGAGAATGCAGAACCGGTCGATCACCTCATCGGGCACGAAGTCGGTGTGGACGTTGCCGGCCTTGCCATGCTCGGCGTAGTCGTAGCCCTCGCGCCCAGCGATGTAGTCGGTGAGGGCTTGGGGCACCGCGCCCCCGGTGTCGCCGTACCGCTCGACGAGATCGGCCACGTGGTTGCCGACCATGCCGCCGAACCACCGGCACTGGTCGCGTTGGTGGGCAAGGTTGTCACCGACATAGGCGGGCGCCGCCACACAGATGTACAGGTCGTCGGGGTTCCGTCCGGCGTCGGCCGCAGCCCGGCGGACGGCGGCGACGGTCCACTCGGTGATCTGCGGATCGGCAAGCTGCAGGATGAACCCGTCGGCCTGCTCGCCGCAGAGTTGCAGCGCCTTCGGTCCGTACGCCGCCATCCAGATGTCGAGCTGGCTGCCCGACGACCACGGGATCTGCTGGCGGGTGCCGTTGTAGGTCACCTCGCATCCTTCGGCCAACCCCTTGATGACCGTCATCGACTCCGACAGCGTGGCCAGGCTGGTGGGACGGTGTCCCAGCACTCGCATGGCCGAGTCGCCCCGGCCGATGCCGCACACCGTCCGGTTGCCGAACATGTCGTTGAGCGTGGCGAACAGCGACGCGGTGACCGTCCAGTTCCGGGTTCCCGGATTGGTGACCATCGGGCCGACAATCATTCGGTTCGTGGCCGACAGCATCTGGCTGTAGATCACGTAGGGCTCTTGCCACAGCACGTGGCTGTCGAAGGTCCACCCGTAGTCGAACCCCAGCGTCTCTGCTCGCTGGGCGAGATCCACCACTCGCCACGCGGGCGGATCGGTCTGAAGAACAACGCCAAAATCCATGTTCTCAGTCCCCCGATCCGTTCCGCTGCCCGAACGCTCCGTTGCGTCGGGCCATGGTGATGCCCCCTACTGCAGGTACTGGCAGAGTCCCCGGCGCAGGTACTGGCCGTCGCCGACGCGGCCCAGGTACTGGTCGTCGTCGATGATCTTGCGACCCCGAGAGAACACCGTGTCGACATGTCCTGTCACCTCGACCCCCTCATAGGCCGAGTGGTCGATGTTCATGTGGTGGTTGTCGACGCTGATGGTCCAGCGATGCTCGGGGTCATAAATCACGATGTCGGCATCGGATCCCGCCGCGATGATTCCCTTGCGCGGGTACAGGCCCATCATGCGAGCAGGCGTGGTCGCGCAGAGCTCCACCCAGCGAGCCAAGCCGATCTCGCCGGTCACCACGCCCTGGTAGATCATGTCCATGCGGTGCTCGACCCCGCCGATGCCGTTGGGTATCGCCCGGAAGTCGTTCAGCCCGAGCTCCTTCTGCTCTTTCATGCAGAACGGGCAGTGGTCGGTGGACACGACGGCCAGATCGTTGGTGCGCAGCCCCTTCCACAGGGCGTCCTGGTGGCCTTCTTCGCGAGAGCGGATCGGCGTCGAGCACACATAGGCGGCGCCCCCGAAGCCGGGCAGGTTGAGGTGCTCTTCGAGACTGAAATGCAGGTACTGCGGGCAGGTCTCGGCGAACACGTTCATGCCGGCATCGCGTGCCAGCGTCACCTGCTCGAGGGCCTCTGCCGCCGACAGATGAACGATGTACAGCGGCGCGGCGCCGACCTTCGCGAGCTGGATCGCCCGGTGGGTGGCCTCCGACTCCAGTTCGGGGCGGCGCACATAGCCATGAGTGACCGGCGCTGTCTCGCCGCGCTCGAACGCCTGGGCAGCCAGCACGTCGATGGCCAAGCCATTCTCGGCGTGCATCATGATCAACCCGCCGTTGCCGGCCGCCTGCTGCATGGCCCGCAGGATCTGGCCGTCGTCGGCGAGGAAGACCCCCGGGTACGCCATGAACAGCTTGAAGCTGGTGATGCCCTCGTTGACCAGCAGGTCCATTTCCTTGAGCGAGTCGTTGTCGACGCCGCCGATGATCATGTGAAAGCCGAAATCGACCGCGCAGTTGCCTTCGGCCTTGGCCATCCACTCATTGAGGCATTCGCGCACGTTCTCGCCGGTTTTCTGCACGGCAAAATCCACGATGGTCGTGGTGCCGCCCCACGCCGCAGCTCTCGTTCCCGTCTCGAATGTGTCGGAGGCGTAGGTGCCGCCGAACGGCAGCTCCATGTGCGTATGCACGTCCACGCCGCCGGGCACTACCAACCGTCCGGTGGCGTCGACGACCTCGGCTCCCTGCTCGGCTGCGACGGCGATATCGCTGCCGGGTTGCAAGACCGCGGCGATCTGCTCGCCGTCAATGAGCACCTCGGCCGGATCCGCTCCGGTCGAGCTGACAACGGTGCCCCCTTTGATCAGCGTCGTCATCTTCGTGTCCCCCTGGGTAGCGGTCTGTGAAGTCCGAACAAGCGCTGGCTCGCCGCCTCAGGGTGCTACGAGCGATTCGTACGACTCGGGCCGGCGGTCTCGGTAGAAGGCCCACTGGTTGCGGACCTCATCGAGCATCTCGAGGTCCAGCTCACGCACGACCAACTCCTCGGCGTGGTCCGATGCGGCGCCGTCAACGATCTGCCCCCGGGGGTTGGCGAAGTACGACGTGCCGTAGAAGTCGTTGTCGCCCAGCGGTTCGACGCCGACCCGGTTGATGGCCCCGACGAAGTACATGTTCGCCGCCGCGGAAGATGTCTGTTCGAGTTGCCACAGATATGCGGACAGCCCTCGGCTCGTGGCTGAGGGGTTGAACACGATCTCCGCGCCGGCCAGTCCGAGCGCACGCCAGCCCTCGGGAAAGTGGCGGTCGTAGCAGATGTAGACGCCGACCGTCCCCACGGCGGTCTCGAAGACGGGATAGCCGAGATTGCCCGGCCGGAAGTAGAACTTCTCCCAGAACCCCTTGACCTGCGGGATGTGGTTCTTGCGGTACTTGCCGAGATAGGTCCCGTCGGCGTCGATGACGGCCGCAGTGTTGTAGAGGAGTCCGGCCTGCTCCCGCTCGTACATGGGCACCACGAGCACCATCTCGTGCTGTTCCGCAAGCTCGCAGAAGCGCTTGGTGGTCGGGCCGTCGGGGATCGCTTCTGCGTAGGAGTAGTACTCGGCGTCTTGTACCTGGCAGAAGTAGGGCCCGTAGAACAGCTCCTGAAAACACATCACCCGGGCACCGGCTGCGGCCGCCTCGGCCACGTACTTCTCGTGGAGCTCGATCATCGACTCCTTGTCGCCGGTCCAGGCGGTCTGCACGATTGCCGCCGTCACCTTGCGTGCCATGTTGTGCCCTCCTCGCTCCGTTGGGAGTCCTTGGTGCGTGGCTGGAGGAAAAAAACGAGTCTAGATCAGCCCAAAGAGGGGTTCTGAACCGACGCAGCAGCCGCCTCATCAGGCAGGATGTAACGATGTCCAAACGCAGCACCACCTTCCGCGGCTGGAAGGTGGTGGGAGCGGGGGCAGTGATCCAAGGGCTGCAGTCGGCGCTGATCATGCACGCCATGGGCGCCTACTTCGTCGAGCTCGAAGAGGAGTACGGCTGGAGCAAGACGGCGCTGTCGGGCGCGTTCGCGATGAATCGCGCCGAGACGGCGCTGCTGGGGCCGGCACAAGGTTGGCTGATCGACCGTTTCGGACCCAAAGCCATCACCCGAGCAGGCGCTGTGGGCATGGCGGTCGGCTTCGTGTGGTTCAGCCAGCTGCATTCGTTGTGGCAGTTCTACGGCGCATTCCTGGTCATGGCCGTCGGCAGCGCGTTCTGCGGATTCTTGACCGTCACCGTCGCGATCGTCCGATGGTTCGAGCGGCTGCGAGCGCGCGCTCTGGCATTCGGTGGCATGGGCCTCGCTGCGGGCGGGGTGTGCCTTCCGCTCGTGGTGCTGTCGTTCACATGGTTCGGCTGGCGCTGGACCGCTGCGGTCACCGGCGTCGGGGGTGCCGCTGTCGCGTGGTGGCTGGCCAAGTACCTCGACGGAAGCCCTGCCGAGTTCGGCCAGGAGGTCGACGGCGGGGCCAAGATTGTCGCTGACGGGAGGACGGTCCGCGCGGAAGGCCTCACCGATGTCCACTTCACGGCGAAGGAGGCGATACGCACGCGAGCGTTCTGGACGATCTCGTTCGGTCACCTGAGCGCCCTGTTCGTGGTGGGCGCCGTGATGGCGCACCTGCAGCTCTACCTGACGTCCGAGCGGGGCTACTCGCCGCAGCATGCCAGCTTGTTCGCTGCAGCACTGCCGCTGATGCAGCTGGCCGGCATGGTGGTGGGCGGCTGGCTCGGCGACCGGGTCAACAAGCGGCTCATTGCGTCGGTCGCCATGTTCGGGCACGCGGGCGGCATCTTGCTGCTGGCGTGGGCTCCCAACGCGTTCGTGGTGGTGCTGTTCGTGATCTTCCACGGGCTCGCATGGGGAGCGCGTGGCCCGCTCATGCAAGCCTTGCGAGCCGACTACTTCGGCTCGTCGGCGTTCGCT
>JAJEBN010000013.1 GCA_022822525.1 Acidimicrobiia bacterium | reverse complement strand
TGAGTAATCTCGCCGTCATGGACGTTGCGGATGCCAAGAACATCGTTCGTGCCGAGATCGATCGCCTCACGCCGACGCTGCTGGATCTCTCGCACACGATCCACGCCAACCCCGAGCTCAACTTCGAAGAGCACCACGCCCACGAAGCCCTGACCGGCGTGCTTGAAGACAACGGGATCGACGTGACCCGTGGCGCCTACGACATGCCGACGGCGTTCGACGCTCGCGTCGGCACAACCGACGGGCCCACGGTCGCTGTGCTGTGCGAGTACGACGCGCTCCCCGGGATCGGCCATGCCTGCGGTCACAACATCATCGGCTCGGCAGGGCTCGGCGCGGGCATCGCAGTGGCGAAGGTTGCCGAGGCGCTCGGCGGGCGGGTCGCCATCCTCGGGACACCCGCCGAGGAGGGCGGCGGCGGCAAGGAGTTCATGGTGCGCCGCGGCGCCTTCGACGATGTCGATCTGGCGATGATGGTGCATCCCGCCGATCGCGATCTCCGCACGTTCCATGCCATCGCCATCCAGCAGCTGCACGTGACCTACGACGGCCAAGCGGCCCACGCGGCTGCGTCACCGCACCGGGGGCGCAACGCTCTCGATGCGGCGGTGCTCGGCTACAACGCTGTCGCTGCGCTGCGCCAGCACATCCGGCCCGACGAGCGGATCCACGGCATCTTCACCGACGCAGGCGACAAGCCCAACATCGTGCCGTCGCGCGCCGCCGCCGAGTGGTACGTGCGCAGCCACAAGATGGCGAGCCTCGAGACGCTCAAGGAGCGGGTGCAGCGATGCCTGCAGGGAGGCGCCGACGCCTCTGGGTGCGAGATGCAGGCCGAATGGATCGATCCGCCCTTCTACGACATGATTGACAACCACCCACTGCTCGACGTCTACGTGCGCAACGCCATGGATGTCGGGCGTCATCCGCTGCCCTCTGAGGAAGGGTCGATGGTGGTCGGATCGACCGACATGGGCAACGTCAGCTACACCGTCCCGTCCATTCACCCCATGATCAAGGTCGCCCCCGAGGGCACCCCGATTCACACACCTGAGTTCGAGGTGTACACGGGCCGCGAGGAA
This sequence comes from Acidimicrobiia bacterium, assembly GCA_022822525.1. GTDB lineage: Bacteria > Actinomycetota > Acidimicrobiia > Acidimicrobiales > Poriferisodalaceae > Poriferisodalis. The sequence continues at coordinate 4,511 of JAJEBN010000013.1, read as the reverse complement.
GGCGACCAGGCAGTCATCGACGGCGCTCTCACCCTGGCGCTCACCATGGTCGACTGCCTCGCCAGCGCGGACACTCGCGAAGAGATCCGTGCGGCATTTTCCCCTAGCGCATAGCTTCACCGAACGAACAGCACAGGAGCATTGCGTTCCATGTCATTGACCCAGTACCGGATTGACCGCGACGGTGCAGACCGTCTGCTCTTCCTCATGCACGGCTACACCGCCGAGCAGCACCACCTCGCGTCCTATGTGCCGCTCGTCGACCCAGACGAGCGCTTCACTGCGATCGCGCCGCGGGGGCCGATCGACATGCCCGACGGCGACGGCGCGGGCTGGTGGTCGATCGACCTCGAGACGTTCGAACAAGACATCTCGCAGTTCGGGCCCTCGCTCGAGAGTCTCGAATCCTTCATCGCAGACGAGGCCGGCAAGGCTGGCGTGCCGCTCGAGCGGTGCATCGTGGGCGGGTTCAGCCAGGGCGGCTATCTGTCGCTGGCGCTCGCCGGCAGGGCTGGTGCGCCCCGCTACGCCGGCGTGTGGGCCATCTGCTGCGGTCTTCCGAGCGCGCCCGGGCTCAGCCTCGACCTGTCCAACGGCGACGGCCGACCGGCGCTCTTCCAGTGGGGAACCCGCGATCTCCTCATCGGCCAGGAACAGCCCAAAGAGGTGATCGCAGCCCTGGGCGATGGCGGATGGAACCTGCGACACCACGCCTACGACATGGCTCACAGCCAGACCATCGAAATGATGATCGACGCCCGCGAGTGGCTCGCCGGCGTCCTCTGAGCTGTTCTTCCAAGTGAGCGCGGAGTGGCGCACCGCCATTGCTTCCCGCTCTTGTTCGCTGCGCTCAAGGGCCGCTCGGGCCACGGCTTCGCCTAGCGGCTCAGCCTCTCGACAGCCAGCTTGACCAGGCCTCCGTCGGCCCGGCCGACCAGCAGGCTGTCCTCGCTGACCCATCGGAGTCGACTGGTCGCCGCATCGGACTCGAGTGCGGTCACTGGCGACAGGTCCTGGCCGGCACGAGTCGGGGCAGCCCACACGATGGTGCGGCCCTCTCCTCCCCCCGTGGCGACGGCGCTGCCGGATGGATCCCAGTCGAGGTCCTCAATGTGGTTGTCGTGACCGGAAGCCGAGGCCGGCACGGTACCGGCAGGTCCTTTGCCACCGAAGTCCCAGATGGTGATCTCGCCGAGGCACGCAACCGCCAGCCATCGGCTGTCGTGGCGAAACCTGAGTCGCTCGATCTTGGAGGGATAGCCGGACATCGAGAGGTCCTTGCCGCTCCAGAGTCGCCACAGGTGCACGGTGGCGTCTTGGGCGCCGGCGCAGGCCCATGATCCGTCGGGAGACATCGCCAGCGAGAGCAGCGACCCCTTCCAGTCGAAGCGACGTCGACGGCCGGTCCGCGGCCCGACGACGTCGTGCCAGCCGATGCCGCCGTATGCGGTTGCGCCGACGCGGCTGCCGTCGGCTGACCAGGCGACCGCCGTCACCGTCGAGGGCTGGTCGTCGAAATCGTGAAGGAGCGAGCCGTCTTGGTCGGTGATGAGCAGGTGCCGGCCGGCGCCGACCGCGAGCATGGGTGCGTTCGGTGACCAGGCCAGCGCCGTCACCCAGGCCGACGCGTCGATGACGCCCTGAGCAGCTCCGGCGTGGTCATAGATGCGCACGCATCCGTCCTGGCCCCCGACCGCGACGCGGCTGCCATCCGATGACCAGGCAGCGCTCAGCACTCCCATCTCGTGCCGTTCCAGCGCAGTGGCCGAGCCGTCATCGACGTCGATGAGGGAAGCCTCGCCGCCCAAGGACCCGACCACCGCCTGACCGCGGTCCCGGCAGACCTCAAGCACCTGCACGTAGTCGTCGACGTCCACCCGCCACTGTGCGATGGGCGATGTCGCAGCGTCGGTCATACCAGGCAGGACCTGAAGCTGGCCTCCAATGACTGCCGGTCGAGGTTGCGTCCGATGAACACGAGACGGCTGCGTCGCTTCTCGCCGTCGCCCCACGCCCCTTGGCGCTGGCCGTCAAGCAGCATGTGGACGCCCTGGAACACGTAACGCTGATCCCAGCCGGCGATCGACAGGATGCCCTTCGAGCGGAAGATGTCGGTTCCCTTGGTACGCAGGAGATCGCCCAGCCATTCATTCAGCCGGTCGATATCGAGGTCGCCCTCGGCTTCGATCCCCACCGATGTCACGCTGAGGTCGTGCTGATGCTCGGCATCGGGGTCGAGGAACTCGGGATCGTCGGCCAGCACACGATCGAGCGAGAACGCGCCGACCTCGAGGATGGCATCGAGGTCGACCTTTCCGTACTGGGTCCGGATGATCGGTGGCAGTGGGTTGATCTGCCGGATGCGGGTCTCCACATCGCCCAGCTCGTCGTCGTCGGCAAGATCGATCTTGTTGAGCACGACCCGATCGGCGAACGCCAGCTGCTCGACGGCTTCGTTCTCGACCCCTTCGGGCTTCTCTTCGTCCAAGTGCGGAACCAGGTGCTTGGCGTCGACCACCGTGACGATGGCATCGAGCCGCAACTGGGCTGACATCTCGTCGTCGACGAAGAACGTCTGAGCCACCGGTGCCGGGTCGGCCAGCCCCGTCGTCTCGATGAGGATCTGGTCGAAGCGGTCCTTGCGCCGCATCAGATTGCCGAGAATGCGGATCAGATCGCCGCGAACGGTGCAGCAGATGCAGCCGTTGTTCATCTCGAAGATCTCTTCTTCGGCATCGAGGACGATGGCATCGTCGATGCCCACCTCGCCGAATTCGTTCTCGATCACCGCAATCCGCTTGCCGTGCTGCTCGGTGAGAATGTGATTCAACAACGTTGTCTTGCCCGCACCCAGAAAGCCCGTCAGCACCGTCACAGGAACTCGATCATCAACCATGACCTAGATGGTAATGATTCCCATTCCTGCATACACCGCGATGACGGTTGGTACTGCGCACACGCCCGGAGCCGGTGCTCAGTCCGCGGTGACTCGGGCAACGAACGCAGCGAGCCCAGGTCCACATGAGTTTGCGCTTTGCCTCGCGTTTGTGTAGTGAATCGCGAGATAGGCTGCGTGCATGGCTGTACCGCTTCTCAAGGCTCAGCTATCGCTTCGCATCAGCGCCCACGATCTGGGCCGCGTCACCCAGGCCGCTCACTCCACGGGCGCAACGGTCGCGCAATTCGTCCGCGAGGCAGTGAGCGACAAGTGCAGGCAGGTCGAACAAGACAGGCCCGAGCCCGCCGCGGCCGAATTGCCCGCCGAGGGCCGCCCGCTGACGCGTAGCGAGCGCTTGATGCTGGCCGCAGTGACGCGCCACGCCGCCATCAGCAGCATCGCGGCCGCCTCCCGAGCGGCGGGTCTGTCTTGGTCGGCGGCGAAAGCAGCCTTGGAATCGCTGGCACGCCGCGGCGTAGTCAGGCAACGCACATCGACGCAGGGATGGCGCCACGGCGTCCGCGAGCACAGCACCTGGGAACCGGTGATGTCATTGCCCGGCTGGCGGCAGCTCCAAGCCCAAGCCGTGCATGTGCGCCTGCCGGCGCCCGCGGCACCGGGCGAGTTCAGCGGACCCGTCCCGCCCCAGTTCTGGCCGCTGCTGTGGAACCATCCCGACCCGTCCTCGCTGAGTATCCCAGACGACGCCGAATATGTCGCCAACCGCCTGCTCAACGGCCCATCGGCCCACGCCGCGCTGTGGGCATCAGCGCGCTTGCCCGTCGACGCCCTGCGGTCGTGCCTCGGGCTGCGCTCGACACGCCCGCACACCCGCGATCTCATCAACAACGCTCTCGCCCACCGCACCGCAGCCCCATCGTGACCGTCGACCGATGGCGGCTGAGCGGCGAATCGCTCGACTAACCCCACCACCCCCGTGGGCACAGGCGACGCAGATGAGCCGACGGCGCAGACGTTGAGCGCAGGTGTTCAGGTTGGCGTTTGGGGCCGAGATCCGCTAGTCGATGCGGATGGTGAATTCGAGGCCTCCCGTGAAGGGCAAGGTCATCGTGCGGAGCTTGTTGGCGGGGTCATTGAGGAACTCGAAGTAGGGCTCGTAGCCCTGAGCGGACGCAATGGTGTTGTCGGTGACGACGACGGCGCCGGGACGCAGGGCTGGGGCGACCAGCTCCAGCGCGTCGAGCGCGACGTGCCAGATGTCGACGAGCAGGAAGTCGACCGGTCCCCCGCAGTCGACCAGCGTTTCACGCAGATCGCCCTCGCGAAGCTCGATCCACGGCGCGAGACCCGCCTCATCGAAGTTGGCCCGGGCAATGGCAGCCTTGGCCGGCTCGTACTCGGTGGCGATCACCACGCCGTCGTCATGTCCGTTGTCCCTCACGGCGGCAGCCAGATACAGCGTCGACACGCCGTGTGACGTGCCGGCCTCCACGACGCGGCGAGCGCCCAGAGCACGGCAGACCTGGTAGCAGAACATCGCCTTGTCACGATCCAGCGCGACGAGCTTGTCGGCAAAGAACCGGCGCATGTTGTCGTCGAAGCCGCGCTGGCT
>JAJEBN010000044.1 GCA_022822525.1 Acidimicrobiia bacterium | reverse complement strand
AGCACAACGCCGAGAACGAGCCCGAGTCAGATCCGAAAAAGGCCGGCAATGGGGACGACCCGCCACCCCCAAAGCCGCATGACCCAACCCCCCGAACGTTTGCGGACACCCCACTAGCGACACTGGCGGCGGATCTGCTGTGCGACGTGCGATTCCTCAAGGACATCGTGGCGCTCTTGGAAGACAAGGGGCAGGTGATCCTCTACGGCCCACCCGGGACGGGCAAGACCTATTTCGCACAAGAACTCGCTTGGATGCTGACGGAATACGGCGATGGAGAGGTCCATGGGGGGTACTCGCTGGTGCAGTTCCATCCGGCGTATTCCTACGAGGACTTCTTCGAGGGCTTCCGACCTCAAATCGGTGACGACGGACATATGACCTACAAGCTCACGCCGGGGCCGTTGGTACGGCTCGCCAAGCGCGCCGAGGAACATCCGGAGGAGCTGCATGTCATGGTCATCGACGAGATCAATCGTGCGAATCTGCCGCGAGTGCTGGGTGAGTTGCTGTACCTACTGGAGTACCGCAACCAGTCGATCCAGACCCAATATCGCCCGGACGAGGACTTCTCGCTGCCTGAGAATCTGTGGTTCATCGGCACCATGAACACCGCCGACCGCTCCATCGCGCTCATCGACGCCGCGATGCGGCGCCGATTCCACTACGTGCCGTTCTTCCCAGATCGTGAGCCGACGGCGGGGCTGCTGCGAAGGTGGTACGAGGACGAGGAGCTTGAACAGGATTGGGTGGCCGACCTGCTCGATGCGGTCAACGAACGGCTCCGCGGTGATCTTGGAGCCGACTACATGCTGATCGGGCCGAGCCACTTCATGAAGCACGACCTGGACGAGAACGGCTTGCGGCGAATCTGGGAGTACAACATCGAGCCTCTTATCGAGGACCAGTTCTTCGGGCGGCAGGAGGTCATCGACAGCTATCGGTTCGGCGAGGTTTGGAAGCGCCATGGTCCCAGCGCGGCCGCGCCGGCTTCGGAAATGGGAACGTCGGACGGGGCCGGTGAGGAAGCTGACCCCGGGTCCGACCAAGATGAGGGCCCAGATAGCGACGGCGACCTGTAGATGTCAATCGTCGATGGTGCGGTGAGGCCGGACATCTCCGAGGTGGTTCGCCGAGCCGGCGGAGATCAGCGGATGGTGCTCCATGAGTGGAGTACTGAGCGCTGGCAACTTGATGACGGGATGGCGCGCCGTCTTGGGGAGACGCCGTGGGTGTCGGTAGCGACTGATCGGGAGGCCGGCTGGTGGAAGGTGTCAACCCGGCAGTGGGTGGGTGCGTTCTCGCTCGGTGATCTGCGGGTCATTGTGCGTCCAAAGATCGAGCCCGACAACTTGTTCTTCCTGCTCGAGGTGGGGCTGCCGTCCGAGGCCTGGCAGGCCGAAGCCATCGACTACGCAACCAACGACGAGCTGCTGCCGGCGTTGGTGTCGTTCTTCGCTCGAACCGCAGAGACCACGCTGGCACGTGGGCTGTTCCATCACTACCGGCACGAAGAGGACGACTTGCTCGCGTTGCGGGGGCGCATCGACTTCGTGCGGCAGTTCCGGCGGGGTGGGGTACTGGTGCCGATGGCCTGCTCGTGGGATGACTTCACCGCCGATGTCGACGAGAACCGCTGCCTGACGGCGGCAATTCGGCTGGCGCTGCGTGTGCCCGACGTACCGCACGACGATCGGCGGCGGCTTCGACGGCTGCTCGCGGCGCTTGACGGTGTGGCGGAACGGACAGCGTCGGTGGCGCTGGATCGCCTCGATCGCATCCAATACACCCGGCTGAACGAGCACTATCGGCCCGCGTTGCGGCTGGCTCGACTGATCCTGGCCAACTGCACCCTGCAAGACCAGCACGGCGACACCGCTGCGTCAGCGTTCATGCTGGACATGAATCAGCTCTTCGAGGATTTCGTCACCTCACGCCTGCAGCGCGAATTGCGCGGGCGACTCGATGTCAAGGCCCAGAGCCGGCCTCACCTCGACGTCGAGAAGCGCGTCGAGATCAGACCGGATCTCACCTTTCTCCATCATGGCGAGACCATTGGAGTGGCCGATCTCAAGTACAAGCTCACGGGCGGCGACTCGCGCACAGCGGACACCGTCGGGCCTCTTGCTCGACACGGCGACTACTACCAACTGCTGGCCTACACGACGGCACTCAAACTGACAGAAGGCACTCTGATCTACTGCGCTGACGCGAACGAAAACACAGTCGTCGAGCGGCAGAAGCCGACCGGCTCGTTGGCAAAGTCCACAATCACCGTTCAGCACGCAGAAACGCGGTTGCACGCCGTCGCCATCGACCTGTCTGGCAGCCCCAGCGACATCGATGCTCAGATCACCGCCCTCGCCGAACATCTCGTCGGGACGTCCGGCACGTCAGTCAGTTGAGGACGCAGCCGGCGAGCGGTGTCGGTCGAGGAGGCTGTTGAGTTCGGCGCCGGCGAGGAGGCCCATGGCGAGCAGGTACAGCCACAGCAGCAGGCTGAGGGCGCCGCCGAGCAGGCCGAAGACTGCGTTGACACCGTTCGAGGCGAGCTGCAGGTAGGCACCGAATCCGCCCGATACGACCAGCCACCAGATGGTTGCCAGCAGGGCTCCTGGCACTTCTCGTCGCCACGTCAGTTTGTGGCGCGGGGCGATCCGGTACACCGTCGCAGCCCAGGCAACCACCGCCACGAAGACGACAGGCCAGCGGAGCCAGTCCCACCCTGCACTGAATGAGCTTCCTGCACCCAGCCGGTCGGCCAGTTCGGAGCCGCCGCCGAACAGCGGCCCGACGACCACCATCGTCGCCACCACCACGGCGACCACCAGCGTCAGGAACGTCAGGGCGAAACCCACGAGGCGGGTCGACAGCCAGCTGCGAGCCCCGTGATGGCCGCGTGTCACGTTCAACGCGCGTACCACGGCGACAAAGCCGCGCGACGACGCGTAGGCAGCCACGACGATGCCGACGGTCACCACCCGGGCGTCGGAGCGGTCGAAGAGGTCGGCGACGGTGGCATCGAGCGTGTTCTGGTCCCCGAAGGTGTCGCTGATCCGCTGCAGCAGCCAATCCTCGGTGCCGGCAGCCGCGCTCTGGCCGATGAGCACATCGAGCGAACCCAGCAATGCAGCGAACACGATGACGGCCGGGAACAGCCCCAGCAGCGCGAAGAACGCGATCTCCGCCGACAGCCCGGCGATGCGTTTCGTCGCCCAGTCCTGTTGGACCTCGCGTGCGATGGCGACGCCAGCGCCGAACCGGGACATCGGCTGTGGCGAGTCCTGACGTCGTGGCGTGTCGGCCGCAGCGGCCTGAGAGGCCGGCGACGCCCGTGTGAGGTCTGTGGCGTCGCTGCCTGCGGTGTCGTCACGTTCCGCGCCACGCGAGGCCGGCCTGAAGTGCTCGCCCTCCGATGCGTCAGGGTGCATGCGGCGATCGTTGCTCAGGGGGACTCAGCCTTCACCAGATCGGCGGCCCGGGCAACCAGGCCGTTGCGGTCGATCTTGGCGGTCGAGGCCAGCGGGATCTCGTCGACGATCCACACGTGGCGGGGATGGGCGTACGCGGGGCCGTTCGCGAGCGCGTACTGCTTGACATCGTCGACCGTGAGCGTGTGGCCAGGTTCAGCACGCACGAAAGCTGCCGGCAACTGGCCCTTCAGCTCGTCGGGCACCGGAACCACGACGGCCTGGTGCACTGCAGGGTGCTTTTCGAGCATCTGCTCGACCGCATCGGGGTAGATGTTCTCGCCGGCGCAGACGAACATGTCGTCGACACGGCCGACGAAGTAGTACCAGCCGTCGGTGTCACGAGTCATGAGGTCGCCCGTGTGGTACCAGCCGTCGGTGAGGCGTTCGGCGGTGACGTCGGGCAGGTTGTGGTAACCGGTCATGACGCCGGGCGAGCGCACCCACAGCTCGCCTGCGTCGCCGTCTTCGCCGGTGTTGGGATCCACCAGCCGCAGCTCCACCTTGGGGTGCTGGTGGCCGACAGAGATCTTGGGCCGCGGCTTGCCCTCGGGATGGGGGCCGAATTCCAGCACCGCCTCGGTGGTGCCGTAGCCGTTGGAGACGAGGGCTTGAGGGAGCAGGCGTTGCACGTCGTCGTACAGGGCCTCGGTCAAGGGGGCCGAGCCGATGAATGCTCGCTGCACCGATGACAGGTCGGGCATCTGCTCGCCGGCCGCGACGCGGGAGGCGATCTCGGCAGTGACGAGGGCGAACATCGTCGGCACGCCCGAACACATCGTGACCCGGTGGGCCTCGATGGCCTCGATGTAGCCCGCAGCCGTGAACGCCGGAAGGAGCACCACCGTGCCTCCATTGGCGAACGCCAGCTTGGAGGACATCGAAGCGTTCTTGTGATAGAGCGGCGCCGAGACCAGCATCACCTCGCCAGGCATCGCTGCGCCGTACTCGAGCACGGTGAAGGTGATGTTTCGATGGGTCAGCAGAACGCCCTTGGGTCGCCCTGTCGAGCCCGAGGTGTAGATCTGTACGGCGATGTCGTCGTCGTCGACGGCGGCTGCAGCCCCCAGCGGCTCATGGGCCGCCACCGCCTCCCATTCGGGCGTGCCGATGACGATGTGCGGCATATCTGGCGGCACCAGCCGAGCGTGCTCGGCGTCGGAGATGACCAGCCGCACGTCTGCGTCTTCGAGGATGTACGCCTGCGTCTCGGCAGGCAACCGGGTGTTGAGCGGTACGAAGACCAGCCCTGCCGCGGGAGCTCCGAACATCACGTCGTAGTACTGGCCGCAGTTGGCAGCGAGCAGGCCGACACGGGTGAACGGAGCCAAGCCACGGGCAGCGAGGCCCGCCCCGCAGCGCAGCGCCCGTTCTCGCAGGGCAGATGCGGTGATGTGGGCGGGCGGCGTGGCGGCGCGATCTATCAGCACGACGGCGTCGTCGTGAGGGAAACGCTCAAGCAGTTCAGCGACGTTCATCGCCATCGCAGGCTACGACGATGCGCCGTTGGCTGTTCGCCGTGCATCTGCAGCAGGTTCCACCTCGACGAGTGTGTCGTGGAACGCAGCGGAGCCGACCGCAGGATCGTCGCCGCCGACCGCCGCGTTGGTGAGCACGTTGACTGTGCGTGCATCTGCGTTGCCCGCCCACCAGCCGAACGGCATGGTGACCAGACCGGGCTGCAGGCGCTCGGAGATGGCGGCAGTGGTGAACAGCTCACCGCGGCCGTTGTAGACCCGCACCTGGTCGCCCTCGACGATGCCACGTGCCTCGGCGTCGACGGCGCTGATGTCGAGACGAGGTTGGGGCGGGTCGGGCAGATGGTGCTCGAACCCGCCGTAGTGGCTGTTGAGGAATCGCTGGTGCTGCTTGAGCGACATCAGCGCCAGGGGATAGCACCTCGCGAGTTCGGAGTCGCCGCTGAGCGACTCCGCAGCAGGCCGGTAGCGCAGCGCGCCGAGCCGGACCGGACCAAGCGAGCGGGATTGCACCCCGGTGCCCGAGCCTGGGGGCGAAGGGGGTGCCAGGGGGATTTCCCGATCGGTCAGCGCAGACCAGCCCGCGGGCACCGCCAGCCGCGCCCAGCCGTCGCGCTGGAGCCGTTCGTAGGTGATGCCGTCAAGCCAGGGGTGGCCGCTCGCAAGCAGGTCTCGCGCTACCTGCTCGTCGCTGTCGGCGAGACCGGCTGCGTCGAGCGCCAGCGCGCTGGCCAGCCGCCGAAAGATTTCCGTGTTCGGCAGGCATTCGCCGAGCGGCTCGATGGCCGGCAGGTTCAGCGACACATACAGATGGCCCCACGCGTTCATCAGGTCGAGCTGCTCGATCTGGGTGGTGACGGGCAGCACGATGTCGGCATAGCGAGCCGTGTCGGTCATGAACTGCTCGATCACCACCGTGAACAGGTCGTCGCGCTCGAGGCCCGCCAGCACCCGGTTCTGGTCAGGCGTGATGGCAGCGGGGTTGCAGCCATAGTTCAGCAGCACGGTGATCGGTGGCTGCAGGCTGGCATCGGTGAGCGCCGCGCCGAGGGCCGACATGTTGACGGTTCGCTGCGGCCCCGACGGCGGCACGATGTCGGCGAACGCGGTGTCGAAATACACCTGCGTGGAGCGCATGTACTCCGCACCCGACACGACGGCCAAGGCGGCCACAGCGCGGTGGATGTCGTGGCCGTGCTCGCGGTGCTCCATGCCGATGAGCGCACGCAGCACGGCAGGCCGCTCGTGCGCAATTCGATGAGCCAGCGAGGTGATGTCGGCTTCGGCAAGCCCGGTGATCGAGGACGCGCTGTCGAGGCCGAGGGCCCGGGCCTCGGCGCGCAATTCGGGCCAGCCTGAAGCGGCGGTGTTCACACGCTCCTCGTCGACGAGGCCGTCGCGGTCCAGCACGTCGATGATGCCCAGCACGAGCGCGACATCGGTGCCGGGGCGGGGCTGGACGTGCCAGTCGGACCGCTGCGCGGTCATCGTGGAGACCGGGTCAACGACGATGACGCTGGCACCGTTGCGACGGGCTTCCTCCACATACGGCCACAGGTGGCGGTTGGTGAGCAGCGTGTTGGTGCCCCAGAGCACGATGGTGCGGGCGCTCGCAATCTCGGTGGGGTCCGCACCGAGCGGCATGCCGAGCACGTCGGCGGCGCCGTGCCAGGCGGTGACGCCGCAGATGTGCCGGTTCAGCTGCGTGGCTCCCAGTGCCGAGAAGAACCGGTCGGCCAGCACGCCCTTCTGCACGAGCCCCTGGGTGCCGTCGAGCGAGTACGGCAGCACCGTCTCGCCGCCGTGGCGGGCTACGGCTTCGCCGATCCGGTCGGCGATCTCAGCGATCGCAGCATCCCAGCCGATCGGCTCGAACCGGCCCTCGCCCTTGGGCCCGACGCGTCGCAGCGGCCGCAGCAGCCGGTTTGGGTGATACACCCGATCGAGGAACGGGTTCACCTTGGGGCAGAGCTGCCCGTCGGTGAACGGCTGGCTGGGATCGCCGCGCAAGTTCACGGCCACGCCGTCGGTGACGGTGACCTCCCAGGCACAAGTGTCGGGGCAGTCGTGGTGACACGCCCCGCGCACGACGGACGTCACAGCGTTCATCGCAGCACTCATCGACTGGAAATTCCCCGCAGCGTCTCGACCATCACCCCTAGCATGGCGCACTGGAACCCGCCCGCCCGCATCGATTTCCGGGCTCAGCGTCAACGAAGCCAGGGCCCCATGTCGCAGACGACGTTCACAGCGGCACCCGCCGCTCCGCCCCTTGGCGAGCCCTCGCGCCTGTTCAGCGCCCCGTTCCTGATCCTGAATCTCAGTGCGCTGCTCTCGGCGCTGTCGTTCTCGGCGATGATGCCGCTGATCTCGTGGCTCGTCACCGAACAGACCGGCGGCGGCGACGTTGCGGTCGGATTCGCGATCAGCGTCTTTGCGGTCACCGCCATAGCGGCCCGACCGGCCATCGGCCGACTCGGCGACGAGCGGGGACGGCGATTCCTCGTCGTGTCGGGGTGCTTCCTGACCGCCCTGACCATCTTCGGCCATGTCCTAGTGTCCTGAGTGGTTAGTTACTCGCGTTTTTGTTTGGGGTGCGCCATCATGGGGTCTTCGCGATGATCGGAGGCTGTGATGGGTGCTCGGCGTGGACGTCCGGCGGTGCGGGTGGTGCTCGACGGCGACGAGCGTGAG
>JAJEBN010000051.1 GCA_022822525.1 Acidimicrobiia bacterium | reverse complement strand
CGAAGAAACACCGACCGCGAGCCCCGCCATCGCCTCGCCCAGCTCGCACTCGCCGTCGCCCTGATCATCACCATCAAGCTCATCGACCACCGAGACCGCTGGCAACCCCGCTGACCCGCCTATCGGCGCATCCTCTAAGGCCCAGCGACGTCGAGAGCGTCTACGTTGCGGGCATGTCGAACTTTGAGGTAGCGGTTGTCGGGCGGGGGCTGATCGGCAGTGCGGCCGCCCGCCATCTCGCAGAGGCCGGGCATTCGGTGGCGTTGATCGGGCCTGGCGAGCCAGAGGACTATGCAGCGTCAGCAGGACCGTTCTCGAGCCACTACGACGAGGGCCGCATCACTCGGATGATCGATCCGGATCCTGACTGGTCGCACCTGGCGATCCGCTCGATCGGCAGGTACGCCGACATCGAGGAACGCTCGGGCATCGCGTTTCATTCGGGCACCGGGCTTGTCTATTCAGGGGCGGACCCGCATGCGGATCTCGCCCATGCGCTCGAACTCGACGTCGATGCGTGCGAGGTCACCGCTGACGAGGTTGCGGAGCGCTTCGGCATCGACATGTCAAGCGCTGACGCGATCATCTTCGAAGCTGCACCGGCGGGACATATCAACCCACGGCGGATGGTCGCGGCGCAGAGCAAGCTGACGTCCGCCGCGGGCGGGTCCGTCATCGACGCACCCGTCTCGGCGGCCGTGCCGATGCCCGACGGCGTGCAGCTGACCGTCGGGAACGACACGGTGCACGCGCAAGGCGTGCTGCTGTGCACCGGCGCGTGGGCGGCTGAGCTGGTCGGCGTCGACCTGCCGCTCGAGCGCAGCCTGCGGACGATCCTGATGGCCGAGCTCGACGACGGCCCGGTGCTGCCGAGCCTCATCTCCCGGACGGACCCGGCCACTTGCGAGGAAGACCCGCGCCACGACGTGTACTGGGTGCCGCCGGTTCGCTTCCCCGACGGACGGGTCATGCTGAAGATCGGCGGCTACGACCCTGCTGCCACCATGGCCGACGATGTGCCCACCGTGGTCGACTGGTTCCGTAGCGGCGGGAGCGTGGCCGAGGCCGACGACCTTGAGGCCCGGCTGCGCGAATTTCTCCCCGACCGCACGATCCGCTCCCGCGACTTCAAGCCCTGCGTGGTCACGAACACACCGCACGACCTGCCGTGGATCGACTGGGTCGACGATCGCGTCGCCGTCGCGGTGGGCGGCTGCGGCTCAGCAGCCAAGTCGGCCGATGAGATCGGCCGACTCGCAGGGACGCTGTTCACCGACGAGGGTTGGACCGACCCGGTGCTGAAGCTCGAGTCATTCCGTCCCTGAACGAACCTCGGCCTGTCCAGCAACCGGAGCCAGTCGCCGCAGCCGGCTGAGCCGCGGCACAGTCGGGAGACGCTGCGACGTTGCGGTCAGCTGGATCGCGCGAGCAGGGGATCATGCCGCTGCGGCAGCGGACGCACCCCTCCACGCGGTTCCTCAGGTGCGCGGTTCGAGCAGCTCCAAGCGGTTGCCGAAGGGATCGTCTACGTAGACGCGGTCGTAGCCCTCCAGCGGCTCGTCATCCCGGACGGCGACGCCGGCGCCACGGAGCAGCTCGACGAGCGCGGGAAGGTCTTGAACCTCCAGGGCGGGATGGGCCTTGCGAGCCGGCTGGAACGGATCCTCGACGCCCAGGTGGACCTTGACCGCGTCGCTCTCGAACCAGCAACCGCCACGTCGCTCAAGGTGAGGCGGCTTGGGCACACGCGGCACACCGAGCAGTCCCTCGTAGAACGCCTGCGCGTCAGCCTCGCCGCCGGGCGGCATCGCCAGCTGCACGTGGTCGATAGCGACGATCCTCACGACACCGAACCGCCGCGCCGTCCGACTGCGATGGCCGAGCCGCTGCGAACACTGGGCGACACCGGGGATGTGCCGGAAGCGTGGTGCCGATGAGCCATGCTGCAAGCCTGCCAACTATGCCGGGAGATCGGCGCACAGGCGAGTATCTGAGCGGCGGCAATTCGAGCGTGGCACGAGCGTGAACGTCATGGCAGCAACGCGGGCGAAGGAGCGGCTGTGAGCAGTGTGGTGGTGACGGGGGCGAGCTCGGGGATCGGCGAGGCAATCGCTCGGCGGTTCGTGGCCGACGGCTGGGACGTGCTGACCGGCAGCCGGCGGCAATCCGATCTCGCAGGCGCCGAGTGGCTGCAAACCGATGTGGCCGATCCGGCCCAGGCCGAGGCGCTCGTGGCTGCTGCTGTGGAGCGGTTCGGACGGCTGGATGTGGTGGTCAACAATGCCGGCGTGCAGGTGGAGAAGACCGTCGCGGACACCACCGACGAGGACTTCGACCACGTCATGGACGTCAACGTGCGAGGCGTGTTCAACATGTGCCGTGCTGCGGTTCGTCACATGTCCAGCCGGCAGCAGGGCCAACAAGCCGCGCAGCCCGACAGCCCGCATGCCGACCGGTCCGCCGACGGCGGCGTCATCATCAACATCGCGTCGATCGCAGCGACCCACGCCGACGCCGGCATGGCTGTGTACAACGCGTCCAAGGGCGCCGTCGAGGCGCTCACCCGGGCCATCGCCATCGATCACGGTCACCAGGGAATCCGCTGCGTGGCGGTCAGTCCCGGCTGGATCGCGACCGCGCTCGCCGATGCCGTGTTCGACCTCGAAGCCGACCCTGCCGCGGCCCGACGGGCAGCCATCCAGCGCCATCCCGTCGGCCGGCTCGGCACTCCAGATGACGTCGCCGAAGCAGTTGCCTGGCTGGCGAGCCCGGCGGCCAGCTTCGTCTCAGGCAGCGTGTTTACTGTGGACGGTGGCCTCACAGCACAGAGCCCCATCGGCGGTTGACGTGACGGCGAACGCCACGCCGAGCGCGGCCGCGGGCAGGGCGCGCTCGGCCGTGCCGGGGCCGTCGCGGACATGACGGCGAGCAGCGAAGCAGCAACCGCCCGCCAGCCGTGCGCCGTCGCGGCCGTCGAAGCGCTGATCGTGTCGGTGCCCGCCGTCGGCAACGCCTTCGCCGAAGGCTCCGAGGAAACGCTGCTCGTCAAGGTGACCGACGAGGACGGGCGGTTCGGCATCGGCGAGTCGGTGTGCACACCCGCGGTCGTCAAGGCGATGATCGACCAGCGCACCATCCACTTCTGGAGCCAGGGCATCACCGACGTGGTGGTGGGCGCCGACCCGATCGAGGCCGCAGCGCTGTACGACCGGGCCTACCACGGCAGCTTCTACCACGGGCGCCGCGGCACCTACATCCAGGCGTACTCGGCCGTGGACATCGCGCTGTACGACCTCGCCGGGCGCCAGCTCGGCCTGCCCGTGTACAAGCTGCTCGGCGGCGCCCGCACCGAGCGCATCCGGCCGTATGCCACCTGCTACCCCGGCGACATCTACGACGGCCCGATGTCGGCCGTGCTCGACGAGGTCATCCGCCAGGCCGCCATCGCCGCCGACCAAGGCCTCACCGCGGTCAAGGTGCCGGTGCTGTTCGGCGCCGAGGTGTCTGACCGAGCCGTTGTGGAGTTCGTCGGCAACTGCCGGGAAGCGCTCGGCGACGAGCTCACCATGGCGCTCGACTTCGGCTACCGCTGGTGGGACTGGCACGACGCCGCCTGGACGCTGCGACGCATCGAGGACTTCGACGTGGCCTTCGCCGAAGCCCCGCTGCGCCACGACGACCTCGCCGGTCATGCCCGCCTCGCCGCCGTATCGCCCATCCGGGTGGGCGGTGCCGAGTTCGCAGCGGGGCGCTGGGAAGTGCGCGACTGGCTGACCACCGGCGGCGTGTCGCTGGTGCAGCCCGGCGTCAGCCGGGCCGGAGGGTTCACCGAGCTGATGCGCATCGCCGAGCTGTGCGAGATGCACGGCGCGCAGCTCATCCCCCACAGCTTCGCCACCGGCATCACCGACGTCGCCAACTTCCATCTGCAAGCAGCAGCGCTGACCATCCCGATGGTGGAATTCCGCTCGTCGCGGCTCGGACCGTCCCGCCTGCGCACCGAGCTCGTCCACCCGCCCGAGCCCGACATCGTCGACGGCTACGCGGCGCTGCCGACCGGCGCCGGCCTCGGCGTGGATCTGAACGAAGAACTCGTGGCTGCCCACACGCTCGATGCGGCTGGCGACAGGAGCGATTGACCGGTGAGCGAGCACGGGGCTGTGGGCGGCATCACCACCTACAACCCGCATCTCGGCAACCGGCTCGGCATCGCTGACGCACCCGCTGTGGTCGGCGCGGCCATCGCCGGGCGCCAGGTGCTCGTCACCTTCGCCGACGGCCGCCGACGCACCTACTCGGCGCAGTGGCTGCGGCACTGCTGCTGGTGTGCCGAGTGCGGCAACCCCGCCGACGGCATCCGCTTCACGACCGTGGCGAGCGTCCCGCCCGATATCGCGCCCGTCAACGCCGGGGCTTGCAACGGCGACCTGGTGCTGACGTGGCCCGACAGCCACAGTTCCGCCTACGGCAGCGACTGGCTCGCGGCGAACGCCTACGACGACGAGGCTCGCCGGCGCAGGGCCGCCTGGCAGCCCGCCACCTGGCGGGTCGAACTGGCCGACGACTTCCCCACCGTCGACTGGGCCGACGCCAGCGACGGCGCCGCCGGCCAACTGCACGCCTACCGGCTCTTGGCCGACTACGGCATCGTGCGCATCGACAAACTGGGCACCGACCCCGCCTGCACCGAGCAGCTCGCCAACCTCGTCGGCCCCATCCACGAGACGACCGTCTACGGCCGCATCTACGACGTGCGCGCCGAGCCGGTGGCCAAGCTCGGCGCCAAGACCGGCATGGCCCAGGCGCCCCACATCGACGACGCCTTCTACTACTCACCGCCCGGCATCGACATCTTCCACTGCCTGGTCAACACCGACGTCGGCGGCATGAGCACCTACGTGGACGGCTTCGCCATCGCCGAGTCGCTGCGCACCGACGAGCCCGACGCCTTCGAGGCCCTCACCTGCCTGCCCGTCACACATGTGCGGCGCCACCCCGGCGAGATCAGCCTGCGAAGCCGCAGCCCGCTCATCCGGCTCGACGAGTTCGGTCGCCCCAGCGGCATCCGCTACTTCGACCGGGCGCTCGGCCCGCTCGACGTGCCGCCCGACGACGTCGACCGCCTCTACAACGCCATCCGGGCCTTCAGCGACCGCATGCTCAGCCCCGAGTTCACCGCAGCCATCCGGGTCGAGCCCGGCCAGGGCGTGCTCATCGACAACCACCGGGTCATGCACGGCCGCACCGAGTTCGACCCCGCATCGGGCCGCCATATCCGGCTGTGCCACGTGCCCCGCGACGAGTTCCACGGCCGCCTGCGCGAGCTCAGCCTGCGGCTCGACCCGTGGCGCCACGACCAGTACCTGCCGCAGGGCTCATGAGCACTCAGCGATTCACGAAGGGAGCAGCCACATGATCAGCGCCGATCTCAGCGGCAAGCGCAGCATCGTCAGCGGCGGGGCCAGCGGCATCGGCCTCGGCGTGACCCGCACGTTCGCCGCCAACGGCTCCGCCGTGGCTATCGCCGACCTGCCGGGCGAGCGGCTCTCCGGCACCGTGCAGGCACTGCGGGAAGACGGCCTCGACGTGTTCGAGGCGCCGTGCGACCTGCGCGACAACGACTCGGTGGTGGCGATGGTCGAAGCTGCCGCCGACCGGATGGGCGGCATCGACTACCTGCTGAACATCGCCGGGCATCCCGTCACCCTGCAGACCATCCCCGCCGGCGACCTCGAATCGCAGACCGAGGAACTGTGGGCCGAAGCGCTGTCGATCAACCTGCTGTCGGCGTTCCGCACCGCCAAGGCCGCTGCGCCCTACCTGAAGGCAGCACGCGGGGCCATCGTGAACACGGCGTCCATGTCGGGCTGGCGGGGCGGCGGCTCCAGCTCGCCGTACAGCGTCGCCAAGGGCGGCCTCATCACGCTCACCAAGGAGCTGGCGCGCGGCCTCGCCCCCGAGGTGCGGGTGAACGCCATCTCCCCCAGCTATGTGCACCCTGACTCCACGAATTTCCCGATCCGCTGGGCGACGGTCTTCGAAGATTCCGAGTCGCTGCCGCTGGGCCGTCCCGGCACTGCGGCCGAGTACGCCGACGCGTGCCTGTTCCTGTGCGCCGGCGCCAGCTACATCACCGGCCAGACGATCCACGTCGACGGCGGCTGGAGCGCCTGAATGCTGACCGGCCGCCGCACGTCCTCGCCCGAGGCTCCACGCAGCACCGGCGCAGCCGCGACAGGAAGGAGGCACCGCCGATGAGCGCGCCCTTCAAGCCCGCCAAGTGGGCTGACCCGTCGAAGAAGCTGTTCCCGCACCAGGTCGGCTTCACGGCACCGCCGATGGACTTCGACGCCGCTCCCACCGACTTCCTGCGCATGTGCCCGCCGTCGGTGGGCGTGCACGGCCGCCTGCTGCACGCCCCCGGCTACGCGCACCGGCTCAGCGACCGGGCGGGTCTGTTTCACCTGCTCGAAGAAACCGTGCACTGCCTGTCGGGCAGCGGCGCCGACGTAGTGGGCCAGGTCGGCACCAACTGGGTGCATGCCGCCGGCACCGACTGCGCCGACATCCGCCGCTTCACCGCCGAGATGTCCGACAAGTACGAGACGCCGTTCCACATGGCCGGCCTGACGCTCGTGGAGGCCTGCGAGGCGCACGGCTACGAGCGGATCGCGCTCAACGCCGTGTACTTCTGGCCCGACTGGCGCGACGGCGTGGCGCGGTTCCTGCGCAGCGCCGGCATCGACGTGGTGTGGGCCGGGAACTTCGTCGACCAGGGCTGGTACGCCACCCAGGACGAGGTGAACGACTGCACCTGGATCTTCGGGGGCGACCTGGCGCTGCGATCCTGCGAGCACGCCCTGAGCCAGGCACCCGACGTGGACGCGGTGCTCGTCAACGGCATGTCCAACTACCGGGGCACCGACGGCCTGCCGCGCCGCTTCGTGAGCCTGGCTGCCGACATCGAAGCGCAGCTCGGCGTGCCGATCATCGCCTCGGACATCAGCCTGCACTGGCGCATCTTCCGCACGCTCGGCGTGGAGCCGCTCGGTCCGCAGGGTTCGCTGCTGGCCTCGCTGCAAGGTGACGCCCTCGGCTGATGCTGCCCGCAGCGCGTGATCGGCGCTCCAACGGGATGGGAACCCGCATCAGCCGCCGTGCGTTGAAATGGGCAGCGCGTGAGCCCGATGCGCGCGGCAGCACAGTCCTTGGAGACGGCATCAGATGACTGCACCGTTGACGCATTCGCACCGCACGCGTGCAGGCAGAAGGCGAACCTGCTGGGGTGCATCCCGGTGGACGACGAGCGCCGCCGGGCTTGCGCTCGCCGCCGGCCTGGGGCTCGCCGCCAGTGCCTGTGACGCGGACAGCAACTCCGCCCAGACAACCTCGCCCGCGCCGCCGGGCGCCGACGCGTCGGTGCGGGGCACGATCACCTACCGCGAGCGCATTGCGCTGACGCCAGATGCCGTCGTGACGGTGCAGCTGCGCGACACGTCATATGCCGACGCCGCCGCGGTGCTCATCGCGGAGCAGGTCATCGGCAGTCCCGGCCAGGTGCCCATCGACTTCGACCTGCGCTACGTCAGCGACGAGATCGACGACCGCAACGTCTACTCAGTCTCGGCAGTGATCACCGAGGGCGACGGTCGGATGGCCTTCACCAACGACACCGCGTACGACGTGATCACCCGGGGCAACCCGCGCCGAGTCGACATGACGCTCGTGATGGTGGAGCCGCCGCCAGAGCTGGCGCCCGAAGGCTGGAGCCCTACCGATCCCGACCGGGTCGAGGCCCCTGTCCACGCCACCGATGTGGGGATGATCTGGGAGGGCTCGACAGTCAGCCGGAGCAGCGGCTACCTGCACGTCGTGTTCGTGACCTCGAGCGAGGACGGCTGCTACCGCATCGGCAGGGAGGAAGCCGTCCGAAGCGGCAGCCGCTTCGAGGTCGCCGTGACGGCCTGGGTGCCGGCACCGGTGCCGTGGGCGCAGGACTGCTCGGAGCGAGACCTCGAACTCGACGCCATCGTCCACCTCGGCGACGGGTTCATCTCGGGCGAGACGTTCGAAGTCGTCCTGAACGGCGAGCGCACCTTCAGCTTCGCTGCGCCGTAGGGAGCGCGACCGCGCGCAACGGGGGCGAGCTGGACCTGCAACAGCAGCCCGTTCGGCGGCCGCCGCACGAATCGGCGTGCTCGCGGCGCTGCGGCTCAGCCGCCGACGGCGACCGCTGGCTGCTGGTGGTGCGGGCGGCGCGTCGAGCGACGCACGCCGGTGTAGGTGAGGAACGTGGCCAGGATCAGCGCCACGCCGAACAGCGCATTCGCGTAGTTCACACCGCTGTACTGGAAGACCGAATACAGCGCCCCCGAGCTCAGACCGGCCACCGCCCCCGAAGCGAGCATGGCGAAGTCGCCGACACCCTGAACCGAGACTCGCTGGTGAATCGGATACAGCGCCACCATCAGGTTCGACGCCGCGACCACCCCGAAGCACCAGCCCAGACCCACCAGGAAGTTCCCCATGAACACCCCCAGCGCCCCGGCCGGCGGTGTGATCGCGGCCCAGTAGGCACCCCAGGTGCACAAGCCGCCGGCAATGAACAGCATCGGGTAGCTGCCGATCTTGTCGGTCAGACGACCGACCACCGGCGAGAACAGGTACATGCCCAGAATGTGGAACGCCATCATGTACCCGATGACGCTCTGAGACTGGCCGCCTTCATCCATGTGCAACGGCGTCAGCGCCATGACCCCCACCATGGTCACCTGGCTGACGATCATCGCCAGCACCGCCAGCCGAGCCTCGGGCCGCTGCCAGATCAGCGAGATCGCCTCACGCGTCGACGGGGCGGGCAGCGCGGGCTCATGGGAAGCACTGCCGTCACCGTTCTCGGACAGCTCGCTGGCCACATGCATCGGGTCGGGACGCAGGAAGACTTCGATGATCGCCGCTGCGAGCAAGAACATGATGCCGGCGAACACATACGAGCCGGTCTTGTCGGGAAGCCCGAACGCGACGCCGACCTCGCTGGCAAAGCCGGACACCGCAGAGCCCGCAGTGGAGCCGAACGTGGTCGCCCACACGATCATGCTGATGGTGCTGGCACGGCGCTGCTCAGTGGACAGGTCCGAAGCGGCGTACCGGGTCGCGAGGTTGGCTGCGTTGCCGGCCCCCGCACCGAACACGCCCAGACACAGCAGCGGGTAATTCAGCAGGATCGCGCCCAGCACTGCCGACAGAGCCCCGCCGGCGCCGACCAGGTAGCCGAAGCGCAGACCCGAGCGGCGCCCGTAGCGGTTCATCAGACGCGACATCGGCACCGCAACCGACGCCGAGCCGATCGACAGGCAGCTTGCAGCGATGGTGCCGAGCGTGGCGCTGCCGGTGATGTCCTTCGCCAGCAGGGCGCTCACGATGTAGGTGGCGACCAGACCGAAGCCGCCGGCCGCCTGGCTTGCGATGAGAACGACGACCGTGCGCCGCTGGATGCGCTCTTGATCTGAGCGCGAGTACAGCGAGGCGCGCCGCACTGCGAAGACAGTGCCATTGAGGGCAGCTTCGTCCCGCACCGCAACAGCTTGGCGCACTTGGCCGCTGCATGCACGACTGCGCGGTGTGCGGGGCTGGTGGGCTCGTTGGATTGACCAGATCGGCGAGGCCAGCGGGGCCAGCGGCGCTCGCTACAGGTGTTGCGTACAGTCCCGCAGATGCACGTCGGCATCACACCCATCAACTCGGCCACTTACCTCGACCCTGGGTACTTGCGGTCGTTCGCCCAGCAGCTCGAGGAGCTCGGCTACGAGTCGGTATGGACGTTCGAGCATGTGATCGTGCCGCACGACTACGAGAGCCGCTACCCGTACAACCCCAGCGGCAAGCTGTCGATCCCGTCAGATCAGGGCTTCACCGACCCGTTCATCGCTCTGACCTTCGTGGCGGGGGCAACTCAGCGCCTGCGGCTCGGCACCGGCGTCAACATCGTCACCCAGGCCAATGCCCTGTACTTCGCCAAGCAGGCGTCATCGCTGGACCACCTGTCGGGCGGGCGGCTGGAGCTCGGCATCGGCGTGGGCTGGCTGGAGGAGGAATTCGACGCGCTCGGCGTGCCGTTCGACCGCCGGGGCGCCCGGGCTGACGAGTACATCGACGCCATGACCGCCGCTTGGACCGGCGAGGACGTGGATTTCCGGGGCGAGTTCCTGGACTGGACGGGGTTCTCCATGCTGCCCACACCGGCCCAGCGGCCCCGCATGCCGCTGCTCATCGGCGGCACCACGCCGCCGGCAATCCGACGCCTGGTGGCGCGGGGCGACGGCTGGTACGTGATCCACAAGGACCTCGACGACTTCAAGCGCTTGATCGGCGAGATGCGTGCAGAGTGCGACCGGCAGGGGCGCGACCCGGCCGAGCTGGCGCTGACCGCGTACTGGAACTACCACCGCGAGGGGCTCGAAGGGCTTGAGGTGTACCGCGACCACGGCGTGCAGCGGTTGCTGGTCAACACGGCGGCGCTGCGCAT
The DNA here is from genome assembly GCA_022822525.1 of Acidimicrobiia bacterium. Taxonomy (GTDB): domain Bacteria; phylum Actinomycetota; class Acidimicrobiia; order Acidimicrobiales; family Poriferisodalaceae; genus Poriferisodalis. Next base: position 23,160 of record JAJEBN010000051.1, on the reverse strand, counting down.
GGGCCGGCCCGAGGATGCGATCGTGCAGTTCGCCGACGAGGCTCTGCCGGCCTGCAACGAGGCGTAGCAGCGCACGGCCGCGGGCGGGCGGCCAGCGCTCGACCGGGGCACGGGCTCACTATTGGCTCAGCCGCAGGGCTGGGTTCGCGGGCGCTCAGCCGTCGCCGATGGAGATGCTGATGCTGCCGGAGGGGTGCAGCGAGCAGTAGGCGCTGATGGCGGCTACCTCGTTGAACGAATGCTCGGACTGTTCGCCGGGCCCGATCTCGAACGGGCCGATGGTGTGCGCCACCGAGTCACGGTTCACGATGATCAGCACATCGCGCAGCGTGAAGTCCAGCTCGTCGGGAATGACCTCGACGTCATCGCCGGCTGCGATCGCGTCAGCCGTCCCCGGCGGTATGTCGATGGTGTAGGTGTCGCCGGGGGGCTGGTCGACGAAGCGCGCCACCACCACGGGGATCGCCGCGATCAGCAGCCCGCCCACCAGGTACAGCAGCAAGGTGCGCTGGTTCGGCCAGCCCCGGTCACGCCGCTGTGCCGGGCGCACATCGGGTGCCCCAGTCTGCTCATCGTCGTCGCCGGCATCGGCGCCCGGGAGCGCAGAGGCGTCTCGCTCGCCGTCCGCCCCAGTCGGCGACGAGGCGTTGCGCCGCTCGATCACGCCTCCATCCTCGCAGGTGCGTCGCGCCGAGCGGTCCCGCTCAGTCGTCGGACCAGGTGCGGGCGTCGGGATCGTCGCGGTCGAAGTAGCTGCGCACCGCGGCGCGCGAGCTCTCGCTCTTGCCCATGTAGCCGACCGCCACATGGTCGAGGTGGTTGATCGCCCGGCCGAGCGGCATCGCCTGCGCGTTGATCGACGCCTTCGACGACGTCACCGGCACCGGCGGCTGGTTCACGACGGCCGCGGCCAGGCGCTCGGCGGCTGGCACCAGCTCGTCGTCACCGGACACCGTCTCGGTGAAGAAGCCCCAACCGTCGAGCTCTTCCATCCCGTAGGTGCGGCCGAGAATCAGCATCTCCTTGGCCCGGTGCGGCCCCACCAGGTTCACCAGCGCCGGCACCGAGTGCCACGTCAGGTTGAAGCCGATGCTGACCTCATTGAGCGTCAGGCTCATCGACGGGCTGCCGATGCGGAAGTCGCACGCGGCCGGCAGCACCCCTCCCCCGCCGATCATGTAGCCGTGGCAGAGGCAGATCGTGACGGCGTTGAGGTGCATCAGCGTGTCGTACATGCGGGCGCCCGCCTTGGAGCCGAGCATGGCGTCGAGGCTGGTGCCCCGCCCCTGCTTCAGGTCGGCCCCCGAGGACAGGCTGCGGCCCTCGCCGCGCACGATCACCACCCGCACGCTCGGGTCGGCATCGAGCGCCAGGCACGCAGCGTGAACGTCGGCGATCAGCTGGGAGTTGACGGCGTTGTGAACCTCCGGCCGGTTCAGCACCAGATGCCGCACCGGCCCGTCGCCATCCACCCGCACCGTCTCCAGGACGATCCCCGAATCTGCCGACATCGCTGCTCCCCGTGCTGACTGCTGTCTACGCGGCAGTCTGACACGCGCCGACCATCCAGCGTTCGGGAGCGCCGTCGCGAAGTAGGGGGACCCTCAGCCAGCGCCGAATCCGGCTCCCATCAAGTCGCCGAGGTCGCCGACGATCTCGTCCGCGGGCGGCGCCTCGATGGTGATGTCAGCGCCGTAGTCGTAGTAGTCGATGACGTTGGTGATGTCTAACAGGCTGGCGAACGCGTCCCCGAAACTGTCCGATTCGGTCCCATCCGGCTCGCCCACGAGCTCTTCCATGACGGCGCCCAAGTCGAGGCTCAGGCGCCTGATGAGACCGTCACCGTCGATCCACACGTCGAACGCGAGCTCGTCGGGGCCGAAGTCTCCGCCGAAGGGCATGGCGCCCCCGGCGCCCCCGAGCGCGGCGGCGGCTTCCGCCGCCACTGCTGCTGCATCGACCGTGAATCGAACGTGGGAAGCCGCCAGCCCGTCGAGGTTGTCCTGACCGACGATCTCGGCGCCGGTCACATGCTCGATCAAGAAGGTGCTGTCGTTGGGAAGCTGGCACACACCGCCCATCGGCGTCCCGCCCGGCAGCGGTGAGGGGCACACGATTCCCATCTCGGCAGCCGCCGCTGCGTCCAGCGTGAACCAGCCCTGCGGCATCGCGTCGCCGATGAGGCCTTGCATCCCCTCGGGAACCACGAATTGCACGTACAGATCGTCGTCGACGAATCGGACCTCGACTCCTGGACCCTCACCGTCGGGTCCCATCAGCTCCCCGAATTGCATCGTGATCGATTGGTTCTGGTTGCCGTCGGTCTCGAACTGCACGGACACGCTGGCCATCTCGGCCATGTCCAATCGCATCTCGCCACGCGCAGACGGCACAGCGCTGTTCTCGATCGCGGCGATCAGCAAGCCCATCGCATCGTTCGGCAGCTCGCCAGCCGCCACTGTCGTTGCCGGAGGCGCCGCGGTGGTGGGAGCCGCGCTGCTCGGAGGGGCTGCGGTAGTCGCCGGCGCGGTTGACGACTGCGTGGCGACATCTCCCCCATCTCCGTCGCTGGCGCCACCGCATGCCGCGGCGACGAGCGCCGCGGCCGCGACGGCAGCCGCGAGCCTCGCCTTGCGAGCCTTCACGTTCATCATCTCCTTGCCGGAGCGGCGATGCCATCTGCTGGGCACCGCAGCCACGAGCCGGCCTTCGGCCAGTATCTCAGTTGGTCATGTCCGCTCACGGTCACCTTTATCGGCCCGTGCTAGTCGGCGCTGCCTCTTTCCACAATCCACTCGGTGGACTGGCCGGTGATCTCGGCGATGAGCTCAAAGTCGGCGTCGTAGTGCAGCACCACGAGGCCTCGACTCTCGGCGACAGCAGCGACGAGAGCGTCGACCAGCGAGACCGCACGGTGAAGCCCCCGGTGCACGAGGCGTTGCTGGATGTCAAGGGCGCGCCCGAAGTCGCCCTCGGTGGTCGGTGCTCGCTCGAAGGCTGCGAGCCGGGTCGCGGCCGCGTCGTAATCGGCGGCAGTGCGGGCGCTGAAGCCCAGTTCGTAGATGACCGGGGCGCACAGTGCGATCTCGCCGGCGGCAATGCGGGCAGCGGCTGACGCGACGACATGGGGCCGGTCGAATCGAGCGAGAGCGCTCGTGTCGGCGAGATGCGTGGCGCGCGCCACTAGCTGTCTGCGCCCCACGCTGAGTCTGCAGCTGCGAAGTCGAAGCGCTCAGGGTCCGACAGCAGGCCGACGAGTTCCAAGCGGCGTCGAGCGTTGACGATCTCGCGCAGCGAGGCATCGATCGTGTCGCGCAGGGAGGACGTGCCGAGAATCTCCGCGGCCTGCGCCACGATATCTCGATCGATCTCGACAGATGTCTTGGTCACACTGTCAAGATATCAACCAGAGCGCCGGCGGGAGTACCGGCGACGCTGAGACGAGCCGGGTCGCGGCCGCTTCGTCGTGTCTCGTCCGGGTTACAGCGGGTGGGGGCCGGGGTCCATGCCGAGGCGGGTGCGGCCGTAGGCCTCGCCGACCGTGTCGAGATCGGCGACCTGGTGCTGGGAGGCCATCGTCACGTCCCGGAAGGCCTGCTGCAGGCGGCTGCCGTCGAAGACTGCCCGGCCGCCTGCCGCCGTAGTGACCCGGTCAAGTGCCCGGCGGCACAGCTCGATGGCGTAGCTGCCCTGGTACTTGGCGTGGGCACGCAGCGCCTTGGAATCGTCGCCTTCGGCAGCCCGGCGGAGCAGGCCGATCGTGTCGTCGATGAGCAGTTCGGCGGAGCGCACCTCGGTGTTCGCCTCAGCGAGGCGCATGTGCAGCCCTGGCCGGCGCGACTTGGCGGTGCCCATGTAACGGTCCTCCTGGATGCCGAAGCGGTCGGCGGCATCGTCGAGCCCGGCGCGTGCCAGCCCGAGTGCGGTTGCGGCGACATGCACCGACAGCCCAGGCAGGACCGGCGTGTGATACAGCGACGTGCGGTGGCGGGCTGACCACGGCGAGCGGGCACCGAGCAGCTCGCCGGAGTCGAGCAAGCGGTGGGTGGGCACGAAGGCCTGCTCGGCCACCACATCGCAGGAGCCGGTGCCCCGCAGACCGATCGCATACCAGTTGTCGTCGACTTCGATGTCGGAGCGGGGCATCACCACGTGGATCAGGCGGGGTCGCTCCCCCGGCTCGAGCACCTGCGAGCCAAGCAGGAACCAGTCGCCCCAGACCGCTCCGCTGGTGAACGGCCAGCGCCCGTCGACGAGCCAGCCGCCGTCGCACTCCGTGGCCGAGCCGACAGGGGCCAGCGAGCCCGGCACGATCGCGTCGAGGTCGGCCCCGTACACCTCGTCTTGGAGGTCTTCGCTCATCGAGCCGATCATCCAGCTGTGCCCCACCAGCACCATCAGCACCCAGGCCGCAGCACCGTCGTACAGGGCGGCCTCGCGCACATTGGCCACCATGTCGGCGAAGGTGAGCTCGTCGCCCCCGACCCGTTCGGGCACCAGCAGCCGCAGCGCTCCCGAGTCGCGCAGGGCCGACAGGGAGTGCTCGGACAGGTGGCGGTGCTCTTCGTTCCAGGCGGCGTGCTCGGCCAGCACAGCGCCAGCGCGCTCGTCGATGCGCAGCTCCGTGGCCGCGCTGTCCGCTCCACCCGGGCCGGTCCCACCGGCACCTTCAGTCGCACTCATCTCACCATTCCTACTCCGCCACTGCCCTGCTTCGCAGGAGCCACGGCACAGAGAATCACTTCCGAGTTCGTCGTCATGGGTGCAAAGATCGGGCATCGATGAAGGGGTGTATGTTTATGCGTATGCCGAGGATGCAGGTGTACCTGCCGGAGCCGCTGTACGCCGAGGTCAAGTCGCGCAAGCTGCGGGTCTCGGAGTTGCTGCAAGAGGCAATCCGGGTGGAGATCCGGCGCAGAGATCTCGTGGCCGAGGGAGAGCGATACGTGGCAGAGCTGCGTGCCGAGGTCGGCGAACCCGATCCTGCTGCCGTCGCCTGGGCGCGGGACCTGGCTCGGCGGCTTGCGCGGCGCGACGAACGCGCCGCAAGCTGAGCGTCGTTCGCTGTGGTGCTGGTGCTCGACGCGGGCGCGGTGACGTTCCTCTCGAGTCGGCGTCAACTTGCTGGTGAGGTACTGCAGGCCATCCAGGATGAGGGGCTCTGGCCTCCTGTGGTGCCCTCGCCGGTACTGGTGGAATGCCTGCAGGGCGACCCCGGCGAAGACGCAAACGCCAACCGCCTGCTGACCTCGTGCGACATCGTGACGGAGATCGATGAAGGTCTGGCGCGCCGGGCGGCTTGGCTGCGGACTCGTGCGCGTCGTGGATCCGCCGTCGACGCGCTGGTAGTGGCTTGTGCCGAGCCCGGAGGCTCTGTGCTCACCGGCGATCCTGACGACATCGGCGCACTGGCAGTACACGCCACAGACGTGTTGGTGGAGCGCATCTAGCGCCGAGCCGCTCCAAGCGTCCCGTCATCGCGCTCCGTCACTGGGCTGCGGCGGGCGGGGTGTGGGACTGCACGGTGGCGCCCCGCGCAGTCGTGCTACTTCACTACTCCGGCGGAGCGCAGCTCGGCGATGGCGTCGGGCGTCCTGCCGAGCTCGCTCAGAATCTGATCGGTGTCGGTGCCGCGCTCGACGGCGTGGCGCAGCTCGGGCATGCCGGCAGCGAATAGCGCAGCGGGGCGGTGCTGGCGGATCGGACCGACGATGGGGTGGTCCACTTCCCGCACCACGCCGGAGTGGCGCACCTGAGGGTCTGCTGCGATCTCGTCGGGGCGCAGGGCCGGCGCCACCGGCACGTCGGCTGCGATGAGCCGCTCGACCACGTCGTCACGGGCCACATCGGCCACCACCTCGCCGAGCGTGTCGATCATGTCGCCGAAATGCGCTGCCCGCGGGCCGGCTTCGGCGAAGCGAGGATCGGTGAGCAGGTCGGGCCGGTCGAACGCATCGGCCACGCCCTTCCAGTGCGCATCGGTGAGCGGCATGACGGCCACGTAGCCGTCCCGGCAGGCCAGCAGCCGGTAGTCGGCCAGCAGGTTGGGGCGATGGTCGGCGTCGTCGGCCAGCACCGTGTGGTCCATCATCGCGTCGGGCCACATGAAGCTGACCGCCGAATCGAGCAGCGACAGCTCCACGTGCTCGCCCCGACCGGTGCGCTCCCGGGCGAACAGCGCCGCGCACACCGCTTGGGTCCACGTCAGCGAGGTGACCTTGTCGGGGATGAAGCTCTTGACGAACTGCGGTTCGCCGTCGCCGCCCTGCACCGCCGCAATGCCCGACCAGCCCTGGATGACGGCGTCGTAGGCCGGTCGCTTCGAATACGGACCGTCACGGCCGAAGCCGCTGATCGACACGTAGACGACGTCGGGGTTGCGTTTGCGCACGTCGGCCTCGCCGATGCCGAGCCGCTCGGCCACGCCCGGGCGGTACGCCTGCACGAACACATCGGTAGTGGCCAGCAGATCGGCCATGAGCACGCGGCCCTCGGGCGAGGCGATGTCCATGGCGAGCGAGCGCTTGCCGGCGTTGATGTTGGCGAACCAGCCCGACATGCCGTTCCGGCTCGACCCGAACATGCGCAACGGATCGCCGACCACCAGGTCCTCCACCTTGATGACCTCGGCGCCCTGCGATGCCAGCAAGTGCGAGCCGCCGGGCGCGGCAATGAACGTGGCGATCTCCACGACACGGATGCCCGCCAGCGGTCCGGGCCCGGTGGTGCTCATCGCGGACTCCCCGGCAGGCCGCATCGCCATGCTTGGGGGTCCCAAGCCGCACCTGTTCGACCTGGCATCGGGTCAGTGTTGCACAGGGCTGCCGGGACACTCTGAGACGAGCGGCGCTGGCGGCGATGGGCCAAGCTGACGGGATGGACATCCTGGTCATCGGGGGGACGGGGCCGACTGGGCCCCACATTGTGAACGGTCTGGTGGATCGCGGTCACACCGTGACGATCCTGCATACGGGTCGCCACGAGGTCGACACCATCCCCGACCATCTCGAGCACATCCACACCGATCCCTTCGATGAGGATGCGTTCCGGTCGTCGATCGAGGGCCGCAACTTCGACGTGGTCTTCGCGATGTACGGCCGGCTGCGGTCGATCGTCAAGGTGCTCGTGGGTCGCACTCCTCGCCTGTTCTCCATCGGCGGCGTGCCCGCGTACAGCGGGTTCTCCGAGCCTGCGACGAAGTTCCCCGAGGGGATGTCGATCCCCACGCACGAGAACGACGAGCTCGTGGTCGATGAGCGCTCGGGGCCCAAGCCGCTCAAGATCGCCGAATCCGAGGAGCTGACGTTCTCGCTGCACCCCGACGCCACCCACTTCCGGTACCCCTACATCTACGGTCCGAACCAGGTGCTGCCGCGGGAGTGGACGCTGGTCAAGCGTGCGCTCGACGGCCGGCGGCGGATCATCATGCCCGACGGCGGTCTCACGGTGATGACGTCGGCGTTCGTCGAGAACGCCACATCGGCGGTGCTGCTGGCGGTGGATCACATCGACCGCTCGGCGGGCGAGATCTACAACGTGGGAGACGATCGGCAGTTCACCTACGCCCAGATCGCGGAGATCGTGGGCGACGAGCTCGGCAATCCCTTCGATCTTGTCTCGGTTCCGTGGGAGCTCGCCCCAACGGCTGGGCCGTTCCTTCACAATCACTCGTCGACGCACCGCATCCTCAGCACTGAGAAGATCCGCCAGCAGCTCGGGTACCGCGACAAAGTGGACCCCGAAGAAGGCATGCGGCGCACGGTGCGCTGGCAGGCGGAGCACCTGCCCGGCAGCGAGGACGCAGCGGCCCGGCTGCAGGACCCGTTCGACTACAACGCCGAGGACGCGTTGATCGCTGCGGCGGAGCGATTCGCGGCCGAGGTCGGGCGCATCGAATGGGCGCAGATGCCGGGCTGGACGTTCGGCTACTACGGACCGCACGAGAATCCCGGCGGCCGCCGCGGCAGCTTCCGGGCGTGAGAGGGGGCAGTGTGACGGCGACGATTGCTGAATTGGCGGGGGGCTACCGGGACGGGTCCCGGTCGCCGGTGGACGCGACCGAGGAATGCCTGACGGCGATTGCGTCGCTGGACGGGCGGGTCGGGGCCTGGCAGGCGGTGTACGCGGACGAGGCTCGGGCGGCAGCCCGGGCTGCCGAAGTGGCGGTGGCGTCGGCACGGGACTCGGGTGCGTCGCTGGGGCCGTTCTTCGGGGTGCCGTTCGCGCTGAAGGACATCGTGGACGTCGAGGGCCGGGTGACCACCGCGGGATCGGCCGAGTGGGCCGACCGGGTCTCGCCGGCGACGGGCACGGTTGCGCAGCGGCTGCTGGACGCCGGCGGAATCCTGCTGGGCAAGACCAAGACCGTCGAGTTCGCCATGGGCGGCTGGGGCACCAACCAGCACATGGGCACGCCGTGGAATCCGTGGGATGCCGATGTGCTGCGAACGCCGGGCGGATCGTCGTCGGGGTCGGGCGCGGCGGTGGCGGCAGGCATGACGCCGTGCGCCGTGGGCACCGACACGGGCGGGTCGGTGCGGCTGCCGGCGGCGCTCTGCGGGGTCGTCGGGCTGAAGACCACCGAGGGCCTGCTGCCGATCGACGGGATCGTGCCGCTCTCGCACACCCTGGACACGCCGGGGCCGCTGACCCGAACAGTGCTGGACGCGGCGCTCATGTTCGACGCCATGGCGGGCACGCCAGCCGCCGAGGTCGAGCGTGAATGGTCGGCCGGCGCCGGACGCTACGGGGCGATGCGGGCCGCGCTCGATGGCGGCTTGGGCGGTCGGCGCATCGGCTGTTTGAGCGATGCCGAGCGAGTGGGCGTGGATGCCGCTCAGCTCGCCGCCTACGACGCAGCGCTCGCGGTGCTGGCCGGGCTGGGTGCCGAGTTGGTGCCGTTCGACCCGCCGACGTCGTTCGAGGAGATGAAGAACACCCGCTTCGTGATCGTGACCGCCGAGTCGTATCACTACTACGGCGAGATGATGGAGAACCCGGCTTCGAAGGTGGACGAGCGGGTGCGGGCCAGGGTGCTGCCGGGCGCCGCCATCTCGGCCGACGAGTACATCGCGGCGATGGTGCAGCGGCGCGTCGACCTCGCCGAGTTCGCCGAAGCGTTCGAGGGCTTCGACGCGATGGTGACGCCCACCACGCCGATGCTGCCGCTGCCCGTCGACGAGGCCGACGAGACCAACACCCCGGCGCTGTTCACGCGGGCAGGCAACTTCCTGGCGCTGTGCTCGACAACCGTGCCGACGGGCGTGTCGCCGGCGGGACCGGGGGGTGGCTTGCCCACCTCGATCCAGTTCATGTGCCGGGGCGGCGACGAGACACTGTCGCTGTCGCTCGCAGCGGCCTACGAGGCGGCTCGCGGACCCATGCCGACGCCGCCGCTGTGGGCCGGCGGCTGAACGGCAGCGTGCGATGAGCTGCCCGAGCGGCCAGCGTCAGACCAACGGCGACGAGATCAGGAGCATTCGCCCATGAAGATCACCTGGATGCGCACCGGCGCAGACGGCCAGACCACGTTCGAGGATCTGCAGATCGCCACGACTCGGGGCGAGCGCGGCGACGAGACACCAGTGCTGCAGATCGAAGGCGTCATCTTTCGCACCGGCCAGCCGGCACTCGACATGGACTTCCACAACGCTCCTCGCCGGCAGCTGGTCATCCCCCTCGGCGGCGAGCTCGAAGTCGAGGCCGGCGACGGGACGGTGCGTCACATCGGCACCGGCGATGCGCTGCTTGCCGACGACTTGGACGGCCAGGGCCACAAGTCGCGGTTCATCCCCGACGGCGCCACGGTGGCGTTCGCAGTGCTGGGTGACGACACCGACCCGTCTGCTTGGCGCGCCTGACGCCGACGGCGCGCAGGCAGACTCAGCCGGGGACACCCCGAACAACCGAGGAGCGCGGCGATGGGCAAGGCAACAGTGATCGGCAGCTTCGACTGCCAGGACGGCAAGGCCGACGAGATGGAGGCCGTGCTGGCCTCGATGGTCGAGGCCGCCCGCGACGAGCCGGGCGTGGAGATCTACTCGTACCACCGAGGCGAGGGAAACACGTTCTGGTTCTTCGCGTTGATGAGCGATGCGGAGTCGATGCAGCACCACGGTCAGACGCCGGCAATGCAGGAGGCGATGGCGGCGTTCGGGCCGCTGATGGGGTCTCCCCCGCAGATGCAGATGACGACGCCGGTCGCGGCCATCGGGCTCGATCTGTAGCGCGATGCGGCGGGCACGATGATCGACAAGCGGGTCGCGAGCGCAGCGGAGGCCGTTGCGGAGATCGCCGATGGCGAGACGGTGATGATCGGCGGCTTCGGTGAGGCCGGCAGCCCGATCGAGCTCGTCCACGCCCTGATCGACCAGGGTGCCTCGGACTTGACGGTCATCTCCAACAACGCCGGCAACGGGCAGGTCGGGCTGGCGGCGCTCATCCGGTGCGGCCGGGTGGCCAAGATCGTCGGCTCGTACCCGCGCAGCTCGAACTCGACTGTGTTTGCCGACGACTACCGGGCCGGGCGCATCGAGCTCGAGCTGGTCCCCCAGGGCACCCTCGCCGAGCGCATCCGGGCCGGCGGGGCGGGCATCCCCGCCTTCTACACCCCGACGGGGGCCGCGACCGAGCTGGCCGACGGCAAAGAGCAGCGGTCATTCGACGGCGTGCCCCACGTGCTCGAGCACGCGCTGAGGGCCGACTGGGCGCTGATCAAGGCCGGCGCAGCCGACTGGCACGGGAACCTGCTGTTCAACAAGACGGCCCGCAACTTCGGGCCAATCATGGCCATGGCCGCACAGACGACGGTGGTGCAGGCTGCGACGGTGGGTGCGCCGGGCTCGCTCGACCCCGAGACGGTCGTCACGCCGGGGATCTTCGTCAACCGCGTCGTGCACATCGCCGATCCTGCACAAGAATTCGACCTGGTCGCCCAGGGAGCGCACTATCCATGAGCACACCGCCGCCGGGCCTGACGCGAGACCAGATTGCCGAGCGCGCCGCGCAGGACATCGCTGACGGTTCCTATGTGAACCTGGGCATCGGCATGCCCGAGCTGATCGCGCAGTACGTGCCCGAGGGGCGCGAGATCGTGCTGCATACCGAGAATGGCCTGTTGGGGATGGGGCCGGCACCGGCGCCTGATGCCGTGGATCCCGAGCTCATCAATGCCGGCAAGAAGCCGGTCACCGCCAACCCCGGCGCCGCCTACTTCCATCACGCCGACAGCTTCGCGATGGTCCGCGGCGGGCACCTGGACCTGTGCGTCCTCGGCGCCATGGAGGTGGCCGCCAACGGCGATCTCGCGAACTGGTCGACGGGTCAGTCCGATGCCATCCCCGCCGTCGGCGGAGCGATGGATCTGGTGTCGGGTGTTCGGGTCGTGCGGGTCATGACGACGCACTGCACACGTGACGGCACACCCAAGCTGGTCGAGAAATGCACGTACCCGCTGACCGGCGCGGGGGTGGTGAGCCGCATCTACACAGATCTCGCTGTGGTCGACGTGACGCCGGAAGGCTTTGCGGCAGTTGAGATCGCGCCCGGCTGGTCGTTCGACGAGGTCGCCGCGCGCACCGACGCGCCGCTGCGCGACGCACGCCCCGGAGCCGTCGCCACAAATCGGGGCGGATCTGAGCCCCGATCCACCCGATCCAGTCGTTGAGGTCGTTGTCGCTGCATTCGTCGAGGTCGAAGCCGGCGGGCAGACCGAAGGCGAAGGGCGTGGAGGCCTCGGCCATCAGCGCTGCACAGCGCCACGGTGATCGTCGACGAGAAGCGCACCGAAGCGGCCGCAGCGACGGCCATGGCGTTCACCGCGAGACCCAGGCCGTGCTCTTCGTCGGGCGACTCGTCAACCCCGCCGCGTGAATCTGGGTGCCTGGCGGGACCCGACTGAGTGCGCTTGCCGGGCGGCCGTAGGGTGGGCGGCGTGCTGGCGGTGCTGATTCTTCTGCTCGTGTCGGTGCCGCTGGTGGAGCTCTATGTGATCGTGCAGGTGGCCGGCGGGCTGGGGGTCGGCCAGACGATCCTCCTCTTGCTGGCCGTCTCGGTAGTCGGCGCTTGGATGGTGCGCCGATCTGGGCTCGGCGTGCTGAACCAGATCCGCACCCGCCTCGAACGGGGAGAGCTCCCCGCCAACGAGCTGGTCGACGGGGTATTGATCCTGGTAGCGGGCGCGCTCATGCTGACACCGGGTTTCCTGACCGACGCGGTCGGCCTGGTATTGCTCTTCCCGCCGACCCGCATAGCCGTACGCTCGGTGCTGGTGCGCCGATATTCCAAACGCATCACGGCCGCCGGCTGGACCGGTGCGCCGGGCACACCTGGTGGGCACCGCCGTTCGGGTCCCACCTTCGACGCCGACAGCTACTCGACAGACATGGACGACTGACACGAATGACCGATCCAATTGATTTCCCAGGTCCTCCAGACGGCGGACGCCCGCCCGGTGAAGGGCTCATCGCGATGCGAGATCGGCTTCCGCTCGGCATCTCGCTGCTGGCGCTGGTCGTGGCGATCGTCGCACTGGTGCTCGCCGTCGACGATGACGACGCCGGCGACACCCAGACAGCGGAGCCGGCGACCGCGGCCGCCACGACAGCGGCACCGGCACCGGCACCGGCCACGACACCGACGGTGCGCACCACCACCACCCTGGGCCCTGTGCAGACCCTGCCGCCGACACCCACGACCGCCGCCGCACAGCAGATCGTCACGGCGACCACCGCTGCGGAGTCCGACATGGCCGCCGAAGAGCCCGGTCCGCTGGTGCTGTCGGTGGTGGGCATCGGCCATGACAGCAACCTGAACCTGCGCAACGCACCCGAGGGCCAAGTGGTCGACCGGCTGGACTCCCAGGCGACCGGCATCGTGCCCACCGGCACGACACGCTCGCAGTCGGGCACGGTCTGGCTCGAAGTGCAGGTGGATGAGACGGTCGGCTGGGTCAGCAGCGAGTACGTGGCGCCGCTGGGCACGACGTTCGATGCGACGCCGCAAGTCGCCGCCATCTTGGGCGAATCGCCGAGCGCGGACACGCTGACCGGGCTCGGGCAGCTCGTGGCCAACGCGCTGGCACCCGAGGAACCCGAGCCGCGGATCAGGATTTCGGGAGCACCCGTGGTGGGCGTGGTCTCAGGAATCACGATGGATGTGGTCGGACTGCCCGATGACTCAGTGCGGGGTCTGCGGCTGCGCGTGTTCGCCCAGGCAGGCGACGGCGGTGCGGGCTTCGCGCTGCGCAACGTGGAGGGCACGCTGATGTGCTTCAGCGAACGCGGCGTGAGCGCCGACGGGCTTTGCAACTGAACCTCGACCCAGACGGCCGTCGTCGGGGGCGCGGGGTCGCCCCGGCCGATGCGACGACCTGCGAGCGGGCACGCGGGTAGCGCCATGATCCGGGTCGGTCCGGCGGGTGTGGCGGGGGTTGTCGCCATCGGCGTGGTGGCGGCGGTGCTCGCAGCGACCGTCTATCCCGACATCGACCATCCCCTCGTCGGGACGCCGTACGGCTTGGCGCTGGGTGTGTGCGCGGCGCTGTCGGTGCTGAGCTGGATGGCGTCGATACTGACGCGGGACGCCTCTTGGGTGGATCGGCTGTGGTCGATCGTGCCGGCGCTGTATTGCGGGATCGTGCTTGCCGATGCGGGCTTCGGCTCTGCCCGGATCACCGTGATGACCGCGCTGGCGTGCCTGTGGGGCGGCCGGCTCACCTTCAACCTGATCCGCAGGGCCGGGTGGCGGGCCGACAGCGAGGACTACCGGTGGACCTACCTGCGCGAGCTGATCGGCCAACAGCGATTTCTCGGCGTGCGGCTCGGCGAGGCGGGATTCCAGGCATTCAACGTGCTGTTCGTGTCGTTCGGCCAGATGTTGCTCGTGTGGTGGTTCACCTCGCCGGTCCACCAGGCGTGGGTGCACGCCGATGAGCCGTTCGGCTGGCTGGACTACGTCGCGACCGGTGCGTTCGTGACGCTGCTGGCGATCGAGATCGTCGCCGACCAGCAGATGTGGCGCTTCCAGCAGGACAAGCAGCGGCGGATCGCGGCGGGCGAGCCGGTGGCGAAACCGTTCTTGGACACGGGGCTGTTTCGCTGGTGCCGCCACCCCAACTGCACCGCCGAGCAAGGCATGTGGCTGGTGTTCTACCTGTATGCCGTCTCCGCGTCGGGCGACCTGTGGCACTGGACCGCAGGTGGCTGCCTGGTGCTGCTGCTGCTGTTCGCTGTCTCGACACGGCTGACCGAGCGAATCTCGGCGTCGAGGTACCCCTCCTACCGGCAGTACCAGGCCGCGGCGCCGATGTTCATTCCGAACCCGCTCAACCCGCGTCGCCGCCGGTCACGGGTGGCGTATTTCTAGCCTGACGGGTCGGGCATCTCGGCGGTGCCGTAGCCCCCATCCACCACGCCTTCGGTGAAGAAGGCCTCCCACCGCAGGCCGTTGGGGTCGGTGACCCAGGACTTGTGCTGGAGTTGGTAGCCGCACACCAGGTCGTCCTGGTCGGCGCGGGGCAGGTCGGCCGCGTCGATGTGGTCGCGCATCGCTGCGAGCTCTTCGGGCGACTCGACCTGGATGCCGTAGTGGGCCGAGCCGGGCTGCCCGTCGCCGTGGACGTCGAGCGAGAAGTTGACTCGGGGGTCGTCCAGCATCCACTTGGCGTAGTCGGGGCGCCGCAGCGTCGGCTCGCAGCCGAACAGCCGTGCGTAGAACTCGATCGACTCGTCGAGGTCGTCAACCTGCAGTCCGATGTGCATGCGCCGCATAGCCCGAACGTTACGGCACCCCATCGTTCGAACGAAAGGACACTGCCGGGCACGTCGTTGACCCGCGGTGTGCTGGCTGGCTTGCAGCGATGTGACGGCGTGCCGAGATTGGCCTGAGCGAGCGGTTCGTGAGGCAGACTCATCGCCATGCCCATTGCGCCCGTCAACAGATTCGAATCTGAGCAGTTCGGCTCGAATGAGATCGGCCCGACCGAGATCGAGTTGTACTACGAGACCCACGGCGACCCGGCCGATCCCGCGCTGCTGCTGGTGAACGGATACTCGTCTCAGATCCTCGGCTGGCGGGCGGGCTTCCGGGAGCAGCTTGCGGAACGGGGTCGGTTCGTCATCAGCTTCGACAACCGCGACGTCGGCCTGTCGACGCACTTGGACGGGGTCGAGGTGGACGTGGCGGCAGTAACCAAGGCCGCCTTGGCGGGCGAGCCGGTGCCGCCGGTGCCCTACACGCTGTCGGACTTCGGCAACGACGGCATCGGACTGCTCGACCGTCTCGAAATCGGGGCCGCACATATCGCCGGGGTGTCGATGGGCGGGATGATCGTGCAGCAGATGGCAATCGATCATCCCGACCGAGTGCTGTCGATGACCTCGATCATGTCGACCACCGGTGAGCGCGGGTACTTCGAGGCGGCGCCCGAGGCGCTCGAAGCGCTGACCGCTGCGCCGCCGGTCGATCGGGACGAGTTCATCGCCGGCGGCGTGGCGTCGTCGAAGATCTGGTCCAGTCGCCGTCACTACGACCCTGATGCGATGGCCGGGTTCCTGGCTGCGGCGTTCGACCGCATGTTCTATCCCGAGGGACTCCCCCGCCAGATGGCAGCCGTGCGAGGCTCGGCGCCCCGGGCCGAAGCGCTGCGCCGCTTGGGGGTGCCGACGCTGGTGATCCACGGGCGGGACGACACGCTCATTCTGCCCAACGGCGGAGAGCGCACTGCCGAACTGGTGCCCGGCGCACATCTGCTGCTGCTCGGCGACATGGGTCACGACCTGCCCGAGCCGCTGTGGCCGATCCTGATCGATGCGATCATCAGCCACACTGCCTACGCGGAGACTGCCCACGCGGAGACGTCATGAAGCTCTTGGCCTTTGCTGCCTCCAACAGCAGCCAGTCGATCAACCGGCGGCTTGTCGACTACGCCCTTGGATTGCTGCAGGGCGGCGACATCGACGGCGTGGACCCCGATGCGCTCGAGGTCAGCACGCTCGACCTGAACGATTTCGAGATGCCGATCTACAGCCTCGACCGGCAGGAGGCCGACGGCATCCCGCAGGCAGCGCACGACTTCTACAACACGCTCGGGGCGGCGGATGCGCTGCTGATCTCGTTCGCCGAGCACAACGGGTCGTACACGGTTGCGTTCAAGAACGTGTTCGACTGGGCGTCGCGGATCGACATGCGGGTGTATCACGACAAGCCGATCGTGATGCTGTCGACATCGCCTGGCGGGGGCGGGGGCGGGTTCGTGCTGCGGACCGCCGGTCACCTGGCCGGGTATTTCGGCAACGAGGTGCTGGCCAGCCTGGCCATCCCACGGTTCGGCGAGAACTTCGACACCGAAGCCGGTGCGGTGTCCAACGCTGAGCTCGACTCCGAGCTGCGAGAGGCCCTGGCCACCCTGTCTACGGTCTCGCAGAGCTAGGTCTGGGGGGTCACTGCCTTGACCGCTGCCGCCGCCACCGGCGCGCCCGACACGACGGTGCTGGTCGTGGGGGCGGGGCCGGCTGGGCTGTCGATGGCGATCCTGTTGGCGCGATTCGGGCTCGAGACCGTGGTCGTGGAGCGCCGCGGCGGTGTCAACCCCCATCCCCGGGCGCGGTCGGTCAATGTGCGGACTGCGGAGCTGATGCGGCCGTGGGGTGTGCTGGACGAGATCGAGGCCGCGAGCCTGCCGCTGCCGTGGACGGAGCAGTTCGTGTACTGCGAGACGCTGGCGGGCACCGAGATCGGCCGTGTGACGACGGGGGTGCAGCCCGTTGTGGACGGCGTGGAGCTGTCGCCTGCGCCGTGGTTGCTGACGTCGCAGGACCGGATCGAGGAGATCCTGCTGCGCCGCTTGGGAGACATGCCGCAGGTGCAGATCCACTGGAACACCGAGCTGGTCGAGGTGGCCCAAGACCGTGAGCAGGTCACGGCCGAGGTGCGCGGCCCATCGGGCACCCGGCATCTGACGGCGCGTTGGCTGGTCGGCGCCGACGGAGCCGGGTCGAAGGTGCGGCGCAGTCTCGACATCGAGATGGACGGCATCGCCAGCTTCGGGACGATGATCAACTGCCAGTTCTACGCCGACCTGGGGCCCTGGACCGATCATCGGCCCGCCGCCCTGTACTGGACGACGAGCCCGGCCCGCAACGTCTTCCAGAAGATCGACACCGACGACCGGTGGCTGTGCCAGCTCAACTACGACCCGTCGATGCACCGGGCGGAGGACTTCAATACCGAGGTAGCGGCGGAGTGGATCCGGCGCTCGATCGGGCCGGACCTGCCCGAGGACTTCGACTTGCGCGTCACCGATGTGATCCCCTGGGTCATGTCCTCGACGGTGGCCGAGCGGTTCCGGGACGGGCGGGTGTTCCTGATCGGCGATGCGGCTCACCAGCTGCCGCCGACGGGCGGCTTCGGCATGAACACGGCGGTCCAGGACGCCCACAACTTGGCGTGGAAGTTCGCTGCGGTGGCCGGGGGGCATGCCGGCGCGGGGCTGCTGGACACCTACGAGGCCGAGCGGGCGCCGATCGCGCAGTACAACGCTGACCGTTCCCGTGACAATTCGCGCAGCGTGGGGCGGATCCGGCGGCTGATCGAGTCAGGCACGGCGACCGTCGAGCAGAAGCGCGAGGCCATCGGGGCTTCGGCGCGCTACGGCAACTGGCTCGGCATGGATCTGGGGCTGCACTACGACGAGGGATGCTTGATTCCCGACGGCAGCGACCCCCCGCAGGTGGACGACCCGGTGTCGGACTACGCCCCGACCGCTCGTCCGGGACATCGGGCGCCGCATGTGCCGATCCGGCTCGACGGCGCGACGTCAACCTTGGACTTGTACGACACGCGGTTCGTGCTGCTGTGCGGCGCTGAGGCTGGGGGCGCCGACGACGCCTCGGTTGCTCATCCGATGCTGCGGACGCTCCGTCTCGGGGCCGATCTTGCGGACCCTGGGGGCCGGCTCGCCGAAGCTCACGGCATCGGCGCGCACGGCGCCGTGCTCGTGCGGCCCGACGGCCACGTCGCCTGGCGCGACCCGGGTTCTGCAGAGACGTCAAGCGTGGCGAACGCGTCGGCCGCGCTCGATGCTCTGCTGATGGGATAGCAGGTTCGCTCGCGGCGGCGTCCGCCGGTGAGCCCGAATACTCTCGGTGGCGGTGTCCTGCTCGTCGGCAGGGCCCCGGGGGGTTGCCGGGTGTTCCGTCTGACATCGCTCGACCACATCGTGCTGCGTGTCGCCGATGTCGAGCGCGCCATGGCGTTCTATGCCTCGGTGCTCGGGTGCACGGTCGAGCACATCAACGACGAGATCGGCCTGTACCAGCTGCGCGCCGGCGATTCCATCATCGACCTGGTCGACGTGACGGGTGTGCTCGGAAGAGAGGGCGGACCGCCTCCGGGCCCGACGGCGCACAACGTGGATCACTTCTGCGTACGGATCGAGCCATTCGACGAAGACGATCTGCGCCGGCACTTGACCGGCCACGGCGTCGAGCCCGGCCGCGTGTACAACAACTGGGGTGCTGACGGGCGCGGGCCGTCGATGTACATCAAGGATCCCGACGGCAACACCGTCGAGCTCAAGGGCCCCCCGACGCATCCCTACGACCCGACTGTCGGCTACATCGCAGCCCCGTAGGGGCAGCCGTACGGGGGCGGAGTGTCTCGCGCCACGCGTTACTGTTTTCCTGTGTCGGCGTCCTTTCGCTTCTGGATGACCCTGCTCATGCTGGTCGGTGCCGTTGTGCCGATCGCGGTAGCCGCGACGATGATCGGTGATCGCCCTGCATTGGCGCTGGCCATGTTCTTGACCGGCGCGGCAGTTCTCGTCATGGCTCGGCTGAGCTTCCGTTGGATGCTCGAAGCCTCAGATTGACGACCCCGAGCTAGGGCGCGCCCGCGAGACCGGCCCGCGCCGAAGCGGCTCAGGCAATCAACCCGCGTCGGACCACAGCGTGGCTTCGTAGCCCGCTTCGAGGTTCTGGTCGATGGTGCTCGGCTCGGCCTGCAGCTCATGCTGGGAGGCGAGGATCTCGCCCGCCGTGGGCACCTCGCCATCCGGCCACGTCGAGGTGTCCCAGAGGTTGGCCCGTACCAGCGCCTTCCCGCAGTGGAGAAAGCACTCGTCGACATCGACGACCACGGCCGTCTTGGGCACCCGATCCCCCACTGCTGTCGCCGCACAGACGTCGGCGTCGGTGGTGAGCGATGCCGTGCCGTTCACACGCACGGTGTGATCGCTTCCGGGCACGAAGAAGATCAGTCCGACCTGGGGGTTGTCCAGGAAGTTGGTGTACGAGTCGAGCCGGTTGTTGCCGGCGAGGTCACCGAAGGCCAAGCGTGCGCCGTCGTCGAGCACCCTGGCGAACCCCGGAGGCCCGCCACGGGGCGAAGCGTCGGTGCCGCCCGGGCCATGGGTCGCCAGCACGCACAGCGGCGACAGCGCCAGGAACCGTGCCGATTCGGCATCGATGGCTGGCACGTTCTTGTTGGCCACCAGCTTGGATGGCTGGCGGTAGATCTCCCGCAGTGCCGTGGAGTCGCTGACCTGTCCGTTCATCGCCCGTCCCTTTGCTGTCCTCATCCGTTCCGCTGCGTGGACCAGTTTGGCGGTCCCTGGACGCTCGACGCTTCTTCGGGGCCCGATTCCCTTGCCCGCGTCCCGACCCGCTGCCCTGCGGGCCGCCGCACCTCTCACATGCGGCACCTCCGACACACCTCGGCAACTTCGAGCGTCGCGGCAATGCCAGGCAGCTGCGCACGTTCGGCAAGCGGGCGGGCAAGAGATCCGCAGCTCAGCAGTTCTGGCGGACGTGGTCTCCCGTGGGAGTGCGGGGCTTGCGCGGCGGGGCTGGTGTGACCGACCAACCTTCGCCGGGCGGTCCCGGCGCCGTCGGCGGGTGCAGCACCAGGTTGTACTCGTGCAGCCGCTGGTGGTGGCTGTGGCACAGCAGCGCCAGATTGTTCAGGCTCGTGGGGCCCTCGTCGAGCCAGTGCTCGATGTGGTGTCCTTCGCAGTGGATCGGCGCCCGGTCGCAGCCGGGCCACACGCAGCCTTGGTCGCGAGCGATCAGTGCGCGGCGGATGGCCGGAGGGATAGTGCGTTTCGCACGGCCCACGTCGAGCACTTCGCCGGGGCCGCCCATCACCACCGGTATGACCTGAGTGTCGCAGGCGATCCTGCGCACATCGGCCACGCCGAGCACCGTGCCGGTCTCGGTGGTCGCCGCGGCACCTGGAACCGCCAGGAGATCATTCGCCGATCTCGACTCAGCGCACGTGCACCCGGCATCAGTTCCGCCGGCCTGAGAACCACCGCGCAGATTGTCCAAAGTTGTGAGCACGATCATCTGCGTCGGATGCGGCACCACCCAGCCGTCATCGCTCAAGCCTCCACCGGCGCCAGTCATGCCGTCGGGGGCCGCCGATGTCACTTCGAATCCGCCGCCGGCCGATGCGTCATCTCTGGCCGCAGGGCCCGCATGCCGGGCGCGGCTGCGGCTCGAAGCACCTTCTCTCGCGGGTCCCCTGCCTTGTGCAGAGCCGGGAATCGCAGCGTTGCTCGCCGCAGAGTCCACGCTCTGAGCGCCGGCGGCGGTGAGCAGCCACACGAGCGCGTCCGCGGCGCGCTGGGGGACGCTGCGCCGCTGGGATTCGGGCAGGTCCTTGTCGCTGCGCCAGTTCCGCTCGATCGCGCTCACCAGCAGACGGTTGACGGCATCGCCGGTCAGCGCATCGAGCTTCGCACGCAAGTGCCACATGCCGTCGTGCGGGTCGACCCACATCGACGCCGACCTCGCTGCGCGCTGGCGAGCCCGCCGCTGCGCCTCGGTCTCGCGCCGCCATGCTGCCTCCGCGGCACGCACCGTCTGCCGTGTCTGATCCGCGGTCTGACTCTTGGCCCGCTCGCACAGATCGTTCCGCACCTCGTCGGGCACTTCTGCCGCGGCCACCATCGCGGCTTGATCGGAGTTGATGTCGCCGCGCCCCAGCGCATCGGCCACCCTCGGCTGTGCATCCAACGCCTGCGCCTCGCGTTCGATCCGGCGCGCCAGCGCGCCGCCTACCGCCGTGGCATTCACCAGCATCTCGGCGCCCGACGCCTCCCCGCGGCGTGCATGCAGCCGACGCCGCACCGCTTCGGCAGCCAGCGCGCTGCGTGCCCCCTCGAGCACGTTGATGGCTCGCTGCACCGCCTGCGCGCACCACACCAAGTCCTCGTCATCCGCAGACCGAACCGTCGCAGCATCCACCAACGGGCCCGCATCAGCCAGCGGCCCTACCGCGGCACCCACGGCCCATCGAACCACTCCACCGCCGCCGCCATCCGCGCCGAGTTCGCCCCCGCACCGCTCCGCCAGACGCGCACGGATCTCCGCCAGGCAGGCCCTCCCCGCAGGGCGACCGCCCATGCTGGGCGGGGCACCAGCCGGCCGATGTCGTGCAATCGAGGTCATGGCCACCACCGTAAGAACAGGATGTGACAGACACCTGCAGCCAGCCGACGTCGACAGCTGAGCGGCCGGATTCGTGCGGCGAAGGTGAAGCCCGCCACGGCGGCCGCTGAGCATGACCCACGGCGGCGACCAGCGGGACTGCGCTGAGCGGCAGCTGATCGGCTTCCAACGGCGGAGGTCATGACGGTCAACATAAGCAGGGGGTGTTACGAGTGTTCGTTGCACCAGCCGCAGCGGTGACGCCAATGCAACGATTGGCGAGATCACCGCAGAGCGCTCATGCACCCGCAGCCGATGGCCGTAGGGCAGCACAGCTCAAAATCGGACAGCCCCGACGCCGCCGTCGCCCTACCGTTGCCGCATGGCCGGAGCACCTCACGACAGCCGCGAGCGACGCGCCGAGGCTCGTCGCCCGACCGACGACGACAAGTTCCCAGAACGCCTCGCTGCCTCTATGCAACGCCACCGCGACATCCTCGACCGCCTGGCCGGCGAAGCCGAGTGAGCCGCCTGCCATGACCACCCGCTGCCTCGTGCTGCCCAAAGGCATCAACGTGGGCGGGCACAACCGGGTGCCCATGGCCGAGCTGCGCCCCAAGCTCGCCGACGCCGGATACGCCGACCCCGTCACGATCCTCCAGAGCGGCAACATCATCGTCACCGCCGATCAGACCGACGATGCCACTGGCCCCGCCGCAGTGGCCGCCGCCGTCGCCGCATCCGTCCAGCAGCTGCTCGCCGACGAATTCGACGTCCACGTGCCCTGCGTAGCCCGCGCCGCCGCCGAGATCGAGGCCATCCTCCGGCGCAATCCACTCGGTCACATCGCCGACGACGGATCGCGCTACCTGGTCAACTTCCTGTCGGACGAACCGAGCCCCGAGGCCGTGCGTGAGCTCACCGAAGCCGACCACACCCCCGAAGTCGTCCACGTCGAAGGCTCAGAGGCATACGTCTGGGCCCCCGACGGCATCAAGGCGCTCCGCCTGACGTATGCACATCTCGAACGCCACTTCGGCGTGACCGCCACGGCCCGCAACTGGAACACGCTCGAACGCATCGCAGCCAAGCTCTAGCCGGCGAGCCCAATCCCGTCCGAACGCCGGCGATACGCGGCACCGGCCTGCTGGAGCCCGACGGCGGCCGCATCGCCGTCGACTGGTTGGCCCCGAAGTCGAAGGCGGTCAGCGCGATGGTCGGCTACGCGGCCCAGCGCGCCGCGCTGTACCTGTCGCTGCGTGTGTCAGAGAACCTGGCCCATTTCGGCGGCCGGGCCGCTCGGGGACCTGCTCGCTGCCGACCCCGACCCAGCGACGGTCATCCGGCTCGGCAACGGCGAGACGGTCTCATTCGACGACCGTGACCTCATGGCGGCGATCAACTCCGTCGATCACGACCAGATCGCCGAAGTGGTGGTGGAGCGGCCCTCGGTCCGAAGGCTGTACGAGCGGGTCATCGACAGCGGCGCAAACGGCGCAAGCGGCGCCAGCGCGGGCACGGGCAGCGCGGGCACGGGCAATGCCAGCACCGAAGCCGACAGCGATACCGGCGACGAAACGAGCGGCGCCGATGGCTAGTGGGGTGTCCGCAAACGTTCGCGCGGTTTGTGGTGTGGTGGGGGGATGGCTGAGCGTGTTCGTGTTCGTCGGCTGACTCCGCAGGAGGGCCGGTCGTTGCAGCGGGTTGTGCGTCGGGGCCGGGGATCGTCGCC
>JAJEBN010000063.1 GCA_022822525.1 Acidimicrobiia bacterium | reverse complement strand
CGAGATGAATTCGTCGCGTCGCTGGGGCCCCGGCACTCCTTCCATCGCTGTTTGAGCTGGGCGCAGTTCGGTCGGGGGCGAGTCTGGGATTGTCAGCCCGGCAGTCGTGAACGAGAAGAGCACCATCCATGTCGAAGGAAGCACACCCCGCTGCTCGACCAACTCCATCCATTCAGCTGCCCGAGCGCGATAGTCGGCAAGTCGTACGCCGTGGAGGAATGCCGCCATGCGATCTGCCGACAGTTCTTCACGCTGCGCTGCCTCGATCAGAACCTGGATCAGTTCGGGCTCGTCGCGCAGCAAGCTCGCGACAAAACCGTGAAGCTGGGAAGTTGGAACTACGGGAACGACACGCTCGACCGTTTGTCGTAGTTCCGGAGGAGGGTGGGCGTGCACCGCTTCGCAGATCGCGGTTGATCGCAGCTGGTGCATGCCGCTGACGACACCGTCTCGCTCGATGACGAGGTGTTCTTCCTTGAGCCGCGTCAGTGCCGTGCTCATGTCCGCCTCTGACAAGCCAGATACCTGGACGAGATCGAGCAGCGGCAGCGAGACCGACCAGCGGTCCGCCACTGATACCGCTCGCAAGACGCCCAGCTCGTCGTCTCGATGCTCCCGCATGCGCTGGTCAACTTGGTCGCCAATGACGGCCGCAAGACGTTTGCCTTGAGTCAGCAGGTGCGTGAACTCCAACGTCAAGCCATCGCACTGCTCGTAGGCCTCACGCCAACCGCCAAACTCGGTTGTTCCTCGACGTGACAGCCCCTCGAAGATCGCCGCGGCGGTCGTCTCGTTGAGTCTCACGTCCACCTGGGCGCAGTCAGCGAGCGCCGGGATGGTGATGAGATCCTCATTGCGAGCAGTCGCTACCAACAGGACCCCTGGCATCGCGGCCGTGCGGGCACGCAGCTGAGACCAGCCGTCGAAGTTCTGAGTCCCAGCGGCATCCACCAAGAAGCCCACCGGCGATTCTGCTGATGCTCGATACGCCCGGGCGAGCGTTACGAGGTCTGACACGTCGGTCGCGGAAAGCCGATGTACTCGGAACCACAACACATGTGACAGCTCTCGGGGGAGCGTCCACAAGACGGCACTCTTTCCGACACCCGACGGACCATGGATCACTACGACTGAGTAGGCGCCAAGGCCGGCAACGACTTCCTCAACGGCATCCGGGCGTGGCGTCACCAGACCCGCTGCGACATGGAACGGCTGAACCGACACGCCCTCGAAGAACCTGTCGTCAGCGACTGCCGATGCGCCGTAGGCGAAGGTCTCGCAACTGCCGCTGCCCAACGCGGCTTCGAGAGCACCGCCATCAATGAGCTGTGCAGCGTTCTGAATCTGAGCGACAAGCTCAGACCGGTCGAGAGTGCGACGCTGCGAGTAGTCAGGGTTGGCGTTCACATCGACGGCATCGGCAACCAGATTGCGGAGGCGGCAAAGCACCATTTCGAGCGCCGCGGCTGGCAAGTCCACGCACTCACTCAGGCGGGATAGCGCCTCCGACGTGATCTCCCCGAGCGCGATTCCAACCACCGATGTGGACTGCACGAAGGAACTGACCTCATTGGCGGTGAATCCCCTACTCGTCGCCCTATTCCTCACAGCGGTCAGGAGTGCAGAATCGTCGCCCAGCGCCACATCGAGTGAGCGCTCCATGTCGTCCAACTCGTCCTCACCCTCAACGCCTGTCTCAAGGACAACCACGAGCCTCGAACCCGCGCGAAGTCGGGCAGCCTGTCGGTTCCAGGCATCGACAACGTGGGCCGCCGCGGCACTCACTGGGAATGCCCCAAGATCCGGCCGGCGAGACTTCGCCTGCACGAGTCGCGACACCGACCCGTTGAGCCACATGTCCTCGCGCCCCTCAGGAACCACCGAGGTATTTGGAATCGCGCCCGAGGCGATCTGTGCAGCCAGCAGCGCGCCCACCGCGTCTTGGAAATGGAATCCGCGGCCTGCGATTGCGCCGTGCCGCGTCTCCGCCCACTCATCCGCATCTTGAGCGCTTCCGGGGTCCAGCGGCGCGGACGCGTCAGGCACGGCAGGGTCGCGCGCACCACCTTGCCGCGGCTCGGCACGCCTTGCTGGCGTCCGTCGCCTCCGGCCCCTCCCTGACATCACTTCAGTATGTCCGGGACCCCAGCGACTTCAAGTGAGCTCAATTCGACAAGCGAGGTAGACGAGCGGGTTCTCTTGCCTGATCTCGCCGATTCGATGGAATTCGAGACAGCGGCTACAGCGCTACGACGCCGTTTGAGGATGTGGGGCCAGCACCTCAGGGCAGGCAAGATGCGGCTCATGACCCCAGAGGACTTCTTCGAGGACGACTTCTTCTCAGATCAGCGTCAGCTCAACCGCGACCTCCTTGAGCGCGTACGCGCCGGCGTGTACGACGAGCGGTCTGATGTGGAGGTCGCCGTTGCGTTGCTGCGGTTAGCTCATGACGAACTTCAGTCCTACGGCACCGACGACTCACAGCGCACCGATGAACAGGGAATTCGGCTGATTCTGAGAACGAGCCGACAACTGGCGAAACGCCTGGGCGTCGCCTTCGAACTGCCGTTCAGCGACTACCGCACGTTTCGGACCTATTGGGTGGCCAACGACGGCTACGGCAGTTGGCAGGCTCGGCGCGACATACTGAACGAGCACTTCGAGCCAATGCATGCCGAACTGGCACAGCTCGAGGATGATGAGCTTGGTTCGATCCTCGCTAAGCCGATCACCAGCCATCCGGGCACGGGGTGGAATCGCGTTGACACCGAGATCAACGAACTCCGACGACACTTCCATGCCGCCCGCAGCGCTCAGGACTACCGCAATGTCGGAAACGACTGTGTAGCAGTGCTCGAACGCCTCAGCGAAATCGTGTTCGACCCAGAACACCACCTCAAGGAAGGTGAGCAAGTACCGCCGGTCGCGAGCACCAAGATCCGGCTCGGCAAATTCGTGGAGCATGCCGCAACAGGCACAGCGAACGCGGAGGTCAGGAAACTCGCCCGGGCTGCCATCGAACTCGCCCAAGCCATCAAACACCAAGGCGAGCCAACGCGTAGGAACGCCGGGATCGCTGCCGATTCGGTGATCCTGCTCGCGAATCTTCTCCGACGGCTCTCCGAGGCGTAGAGACCGCCCCTAGTCGCTCGACGCTGGCACAGTGCAATTGCGTTGTTCCGCCCTAGTTAGGCCGGCTTCAGCTTGGCGATGCGCTCAAGCAGCGCGGTAGCTGGCTCGTTGTCCGGGCTCTGCGGGACGAGCTGGCCATTGAATGCTCTTGTCAGGATCGAACGGCGGAGAGCATGCAACCGCTCAAGGGCTTGATGAATCGAGGCCTCGCAGCCGGACAACTGATGAAACTGCTCTTCGAGCCGGGTGACGATGCGTTCCTGCTCGAACTTAGGGGCGACAGGGATAGGAAATCGTGCGAGGCCCTGCTTGCCGAGATGCCGAATGTTGACGCCGCGACCTGCCTCTCCGAAGAGCCCCGTAGACGCTGCCATGTAGCAGTACCAGTACAGGTAGCCCGGGTTGACATCGCGGGCTTGCAGGCGCAGCAGCGTGTTCTGGAAGCAGCAGTTCTCGATCTCTCCGTTCCACACTGCCGGCTTGCCGACTTCGTTTGGGCTGCCCGACGCTTCGTTCAATAGGAGGTCACCTGGCCGAAGGCGGTAGGTCTCAAAATCGCCCTCGTCAAAGTTCATCTGTTTGACGTCGTCCAAGCTGAGACCAGCCCAAGTGACATTGGCAGCACGGAGATACGGCCGCATCTGCGGGCCGGCATGATGTTCCGGTGATCGCTGGCGGCCGAGTTGCACCTTCGCAACTTCCCCGATCTCAGCTCGTTGCCAATTGTGAGGGAGTGTTCCGTTCACCTTGAAGGCACCCGTCAAGAGCGACCGTCTGAAGCCAGCGACAGACCTCAGCCCACCCTCCAACGTCGACTGAACGGCGTCGAGGCGGGAGAAGTGCTCTTCGATGACGGCGACGATGCGATCCTGTTCCATGGGTGGGGCTACAGGAATGGGCCAGGCCTTGAGAATCGTCTGGCTGATATTGCGCTGCGTCGCACCCTTGCCGGCTTCCGCTAGTTGGCTGCGCTGGGCGAGCAAGAAATAGAAGAGGTACTGGCTGCTGATGCGAGGGACTGCCGAAGCAATCGCTTGATTGGTGGCCATAGGCATCCCGGCGATGCCCAACTTGCCGATTGACCCGTACATCGCGATCAAGATTGTTCCTGGGCGAACGATCTTGCAGCTGCTGTTGCTCAGCCCCTCGTGGGTAATTGAACCCTTGCACTGGGTAACGACCTCATCGTTCAGGTCGCCGATGACGGCCCAAGGAATGTCTCCGCCGTAGTAGCTCTCCTCTGTGCGTCGCGGGGTTCCACCGCTGCTCCAGTCGGCAATCTCACCCAAAGTTGTCCACACCCAGCCTGGGGGTAAGTCTGTTGTCACGCGGCGAGGACCATGGTTAGTTCGCTGAGCAGTGTGTCGAGTTCGTCGCCGAAGAGCTGGCGGGCTTTGCCGAGGCCGCCTTGGGTGCTGAATGGTGGGGCCATCAGTTCCTTGGGTTCGATGCCGAGGTTGGTGGCGATGCGGTCCTTGATCAGCCCCAAGAAGGCTGCCTGCTCCTGGGAAAATGTCCGGCCAGCGTTTGCCTGTTGCAGCAACCACGCTTGGAAGCGGTCGTCGACGAGATCGGGGTACGCCACCAACTCGTTGGCCTCGCCGAGCGTGTAGCGAACGAGGCTCACGAGGTCGGTGCTGACGCGATGGCCTGAGCCGTGCACCTTGGAGGCGTCGAGCGTCTCGTAGGCCTCCCAAAGATCGTCGGGAGTCCAGCGATGCGGCGGACGTGCGATTGCGTTCGCCAGCTCCTTGACGTCGTCGTAGCTCAGCCCCCCGCCATAGGACTGGCCGTAGAGGACCTGCAGGGCGGTGATCTCGTCCTTGTTGTCCTCGATGAACTGGCGCCACGACTCGACTTGGGCCCTCGCCCGGTCCGCTGCCTCCTTGGAGAACTCGCCGGAGATCACTTCGTCCTTCGAGGCGGTGTCGATCACCTGCTCGTAGCTGCGCCGAACATCGACCAGCTTGTCGCGCGACGCTGCGTTGCCGGCCAGTGGCTTCACGGCTTCCTTGATCATCTGTGTGCCGGCTGCTTCGATCTGTTCAGTCGTGGGCTCATCGCCACCCGCTGCTGCGGCGGCTGCTTCGTATTGCCGGTCGACATCCAGCGCGTTCACCATGCTGCGGACCAGGTCGCTCAACTCGACGCCGGCCACTTTCTCTACTTCGGCTCGGTCCTCGGCGGTCATGCGCCGGTCCAGTCGGGTGAGTCGCGATGCCAGCGACGACACGACATCGGGGTTGGTCGAGCCGAGCCCGATGTCGTGTAGCAGCTTGTCGAAGCTCACTGTTCGCTGGCGTTCCATCGGCACCGTGTCGTGCAACTCGGCTTCAGTCACACCGACGGCGTCCACGATCACGAAGCGGTCCTTGACCGTGGCATCGGGCGTCACCGCGCGCAGCTGGTCGCTATCGATCACCCGCACCCCGCGCCCCTTCATCTGCTCGAAGAAGTTGCGGCTTCGCACCATGCGCATGAACACCACGCACTCGATCGGCTTCACATCGGTACCGGTCGCGATCATGTCCACGGTCACCGCGATGCGCGTCTGGTAGCTGGTGCGGAACTGGGCCAGCAACTCC
>JAJEBN010000082.1 GCA_022822525.1 Acidimicrobiia bacterium | reverse complement strand
GTCTCGCCGGGACTGAAGGTCAGCATCCCGTAGGCCTGCGCGAAGTCCGCGAAGGTCGCCGACAACCCAGCCCCGAACGCAGGCCGCGCGTAATAGTGCACCCACACATAACGGCCGCTGACCGGGCTGAGCGTCACCGTGAACGTCAACGCGCCGCCCTCGCCCGCCGACGCATCACTGATCGACAACGACGGAACCGCGTTCACCACCGGAGGCGGCGGGTCGTCGTCATCGGCCACCGCCACCGCGGCCGACCCAGCGGACTGCGACACGGTGTAGCCGGTGCCGACATCGACCGTGACCGTCACCGTCCCGTCGGCCTCGTCTGTCGAGTCGTTTGTCGTCGCGATGGTGAGGGTGGCGCTGCCAGAGATCGGGATCGTGACCGACTGCGAACCCGTAGCGGCGCCGAAGTCGCCGGACTGGGCCACGGTCACGTCCACTGTCAGGGGCGCTGACGGCGCCGGAACAGCGGTGACCGTGAATGCTGCGTCGCCGCCCTCGGTGACATCAGCGCCGACTGTGATGCTGACCTCCGGGATCACAGGCGGCGGAGGCGGCGGGGCCGGGTCGTCGTCATCGGCGACCGCGACTGTCGCTGTGCCCGCGGTCGCGGACACGGTGTAGCCACTGGCGGCGCCGACGGTGACAGCGACCGACCCGTCGGCTTCATCCGCGGAGTCGTTCACAGTGGCCACCGTCAGCGTGACGGTGCCCGATGTCGGGACGGCCACTTGGCGCGTGCCGGTCGCTGCGCCGAAGTCGCCTGTCTGGGCCACCGTGACGCTTACTGCCAGCGGTGCCGACGGCGCCGGAACAGCAGTGACCGTGAACGCCGCATCGCCGCCCTCGGCGATCCCGCCGCTGGCTGCGATGCTCACCTCAGGAACGGCCGTAGGCGGCGGGTCGGTGTCGCATTGGGCCATGGCCTGCAGCGTGCGCACCGTGCGGTTCCAGCGGGCATTGTCGATCCGCGCCTTGACCGCCTGCGCGTCCGCCACGGTCATCGCCGCCTCGCCGGTGTCCACCCCCAGCGCGGCCAGCACCCGGTCCCAGCGCTGCTGATGGGCAGCATGGGAGAACTCGTCACGCCAGCCAGTCACCTCAGACACCGTCACCGCGTCAGACGGCAAAGACGGCACACACACCGTCGACGGCGCATCATCATCGGCCACCGCCACCGACGCCGCACCCGCCGTCGCAGAGACTGTGTAACCCGTCCCGGCGCCGACCGTCGCCGTCACCGACCCGTCCGCCTCATCAACCGAGTCGTCCGTCGTGGCAACCGTCAGCGTGGCGGCGCCGGTAGTGGGGACGGTGACGGTGTGCGACCCCGGCGACACACCGAAATCGCCCGCTGCCGTGACCGCCACAGTCACGTCCAGCGCGGCCGACGGCGCCGGGACAGCAGACACCGTGAAGGCCGCATCACTGCCCTCGTCGACATCAGCACCCGCCGTGATGCTGATCTCAGGCGGCGGGACGTGGCAGCCCATGGCGGCGTTGATCGGCACCCAGCCGGGCCATGTCTTGCCGTCGCTGAACGTCCTCACCGCCTCAGGAGTGACCGACGCAGGCACAGTACCGCCCGGCGGCGCGGGCATCGGATCCGCGCCGAGATAAGCCAGGATCTGCCAGAACCAAACCTCGTTGCCGCCGTTGTTGTCGGTGTGCCACGCGAACGCAGCACGCGCCCGACTGATTGCCGTCGCAGTGTCGCACGGCGCACCATCGGGATCAGCCACCTGCGGTTCGTCGTCGTCGTCTGCGACTGCGACTGCGGCTGATCCGGCAGCAGCCGAGACGGTGTAGCCGCCGACGGCGCGCAGCGTCGCGGTGACCGAACCGTCAGCCTCGTCTGCGCTGTCGTTCGTCGTCGCCATCGACAACGTGGCTGTCCCTGACGTGCCGATGGTGACGGCGCGCTCTCCGGTGGTGACGCCGTAGTCGCCGGTTTGGGCGACTGTCACGGTCACGTCCAGCGTCGCTGCTGGTGCGGGGTCGGCGATGACGGTGAATACCGCGTCGTCGCCTTCGTCGATGTCGGCGTCGGCGGCTATCGACACCTGGGGCCACGGCCCGAACGTGGGCGAGGGGGTGAGGCTCGGACTCGGATCCGACGCTTTGTGGCCGAAGAACCGCAGCGACCACGACTCCAGCGTGTTGGTGTTGCCGTTGGGCCGCCGGTCGGTCAGCCGCAGCGTCCAGGTGCCGGCGGGGTCCTCGCCCAGATGGGCCGCTGTGCCGAAACGGAAGCTGCCCGAGATGCCGCACTCCGATGCCTGCTTGCAGTCATACTTGGCCAAGTCCGGGTCGCGGATGTCGCCGACCGGCACCGACAGCGTCGACACTGCGCCCGACGGGGACTCGAGCTCGACTTCGAGATCGCGGAACCATGGCGCGTCCAGCACGAGATGGGCTTCGACGTACTCGACGAAGTCGATCTCAGGATCAGCAGTGAGCCCGGCCGTCACGATGCCGCCGTCATCAGGGACGGCCAGCGCAGGCGACAGCGTCGGCGCCGATACGTGCTCGTCGCGGTAGGCGGGCAGATACCGCCAACTCTGCGCCAGCTGCACCGCGGCGCCCGCGTCGACGATCCCGAAGCCGTAGCTGTGGTGATACCGGTAGTTCTGCCCAGGCGCCCCATAGACGGCGGCGCCGTGCTGCCAGCCCGCGTCGTCGGGGTCGTTGTGCTGCGCGGATGCGGCCAATATCAGCTTCACGTCGCGCCACGACAGACTGCTGTCGATGCTGCGCACCAGCGCAGCCACGCCCGACACCAGAGCCGTCGCCGGACTCGACGGCGTGCCCTTGCTCAGGTAGTAGCGGTCGCCCAAAGCGGCCGTCACGATGCCGCCGGCCGGCGCGCACACCCACAGACTCGGACCCTCAAGGCTCGTGTTCCAGCGAGCCTGTCGCCGACCCCAACGATCGGTGGCACACGCAACGACCACAGCGGGATGACTGCGTTCCTCCGCCAGCGTCGACCACTGCACCAGCCCTGTCCAATCCAGCGTCTTGCCTCCCGCCACGACGTTCAGCGTGCCCCGACCGCCGAAGCCGAACTCGGCCATCGCGTCGTAGACCTCATAGGCAGAAAGATGACCAAAACCATCGTCGTCGGGTGCATCCTTGTACGGGCGGGTGCGGTTGGAAGGGCCGTAGCTGCGGTTCACCACCGCAGCCTCCAGCAGCGAGTCCCACACCGGCGCCCACCTGCGCTCAGACTCGATGGCCTCAGGCGCAGACGCGCCGTCCAAGCCGGCGATCTGCAGCGTGAACGAACCCGAACGGCGCTCACGCTCGTACGTCGTCGCCTCGATCGTGTACACCCCCGCAGGCAACGTGCGGCTGAACCGCGCGTTGCGTCCTTCGCCGCTGTCGTCGTCTCGGGCTGTCCAACCCCCTGACAGACCGCTGTACTTGCGAAGATACAGATACGAGTCAACGCTCGACCGCAGGTCAATCGTCACCCTCGACGGAGCGTCCAACGAGAACGTGTAGAACTTCGCAGGCGCCGGCTTTCGAACCCATGACCCGCAACTCGGCACCCACGTACCAGCCACCGAACCGTCCGCGTCGATCACCTCAACACATGTGTTCCAAGTGTTCGCGTGGTCGACAGCGAGATAGCTGTGAATCTCGGCCGAGTTGATGCTCCTCCAGGTCAGCGCAGCCCGCGGCGCGACGCCCCGAAAGCCGACAGCGTTGTCACGGGCAGCGATGATGCTCGCCATGGCGGTGCCGTGACTGTTGGGCGAACCCGTCACCGCCGCCTCGGTCAGCCCCGGCGAGCCGGCCGGATCGATGTTGTCGCGCAGATCCTCATGGCGGTAATCGACCGGATAATCCACCACCAGCAGAGTGACACCCTCGCCCAGCGTCGCCGCCCACGCCGGCTCGACGTTGACGTCGAACACCCCAGACCTGCTGTCGCTCAGATACCACTGACACCCCGACAAACGATCTCGCCACTTCGCAGGAACACTCGTGCACGACTTCACGGCATTGGCATGGTGGTGGTCGAGCAGCCCCTCGTCCTGCTGAGTCAACTCATAAGGATGAGACACCGGCCCAACAGGGGGGTCAGGGTGGCGCGGCGAGCCACCCGACAGCACCGCCAACGCCGCACAGCCCGCCAACAGCACAACGCCGCCGAACCATCTTGCGCGACTCATCGCCGCCATTCCACCACACCCTGCTCGGCGCCCAATGCACTGTTGCGCGCAGCGACGATGCGGTCAGCTGTGCACGGTGAAGCTGCTGCGGCGGTCGTGGCCGAAGCGGCAGATCGAGCAGTCGCGGTCGAACAGGCAACCCCGCGAACCCCACATCGGGTGCCGCGTTGCCGCTGTGCCACAGAGCGTCTCCCTGTGGCGGGCAAGCCCGGCGTGACTCAGTTCGGCAGGTATCTGGCGAGTTCGGCGAGGTCGGGCGGGCCGCCGGGATCGCTGCGGCACCAGGCGATGATGCCGTCTGGCCGCACGAGGACGCAGGCGTCGGCTTGGTAGGGGCCCGCAGAGATGCCGTCGGGGAGCTGGCGCACCGCGACCGGTGCTGTGCCGGACCCGAGGTCGGCGACGGCGGCTTCCCATGCGGTGCGGGAGCATTCCTGCCCGAGCAGCAGCACATAGGAGCGTCCGTACCAGTCGAGGACAGACTCGGTCTGGTCGGCGTCGATCCACACGTGGGGGGCGCGGCGCCCTGATCGGACGACCGGCAGGAAGCCGGCGCTGCGAGCCTCGGCGGGCGGGGCGGGCTCGGTGTTCGGCGCGATGAGGTCCGAGGTCATCTCGAAGCCGAGCAGGAGGTGGTCGTAGTCGGCGTACTGGTGGGTGCGCTCGATGTGGTCGGTGATGTCCTCTCCTCGCATGTGGCCGCCCATCATCGCGGTCATGTACTCCGTGGTGCGGACCCCGAAGTCGATCCGCTCGACGGCGATGGGCCGGTGCTCGGTCTCGTAGGTGGCCAGGATCGACTCGGCGGCGAGGCCTCGCACCACGTAGGCCAGCTTCCAGGCCAGGTTGCGGATGCCGGCGAACCCGGTGTTGTTGCCCATGCCGCCCGTGGGAACCGAGACGTGCGCGGCGTCGCCGGCGAGGAAGATGCGCCCCGCCGAGAACCGGGTGACGCATCCCGGGGTCGGTTGCCACATGCGCATGCTGAGGATCGAGAACTCGACGTCGTCATCGGTTCCCAGAGCCACGCGGATGCGACGGCTGACCGCGTCCTCGGAGATCAGGTTCTCGTCGCCGACGACGACTTGGCAGCGCCACCGCCGACGCCCGTCGAGCGGCTGGAAGATGACCACGCCCTCAGCGGTGGTGGTGTACAGCAGCGATCCCTTGCGCTCCCCGACGTAGGCGTCGAGGTCGGCGTGGAAGATCA
The DNA here is from genome assembly GCA_022822525.1 of Acidimicrobiia bacterium. GTDB lineage: Bacteria > Actinomycetota > Acidimicrobiia > Acidimicrobiales > Poriferisodalaceae > Poriferisodalis. The sequence continues at coordinate 77,502 of JAJEBN010000082.1, read as the reverse complement.
CGTCCTGGGAGAACACCGGCCGCGGCTCGGCTTCGAGACGGGTTCCGATCACCTCACGTGTGCCGCTGCCCGGCCCGTCGGCGCCGATGGTGTACTGGGCCGTCACCGGGCGGCGCTCATCGGTGTTGGTATCGCGCAGAGTCAGATGGGTGGCATCGTCGGATTGGGCGACGTCAATGGCCTCGGTGTCGAAGCGGACCTCGATCATGGGGTCCGCGGCGACTCGCGACATCAGCGCCGCCTCCACCTCGTCTTGCGCGGTCATGACGGGCACACATGGGCTGTTCGGTCCCGGAACGCTGAGGAAGGTGGGACTCGGGATGTCGGCGTACGGCTCGGCGGCGAGGCTGTCGGACCACCGGTTGCAGGCGGTCCAGTCCGGCCCGAGCCCCGTGGCCTCCACCGCCTTGTCGATTCCGAACTCGCGGAACAGCTCCATGGTGTTGGTGTCGACGAAACGCGACCGGGGATGAGTGTTGAGCTCGCTTCGCCGCTCGACCAGCAGCGACGGCACGCCGTGGCGCGACAGCAGCAGCGCCCCGGTGAGCCCGATCGGCCCGCAGCCGATGATGCAGACAGGAACCTCCATCAACGCCCTCCCTCACCCCGGCGCTTCATTGCACGGCCGAACCTACCCACACAACCGTCCCACGCAGCGACGGGCGCAACCGAGAGCGCCTGTATTGCAAGTTGCTGCGGTTCGGCGCAGCGGTCAGGCGAGCACCACCACTGGGGTGCCGATCGAGGCCCATTCGTACAGGCGCTCTGCTTTGTCGTCTCGCTGGCGTACGCATCCGAGCGAGCCGAACTCGCCGAGTTCGGCCTCTGTCTGCACCGGCCTGTCCTTCCAGCCGCGCGGGATGGAGTGGAAACCGATCAAATCGCCCTCTTCGTCGATGGTGAACCGCACCATGTGCTCCATGGTGACCAGCCAGTTGTAGGAGATTGCATCTTCCGACTTGGACGTGACCGCGTAGTGGCCCGGCGCCGGCGACTCGGCGTGCCCACTGACCGGGTAGTTGTCGATCACGCTGCCGTCGGCGTCAACCAGCCAAACCCACTGGCCGCGCCGGTCGTAGATGACATGACGCGACCGCGTGATGCCCACATCGGGAGCCGCGTTGCCGCTGCGCCACAGCGCTTGACCCTGCGGCGTGACCACCGACATGACGCCGTCGTCGCCCAGCAGCAGCAATGCACCCGACTCGCTGCGGGTGTCGGCGGTCCACAGCTGTGCCGCCTCGCCGCTTGACCCTGCTTCACCGAATCCGGGGTGTGCGGTGTCGTAAAGCGCGAGCTCGCCGTCGGCGCGCATCAACAGCAGCGGCATTGCCGGACGGTCGGGATCGCGAGGCTCGTAGGGCCCGGTCGACCACAGCGCGCCGTACAGACCCAAACCGTCGTCTGTGGCACGCAGCACCAGCCGGCCGTCGGGTTCGAGCGTCAGCCGATACCAGCCGTTCGGCGACGTGGCCGATTGGCCGACCGAGAGATACTCGCCGGGTCCGAGCACGATTGCCGCGGGTGCTGCCAGCGGCGACTCATCGGGCGGATCGGCGAGGGCGACACTGGCCGGCTGCCACGAAGCGTCGAAGTCGTAGTGCCACTGCTGAGACGGCTCGGCACCCAGCGCCATGATCTGGCCCGCGGCCCCCGCCGGGCCGACGCCAAGCAAAGCCAGCACCGCAACCAAGCCCAGTGCAAGAGCAATACGCGAAAGCCCCCTCGAAACGAGCACGCATGGCGAGAGTACGGCAGCAACCGCAACCCGGCAAGATCTGTGGTGCAAGTGTCTCGGGTGAGGCGGCAACCTGTCGACACGTCCGTGCACCTGCCCCGAAACTCGACATGACTCACACAGACATCGATTTGCCCCGTGACGCAGCGCCGGTACGGCGCACGCCGAGCTTCACCGCCGCTTCGATGCCGCCTGCGCTGGGGCGCGCCCACCTCACTTCGGTGTGGGCCGAGCTGGTGGTGGAAGAGGGCTCGGTGCTGTTCGCGGATGAAGACTCGCGCCGCGTCGCGGTGCCGGCCGGCAGCCGCATCGTGATCGTGCCCCAGGTCTCCCATCACATCGAGCCCTCAGACGACGCGATCTTCCACGTCCAGTTCTACAAGAGCGAGAACGGCGCATAGACCTGAATCGACCCGAGACCGGGATTCTGGGCCGGATTGGCACCGAGTTGTAGCCTCAGAACGTGGCATTGACTGCTCCTCGCAATCTGCCGACACTGGAAGACGCCCGTCGGGCCGCGACAGCACTTGAATCGGCGTTGGACCCGGGCGAGGTGCTGTTGTTCGGCTCAGTTGCACGCGGTGCCCAGGGTCCCGGTTCGGACATCGACTTGGTGCTGGTGTTCGACGACTTGGGCGACTACGCCAATCGCCGCCAACTCGCTGAGAGCGCCAAGCAGACAGTTCTGCGTTCCACGGGGTACGGCTGCGATGTTCGGGTCACCGACCGACCTGAGTGGGAGATCCGCGCCAAGCGGTGCCGCTCGACATTCGAGGCGCATATCGCAGCCCATGCCATCACCCTCGGATCGCGCCCCCCGCGATGCGACGTCGACTGGAGCAAGGAGATCGGCATGGCCCCATCCGACGCCGAGCAAGCCGCCCACAGTCTCGCCAACGCCACCAACGCGCTCATCAAGCTGCTGTTGATGATGGAGTCGTCATCTCGCGAGCGGAGGGCACTGCAGGCGAACGACACGCGCGAGGCCGACAGCTTGAAGCGCAGCCGCTTGCTCGGCGTGTGCGAGCAGTCGCAGATCGTCATGGAGACATCGCTCAAGGCCCTCATCCACGCTCTTGAGGGCGAACACCCCGGCAGAGTGCATGGCATCAGCACGCTGCTTGACGCTGCCGGCATGCACCTCAGCGAATCGGCAGCACACCGGCTCGTAGCTGGCTTGGGCACGGTCAGCCCGCAGGACGCCTCGGTGTGGCGCGAGACCGGCACCTATCCCGATGACACGGGCACGGTCGGCGACCCCGACAAGGCCACCGACGCCTTTGCGGCGGACATGGTCACAGCAGCCACCGACATGGCAAGCACCTGCATCGAACTCATCGAAGAACATCTCGGCCATCTGCCCTCGATCGCTCGGCAAGCGCTCGACCGCATCGAGCAAGTCCGCCAGGAATTCCCGAGTCTCGAAATCGGTCGCAACATTTCCTGACGGTGAGCCTGCCGGTAGTCGGCTTGGAGCCGGTCGTCTTTGGCGTAGGGTCGCGGCTGCACGTCGCCTAGGGAACGGGGGTGTCATGGGGTTGCGTCCTGGGGATGTGAACTTGGCGAGCCAGGCCGATATGGCTCGCATCGGCGGTGCGCCGGTTGAGTATTTGGAGGTGCTGCGGCGCGAGGCGCCGGTGTGGTGGAACCCGCCGCCGCCGGTGGATCACATGCACATTCCGTGCGTGGGCTTCTGGGTGCTGAGCCGTTATGGCGACGTGGATGCAGTGTCGAAGGATCCGGGCCGGTTCTCGGCGTGGGAGAACTCGGTGCTGTGGGTTGACGTCAAACAGGAGCCGATGGCCATCGGGGCGCAGCGCTCGGGGCTGTTGGGCATGGACCCGCCGCAGCACACTCAGTACCGACGGCTGCTGCAGCCGGGGCTGACGCCGCGGAGCATCGCTGCGCTCGAGCCGTTCATCGAGGCCGAAGCCGCGAAGGTGATCGACGAGCTGGCGGCGCGCGATCGCGCCGAGTTCGTGTTCGAGGTAGCCGCGGAGCTGCCGATGATCCTGCTGTGCCAGATGATGGGCGTGCCCCAGGGGCTGCGCCGGGAGTATCTGCGGATCGCCAACAACGTCGCGAACGTGGAGTTCGCCGAGAACTTCGAGCACACGATGTTCGAGCTGTACCTGTTCTTGGACGATCTGGTGAAGAATCAGGGCGAGGCCGACGACGGCACGATGCTTTCGCGCTACACCCATGGCGAGGTGGACGGGCGCAGTCTCAGTGCCGATGAGATCACTCAGTTCTTTGTGACCCTGTCGATCGCCGGGCATGAGACGACGCGCAACACCACGGCGCACTTCGTGCGGCTGATGGACGAGCACCCCGACCAGAAGGCGCTGCTGCTGGAGGATCTCGACGGGCGGCTGCCGAACGCCATCGAGGAGGTGCTTCGCTTCTCGCCACCGGTCATGCAGTTCTGCCGCACCGCGACCGAAGACGTCGACATCGGCGGCGTCACGATCCCCAAAGGCGACAAGGTGTACCTGTCGTACATCTCGGCCAACCGGGACGAGGAGGTGTTCGACGACCCGAACCGGTTCGACATCCTGCGCCCAAATGCTGCCGCGCATCTTGCGTTCGGCACCGGGCCCCACTTCTGCTTGGGCGCGTCGGTGGCGCGAGCCCAGTTGCGCTGCGTGCTCGCCGAGCTGTACCGGCGGCTGCCCGACATCACCCTCGCCGAGCCGTACACACCGATGGGCAGCGTGTGGTTCAACGCCATCACCGAGATGCCCGTGCTCACCTGCCCCCACGCATCGACAGCCGGCGCAGACCGATGAGTTCAGACACAGTGAGCGGTCGCCTCGTGGTGGTGACCGGCGCGGGGAGCGGCATCGGCGCCGCCTTGGCGCTCGAAGCCGCCCGGCGGGGCGCTGCGGCCGTGGCCGTGCTCGATGTAGACCTCACGACAGCCGAGCAGACAGCCGATGAGATTCGCCTCGCCGGTACCGGGGCTGAAGCGGTGACGGAGCGTTGCGATGTCACGGACGCACAGGCGCTCGGGCAGCTCGCCGAGGTACTGTGTGCCGCGCACGGCACGCCGGGCCTGGTGTGCGCCAATGCAGGAGTCACGGCTGCGGGCGGACCGCTGCTCGATGCCGACCTCGGCGACGCCCGCTGGGTGCTCGAGGTCAACTTCTTCGGCGTGCTGACGACACTTCAGGCATTCGGCAGCCGAATGGCAGCCTCCGGCGAGCCGGGACGGCTGCTCGTCACCGGCTCGGAGCACTCACTGGGCCTGCCCCATGCGGGTGCCGGTGCCTACACCGCATCCAAGCATGCGGTGCTCGGCGTATGCGAAGCCTTGCGGGCGGAGCTGCCGCCGCATCTGGAGGTCAGCGTGCTGTGCCCCGGGCTCACCGCCAGCCGCATCTGGGCATCGGGCAGCAGGCGGCCTGCGCAGTTCGGCGGGCCGGCAGAGGCGCAGCCGCTTGCACAGCAGGTGATCGAACGCGGCATGAGCGCCGAGGTGGTGGCCGCCCGAGCGTTCGACGGCATCGAAGCCGGCCATTTCCTGATTCCCACCCACTACAACGCCCGCAGCTACGCCGACGCCCGAGCCGCAGAGGTCGGCGAAGCGTTCGACCGGCTCGGCAAGATCGACACACAGAGCTGGGACGTGACCGAAGTGGCCACAGCCATCTTCACCGAACTGGCCGCCGCCGAAGCCGAGACTCACATCGAGCCGACGTAAACGCCAGCGTCGGGTCCCACGCCGCCTGAGGACGAATCGTCAGCAGCGTCGACGCAAGGCGGCTGATGGCCGCGCGGCAGGCAGCCGTGCGATCAGCCGGAGCGCAGCGCTTTGCGCATGCGAAGCGCCACGGGCAGCCGCGATGCGCCGACGGCGATCATCAAGAGGCCGCCCCACACGGCCAGCGCCAGCGCTTATCCGACCGGCACGACCAGCACGACAAAGCCCGAGAGCGCGGTGATCAGACCTCCGGCTGTCCGCCACCCGCGATGAGGCGCACCACGGTCGCGCACCGTCTCGATGAGCTCCATCACGCCAGCGAGGAACCACGACATGCCGAGGAACAACGCCATCAATGCCAGAGTGCGTCCGGGCACCCGCAACGTCGCCAGACCGATGACCATGACCGCCACGCCTCCGATGATCCCCAGGATCGTGTGGCCGGCACCCTCGCTCGAGACCGCGCGCGACACCACCAGTCCCAGCCCCCATGCGATCAGCTGGATGCCGATCACCACAGCTATCACCAGCAGCGTCCGGCCGGGCCACACCAGCATCAGCACGCCCAAGCCGATCGAGCCCAAGCTGGTGACTACCCCGAGGCGCCACGCCATGTTTGCCAGCCGGACTTCGTCGTCAGATGCGGCTGCTGCGGTGTTGGAAGAACCCTTGGCCATTGGATACCTCTGTGATCTGGTTGCACGAACTCAAGACCGCGCGCCGTCAACGGTGAAGTAGCGGACTCGTCCCGAAGAGTAGTCCCCACCAGTGGGCTGTCCGCGAACCTGATCCCGGCCGTGATCTCGATGCCGATGAGTCTGCCGTTGGCGCTGTGAATGCTGAGCGCCGCAGTGGGGCCGAGGTCGCATCCTGCGATCCTCAGCCGCACTGCGGCGCTGTGAGAACTGAACCGGCAGGCGAGCCGGCAGCAGTCGTGTCAGTCGTTGTCGGTGATGGTGCCGGTTGCTTCGCGGTCGGCGATTGCTGCTTGGACCGCGGAGTACAGCACGACGGTGAACGTCTCGTCGCCTTCTGGGCTGCTGTCGTCGACTGCTGCCACGGTGATGGTCTTGGACGTCTCGCCGGGCTTGAAGGTCAGCATCCCGTAGGTCTGGGCGAAGTCCGCGTAGGTCGCCGACAGCCCGGCCCCGTGCGCGGGCCGCGCGTAGTAGTTCACCCACACGTAGCGGTCGCTGGCGGGGCTGAGCGTCACGGTGAACGTCAGCGTGCCGCCCTCGCCCGCCGTTGCGTCGCTGATCGACAACGACGGCGTCGCGTTCACCGGCGGCGGGGGCGGGTCGTCGTCGTCGGACACCGCGACCGTCGCTGACCCAGCGGACTGCGACACGGTGTAGCCGCTGCCGGCGTCGACAGTGACAGTGGCCGAGCCGTCGGCCTCGTCTGTGCTGTCGTTCGTCGTGGTCACTGTGAGCGTCGCGGTGCCCGACGTGCCCACGGTCACCGTGCGCGGTCCGGTCGCGACGCCGAAATCGCCCGACTGGGCCACCGACACGTCCACCGACAGCGGCGCCGACGGCGCAGGAACGGCAGTCACGGTGAAGACCGCGTCGCCGCCCTCGGTCACCCCTGCGCCCGCCGCGACGCTGATCTCGGGGATGACGGGCGGCGGGTCGTCGTCGTCTGCCACCGCGACCGTCGCTGTGCCCGCGGTCGCCGACACGGTGTAGCCGCTGCCGGCGTCCACAGTTGCGGTGACCTGCCCGTCGGCCTCGTCGGTGCTGTCGTCTGTGGTGCTGACCGTGAGCGTGACGCTGCCAGACGTCGGGACCGTGACGGTCCGGGTCCCCGGCGACACACCGAAATCGCCCGACTGGGACACCGACACGTCCACCGACAACGCAGCCGACGGCGCAGGAACAGCAGACACAGTGAAGACCGCGTCGCCGCCCTCAGTCACACCGCCGCCCGCCGCGACGCTGACCTCCGGGTCAGGGTCCGGCGTCACCGGATCAGGCTCAGGATCGGGCGTCACCGAGTCAGAGTCCGCAGCGGCGGTGCAGCGCTGCAGCGCGTCCACGATGGGCGGCCAGCCGGCCCAGCCGTTGCCGCTGCTGAAGTCCCTCGCCTCCTGAGCCGAGATCGTCTCCTCGGCCACCCCCGACGGCCTCGCCGGCAGATCATCGGCGCCGAGCGTGTTCAGGATCCGCCAGAACATCGCAGCGTTCGACCCGTAACTCATATGCCACTCGAACGCCGCACGCGCCCGCCTCACGCCCTCGCCGGCATCGCACGGAACCGAATCATCCTGCGCCGACACCGAGTCCAAGCCGTCACCGAACCCACCAACAGACGCCAGCACCGTCACCGTGGTGAAACACGTGTACGAAACCTTTATCTCCTGGCGCGCCCGGCCAGGCTCGCCCGGATCCCAATAGGTCTTGCCGTACCCGGTGCGCATTCCAGGGGCCCTGTACGGCCGAGCCGGAATCACCAGATCCTTCGACTTGCAGTTCGGCGCCTCCGGGTCATAGGTCGTCCCATACAGAGGCGTGCTCGCGATGTAGCCCCAATTGATCTTGAAGTTCTTGCCCACCGACGGCGAGCACAAGATGATCGGAATCGACACCGACCCGCCAGCCCGCAAGTCGCGACGGTGGAAACGGTCAATGTTACGAGTGCCCCCATTCGATCCGTGACTCGGCTCACCAGCTCTGCCGTCATCGGTTTGGCTGAAGGGATAGCTCTCGTAGTCGCGGTTGTCGTAATCACTCCCGCCGCTGCACGAACCCGTCAAATGATCCTGCGCAGTGCCATCCGAGATCGTGAACACCACACCATTGCCGTGCACACCCGGCGGCACCTCCAGCCTCACATTCACCTCCCGGCCATGACCCCCGAACCGCACCGACGCCGTCTCCGGCGGACGCTTCCACTGCGCAGGCCGCGGCGCGACCTGGGCGACCTCGAAGATGCCCGACAGGCCGACATAGACGTTGCTCATGGCCCGGGGGATGTCGCCCTGGTCGATCGGGTTCTGGCCCGGGTCGCCGCCGCCCCAGCGAGTCTGGCTCGCGCCCAGCGGCCTGTTCGGCTTCTTGGTGCCCGCGGTGGCATGGGTCGTGCCGGTGCGGGTGCCGGTATTTGGGCCCCGGTTGTTGGTGGACACGTTGCCGTCGGCCCGCCGATGCGCGCCGTGGCTGTTGTCGTCCCAGGTGCCGTCCCAGAAATCGTTGTAGTCATCCGCGATCCTGGGGCCGTTCAGCCAATAGACCGGCGTCGAGAACGGCGTATGGCTCGGCTCGCCGCCCACCACGATGCCCGTAGCGGTATGCCACGCCGCGTCCACCGCCGCCGTGGAGCCCACCACCCTAAACGTCGACGAATACTGACGAATATCCGCATGACCAGTACTCGAGCCGCTCACCCGATTACGCACGAACGTGTCATAGGTGGCGATTGCGCTGGCGGTGCTGTCGCGCTCATTGTGAGTCTTGAACAACAACCGGAACTGATCACCCGCAGCCACGCCAGCAGGCTTCAACGCCCAGTCCTCCGGCACCACACTGACATTCACGATCTGCACAGTGGCTGTGCTGTTGGCGCCCAGCGTGAAACCCGACGGCGGCGCTGCCAGTGCGATAGTGAACTGCTCGTAGTCCTCGATCTGACTGTCGGCGAGAACGGGGATATTGCAGACATGGGAAGTCCGCCCCGAGGGCACGGTGCAGGAATGAGGGCCGACGGTGAAATCGGCCCCAGCGGTAGCCGTGCCCGCAGTGGTGTTGATAGTGAACGTCGCCTGCGACGTGGTCGCTGGGCTGAAGGTCAGCTTGGCGTGTGCCGAATCGCCCTCGGCGGCGTTGTAGCCGTCTCGGTCAAACTGGACGGTGGTAGTGGACTGGGCGCCCGCCTCCGGCATCGGCGGGCCGGCGAGCACCAGCACCGAGGCCGCCAGAGCGAGTCCAACCGAGGCAAGCAGCGTCCGCCACCATGGGCTCACCCCCCCCCCCCGAGTTTGACCGTCGAGCAGCCATCGAAGAGGAACGGTTTCCAAGCGACTTCGGCTTCAAGTTCATTCCGAGTGCCTCCACACTTCACAGCGGCTCACGACGATACACAGCTCAGACAGCGCGCGGCAAGACATGATGGCAGCGCAGTCGTGCCGACGTCTCAGACACGCGGTCTCGATGAGGTGCGAGCCTGCGACAGTGACGCTGCAACTGCGCTGCGGGCCGAGCGGGGCCGGGGCGACGCTCAGATGCTGCGGCGCAGGCGGATGACGGGGATCTCCCGATCGACCGATGCTTGGTACTCGCCGAATCGGGGCATGGCCTCGCACATCGCGTCGAACGCCTTGGTGCGCTCGCTGCCCGACAGTTCAGCGGCGGTCGCTGCGAACGACTCGGTGCCGATCTCGACGGTGACCGCCGGGTTGGCGGTGACGTTGTGGTACCACGCGGGGTGGCTGGGGTGGCCGCCGGCCGACGCGAACACGATCCAGTCGCCGTCGAGCTCGTGGTAGGTGAGCGGGCTGGTGAGCTGCCGTCCGCTGCGAGCGCCGGTCATGGTCAGCAGCAGCATCGGGTTGCCCTCGAACAAGCCGCCGCAGCGCCCCTCGTTCTCACGAAATTCGGCGATGATCTGCTCATTGAACGACAGCACCTGGCTGTCTTCCATCCCCTTCATCGCCATGACATGTGCTCCCGCTCGATTCGACCCACAGCCGAACCCTATGGCATCACAGCAAGCCGGCTGGCAATCTGTCGGGCGTGAATGTGCTCGAGGCGATCTCAGGGCGCAGCCAATGGTTCGCGCAGGCGCCCGAGGCATGGTCAGTTGGGCCGGTGTGACGGCACGGCGGCTGCGCTTGCGGGCTGCGACTGTGCTGATGGGTGTCGCGCTGACTGCTGCGGGCTGTGCCGGCGCAGACGCTGACGAGAACTCGGGTGCGGCCTCGGCGGAATTGAGTGCGCGCACGGTCAGCTTGGCGTTCTATGCGCACTACGCGCCGGTCAGCAGTTCGCTGGACCCACGGCCCGGCACCGCAGGCTTCGACCTGCATGCGGGGTACGAAGCCGATCTGCTCGACGCCGTCGAGGCGATGCCGGGCATCGGCGTGACGTTCCTGCGCCACGGCGTCGACGATTGGGGCGGGATCTGGCTGTTGCCCGCAGCCGAAGGCGTCGACATGGCGTGCGGCGGCATCACCATTGACGCGGGGCGTGCCCGCGGCCCCGACAGGGAAGTCGCCGTGCGGTTCACCGACGGTCACATCGAGTTCCGCCAGTCGCTGCTGGTTCGTGCCGCCGACGCGGATCAGTTGGGCACCTACGACGCGCTCGACGGCGACGACACGGTGGGTGTGCAGACCGCCACCACCGGCGAATCGCGGCTGCTGCAACTCATCGGGGTTGCCGACGATGATGGGCGGCTCACCGAGGGAACGGTGATCGTCGTCAATACTGGGAACGGCGACACTGGCTCGTCGGTCGTGGAGGCAACCGCCGACAGCGTTCTGCGGATCAGCCCGGGCGGCGCGTCGGCCGAACTCGACGGCCGAGTGCGGCTGATCCCCGCCGATCCCTCCAAGCCTGAGGTGGTGTATCTCGACCGGCTGCGGTCACCCGGCCTCGATACCGCAGACACCTCCGAGCCCCAGCTCGATGCTCTGCGCAGCGGCACGGTCGATGCCATAGCCCAGGGCATCGTGGAGACCACGGCCGCCGCTGCCGCCTACGGCGACGAATTCGCCGTCAGCGTGGTCGACGAGCGAGTCGAGACCGGCGGCTGCACTGTCGACGCCGACGACACCGACCTCGCAGATCGAATGAACTCGGCGCTCGGGTGGCTCACCGACGGCGGCGAGATCGGCTTCGAGGAATGGGCCGACAACGCCGACGTGTTCATCGACCGCGCCGCCTCACGGGTCGAATCTGGCCCAGCATCCGCAACCGACGGGTGACCGGCGGCGTTACGGCCTAGCTGGCTGATGCTGCGGCGACCGACAGGCCGAATTCGTTGCCAGCGTCGATCAGCGCGCCGAAGAGGTACTGGCCGAAGGATCGGTCGCAGAAGATCAGGTAGGAGCGGACCCTGTCACGGTCATTGCGGGCGATGTCGCACGTGACCAGGGCCACTGGGGCCGAGACCACGGCACCGTCGGGCGTCATATGGTCGCTCCAGTCGATGCCGCACACCTTCTCGAGCATGCGCGGAGCGCTGGCGCCGGTCACCCGGAACATCGCCCGACCATGGGTCCAGTCCAGCGCGGAGCAGAACTCCTGCTCTTCGAGCCTGTCGAGGCCAGCGACTGCCGCGGCCACCTCAGAAGCGGCGCCCACGACGATCCACTCGCCAGGACGGGAACCCAACACGAGCGCATCGCCGGGTGTCAGCCGCGAGGTTCCGAAGCGAGCGTCGAGCAGATCGGCCGTCGGTCCTTCGGCACCGGCGCGTACGAGCCACTTGGTGACAGCGCTCTCGTCAGACAGCGTCAGATCACCGGCTCGCGAGGCCGGATAGCTCCGTACGACCGGACTCTCGAATGCGGGTGCATCAGCCACGGAGACGCTCCCCAGCGGGATCGAAATGGGCGTGGTGGTCGATCACCGTCGCGCCGATGCGCTCGCCCGACTCCAGCAGCACCGTCACCTTCGTGCCGCCGGCGGCCAGGTCGGGCTCGACCTGACCGAGACAGATCGACCGGTTCAGCGTCGGCGAGTAGCGCGAAGAGGTGATCCGGCCCAGGATCTCGTTGGTATCGCCCCGCACGATCTGCGCGGCCTCTTCGGGTACCACGTCGGGATCGTCGGGCTGGATGGCCACTACGAGCGGCAGCGACCGGTCGGCCGCCCAGGCCAGTTCGGGCTTGCCGGCGAAATCGTCCTTGTCGAGCTTGATCAGCGACCCCGTGCCGGTGCTGGGTCCCAGCGTCAGCCCGTCGGTGTCCTGGCCCACGATGAAGTGCCCCTTCTCGAGGCGCATGATGCGCTGGGCCTCCAAGCCGAACGGCGCCACGCCGAGATCGCTGCCGGAATCCATGAGGGCTTCCCAGACACGCAGGCCGTGACCTGCAGGCGCGTGCAGCTCGAACGACAGCTCACCGGTGAAGCCGATCCGCCACATGAAGCAGCCCGCCACGCCGGCCACGGTGGCCTGGCGGACGGTCATGTACGGGAACGCCTCGGCATCGAGATCGACGCCCGCGCAGACCCTGCTCATGAGCTCGCGGGACTTGGGCCCGGCCACGTTGATGCTGGCGTAGGCGGTGGTGACCGGGGTGACGTGCACCTGCCAGTCGGGGCGCTCGGTCTGGAGCCAGTTCTCGACCCATTCCCACACACCGCCGGCACCCGAGCTGGTGGTGGACATCATGTAGTGGTCTTCGCCGAGGCGACCGGTGACCCCGTCGTCGAGCACCACGCCGTCCTCGGCGCACATCATCCCGTAGCGCACCCGGCCCACGCCCAGCTTCATCCACTTGTTGACATAGAGCAGGCTGAGGAGCTTGGGCACGTCGGGGCCGCGCAGATCGAGCTTGCCCAGCGGCGTGACGTCGATGAGCCCGACGTTGCGGCGGACATTGCGCACTTCGGCTGCCGGGTCGCCGTAATGGTCGGGGCGCAGCCACTGGCCGGCCTGGATCACCGAGACGTTGTTGGCCTCGTGCCAGGGATGGATCGACGACACTCGCACCGGCTCGAACATCCGGCCGGCGAGCGCACCCAGCGTGACGGGCGCATAGGGGGGCCGCCACACGGTGGTGCCGACCTCGCTGATCGTCTCGCCGCGCGCCTCGGCAATGGCCGCAACGGTGTTGACCGTTTCCAGCTTGCCCTGCGAGGGTCCCATCGTGGCCGTGGTGTAGCGCTTGGCCAGCTCCACCGAGTCGTAGCCCTCGTGCGCCGCGGCCACCAGGTCCTTGGAGCTGATGTCCTCGGACATGTCCACCATGCCGTGGGTGTCGGCGCGGTAGAGCTCGGGGTGGGGGTCGCGGCCGAGCGGTGCCCGCTCGTCGGGTGCCCAGGCGGGCTCGTCGCCGTCGACCGGCAGTGCCCGGGCGGTGCGGGCCTGCAGGCGATGGCGCACGGCTGCGGCCCGGGAAGCGGCGAGGCGGCCCGTGGCGGCGCCATGCTGACGCAGCCCGTCAAGATCGGCATCGCCGGCGAGGCCACCCGTCGCCAGCACATTGCTGGGGGGGTCGGACGGGAAGAACCTGGCCGCGGCCGGGTCATAGACGGGACGGTCGCCTGCCATGTTGAGCAGCGATGTCGGCGCCGTCCAGCCGGCTGCTACCACGAGCAGATCGGCGCCGATGGAGGCTCCGTCGGCTACGACTGCGTCGACCGCCCGCGACGAGCCGCGGGTCGAGCTGATGCTGCCCCCGGTGCGACCGTCTATGACGGCAGCGATCTCGGTGCCCACCCGTTCCAGGTCGGCGACCGCGGCATCTCCCTCGGCATTCGCACTGAACACCACCGCCCGCTCGCCCGGCTTGACGCCCCAGAGGTTCACCAGGCGACGTGCTGCGCCCGAGGTGATGACGCCGGGCCGGTCGTTGCCCTCGAACACGTAGGGACGCTCGATCAGGCCGGGCGCTGCCACCAGCGTCTTGGCGCGGGCCTTGATGAGACGCTCGACTGCGACCGGGTGGTTGCGCTGGACGATGCCGAGCCAGTTGTCCTCATACCGACCGGTCACGGTCGAGTCGGTCAGCACCTCGACATCGGAAGCGTCCAGCGCAGTGCGCAGCTCGGCGAGCGCGGCCTGATCGGCGGCAGCGCTCGAGTAGCGCAGATGGCCGCCCACGCTGTGCTCATGGGAGACCAGCATCACGCTGGCGCCCGCGCTGCTGGCGGCCAGCGCCGCCTCGATGCCGGCCGGGCCTGCTCCGGCCACCACCACGTCGGGGTGCGTGTAGCGCTTGTCGTGGTAGGCGTGCGGGGTGTCGAGGTCGATCTTGCCGCCCGGGGCGAACGTGGCCAGCACCCGCTCGTAGGTGGGCCACAGCCATTGCGGCCGCATGAAGGTCTTGTAGTAGAAGCCGGCCGTCAGGAAGCGCCCGAGCAGACCGTTCACCGCCTTGATGTCGCGGTTCAGCGACGGCCACGCGTTCTGCGAGCGGACGTCCATGCCGCTCTCCAGCAAGCGGTGGCCAGCCCGCACATTGGGGTCGTCGCCCACCTGAACCATCAGGTTGGGATCCCAGTAGTCGGCGGTGAGGATGCCCCGGGGCCGGTGGTACTTCATGGAGCGGGAGAAGATCTGCTCTCCTGAAGCGGCCAGGGCAGAGGCGATCGTGTCGCCCTCGAACCCGCTGAAACGCTTGCCGTTCCAGCGGAAGCGAAGCTTGGCGGCCCGGTCGATCACCTCGGTGGGCTGGACGCCCTGCCGGCTCATCGTCATGCCGCGCTGCCTCTCATGCCGTCGGGCTGGAAACCCCAGACAACTCCGGGTACGCACGCACTCATGCCGCACCGCCTCTTTTGTCGCCGGGCAGGGGCGGATCGCGGAATTCGTTGGTGGCGGTATTGCGCTCGATCGAGAACCAGCGGCGGCAGCCCGACGCGCAGTACCAGTTCTCGCGCAGCCAGCCGGCGGGGTTGTCGCGCAGGTACAGGTAGGCCCGCCATTCGGCCGGCGAGGCTGTGTTGGGATCGGGACGGGCGTGCGACTCGCCGCCGTACCGGAGGTCGGTCGAGTTGCGTGGACCGCAGTTGGGGCAAGGGACAAGCAACATCAATGACCCACCACTGTCGTATCGGCGCCGGTGGGCCTCATGGCACTCGGGGGAAGCACGAAGCGAGACATCAGTGGCCCACCGACGCTGCACCCTTTTCGCCCACGAGTTCGCCGTTGTCAAAACGGCTGAGGGCGAAGGCTTCGATCAGCTTGGGCGTGCGGCCTGTCGCGGCGGCCTCGGCCATCTGCTCGCCGGAGACCGGTGCAGCCTTGAATCCGTAGGTGCCCCAGCCCACATCCACCAGGAAGCCGTCGACGGGTGTGAAGCCCATCACCGGCGAGTAGTCGGGAGTCATGTCGCACAGGCCTGACCACTGGCGCAGAATCCGCATACGCGAAACGCCGGGCATCAGCTCGAGCACGTGCCCAGCCAGTCCCTCGGTGAACTCCAGCGAGCCGCGCACCGAGTAGTTGGCGTAGGGGTCGACCGAGGCGCCGAACACCAGCTCGCCCCGGTCGGTCTGGCTCACGTACACGTGAAGCGAACCCGAGACCACCACCGTGGGCAGGAACATCTTCACCGGCTCGGTGACGGCGGCCTGCAGGGGGTGGGTGGTGATGGGCAGCCGCACGCCGGCCATGGTCGAGATGAGCGATGCCCACCCGGCGGTGCAGTTGATCACGATCGGCGTGGAGATGTCGCCCCGGTTCGTGCGAACCCCGGTCACCCGGCCCCCGGCGCCCTTGCCGTCGGGACCGTCGCCGCCCTCGCAGAGAATGTCGGTGACCTCGGTCTTCTGATGCATCTCGACGCCCATGTGGTCCGCCGCCCGGGCGTAGCCCCACACCACCGCATCGTGGCGGACGACGCCGCCGGGCGGGTGATAGAGGGCGCCCTGGATCGGGTAGCGGGGGTGGTCGGAGGTGTCGAGGCTCGGGCACTCCTGCTTGATCTCGTCGGGGCCGATCACGCTGGAGTTGACGCCGCCGAGCTTGTTGACCTCGGCACGCCAGTGCATCGTGCGCAGGGAGGCGTCGGAGTGGGCCAGCGTGAGGTGGCCGCGCTGGCTGAACATCACGTTGATGTTCAGCTCCACCGCCATCTGCTCATACAGGTGCACCGATCGGTCGTAGAAGGCCACCCCTTCAGGGGTGAGGTAGTTGGAGCGCACGATGGCCGTGTTGCGCCCCGAGCCGCCGCTGCCCAGATAGGCCTTGTCGAGCACGGCCACGTTGGTCATGCCGTGGTTGCGAGCCAGGTAGTAGGCGGTGGCCAAGCCGTGCACGCCGCCGCCGATCACCACGGCGTCGTAAGAGCTCTTCAGGTCGCAATCGCGCCACACGCGGGGCCACGATTCGCCGCGGAGGCCTTTCCAGGCCAGCGCAGCCGCCGAATACTTGGGCGGGCGTCGCCGCAGCCGACCCCCGATTGCTGCCATCGCCATGCAGGGTAAGCACCCCGCTCGGTGACGGGAAGTATCAATTTGCACATAATTCAGATGTACTGCATCTCAATCGCTTCTACGCTGTGCGGCGTGAACTTGCAGCGCCTGCGCTACTTCGTCACGGTGGCCGAGGAGCTGCACTTCGGTCGGGCCGCGCAGCGACTGCACATGTCCCAGCCTCCGCTGAGCCAGCAGATACGCCTGCTGGAGCGCGAACTCGATGCACCGCTGTTCGACCGCAGCACCCGCCGCGTGTCGTTGACGGAAGCCGGACGGTTCCTCTATCCCGAAGCGCTTCGACTGCTGGCGGCTGCGGACGGCGTGGAGCGCCTCATGTCGCAGCGCCGCGAAGGTCACACGGGCACGCTGCGGGTCGGCTTCGTCGACTCGGCTGCCTACGAGGTGATGCCGCGCGTGCTGGCCGAGTACCGCCGGAGACGGCCCCGGGTCGACTTCGAGCTACACACGCTGAGCTCCGATGAACAGGTCAAGGCGCTGCTCGCCGGACACATCGATCTGGGCATCGGCAGAGCCGCCGGCGACGCCGACCAGGTGGAGGCGACCCTGGTGACGAATGAGCGGCTGCTGCTGGCCGCGGGCGGCGCTCACCGGCTGGCCCGACAGCCGGCTGCAGCGCTGCACGATCTGTCGGGCGAGCCGATCATCGGCTTCGACCGGGGGGTGTCGCCCAGCCTCCACGCCGTGCTGGCCGGGATGTTCAGCGCCCAGGGCGTCGCCTACGACCCCATGATCGAGGCCACCGAGTACACCACCATCCTCGGATTCGTGGCCGCAGGCGAGGGCGTCGCCATCGTGCCCGCCAGCGTGCAGACGTTCCGGCCGCCAGGCCTGCACTACGTGCCGATCAGCGACGCCGCCGCCTCGGTCTCCCTGCTGCTGCTCACCCGCTCCGGCGAACCCCTGCCGCTGGTCACCCAAGCCCTCGACCTCGTCACCGAGCTCTACAACTCGGCGTAGCTGCTGCGAAGCAAGACAGTCGCGGGAGCCTTCGGTCGGATGCGGCATATGGTGCAGCATGCTCTGGGATGGCAAAGTGCCTTGCGCCCCGGAAGTCCACTGCCGACCCCGCCGCCGAGCGCGGTCAAGCAATCGCTCAACCTGCAAGGACATGCGATCCGGATCGGTAGCATCCGGCGCGACGCCACTAGTGGCAGTTGTTCGGCGGGGAGCACCGAAATGAGCGCTGCACTGCCAGCATTTAGGGTCGAGAACTTGGGCCCCATCGCGACAGGCACCATCCAGCTGCGCCCACTCACGATCCTCATCGGCAAGAACAACTCGGGCAAGACCTACATGGCCCAAGCGATTTATGCCGCGTTCAAGGCACTCCAGCGCGTGAACGGGCCGGTCGAACCGGCCCTCACGCCAGAAGAGTCGATTGACCTGGTCAGCGAATTGCGAGATACGAGCGTCGCGCACACAGCAGACTTGATTCACCCCTTCGAGAGCAAAGTCCAAGCGTGGATGAGTTCACGACTCGAACGCGCAGGCGAGCTGCTCAAGAATCGGCTGGCGGTCTACTTCGACGTCGAGAGTCTCGACGAACTCAGACGATGGGGTTGCAGCGAGCCCCTCGAGTTCGCCATTGCCCGGGAGGCTTCCGGCGACAGTCCCTCGACCCTCTTCGCGCTTTCCGGTGACCACGAACGGCACCCCCTGTCTCCGAAGGACATCAGCCTTGGTGATCTTCGAGCAACTCGCACCTTCGACCTGATTGACGACTACCTGACGGAGTTGGCCGAGGACGGGGAGTCGACTCGTGACGAGCAGTTGTCCCGACGGGCTACGTCGTTTCTGGCTGATCTTTTTTGGCATCGCCATCTTCTTCCTGAGTCAGGTCTGGGCGGCGCGGTGCACTATCTGCCGGCAGGTCGGTCTGGTCTCCTCGAATCGTGGACTGACGTGGTGCGCATGCGACTTGAGCAAGAGCGCGAGGGTCTTGCTCTTTCCGGTCGTGAACCTGCTGCGCTCGGCGGGATCGCGCTCGATTTTCTGATCGAACTCCAACGGCTGACCAGTCCGCGCCGCCGACATCGATCATGGGCACTGCCGCGGCGACCCCGGCATGCAGGCGGACGCGATTTCGAAGCGGCGACAAACCACCTTGAGACACTCATCGGCGGCAGTGTGGTTGTCGGTCACGGTCGCGAACGGGTGCCGTCGCTGAGCTACAAGCACGGCAAGCAGATCATTCCTGTTCAGCGAGCATCCTCGATGGTTGCCGAACTCGCGCCACTCATCAGTTGGATCAGCGAACTGCTCAGCCCCGGCGACCTACTGCTCATCGACGAGCCCGAGGCGCACATGCACCCTGAAGCCGTGCTCGCCGTGTCTGAGGCACTCGTAGCGCTCTCACAGGCCGGCGTCAACGTGCTGTGTACGACGCACAGCACTGAATTCCTGCATCAGGTATCCAACTGCATGCTGCGTGCATCGGCAAAGCAACCGGAGGGGCAAGGTGTCGGCGCTTCGATCAGCGTCGAGGATCTCGCTGTCTACAGATTTGACCGTCGCGACCGCACGGTCGGGACCGCCATCGTCCCCGTCGAGATCGATCCGGATTGGGGCATTCCCGAGGACGAGTACGTCGCCGTAGCCGATCGGCTCTCCGAAGAAACCTCGCGGCTTCTCAGCGATACTCAGTGAGCAGCGGCACTTCGGCCACACGGCTGACCGCGCTGCACGCTCGATGTGGATGCGAGATCGACATTGACCCGCAGATGGCGGTTCTCGCCAAGGACGGCTGCACGATCTCTGTCGAACTCGTCGCGGCGGCCTGGGACTGCGATGACTGCAGTGCTTTCGCACATGGAGAGGTCAAGCCTGACATCATTGCGCTCCGCGATTGCGGCGAACGAGATGAATGGCTCATCGTGGAGATGAAGCTCACGCTCCGCGAGCACGCCGGAGACCAAGTCAAGTCCGGTCTGTCCAAGCTCGGTCAGCATCCGCTGTTTCCGATACAACTCGATGCAGCCAAGAGTGTCTTCGTGGTCAAGCGCAGACGCAAGAGCGACACGACGATTATGCGGAAAATCGGAGTCATACGTGTCGGGAACTGGTCCATCGAGCCAAAGTTGCTCGACTCCGGGAGCATCCTCCGATGCGCAGAACAGGACGTCATGAGTAATGAACCCACCGAGAGCTGATCCGTGAGGCGAGGGAAGCTGATGGGTCCCCGGGCTGTCCAGCGGGAGTTCTGCCGGATTCGTTCAACTGACCGCGGTCGAGGTCCCCTTGCCGCGACCGCCGACGGAGCAATCCCCACCAGCATGAGTGCTCGACGTAACTAGTCTCATATAGACTAGTTGACCCGACGAGCGGAGGAGCCATGTCTGCTGAGGTGACGGCATCAGAGCGCATCTGGACGGTGGCTGAGGCGAAGGCCCGGCTGTCTCACATTCTCCGCTGCGCGGAATCCGACGGCCCCCAGCGCATCGGCACGCGCAGGACCTTCGTCGTCGTCCCTGAACACGTCTGGGAACAGCACACCGAACCTGAGGTGCACCTGGGGCGGTGGCTCATCAAGAACATGCCACGCGGTCACGAACTCGAAGCCCCCGACCGCCGCTCGGACCGTCCGATTCCCTTCATCGACTACGCGACCGATGTCCAGTGAATGGCGTCCTGCTCGACACCAACGTCGTAGCCGAGACTGCTCGACCCTCGCCCGATGCGAATGTGCTGGCGTTCCTCGCCGCCGAGACCGACTTCTGGCTGTCGACGGTTGTAGTGCACGAACTGGAGTACGGCGTCGAGCTGATGGCGTCCGGCCGTCGCCGCGACAGCGTGGCAGCTGCGGTCAGGTCGCTGGCCAGCCAGGCGCGTCGGATTGTGCCGGTGGGAGTCGCCGAAGCCGAGCACGCTGCCGAGCTGCGAGCACTCGCACGGTCGGCAGGTCGGGTGCTCGATGTCGCCGATTCATTGATCGCAGCAACTGCCGCCGTGCGGCGACTCGCTGTGGCGACTCGCAACACCGCCGATTTCGAAGGCCTCGACCTGCACCTGATCAACCCATGGAACGAGCAAGAGCGCTAATTCGGGGCGTCAGATGGCGAGGTCGTTGAAGTTGTAGTCGCGGATGACGCGCTCGAAGATTCCGTCGTTGAAGCGGAGATCGTCTTCGAGGCCTACACAGAGAGTCACTGCTGGTCTGCCCTGCTGTGAGGGCATCTTGGGCATCAGGCAGAGCGGCCAGCTCGGTGTCTGTGCGAACGCTGCATGCTGCATCGGGAATTTGTCGGTTCAGCCGGGCGAGTTGTTGCCTCGTGGGTCGCCGGGGTCGCCGGGTTGGCCGGCAAGGGTCCTGCCGGACTCATTGAATTGTCCGCACACCAGGTTTCTGAGAGCTATGCCGAGCTCGGAAGCATGCTCATCGTGGCGCAGATGCGGCGACAGGTCCGATGTGATTGGTTGATCGCACAATTCGTACACTTCGCGGTAAACACATGACGCGTCGACGTGCTCCAGCAGGGTCAATAGTCCCCAGACTGCCGGCTCCCGGTAGAGAGGTGGCCACTGGTGCATATAAGAAGTCCAGTCATACAGCATTAGGCCGCCCATAGACATTGGCACCGTCCCGTCCCGACGTTGGCGACCCGACATTACATTCGGCGATATACGTGCCTGCCGGTCAATGTCTGAGCGTCCGGTGAGTTTAATGCCCCTGTGATTGACCCACCACGGTGTTGGGCTCTCAAGATTCCCTCGGCCCGGACCCCACTCGTCACTGATGTACCAGCTCGTCAGCTTGTACGCTAGACCCCGGTACCCAGGCCTGTCATCACGGCCTGGTCCTGTCATCCAGTCGGGGTATTGGTAGGAAAATTTGCCGAGGTCGTGGGTGGGTTGCTGGAACAAGACGGTGTTCCAGTTGGGGCTGTAGGCGACTTTCCTTCGAGCCCATTCCGTGGTGATGGGCGGGTTTGAGTACGACTTGCCGTAGTAATACTGGAGTTTTTCGTCCGTATACCAGCCGGTGGAAAACAGTACTCCAGCTGGGTCATTGCGCTTCGACACGGTCACGACAGTGTCAAATCCTGACTGCCGGATCTGATCTTTGTAAATCTCCCTCAGTGTGTTGGGGTGCCACTGGTCATGGGGGTCGTCTAGGCGCGGGCATTGCGGCAGAAGCTGCTTTACCTCGTCATGATTGATGAAGAACTCGTCGGTTGCAGGTAGCACGCTGTTGGGGGATCGGTTCTTGTATTTGGTCGGCGGGTTGGCCATTTGGTATGCGTTGAGTGCTTCTTGGGACACTGCGGCGTTGCCACCGAACACGGTGAGGTTGAGATCTCGACCAACATTGCGGCGCTGAACGGAGTCGAGGAAACCGGCGGTGCTTGGGGGCACCCTGGCGGGGTCGGTGAGCACGAGGGGTGCGCAGCGCTGTGCCAGCAGCGGCGCAGCGCCGAGCGAGTCGAATGGGACCCTGGCCCGTGCGAGACCGACGCTGGAACCGCCAAAACAGCCGCCGGTGAACTTGTCGGCGGCGTAGCGGGCGGTCATGGCGGCAGTCTCGAATCGTGTCGCCCCGGCCATGCGGTCGACCTCGGCGATGCCGAGACCCCTGATGGCCTTCTCGACTTCGTCTGACAGCGCGGCGGTGCCCCCCATCAGCACCACATGGGCGATGTCGGCGTCGCGCAGATAGTCCGCGACCTCCGAGTGCAGCTCGTCGCGCGGCGTCAGCAGCACCGGCACGTGAGCCTTGTATGACATCGGACCGGCCACGAGGGCGTCAGCAAACACCTCGCCGTTGGCGATGATCGCCGACCCACCAGCACTCGACAGGCTCCCGGGCCGGACGTGCCAACGCGCAATCGCCGCGCCGATGGCGTACTGGTCGGCGCCATGGGTGCCGAACGCCATCAAGCCCGCTTCGCGGAGCTGGTCGAACACCCGCGGCGACACGTTCGTGTCTGGCCACGTCCCGGCCGCGACGACATGCACATTCTCGGCGCCCACCCGCTTGAGGAACGCCAAAGCGTCGTCTCGCAGACCACCCGGAGGCGTCATCAGCACCGGCGCGCCGTACCTGGACGCAAACGAAGCCGCCACCACCGCGTCGGTCCAGTGACGGCCCGACACCATCACCACATCCCCAACAGTGCCGCCAGCACCCTTGGCGAACGCCTCGGCGATCAACAACGACGTCTCGTAGCGATCAGCGCCCCCATGACGCACAACATCGATGCCTGCGAGTGCGGAGCTGGCTGACTGAGCCGACGCAGGCTGCGGCAGCACAGCCACCGCACCGATGAGTGCAGCCACGCACAAGACCGCGCGCCTTATCGACCACCGGTACCTCAAGGCAGCAAGTCTCGACCTCGCGCCGTCAGCCTGTCTCGCCCAGTGCATCGCCGGACACTATGGCAGTGTCCGCGTGTCCGCGGCCAAGTGGCGAGGTCGTCGAGGTTGTAGTCGCGGATGACGCGCTCGACGGTCTCGTCTGCTCAGCTGCCCGGATTGTCGCTTTGTAGGCCGTTGGGGTCGCCGGCTGGCGCCATGCCAGACTCATGGGGCTTCCGCACACTAGGTTTCTGACGGACTTGCCGAGCTCGCAGCCATGTTTGCTGTAACGCAAGTGCGGAGCCGTCATAGTTTGACTTTCCGCTGAAGCGCCACAGACAACAGAGCAGGCGCCGACGCTTCTCGATTTAACACCTCTCCCTATGGCGTTATCTCAGGACATACGGCGCTCCACAGCACTGCGCCAAGGCGGCTCCCTCCCTGGTTCGGATGGCGCATATGCGGGGAGCTGTGGAAGTCTCCGCTTTCGCAGTGTTCCCGCGTCTTGCCAGCAACGCATTCTGAGTCTCTGGCTTCAAGCAGTGTGCGCATTGCCCAAGCTGTCGGTTCTTTGTCAACTGGCACAAAGCTGTGGCGAGTATCCATCCAGTCCCACAACAACTCAGCGGATACCACCCTTGGCGGGTTGGGGTCATGTCCAAGCAACCCGTCGTCAGCTATCCAGCGGGCTCTAATGTCCCATGGTGCTTCGGAACCGGGGTGCTCGGACACGAAACCCACGGTGCTCTCTAAGCGGCGATACAGACTCGAATGGGCATAGTAGGCGCGACCGTCTACAATGTATTTCAACGGGCCGGTAACCCAGTCGATATTCACAGAGCTCTCGCCACCAATCCACAACAGATCGACAGTATTATTGTAGAAGGCGGCCTGTCGGGCGCTATCAGCAGTTACGCCTCCGTCGGGAAAGTACATTCTCAGCTGCTTATTAGTCCACCAGCCAGATGCGACCTCTTTACCGTTTATGTTGTGGGTGTCTGTGTCCCAGTTCTCAAAAACTGACTCCCAGAAATCAAGGCCCGTGTTAAGCCAGTCATTCACACTTACCCAGCCGTCGCCGTCTAGGTCCTCCACCTTGCCGACCATGTGAATCGGCTCTAGCTCATTTGTAGGCAGCCGTTTCCCAAGTGGGCAATCGCCAAACAGGGCACGTATTTCATTGTGATCGAAATAGTGCGCATCTGTTGCAGGGATGACGCTGTTTTCTGAGCGGTTTTGATAATTCACACGGTGTACCGGAAACTCAGCTGGGTCGCTTGGCGCTCCAAGGTGGGTGCATCGGATCACGACGCTGCCCAGGGACTCAGCTGTTCCGGGGTCGTATTCGGCTCGCAGGCCCCTGCCGCGGTCGTCGCTTCCGGCGATGTCAGCCACTCCGGTTCCTATGACGTCGCCGGAGACGTTGCGCAAGTCGTAGGTGCATTGTGCTTCGACAGGTGTGACCTGCCATGACGCTCTGAGCGTCGTGCCGTGAAGCCGCGGTGTGGACCAGATGGTGATCTGCGGCGGCTCGAGACCGGCGCCTGGCTGGGTCTCGGTGGTGGCCGGGGCCCGTTCGTCCGGTACTGCTGTCGTGGGCGCCGGCACAGCGGTCGTGACTGGCGCAGACAGCTCAGCGGTCGTAGTCGGCGCCAGCGCGGGGACTGTTGTTCCGGCTTGATCTGGCTCGGTGTCCGAGTCCGAGTCCGGGTCGGTGTCTGTGTCGGCACCGCACGCAGCAACGGCAAGCGCTGCCGCTATCGCGACGCATACTGCCCGAGGCCTCGACATCACTGGGTCCGGCGGTGGCGTGAAGCTTGCAGCCGAGCTGGGCGGGGCCGGCGGTTAGATGGCGAGGTCGTTGAGGTTGTAGTCGCGGATGACGCGCTCGAAGGTCTCATCGCCGTAGCGGAAGTCGTCTTCGAGGCCAACGAAGGGGGCGTACGTGTAGCGCCGCTCGCCAGGGCGATGCTGCGCCCGGGCGTCGATGGCCACGGCGATCACCGACGACCGCTTGAACACCCGCTCCTCGTCGTAGACGGTGGCTGCGTCACGTGCTTGCACTCGCAGCTGGCCGGTCACGCCGAGCACGGACTTCCTGCGGTGGAAGCCGAACGTGATCGAGATGCGCGGGTCTGCGGACGTATTGGCATAGGAGCCGTGGACCATGTGCCGGTTCACCACCGTCACGTCGCCGGGCTCGCACAGCAGCGGGATGGCGTCGGGCAGCATCGTGCTGCCGCCGTTGTCGGCAACCTTGGCGCGCAGGTCGATGCGCCCGGCCGTGTGCGTGCCGGGAACCACCCACAGCGCATTGGCAGCCGTGGTCTCATAGAGCTGCACCTGGAAGTTGAAGCCGTGGATGCCCATGTCCCAGTCGGGATTGTCCCAATGGGTGACACCGTCCTGGTGCCACGCCACCGAGCCGCCCAGCCCTGGCTCCTTCACGAAGATGGCGTCGTTGTACGGGACGAAGTCGGGGCCATTGATGCTCTCGGCAATCGACATCAGGTCGGCGTGCCCGTACAGCCGCAGCGCCGAGGGCATCGACTGGCACATGCCGAAGATCAGGTAGACGACGTCTGCTGGGGCCTCCTCATCGGGCGTCGGCTGGTCCATCTGCACTTGGTGCCGACCCGCAAGAGCATCGGTGCCGCCCCACGGATCCGACAGCGGGGCCACGTGGATGTACGGCTCGACGGCGCAGTCGCGCCCCAGCGCAGGCCGGCCGTGGCGGTCCACCTCTGCGCCCTTGCGCACCGGCGCACCCTCGATGACCTCGGCCACGTCGGCGCGCAGCTCGGCGATCTCGTCTGCGCCCACCACGCCGGTGAACACGTAGAAACCCTTCTGCCAGTAGTCGTCGAGGATCTCGGGGTGCAGCTTGCCGTCGGGCCCGTACCGGACCGGACCCCGGTTGCCGGTCTCGTGCGCTCGCTGCACGCCGCCCGCGAGGTAGTCGGCCATGTCAGCGAGATGCTGCGCTCTCGTCGGCGTATCGGCCGTCCGTACCGGATCCGCAACGTCAGTCATCGCACTCCCCCAGGCAATCCCCGTCGCATCGATGGTAATCGGGCGGGCCGCCAGCCCTCTCGTCGGGAGCCTCGTTCTGCGAGCATGAAGCCATGGAGTTCGCTGAGTATGCAGACCGATACCGCACCGCCGAGGTGACCCGCGACGACGCCGGGGTGGTGACCGTTCGCATGAACACTCGCGGCGGGCCGCTGCAGTGGGGCGGCCGCCCGCACCGTGAGCTGCCCGAGCTGTTCATGGCGCTGGCGTCGGATCGCGACATCAAGGTGGTGATCCTCACCGGCACCGGCGACTCGTTCATCGAGTTGCCCGACGAAGTCAATGCGCTGGCCGAGGGGCGCGCCAACGCCACCGTGTGGGACCGCATCATCTGGGAGGGCAACCGGCTCGTCGACCAGATGCTCGACATCGAGGTGCCGATGATTGCCGCAGTCAACGGCCCGGTCACCGTGCATTCGGAGCTGGCGGTGCTGTGCGACATCGTGCTCGCTGCCGAGGGCGCCTACTTCCAGGACGCCCCGCACTTCCCCGGCGGGCTCGTGCCGGGCGACAGCATGCAGATTGTCTGGCCGCTGCTGCTTGGCCCCAACCGGGGCCGCTACTTCCTGCTCACCGGCCAGCAGATCGACGCCGCCGAGGCCCATGAGCTCGGCATCGTGGGCGAGGTGCTACCCGCCGACGGCTTGATGGCCCGCGCGCAGCACATCGCCGCCGACCTGGCCAAGCTCAACCCGATCCTGCTGCGCAACACACGCCACGCACTGGTGCGCCCGCTGCGGCGCGCCATGGCCGACGACCTGCACACCGGGCTCGCACTCGAGGCAATCGCCTCGATGTCAGCCCGCGAATGGTTCCGAGACCAAGCCGCCGGGGACTCCTGAACGCAGGCACAACGCCGACAGCCCGGACCGAAGCCCGGGCCGTCGCAATGAGTTGAAGCCGCTCAAGGGCGGCGACGATCAGCCGGTGATGGCGTCGAGGGTTTCCTCGCTGGGAGCGAAGTAGAACGAGCCCGAGGCAGGGTTCGAGAAGTCGGTGATGGCATCGCGCACGCCGTTGGCGTCGTCGAGGCCGTACATCCGGCGCAGGCGGCGCCGCAGCGGCGCCTGGTCCTTGCAGAACGCCATGAAGTACAGGCCCACGGTGCCGTCGTGGAAGGCGTACGGCGTGGAGCGGCGGGCGATCTCGTTGATCTTGTCGCTGCCCTCGTTGCCATGGTTGCCGTCCGCGCGCAGCTCGACGTGGCTCAGGTGGCTGTAGGGCTCCTGGGAGTCGGTCTTGTCGGTCTCAGGGAACTTCTTGCGCCCGAAGTTCTTCTCCTGCTGCTCGTCCGACAGCGCATTCCAGCCGTCGAGGTCGTGCACCCAGCGCTGGGCGATGATGTGGCTGCCGCCCGCGCCCGGGTCGCCGTCGGGCACGATGGCCACGGCGGGCTGATCCTCGTCGGCGGGGTTGCCGGTGCCGTCCTTGAAGCCGGTCATGTCCAGCGAGTCGCCGTAGATGAACGTGGGCGTCTCACGGGCGACTGCCATGTGGCCCGCAAGCGCGGTGCGGGCGTCGTACTGCGCCTTCCACACCTTGTCCTTGGCGTCGTGGTTCAGCCACAGCAGCAGCTCTTCCTGGGTGCCCTTGGCCTCACGCCCCGAGCCGTCCTCTGATTGGACGGTCACATAGGCTTGGAAGTCGTCGGGCACGTCGTCGGTCAGCTCGGGCAGAATTCCCGGGCCGAAGCCGAGCGTCAGGTTGATGCCCTCGGCGTCGCACGCAGCCCGCAGATCGGCCAGCGCGGACTTGATGACGCCGAGGTCAGCGCCCTCGACGCGGCTCAGGTGGACGTACCACTGGTTGGTGCCCATCTCATTGAAGATGGCCTTCTGCGGCGTCGGCATCTTTGCTCCTTGGGAGTTCGGTTGTGCAGGCGGGACCAATCGCGCCGAGCGTCGCTGTGGGCGACGCTCCGGCGAGATTGCGGGGCTGATCGTAGGCCAACCTTTGCCTCGCGCGCACCCCGGCTTTTCGCTCGCCGACCCGCCTGCTGTCGCGCAGACCGGCGTATGCGAGCATGAGGCAATCGACCCTGCCCCGACCAGCGGAGATGCAGCCATGAGCATTGCACCACCACGGCGCACCCAGAACCATCCCTATGACACAGCGCTGCCCATCCGGGACGATCTGAGCGCCGCACACGGGGAGATCGCGGCACGCTGGTCGCGGCCCGGCACCTGGTGGACCGGCGAACAGCGCGCCGAGATCGTGCGGCAGGTGCGCGCAGCCCGCGACCACCGCACTGACGACGGCGGCGCGCTGCCGCCGTGGGTGCAGCCGAGCACCGTCGACGGCCTCATCGATGCTGACGGTCCGCTGCCCGCCGCGGCGGCCGATGCGATCTGGCGCATCACCAACCACCCGGGAACGCTGACCGCAGACTGGTACCAGTCGATCATCGACCGCGGCGTGGATCCCCTGGCCTATGTGGAGCTGGTGGGCCTGGTGGCGCAGTCCAACTGCGTCGACCGCTTTGCCGACGCGCTGGAGCTGCCGCGCATCGAGCTGGACGAGCCCGCTGACGGCCCGCCGGGACGGGAAGGCGCGCCCGCGGCCGTGAAGTACCACTGGGTGCCTACCGCTGAGCTCAAGATGCCCAACGTCATCAAGGCGCTCAGCGCCGTGCCGGCGGAGAACGAGGCGCTGTTCATCCTCTCCGACGCCCAGTACGTGCCGATGGAACGTGTACGGGGCGACGTGGTGTCGGACCGCAACTCGCTGACCCGGCCCCAGATCGAGGTGCTGGCGGCGCGGACATCGAAGCTCAACGAGTGCTTCTACTGAACGTCTGCCCACGCGATGCTGCTCGGTCTGAGCGGCCAGCAAAAGGACATGGACGTCGGATACGACGCTGTCAACGGTTCCGAGGAAGGTGACGGCGGCGTGCCCCACGGCGCGCTGCTGGCGCGCCTCGCCGAGGCCATGTGGGAAGGCGACCGCGACGCCACCGCCGCTGCGCGAGCCGCCGTGGTCGACGCCGCCGGCGCCGACGTGATGGTGGATGCCGTGGCCGTCAGCGCCAACTTCCACATGATGACCCGGGTTGCCGACGGCACCGGCACCCCGCTGGATCCGGGCACCTACGACATGTCGGCGCCGGTACGGGAGGCCTGCGGCCTCAACGGGTTCGTGTCGCGCCGCGACCCCCAGGGCGACCGCCAAGGCGCGCAGGGCGCGCAGGGCTGATCGTCTCGCATCGGCGACAGACCGCAGTGCTCCGGCGACGGCGCGGCGATCTCAGGATCTGAAGCGCTTGGTCGGCAGGTGCGGGCCGATGTAGCCCACGTGCACCTTGCCGGTGTTGCGGCCGGTGTCGTCGTGGAAGTAGAGCCGCGGCGCCAGCCCACCGTTGGAGAGCTTGAGATGCGCCTCCATGACGATGCGGCCTGCGTCGCTGACCCGCGCCGACACCGGCATCTCGCGCAGGCGTTTCAGCTCGGATCGCCTCATCACCTCTTCGGATTCGCGCATCGCCAGCTTCTTCGAATTCGCGAACCACTTGCGCGGGTGCTTGCTCGATTTGCACCAGTCCCGGAAGTCGCCGAACTCGGCACCTGAGTGGGCGTAGGCCTCCAGCGCGAGCAACCCGTCGAACAGGCTGCGGGCCCAGGACCGCGCCTCGATCGAGTTGTCGAGCTCGGCGACGTGCTGGTCGACCTCGGGCGGGATCTCGACCCGGACCAGGTTGGCCCGAGCCAGCTGCAGCGCGTGGCTCACCGAGGTCACCGGCGGGTACTTCCTGCCCGCGGCATCGGTCACCATCGGGGTGCCGGCCTCGCCGACTCGGACCAGCATTTCCACCATCTGGTCCTCCTTGTCAATGAGCTTCTCCTGGAGTTCCTCAGTCCGGAGCTGCGCCAGCTCCAGCTCGTCCTGCATGTCGAGGACCTGCTGGGACATCTCGTCGCGCTGATCGCGGGCTGCCTGCCGCTGCTCGCGTGTCTCGAACAGCGCTTCCCACAGATCGTCGCGCTCGGATTCGAGCGCCTCGATGCGCTCCTGAACCCCGGAGCCGGCGGCCAGCTCAGGCGCCCGGCGCTGGCTGCCGAGCTGGGCCTGGGACTCGCTGAACAACGTGGGAGGCTCGCGCTCGACCATCGCAAGGCTCAAGAGCTGGCTTGCCCAGCGGCCGGCCTGGTGCGGATCCGAGCGCACCACTTCCTTGGCGAGGGTGCGGTGCCGGTGCGGTTCGTGCTGGCCGGGCAGGTACAGCCGGGCCTCGCCCGGTTCGAGGTCCATCTCGCCGCCGATCAGGCGCTGGAACGGCGTCAGGGTCTCCAGCGGCATGACAAAGACGCGAGCCAGCCCCGCGACCTGGGACGCCGCGCTCTGCGCCCGCCGCGTCATGTCGCCGAGTGCTGTGCTGGGGTTGATCGGATCCCACGCCAGCACGAGGTACGGCACCGGACGGTCGGGTGACTGCACCGCATTGCGGATCGCCTTGGCATGCCCGACGTCGCGGACAGGAACCGGAGATGTCGTCAGGGGTTCGCGACCGAGGTGCGGCCGCCCGCCCCGGCGGTGCGCGCTGTCGAGCAGCTCGGACACGAGCGATTCTGCGCCCGACGAGCGGAGCTGGGCCCAGCGTGACTGCCCCGAGTCGGCACCGGGTACGGCGGCGGTTCCCGGATCGGCGGCTCCCAGGCCCGCCGGCACCGGCGCGATCGGAGGCGCCTCGACGTCGACCCAGACCCACGCCTCGCCGTCGCCGCTGATCACGCGGATCGTGACGACCGACCTGCCCAGCGCGGCGTGCTGCGTGAGCTCGAGGGTCGTCGTGGTGACACCGCCGTTCGTCCGGGTCGCCCGCGTCAGGTCGACGCGGCTGCCGTTCTCCCGTGCGACCTGGCCGACGTCGCCGTCGCCGCCCTCGACGTCGGCAACATCGAGATGCGGATGCTGCACTTGGGCCCACGCTCGAAAGCTGCGGGCCACGTGCTTGTGCAGCCCGGAACCGTCGTCCTCCCACATGACGCGGTAGATCACCTCAAGGGCGGCGAGATCTTCGTCGGTCACGTCGTGATCGTCCTCAAGCACTGTTCCCCCACGTCGGCTGTCCGAGCGAGCCCGCCCAGCGCAACGCGTTGCGCTGGAGCCAGCAGGACCGGGCCGCCGTTGCGGGCAGCCTCGGTCGTCACGGTCAGCCCTGTTCGTAGACGGGACTGATGAGGGCGCGGGCCAGCGTCGTGCCGAACATGTTGAAGCCGCAGATCGCAGGCGAGACGCTCTCGTCGATCGGCAGCGCGTCAACGCTCAGCGCGTGCACCGCGAACATGTAGCGGTGCGGGCCGTGACCCGCCGGGGGTGCAGAGCCCAGGTAGCCGGACAACCCGGCATCGTTGCGGAGCTGCTTGGCGCCATCGGGCAGCCCGCTGCCCTCGGCGTCGCCGGCACCGGAGGAAAGCTCGGCGCACGACGCGGGAATGTCGTACACCACCCAGTGCCAGAATCCGCTGCCGGTCGGCGCGTCGGGGTCGAAGCACGTCACGGCGTAGCTCTGGGTTTGGGCGGGCGCACCGGACCACGCCAGGTGCGGCGACCGGTCTTCGCCGCCGGCACCGAAAATGCCCGAGACCTGCGGCATCGGCAGCATCTGACCATCGGCTACGTCGTCGCTTCGCACCTCGAACGACGCAACTGCGGGAAGGAAGTCGTAGGGACTGGGAGGCTGTGGCATCACAGGCACCTTTCTGGTCGTTGAGTTGTTGGTGAGGCACTGGTTCCGCTGTGCGACCCGTTCCACCGCGTCGGCGCCAGGCCGAACCGCGCGCCAGGCCATGACCCTATTCGTTGGAGGTCGTTCGCGATTCTGCCGTCCGATGCCGTCCGAGCACGCCGCAGGGTGGGCCGGAGGGGCGCGCTGGCGGCGCGGCGCAGGACGGTCGGCTGCGCGCATTCATGCCCCCATGCAGCACATTCAGAGCCGTCCGGGGCAATGGATTGGCACATAGTTGCCGCTATCGGCTAAACAATCGGCGTGTTCACCGCCCGGAGTGCGCACTCCGGGCTGCACATCACACAACCCAAACTGACAGACCAAGGACCGGCCCGCTTCTGCGGGCCGGTCTTTGGGTTGCACAGCACGGCCCGCTAGTCGCCCGCCCTGGCGGTGGGGCCAGCGCGTCGCGTCGGTTCTCGCAGCCGGTGCATGATCAGATGCTGCAATCGCTTGCAGAATGAGGGCAGACTGGCGCGCGTCAGCGAAGCACCTCGGCATTGAGCGACTGGAGACGGCGCGATGGCTCACGACCCGACATCTGCCCGCCGCACGCCCTCTCCGTGGTGGACCGATGCCGTGGGCTACCAGGTGTACCTGCGATCCTTCGCCGACTCGAACGACGACGGCGTGGGCGACCTGGCCGGCATCCGCTCCAAGCTCGACTACCTGAGCGATCTGGGCGTCGACTTCGTCTGGATCACGCCCTTCTATCCCACGCCCGGGCGCGACTGGGGCTACGACGTCGCCGACTACTGCGACATCGACCCGCAGTTCGGCGACCTGGCCGCCTTCGACGCGCTGATGGCAGATGCCCGCGAGCGTGGCATCCGCGTGGTGACCGATCTGGTTCCCAACCACTCGAGCAGCGACCACCGCTGGTTCCAAGCAGCGATCGGCAAGGCCGGCGAGGCCGAGCGGGCTCGCTACCGGGACTACTACATATGGCGAGACCCTGCCCCCGACGGCGGGCCGCCGAACAACTGGGTGGGTTACTTCGGCGGGCCGGCATGGACGCTGGAGCCGGAGTCGGGGCAGTACTACCTGCACCTGTTCCTGCCGTCGCAGCCTGACCTGAACTGGCGCAACCCCGCCGTCGCCGACGAGTGGGACCAGATCCTGCGGTTCTGGCTGGACCGGGGCGTCGCCGGCTTCCGGGTCGATGTCGCCGGCGGGCTCGTAAAGGACGCCGGGCTGCGCTCGAATCCGCAGCTGCGGCCGATCCCGCCCCGGGCGTCGCGCTGGGAGCAGTGGGACTGCTTCGAGCATGTGCACGACGTCTTCCAGCCCGAGAGCCAGGACGTGTTTCGCCGCTGGCGCAAGATCTGCGACGACTACGGGGCGTTCCTGCACGGCGAGACGTACCACCTCGACCCGCGGGGCATGGACGATCTGCTGCCGCCCGACGGCATGCACGGCGGCTACTGGTTCGCGCCGATGCACATCGACTGGGAACCAGGCCAGATCCGCGAGACCCTCCGTGGCCCGTCGGAGATGCTGGCCAGCCGCCTGCTGTGGGCGATGAGCAGCCACGACATGCCCCGCGCGCCGACCCGTTTCGCGCCGGCCCACGGCGCTGAAGGCGCCGTCGGCACCTCCCAGCACCAGGGTGCTGCGCGAACGCTCGCCTTCAACGTGCTCGCCGCATTCCTGCCCGGCAGCCTGGTGCTGTACCAGGGCGAAGAACTCGGGCTTGCCGACGGCGAAGTGGCTGCGCAAGACAAGCTGGACCCGGTCGGTCCCGACGGCGACGTG
The DNA here is from genome assembly GCA_022822525.1 of Acidimicrobiia bacterium. Classification (GTDB taxonomy): domain Bacteria; phylum Actinomycetota; class Acidimicrobiia; order Acidimicrobiales; family Poriferisodalaceae; genus Poriferisodalis. The sequence continues at coordinate 44,113 of JAJEBN010000082.1, read as the reverse complement.
AGCGCCGGGCGAGACGGCTGCCGCACGCCGATGCCCTGGGGCGACGGCCCCCACAACGGCTTCTCGTCTGCCGAGCCGTGGCTGCGCTCGGCTGAGCGTCCCGTGGGCGCGACGGCCGCGGCGCAGTCCCGCGACGGGCGGTCGTGGCTGGCGGCGTACCGGGCGCTGCTCGAGGTGCAGCAGCGAGTGCGGCCGGCACTCGTGAACGCGTCCGCTGACGGCGCCGGATCGCTGGAGTGGACCGACGGCGGCCGCGGTCCGGTCATCTCGTACCGACGGGGCTCTGTCGGGGTAGCAGCCTGCGTCGGCGACAGCGCGGTCGAAGTGGAGATCCCCGCCGCTGCCACCGTGCTGTACGACTCGGCTGCCGTGTGCCCCTACCCCGGTGGCGGCGGCACCGGTGAAGGCCCGACAAGCTCCCGAAGCCGGTCGAACGGCACCTGCTTGCTCGCCCCGGCGAGCGCGGTGGTCTGGCAGGAATGACCGATCCCGTGGCCCGGATCGGCGACGTTGCCCGGGCCGCGGGAGTGTCCACCGCCACGGTCAGCCGGGCATTGCGGGGCCTGCCGCACGTCGCCTCGGCCACACGGCAGCGCGTATTGGCAGCCGCCGCCGATCTCGACTACCGGCCCAACCTGCCGGCGGCCCGGCTGGCCGCGGGGACGACCAACACGATTGCGACTGCTGTGCCCGACCCGGCCGCTTGGTTCAACGCCACGATCGTGGGTGCCTTGGGCCGCCACATCACCGCCGCGGGGTACGACCTGCTGCTGTCGGGTGTCGCAAGCTCCGACGAGCGCCAGCGCTTCATCGAGCTGAACGGCGTGAGATCGGGTCGCAGCGATGCGGTGGTGCTGATCGACGTCGCCCTGGACGCCGAGATCGCCAGCGCGTTCGTCGCGCAGGGCGGCTGCGCGGTCACCATCGGCTTCCGCACGCCGGCGCTCAGCTCGGTGACGGTGGACAACGTGGCCGTCGGCCGCTCCGCCACCGAGATCCTGCTCGACCACGATCACCGGCGCATCGGGCTGCTCAGCCTCAGCGGCGGCGATTCGCTCAACTTCTCCATACCCAGCCAGCGAGCCGCGGGCTATGCCGGGGCTCACAGCACGGCGGGGCTGACGCCGGATCCGGCGCTGACCGTCTCGACGAGCAACAGCTGGGCCGAGGCCCGCCGAGCGGCCCATGCGCTGCTGCGAGCCGCTGAGCCGCCGAGCGCGATCTTCGCCATGTGCGACGAGCAGGCGTTCGGCGCCATGCTGGCGGCACGCGACCTGGGTCTGCGCATCCCCGACGACCTGTCGCTCGTGGGCGTCGACGACCACGACCAGAGCCGTCTCGTGGGCCTCACCACCGTCCGCCAGCACGTTGCCACCCAGGGGGCAGTCGCCGCCGAGCTGCTGCTGCAGATGCTCGGTCCGAACGTGGGGCCCCCCCAGCACGTGCAGCTCGACACCGAGCTCATCATCCGGGATTCGGTGGGGCCGCCGCGCATCGATTGAGCACCGTTTGCGCCTCGACTCGGGCACGAATCTGGCCCTCGCAGGGCACAGCGGACGGAATCGCATGTTCGACCGTCGCGCTAGGCTTTCGGCACGGTGACTGCAAGCGCTTGCAACGTCGATACACGGATGGGCATGCGCCCCAGAGGGAGGAACTCACATGAAGAAACACCGCACCAGATCAACCCGCCTACGCACATCGCGGCTGCTGGCAGTCGTGCTTGCCTTCGGGCTCATCGTTGCTGCCTGCGCCAGTGACGACGACGGCGATGACGCCGAGGAGGCACCCGCCGCAACCGAGGCGATGGCCGAGGAGTCGATGGATGAGTCCATGGATGACGAAGCCATGCATGACGACGACATGGACGACTCCATGGACGACGAGTCGATGGACGACTCGATGGAAGACGACATGGACGACTCCATGGACGACGCCATGATGGACCTGTCCGGCACCAAGGTGACGGTGTTCGGTCCTGAGTCGAGCGAGGAAGAGGCCGGCGCCATGCAGGACGCCCTGGACGTCTTCGCTGCGGCGTCCGGCATCGAGATCGTCTACACCGGCGCCCGCGACTTCTCCGACCAGATCAACGCCCAGGCTGCCGGCGGCAACCCGCCGGACATCGCGGTGTTCCCGCAGCCCGGCAAGGTCGGCGACTTCGCAGCCGAGGACTGGATCCTGGCCGTACCCGACGAGGTGCAAGCTGCGATCGGCGCCCAGTGGCCCGCCGGCTCGCTCGACACGGTCACGTTCGGCGGCACCCTGTACGGCGTTCCCAACAAGACCGACCTCAAGTCGATCGTCTGGTACAATACCTCGATCTTCGAGAGCGGCGGCTACGCCATTCCGCAGTCGCTGGAAGAGCTGCAAGGCCTGATGATCCAGATGCTCGGCGACGGCGTCACGCCGTGGTGCGTCGGCATCGAATCAGGCCCCGCCACCGGCTGGACGTTCACCGACTGGATGGAAGACCTGGTCTTGCGCATTCATGACGAGAACATCTACGACCAGTGGGTCGCGGGCGATGTGAAGTTCGCCGATCCGCGCATCTTGCTCGTGGCACAGCAAGTGCTCGACATCTGGAACACGCCGGGGATGGTGTACGCCTCAGGCGGCTCCATCGCTGCCACGCCGTTCGGCGACAACGGCGAGCCGCTCGTCGCGGGCGACTGCGCCATGCACCGCCAGGCGTCGTTCTACGCAGCGTTCCTGCCCGAGGGCACGAGCGTCGGTCCGGGCCAAGAGGTCGATGTGTTCTACTTCCCCGCACTCGGCGTCAAGGGCAACCGGCCGGTGCTGACCGCAGGCACCTACGTCTCGGCATTCCGCGACGCGCCCGAGGTGTGGGCCGTGATGTCGTACATGGGCAGCGCCGAGTACGCGGAAGCCCGCCAGGCTGCACAGGCGGCCCGCAAGGGCGGCGGCCAGTCCGGCTTCCTGTCGGCGAACCTCGACCAGGACCTCAGCGTCTACAACGACCTCGAGCGGTCGTTCGTCGAGATCCTGCAGACGGCCAGCCCGGCCCGCTTCGACGGGTCCGACCTGATGCCGGCCGCAGTCGGCGCCGGCACCTTCTGGACGGAGGGCACCAGCGCAGTCAACGGCGACAAATCCATCGCCGAGGCGTTCGCCGCAATCGACGCTTCCTGGCCGCAGTAGCCGGCCGGAGTCGTCTGAGAACGGCTGAAAGAAAGCACCCGTGAACGGAGGCCGGTCCAGGGTCCTGGGCCGGCCTCCTTCGCGCTCGGACATCGGGTGAGTACCCCCGGCATGGTGACGCTCGTCGCAGTCAACATCGGTGACTGCGCACCTGAGAGACTGCGGCGATGGGCGCCCTAGGCGGCGCGCTGATCGGCGTGGTCATCGCCATCGGCGCCAGCGCAGCTCTCTTCTCCGGAGCGAACTGGCTCTTCGACCTCGCAGTTGACCGCTGGCGCACCTTCCTCGCCGCTTCGTGTGCGCTGGTCGGCGCGCTGGTGGGCGCGGTCATCGCCGGCAATGACGTGGCCGGCGGGCCCCTGTGGCTCTGGGCCGTGATCGGCGCAGCGGTCGGCGCTGCCGCCGGCCTCGCCGCCAGCCTGCTCGGCACGCCGTCGAAGCCCCGCCGGACCCGCCTGTCCGAACGCGGGCGTCTCGTCACCTTCCTGGGGCCGTCGCTGCTGTTCGTGGCACTCGGGCTGGTGATCCCGCTCCTGCGATCCATCTACCTGTCGCTGCTCGACTCGCGGGCCGAAGCATGGGTGGGGCTGGCCAACTACGGCGAGATCCTGACCAATCCCAACAGCCTCGACCTGAGCGGCTGGACCGAGATCTTCACCAGCCGGCTCTTCTACGCCGCACTCGTGCTCATCGCCGTCGGGCTGGGGATCGGCATGGCAGTGGGCCGCCGCCGAGGCCGCGCAATGGAGGCCCTGCCCGGCTCGGTCGGCCCGATCGCCATCGGGCTGTTCGTGCTCTCGTTTGCCGTGTTCACCACGCTGCGGGGCACTGTCATCAACAACCTGTGGTGGGTGGTGGTGGTGACGGGGCTGTCGACGGCACTCGGTTTGGCTGCGGCGGTGCTCGCGGACGGGGTGCGCGGGGAATCGGTGGCCAAGAGCCTCATCTTCCTGCCCATGGCGATCTCGTTCGTGGGTGCCGGGATCATCTGGCGCTTCATGTACATCGCCCGACCTCCCCAGAAACCGCAGACAGGGTTCCTCAACGCCATCTGGGTCTGGCTGGGCAGCCTTCGGCCGCGCACCACCGGCGCCTGGGTGGCCGTGCTGATCCTGGCCCTCGCCACTGTGCTGCTCGCAGGCCTGTGCGCATTCGGGGTGCGGCGGCGACAGACCGCGTTCGCCATCGGCGCCGCAGTCACCGCCGTGCCGTTGCTGTGGCTGATCTACCGGTTCCTGGGGCCCGGGCTGGGCGGTTCGGTGCCTGGCCCGACCGGCGAGCCCATCGCCGGCACCATCCTGTTCCTGCAGGAGGCGCCGTTCAACAACGTGTGGCTCATGGTGGTGCTCATCTGGATCCAGACCGGCTTCGCCATGGTGATCCTGTCGGCAGCCATCAAGGCAGTGCCCTCTGAGCTGATCGAAGCAGCGCGGGTGGACGGGGCGACCGAACGGCAGACGTTCTGGAACGTGATCATCCCCACGATCATCCCCACCATCACGGTAGTGGCCACCACGCTGATCGTGCTGGTGATGAAGGTGTACGACATCGTGAAGGTGATGACCGCCGGCAACTTCGGCACGCAGGTCATCGCGAACGAGATGTGGCAGAAGGCGTTCACCGAGCTCAACTTCGGTTTGGGCTCCGCGCTGGCTGTCGTGCTGTTCCTGGCCGTCGTGCCGGCCATGGCGTTCAACATCCGGCGCACGCAGCGAGCAGACGCATGAGCACGACGACCGCTTCGAAGCCCGGGCCTGTCGGCGGCGCCATCGAGCGGGTCGACCGCACCGGCAAGCTGATCTACGGCTTCCTGCGCCGCATCCCCACCTGGGTGCTATGGCTGATGGTGATCGTGTGGAGCATCCCCGCGAGCAGCCTGTTCCTCAACTCGTTCCGCACTCGTGACGCGCAGCGCAACAGCGGCTGGTGGGAGTCGTTCAACGAGGGCGGATGGACGCTCGCCAACTACTCCGAGGTGCTGGGCACTGAGCAGACCGGCGGGCTGGCGCGGGCCCTGGTGAACTCGTTCGCCATCGCCATTCCGGCCACGGTGATCCCGGTCGCGATCGCCGCCATGGCCGCCTACGCCTTCGCTTGGATCAAGTTCCGGGGCCGGGAATGGCTGTTCATCGTGTTCGTCTCGCTGCTGGCACTGCCGAACCAAGTGGCCTTGCTGCCGCTGCTGCAGCTCTACGCCGGTGGAGCGCACTGGACGATCCCCGGCACCGAGTTCACGCTGACGCTGTTCCCCGATTTCGACCTCGCCGGCAGCGCCACCGCGGTCTGGCTGACGCATACCGCGTTCGCGCTGCCGTTCGCCGTGTTCCTGCTGCACAACTACATCTCGTCGCTGCCCGGCGAGCTGTTCGAGGCGGCGCGCATCGACGGTGCCGATCACGTCACGATCTTCTGGCGGCTCGTGGTGCCGCTGTCGGTGCCTGCGCTGGCAGCGTTCACCATCTTCCAGTTCCTGTGGACCTGGAACGACTACCTCGTGGCCATCACCATGATCGGCTCGAACGGCGAGGCATGGCCCGCCACCATCCGGATCGCCTCGCTTGCGGGCGAGTTCGGCTTGCGCGAGCACGTGCTGTCTGCGGGCGCGTTCGTGCAGGCAGGCGTGCCGCTGATCGTGTTCTTCGCCCTGCAGCGGTTCTTCGTGCGGGGGCTGCTGGCCGGCTCGGTGAAGTCTTGAGCGCTGTGAGCGATGGGAACTTGGTGCGCGCGGGCCCGCGGCGGCTCGGACCGAGCGGTGCCGAGATCGGCCCGCTGGCGCTGGGCCTGTGGCGTTTCACCGGCACCGATGTCGGCCAGAACGCCGCGCTGGTCGAGGCCGGGCTCGAGCTCGGCATGAACCTGGTGGACATTGCCGACGTGTACGGCCTGGACTGGGGCGGCACCGGTTTCGGGGCCTGCGAGGAGAACTTGGGTGCGGTGCTGCGGGCCCGGCCCGAGCTGCGCGACCGCATGGTGCTGGCCACCAAGGGCGGCATCGTGCCGCCGGTGCCGTACGACTCGAGCGCAGCGGCGCTGCGTGCGGCGTGCGAGGCCTCGCTGGCCCGGCTCGGCACCGAGCGCATCGACCTGTACCAGGTGCACCGGCCCGACATGTTCACCCACCCGGCCGAGTTGGCCGGAACGCTCGACGGGCTGATTGCCGACGGGCTCGTGGGCACCGTGGGGGTGTCCAACTACACGCCGGCGCAGACCCGGGCGCTGGCGGCCCACTTGGACGCCCCGCTGGTAAGCACCCAGCCCGAGTACTCGGCGGCCTGCCTGGACGCGCTGCGCGACGGCACGCTCGATCTCTGCGCCGAGATGGGCATGGTGCCGCTGGCCTGGAGCCCGCTCGCAGGCGGGCGACTGTTGGCGCAGCGCCCGCTGGCCGGCGGGCGGCTGTTGGCACAAGTGGGCGAGGACGGCAGCGTCAGACCGGAGCTGCTGGCCACGCTGGACCGTCTGGCCGAGCGGGAGGGCGTCGACCGCGCCGCTGTGTGCATAGCTTTCGTGCTCGCCCACCCCACTGCGCCGGTCGCCATCGTCGGCACCCAGCAGCCCGAACGGCTCGACGCGCTGCAGGCAGCGCTCGGCGTACATCTCGATCGCAATGACGTGTACGACGTTGTCGAAGCCTCCGAAGGCCAGCCATTGCCGTGAGCAGCGGCATCCAAGTGGCTGAAACGGAAGGCAGAGCCGGGGCCCGAACGGCCGGCGACCCGATGCGATTCGGCGTCATCGGCACCGGGATGATGGGCATCGAGCACATCGCCAACCTCGTAGCGCTCGACGGCGCCGAGGTCGCGGCGCTGTGCGACAACTGGGAACCGTCGCTGAAGGCGGCCCAGCACGAGCTGGCCTGCAGCCGCCTCGACCCGGTGCCGTGCTTCGACAACCATCGCGAGCTTCTCGACACCGGACTGTGCGACGCGGTGGTGGTGGCGACGCCGAACCACCTGCACACCGACATCGTTCTGGATGTGGCCACTGCCGGACTGCCCCAGCTCGTCGAGAAACCGCTGGCCACCACGCTGGATGACTGCCGCCGCATCATCGACGGTGTGGAGGCGCTCGGGCCTGACGCGCCGCCGGTGTGGGTGGGCCTGGAGTACCGCTACATGGCACCGGTTGCAGCACTGATCGAACAGGCGCACGCCAGCGCCGTGGGCCGCATCTCGATGGTGGCGATCCGCGAGCACCGGTTCCCCTTCCAGCCCAAGGTGCGCGACTGGAACCGGTTCAATCGCAACACCGGTGGAACGCTGGTGGAGAAGTGCTGCCACTTCTTCGACCTGATGCGACTCATCGTCGGTGACCAGCCGGTTCGTGTGATGGCATCAGGTGCACAGGACCTGAACCATCTCGACGAGAGCTACGGCGGCGAGACCCCCGACATCCTGGACAACGCCTTCGTGATCGTCGACTTCGCTTCGGGCGCGCGGGCGCTGCTGGACCTGTGCATGTTCGCCGAGGCCACACGGAACCAGGAAGAGTTGTCGGTGGTGGGCGAGCACGGCAAGCTCGAGGCGCTGATCCCCGACGATGTGCTGCGGATCGGCGTGCGCGGGCGTGACGGGATCGGCAACGTCACCGAGCGCCCGATCGCCAGCACTGCGCCGGTGACCGGTCTGCACCACGGCTCGTCGTACATCGAGCTGGAGCGGTTCCGCGATGCCGTGCTCACGTCGAGCCCCGCGGAGTGCACGCTGGCCGACGGGCTGTGGTCGGTGGCCATCGGCCGTGCCGCCCACATGTCGATCGACGAGGGCCGGCCGGTGCAGATGAGCGAGCTGCTCACCCCCGCAGAGCTGGGTCGATGAGTACAGCGCCGCCGGAGATTGCGTGGTTCTCGGCGCTGTGCGACGACGACTACGAGTTCCTGGGCGTGGCGGATCCGAACCTTGCCAGCACCTGGGACCACTGCGCGGACATCGTCACCGCGGCCGAGCGCAACGGATTCGACAACGTGCTGCTGCCCTCGGGCTACACGCTGGGCATCGACGCCACGGCCTTCGCTGCGGGCATCGCCACCCGCACCAGTCGCATCAACCTGCTGCTGGCGGTGCGCATGGGAGAGCTCTGGCCGCCGCAGCTCGCACGCCAGCTCGCCACGATCGACCAGATGGCGGGCGGGCGGCTCACCATCAACATCATCTCCAGCGATCTGCCCGGCGCCCCGCTGCCGTCGGCGCCTCGCTACCAGCGCACCCGCGAGCACATGGCCGTGCTGCGCACCCTGCTCGACGGCCAGCCGGTCGACTTCGACGGCGAGTTCGTCTCGGTGCAGCTCGACCCCCCACGCGTCGGCACCGTCAGCGGCCGGTGCCCGCCCTTCTACTTCGGCGGTTTCTCCGACGACGCCAAGCACACCGCCGCTCTGGCAGCCGATGTCTTTCTCACCTGGCCCGACACGGTGGCGGGCGTTGCGGCGACGGTCAGCGAGATGCGGGACCGGGCCGCAGCAGTGGGTCGCGAACTCAAGTTCGGCCTGCGATCGCACGTGATCGTGCGACCCACCAACGCCGAGGCCATCGACGCCACCCGCCGGCTCGTGAGCCAGCTCGACGACGACACCGGGGCGTCGATCCGGGCCCGAGCGCTCGACTCGGCCTCGGTCGGTGTGCAGCGCCAAGCCCAGCTACGCGACAGCGCCGACGACGACGGCTTCGCCGAGGATGGCCTGTGGACGGGCATCGGCCGCGCCCGCAGCGGGGCCGGGGCAGCCATCGTCGGCGACCCCGACGAGGTCGCGGCCAAGCTCGACGCCTACCGGGAGGTGGGCATCGACGCCTTCATCCTGTCGGGCTACCCCCACCTCGCCGAGTGCGACCTCTTCGGACGGCTGGTGCTGCCGTCGATCCCGCACCGCAAGCTCTGGAACCCCTGAACCCAGTCAGGCGCGAATGGCGGCCTCGGTTTGGGGATCGAAGAAGTGCAGGCCGCCCACGTCCACGGTGAGCTCCACGGCGGAGCCGGGCCGGGCGGTGCTGCGGGGATGCACCCGGGCGATGACCATGCGGTCCTCGATGCCCTCCAGCGCGTCCGGGTCGCCTGCCTCCACCGAGGGCGCATCGAGCGGGAAGTGCAGCAGCAGATCCGAGCCCAGCGCTTCGGTCAGCGACACCGTCGCTCCCAGGCGCGGCCCCCCGTCGTCGGTTGCGACGGCGGCATCCTCGAACGCTTCGGGGCGGATGCCGACCACCACGTCGGCGCCGTCGTAGCCCCGCAAGCCGGGATTCGCAGCCAGCACCTGCTCATTGAGCAGCAGCGTCTGCGAGCCCAGCCGCAACTGCCACGCGTCGGCGCCGCGTTCAAGCCGCGCCAGGCGCAGGTTCATCGCCGGCGCCCCGATGAAGCCGGCCACGAACAGATTGTCGGGCCGCTCGTAGAGGTCGGTCGGGTCGTCCACCTGCTGCAGCAGCCCGTCCTTGAGCACGGCCACACGGTCGCCCATGGTCATGGCCTCGACCTGGTCGTGGGTCACGTAGATGGTGGTGGCACCCAGCCGGTGCTGCAGCGCGGTGATCTCGGCGCGCATCTGCACCCGCAGCTTGGCGTCGAGGTTGGACAGCGGTTCGTCCATGAGGAAGACCGCCGGGTCGCGCACGATGGCGCGGCCCATCGCCACGCGCTGGCGCTGGCCGCCCGAGAGCTGTGCGGGCTTGTTGCCGAGCAGCGGCTCGAGCTCGAGCAGGCGAGCGGCGGTGCGCACCCGCTCTTCGATCTCGGCCTTGGGAACGCCCGCCAGCTTCAGGGGGAAGCCGATGTTGCGGGCCACATCGAGGTGCGGGTACAGCGCGTAGCTCTGGAAGACCATCGCGATGTTGCGATCCTTGGGCTCCACGTCGTTCATGCGCTCGCCGGCGATCAGCAACTCGCCGTCGCTGATCTCCTCGAGCCCCGCGACCATCCGCAACGCCGTGGACTTGCCGCACCCCGAAGGTCCCACCAGCACCAAGAACTCGCCGTCGGCGATGTCGATGTTCAAATCGGTGACGGCAACGAAGCCGTTCGGGTACTTCTTCGTCAGCCGATCAAGGGTGACCGTCGCCATCTGACCCCCATCTCAGGCACGCGCGCCTACCCTGCCGAGACTAGTCCGTAAGCGGTTACGGACCTGACTCGGCAGAGGGCGTGGCAGACTTCGCACAGTGAATGCTCGCGATGTCGCCGCCGAATCCGCCGAGCCCTTCGAGGCCGATCCGCACGCCGAACGCGCCCGGCTGATGGACGACCTGGCCCGTGCGTACCGGCTGTTCGGGGTGCTGCGCTGGGGTGAGCTGGGCGACGGCCACATCACCTGCCGCGACCCGATCCAGCCGGACCACATGTGGCTGCTGCGCTACGGCGTGCCCTTCGAGCGGGCCACCGTCGACGACCTGGTGCTGGTGGCGCCTGACGGCACCGCCGCCGACCAGCAAGGCCGGCCCGCGCCCATCAACCACAGCGCCTACACCATCCATCACCCCATCCACGAGGCCCGGCCCGACATCGGCGCCGCTGCGCATACGCACACCCAATGGGGCACGCCGTTCTCTGCCGAACGGCGGATGATCGAGCCGATCAACCAGGAGGCAACCTGTTTCTTCGAGGACCATGCGCTCTTCGACGACGGGGAAGTGCAGGTCCGCTCGACCGACGGCGGCAAGCGCATCGCCGCTGCACTCGGCGTCTGTCGCACGGTGATACTCGCCAACCACGGTCTGCTGACGGTGGGGGCGAGCCCCGCCGACGCGGTGGGCTGGTTCGTGCTCGCCGAGCGCGTGGCCGAGGTGCAGATGAAGGCCACTGCCGGCATCCGGATCTCCGCCGAGGATGCACGCACCGCCCGCGGGGACCTGACCGAGGGCGACTTCGGCTGGAACTTGTTCGGCTGGGCGACCCGCCGCCACCTGCCCCACGAGTTCGCCTGAGCAGTGAACGACACTGCCGGTGACAGCCGGCTGGGTCCGGCCCAGCGCGCCGCCTGGCTCGACGAGATCAGCGGCGGCCATGTCGACGTCATCGTCATCGGCGGCGGCGTCACCGGCGCGGGCTGCGCGCTGGACCTGGCGCTGCGGGGCCGCAGCGTGGCCCTGCTCGAACAGCGTGACCTGGCCTCGGGCACCTCGAGCCGCTCGTCGAAGCTGATCCACGGCGGGCTGCGCTACCTGCAACGCCTCGAATTCGGGCTCGTGTCCGAGTCGCTCAACGAACGCCGGCTGCTGCTGGGCCGGTTGGCCCCGCACCTGGTCCGCCCGGTGCAGTTCCTCTACCCCATCCGCCGCGGCTGGCGCGAACGGCTGCGCACCGGGGCGGGAATCCTGCTGTACAGCATGATGGCCGGGACGGGTCCGCATGCGATCGGATCCCACCGGCACCTCGGCGCTGCCGGCACGCAGGAGTTGGCGCCTGGCCTCGACCCCGGCGTGGTGCGCGGCGGCATCGCCTACTGGGACGGCCAGACCGACGACGCCCGGCTCGTCGTCGCGATCGCCCGCACGGCCGCTGCGCATGGGGCGCGCATCCTCACCTCCACCCGCGTCCAGGAGCTGATCGTCACCGGCAAGGCGGTGCGGGGCGTCATCGCGCACTGCGGCGAGACAGGGCGCACGTTCAGGCTGGACGCCGATGCGGTGATCAACGCCACGGGTGTGTGGACCAGCCAGATCGAACAGCTGGCCGAGCGCGACTCGCACGACACCGACGGCTCACGGACGCGCATCCGTGCCTCCAAGGGGATCCACCTGCTGGTCCCCCGGGACCGGATCGACCTCGACTGCGGGCTCATCGTGCCCACCCCGCCCAGCGTCCTGTTCGTGGTGCCCTGGGGAGACCGGTGGATCATCGGCACCACCGACAGCGACTGGGATCTCGACTACGCCCATCCTGCCGCGAGCAGCGCCGACATCGATCTGCTGCTGCAGCGGCTCAACGGCGTGCTGGCCGACCCCATCGGCCGCGACGACATCTGCGGCGTCTATGCGGGCCTGCGCCCCCTGGTGACCGGCGACAGCCCGTCCGACGCCGAGCAGTCCGCCAAGCTGAGCCGTGAGCACTCGGTCACCCGAGCGGCTCGCGGGCTGATCTCGGTGGCCGGCGGCAAGTACACGACCTACCGCGTCATGGCAGCCGACACGGTCGAGATGGCGCTCGCCGAAATCGAGACCGCGTACGGCCGCCCGCCGCCCAAGCTGTCCCGCCGGCGACGCAATGCCGCGGCCCGCCGATCCGCCACGGGCGTCACGCCGCTGGTGGGTGCAGCGGGCTACGAGGAGCGGCGCCGACGCCAGGACGAGATCGCAGCAGGTGCCGGCATCAGCCGGGCCGCAGCGGTGCATCTGCTCGAGCGCCACGGCGACCGCATCGACGAGGTGGTCGAGCTGATCGCCGAGCAGCCCGACCTCGCTGCGCCGCTGGCCGAGGGTCATCCATACCTGCGCGCCGAGGTCACCCACGCCGTGCGCAGCGAGGCCGCCCTGCATCTCGACGACGTGCTGACTCGGCGCACCCGGCTCTCGGTGGAGGCATGGGATCGGGGCGTCGACGCGGCGCAGCACACCGCCGAGCTGATGGGCGCCGAATTGGGATGGTCGCCCGAGACCGTCGAGCGCGAAGTGTGGCACTACCGCGCCCGGGTCGAGGCCGAGCGCGAGAGTCAGACGAGGCCCGACGACCAGACCGCCGACGCAGCCCGCCTCGGCGCCCCGGACATTCGCCGCTGAGCAACAGACTGCTCCCCTCGCGCCGTGCCCGCGCCGGCGTCGCTGCAGCCGTCAGGGCGGGTACCTCGCCCCTGTGCGGGTAGGGCAGACTCGCGGTCTGCTTCGGTGCCCGCACGGGATCCCGCCGCGGCAGTTTCCAGCAGACAACAACGACAGCCCAGCCCGTAGCTCGACGAGGAGCAACGCCATGACCTACACCGCGCCTACCGACAGGTTCCGCTTCGATGCGCTGCGCGGCGGCGTAGAGGGCAAGCGGGTGCTCATCACCGGTGCCGGCAAGGACGGCGGCATCGGCCAGGCATTCGCGCTCAGCGCCGGGCTCAACGGCGCCGCCTCGGTCGGCATCCACTTCCACCGCAGCTACGAGGACGGGTTCGATCTGGTCGACCGCCTGCGCGACGAGGGCGTGCACGCGTTCCCCGTGCAGGCCGACGTCACCAACCTGCGGGACCTGTGGGCCATCCGCAGCTATGTGATCGACCAGATGGGCGGCCTGCCGCCGAATCTGGTGATCTGCAATTCGGGGCTCACCGAGTCGGGCTACAGCCTCGGCCGCACGCTGCGGCCAGTCGAGGGCGAGTCGTCTTCGCTGCGGCGGGCCCGGGTGCGACAGGCGTTCATCGAGAACCTGGAGCAGTCACGGCTGGTGCTCGACACCAAGGTCGACGGCTTCCTGGCATCGACCCACCTGTGGGCGGGCGAGGCGGTGTATGCCGACGAGCCAGCGCAGTTCGTGTACGTGTCGTCACGGCAGGCGGTGGACCCGGGCCCGGCCGTGCCCGGCTATGCGCTGTCGAACTGGGCAGTGCTGCAGCTGCCCAAGGTGCTGAAGGTGAACCTGGGCCGCAGCGCCGACCTCGTCACCTGCTTCACGCTGCTGCTGCCGTTCATCCGAACCGGCATGACCAACGAGTACGCCGGCAACGAGCGGGTCTTCGGGCGCTGGCAGCCACGGATGCTGGAGCCCAGCGAGATGGCCGAGGCGTTCATGGAGTTGCTGGCCCGACCCACCGACGAGACCGACGGCGCCATGTACGAACTGATGGTGAACGCTGCTGAGGGCAGCGAGGCCGACCCGGTGGGCCCGCCGGCGGTCGAGCTGATCTGGCACCAGCTCGCGCTGAATCTCGACGAGCAGCCCGTCGACTGGAGCGCCGCCGAGCCACTGCGCTTCGCCTGACCTCGCCTTCGGAAGTTAGGCAAACCTTACAAACAATGACAACCGACGCTATAGTGCGGCGCCATGTTCGAGAACGACACGACGCCGGCTTCTCGCCGACGAGCCAGCGGCCCCGCCGAGCGGTACCGGCAACTCGCAGTGCTCATCGTTGCAGTCGGCCTGACAGTGACCGCATGCGGCTCCGCACGCACGCTGGAAGGCACCGCCGCGGAGATCTACGACGGGGAGTGCGCGTCGGGGTCTGACGGGCAGCTCACGGTCTATTCGGGCCGCACCGAGAATCTGATCCAGCCCGTCCTCGACGCCTTCGCGTGCGAGACCGGCGTCACGGTGGCGGTCCGGTGGGGCGCCTCGACGGACTTGGCCCTGCTGCTGGCCGAGGAAGGCGACCGCACGCCCGCCGACGTGTTCCTGTCCCGCTCGCCCGGCCCTGTCGGATTCCTGACCAGCAAGGGGCTGCTCACCACCGTCAATGGCGACGTGGCGAATCTGGTCACATCCGACCACCGGTCCGACGCGGGGACCTGGGTCGGCTTCACGGGTCGCCAGCGCGTGCTCGTCTACAACCTCGACAGCGTCGCCGACGACGAACTGCCCGCGTCGATCTTCGACCTCACCGACGAGCGCTACCGCGGCCGGGTGGCCATCCCGGCCACGAACGGCTCGTTCGTCGACTGGTTCACCGTGTTCCGCGACCAGCACGGCAGCGACGCCGCAGCGCAATGGCTCGACGACATGGTCGCCAACGACGCCCGCTACTACCCCAACAACCGGTCCATCGTCGAGGCTGCCGGGCGCGGCGAGATCGACATGGGACTGGTGAATCACTACTACCAGTACCAAGTGGCTGCGGCCTTGGGCGACGATCACCGCGCCGCCAACTGGGACTTCGCCGGCGACGACGTCGGCTCGATGCTCATCATCACCGCCGCCACCGTGACGACCGCCAGCGACGACGCCGACCTCGCCAACCGGTTCATCGCCTACCTGCTGAGCGAGGCTGCCCAGCAGTACTTCAGCAACGAGACGCTGGAGTACCCGCTCGCGGCAGGCGTGGCACCTGCAGCCGTGCTGCCGCCGCTGGGGGGCCTCGAGATCGGCAGCATCGACTTCGACGCATTGGGCGACGGATTCGCACGTTCGACGGAGATCATCGAAGCAAGCGGCATCCTGAACGAGTGACCTCAGCACAGCCGAGCCGGCCGGCCAGAACGGCCCAATGATCGCGGCCCTCCGGCGGCGCAGCAGCCGCGCCCCCGCTGCGCTGCGCGTTGCAGGGGTGGTGCTGGCCTTCGGTTTCGCGTTCCCCGGCGTGTACCTCGTGTACCGGGCGCTGCGCGACGGCACCGGTCCCGAGGGGCTGCTGTGGAGCGCCCGCACCCTCGGCCCGCTGTGGCGGTCGCTGCGCCTCGCGGTGTCGGTCTCGGCGAGCGCACTGGTGCTCGGCACCGGCCTGGCCTGGCTCACCATGCGGACCGATCTGCCGCTGCGCAAGCTGTGGCGGGTGCTGCTGCCGCTGCCGCTGGTCTATCCGACGTTCGTGGGCGCGGCTGCGTTCATCCGCACGCTCAATCCGGGCGGTCTGGCCAATGACCTGCTCAGCATCGTCGGCGTCAGCTCGGTGCCCGAACTGCGGGGTTTCTGGGGCGCATGGTTCGTGCTGGTGCTGATGACCTACCCCTACGTGTACCTGCCGGTGGCAGCACGGCTGCGGCACCTCCCCGGCAGCCTCGAGGAAAGCGCCCGGCTGCTCGGCGACAGTGCGTTCGCCGTGTTCCGCCGCATCTGCCTGCCGCACGCAGGCACCGCCATCGGCGCCGGCACGCTGCTGGTGTTCCTGTACACGCTGAGCGATTTCGGCGCTGTGCAGCTGATGCGCTACGACACGCTGACACGAGCCATCGCCACGAACTACCTGGCCAACCCGCCCGTCGCCCTGGCGCTCAGCCTGATGCTGCTGGTGCTCGCAGCGATCGTGGTGCTGGCCGAGCGGTGGTTCTCGCGCCGCCTGCCCGACGCGATGTCGGCCAAGAGCGACCGGCCGCTCGACAACCGGCTCGGCCGGTGGCGGCCGTACGCCACCGCAGCGGTGGCGCTGACGGTCTTCGCGAGCGTCATCGCACCCTTCATCGCCCTGGCCGACTGGGCGCAGCGCGGCCTGTTCCGCTCGCTGACCGGCGACCGCGCGCTCACCGTCGATTACACCGCTATCGCGGAGTCCACGTTCAACACCGTGTGGGTGAGCGTCGTGGCCGCAGTGGTGTCGGTCGCGGCGGTGCTGCCGATCGCCCTGCTGGTGGGGCGCTACCGGTCACGGACCGGGTCGCTCGCGCACGCGGTGGTCATCAGCACGTTCGCACTCCCTGGCCTGCTCATTGCCCTGTCGATGCGCTTTTGGACCCTGCGCACCGACCTGGTGCTCGATCTGCTGGGCGACACGGCGGCGCTGCTGATCTTCGCCTACATCGTGCGCTTCGGCTCGCTCGCAATGGGCATCAGCGTGGTCGCGGTGCGCAGCGTGCCCCCTCGCCTGCACGATTCCGCCCGCCTGCTCGGCGCCGGTCCCCTGCGGCGCTTCGTCACGGTGGACATGCCGGTCATGGGTCCTGCGCTCGGAGCGGGCGCGGGTCTGGTGCTGCTGTCGGTGATGAAGGAACTGCCGATCAGCCTGTTCGTGTCGCCGCTCGGCTTCTCGACGCTGACCACCCGGATCTACGGCTCATTCGAGGATGCCTTCATCGCCGAAGCCGGACTCATGAGCGTCGTCTTGGTGGTGCTGTCGTTCGTGCTCACCTGGTTCCTGGTCGTGCGGCGCCAAGAACACACCTGAGCAGCAATGCGATTCAGCTGGGCCAGTAGTCGGCCTTGTGCTCGCGCTTGAGCACCTTGCCTGTGGGGCCCTTGAGCAATTCGTCGCGGAGTTCGACCGTCTTGGGCACCTTGAACGTGGCCAGCGTCTCGCGGCTGAAATCGATGAGCTCTTCGGGGGTGGCTCCCCCGCCGTCACGCAGCACCACAAGCGCGTGCACTGCCTCGCCCCAGCGATCGTCGGGCACACCGAACACGCACACGTCCGCCACGGCGGGGTGCTCGGCGAGGGCGTTCTCCACCTCGACGGGATACACGTTGTACCCGCCGGTGATGATCATGAACTGCTTGCGGTCCACGAGGTACGCGTAGCCCTCGCTGTCGACGTAGCCCAGGTCGCCCGTGTGCAGCCAGCCGTCTTGCAGGGTCTCGGCGGTCTGTTCGGGCGCATCCAGATAGCCCGCCATGACCGAGGCGCTGCGCACACGGATCTCGCCCTGCTCGCCCGACGCGAGCGTCTCGCCGTCCGGTCCGGCGGTCTCCAATTCGACGTGGTGCATCGGACGCCCGCACGAGCGCAGCAGGTGGTCGTCGCCCGCCATGGCCCGCAGGTGATCGGCGTGGGACAGGCGAGTGAACCAGCCCCCCGCCCCCTCGGTAGAGCCGTACCACTGTTCGATCTCTGTGTCGGGAAATGTGGCCAATGTGCGCCGGATCATCGCCGGCGTGGTCGGTGCCGACCCGTACACCACCTTGCGCAGGCTGGAGCAGTCGGCGGGCGCCGCCTCCTGGGCGTCGAGCACGGCGCCGAGCATCGTCGGCACCCACACCGTCGCGGTCACGCCGTGCTGGGAGATGGCGTCGAGGCAGTCACGGGGCGTGAACGCCGGCAGCACGACGTTGGTCCAGCCCAGCACGACGTGCCAGATGCCCAGCAGCCCCGGAACGCCGGCGCCCGGCAGGCAGTGCAGCCAGATGTCGTCGGGTCGCATCTCGGCGTCCATCGCCGTGTGCGCCAGCGCGTGGGTGACGTTGCGATGGGTCCACAGGGCCCCCTTGGGCGCACCGGTCGACCCGGTCGTGTAGCAGATGGTGGACAGGTCGGCCTCGGTCACCTCGACGGTCGGCAATCCGCCGGGCTGGCCGGCGTCGATCAACGCGGTCAGCTCGCCGTAGTCGGCAGCAGCGTCACCGCAGTTGATGAACCCGGGCGAGCTCTGCGCCACCAGCGGAGCGAAGTCGTCGCTGCACAGCCCGTAGCCCACCCCGCTGTGCGCCAGCAGCGTGTCGATCTCGGCCGGCGAGTACCGGTAGTTCAGCCCGACCCGCACCGCGCCCAGCCGAGCCAACGCGAAGATGGCCTCGTTGTGGAGCGGCCCGTCGGCAAACAGGGTGGCGACCCGGTCGCCCGCCGCCACGCCCGCTTCGGCCAGCCCGCCGGCCAGCCGCTCCGCCCGCTCGGCAACCTCCGCCCAGGTGAACTGCAGCCCCTCGGCGGGATAGATGTAGGCCAGGTCGTCGGGCCGCCGCCGTGCGGTGCGGCGCAGCAGGTCCCACGTGGTGCTCATCGGCCGCTGAAGCGGGGCGGCCGCTTCTCAGCGAACGCAGCCAAGCCCTCGCGGTAGTCGTCGGTGGTCACCAGCTCGGCCTGCAGCCGCGCCTCGGCCTCGTTCACGTCGGCCCAGGTCATGCCGAGGGCCTGGCGCAGCAGGGCTTTCTGGCGGCGGAACGCCAGCGTGGGCCCCGCCGCGATGCGCCGGGCGAGCGCCGAGGCCACCGCCAGCAGCCGGCTGCCGGCCACCGAGCGGTTCACGAGCCCCCACTCGGCCGCCTGCGGGCCCCGGATGATGTCGGCGGTGTAGATCATCTCCATCGCCCGCCCCATGCCGACCAGCCGGGGCAGGTGGTAGTGGCCGCCCGAGTCGAGCGCCACGCCCAGGTTCGCGAACGGCGAGCTGAAGCGGGCATTGTCGGCCGCGATCACGACGTCGCAGTTCAGCGCGAGCCCGAGGCCCACCCCCATCGCCGCGCCGTTCACCGCCGCCACGCTCGGCTTGGGGAACTCCCAGAGCTGCTCGAGGACCGGGGTGATCGTCCCCGAGATGATGGCGTAGGCATCTTCGCCGGGCTCGGCTTCGGACAGATCCCGGCCCGAGCAGAACGCCCGGCCCGCTCCGGTCAGCAGCAGGCAGCGCACGCCCTCGTCGGCCTCTGCGGCCTCGAACGCCGTCGACAGCTCGGCCAGCATCGCCTGGTTGGCGGCGTTCATGGCCCGAGGCCGGTTCAGGGTGATCGTGCGGACGCCGCTCTCGTCGTTGACGGCCAGCGTCTCGAAGGCGGATGTGTCGGCTTGGCGGTCGGGGCTCATCGTGGATCGTCCTCGGGTCGGGTCATCGCGAACAGGGCCAGGTTGACGCAGGTGAGCACGAGCGTGCCGTTCTGGTTCAGCACCCGCCACTCGATGTGGGCCAGCCCGCCCACCTCGCGTTGTTCCTTCTCGATGATCTCGAGCTCGACATGGATGGTGTCGCCGATGAACGTCGGCACCGGGAAGCGCAACCGGTCCATGCCGTAGTTGGCGATCACGCTGCGGGTGTCGGCCGGCAGCAGCAGACCGCCGGCGATGGCCTGCACCATCAGTCCGGGAGCGATGCGCTGGCCGAACATCGACTCCGCCGAGGTGACGACGTCGGAGTGCAGCAGGAACCAGTCGCCGGTGAACATGCACCAGTTGACGACGTCGGTCTCGGTGATGGTCCGCGCTCGGGTGATCTGCGTGTCGCCCACCTCGATCTCGTCGAAGTAGCGCATCAGCAGCGGTTCTGCCATGTTCCCCTCCCGGTCAGTTGTCGATTCGGCCGGCGTGTGGCCCCTCAGCTTCGCCTGCGGCGCCGGGTGCGTGCACGGCTGACGCCCGCTACAGCGCCGCGACCACGACGTCGTCGGGCGACACGGCGATCTCGTCGCCGTCGATCCCCAGCGCCGGGATTGCCGGGAAGTCGAGGCCGACCTCGTCCACGATCGACTTCACCCGCAGGAACGCGCCTCGCCACAGATCGGTGCGCTGGTCTGCATGGGGCACCGCCAGCCCCGCCTGGCGAGCCAGGTCTTCGAGGCGGTGATGCCACTCCACCCAGCCGCTCGGCAGGTGGCCCCAGAACTGCTCGTTCGGTTCGTCCATGAAGACCGAGAAGTAGGCGTGCGAGCCCACCAGGTTGCGCAGCACCGCCGCCTGTTCGTCGGGGTCGATATTGGGCAGGTAGCGGCGCATGAGGTGGGTGGCGAGGCTGAAGTGGCGCGACTCGTCGCGGGCCACGAGCCGCATCAGCGAGCGCAGGATCGGATGGGACGAGTCCTGCGCGAGCTGGCCGAACATGAACGTGCCCGCGGCCTCCCCGGCGGCGAACGCCGACACGATGGTGCCGAAGCGGTAGCGCTCATGGGCCTGCTGGTAGCCCCGCCAGTAGCGATTGATCTGCGACTGGACCCATGCGATGTTGCGCATGGCCGCACGCTCGAGCTCGTTCGCCGGTGTCATCGCGTCGCCGAAGGTGGGGTGCATGGCTCGGCACACCCGCATGGCCATCTCGTCGTGGTGGTTCTCGTCGCGTGTCACCGTCACCAGCATCCGCCGGACGGCGTCGTGCTCGCGCGCCTCGAAGGCAGCGATCAGCGCCCGGGCGAACGTGAGCACACCGGCGGCTTCGAAGCTGCCGTGCATGGCGAACCAGTACGCGAGGCCCAGGCGCTCATCGGGTGAGAGATCGTCGGGCGCGAGTGCCGCCCAGTCGACCTCGCCGGCCAGGCTGTAGTGGTCGCGCTCGGCCCGTTCGTAGGTGCCCCACAGGCGCTGCGGTCCCCGGTCCCAGCTCAGCGGCATGATGCGCGGACCGTCGTCGTCCAGCGCTGGCGGCCATGCCTCCGCGTCGGATGCGGCCAGGGCGGCCCAGTCGGCCGCCGCGGCCTCGTTCACGCCGTCGGCCGGCGGCGAGCTCACCGGTGGTCGACCATCACGTGTTCTTTGGCCAGGAACATCGTCGAGCGGCTGAAGTCGATGAAGTTGGCTTCGTCCTCGTAGGCGCGGCGCGATGCTGCCCGGTTCTCGGGGATCGCGTTGCCCATGGCGCTGCGGTCCATCCAGACCTCGGCGTGACCTGTGTAGGGCTCCACCTTCGATCCTCGCGAGCGGTTGACAGCCGAGGTGAATGAGTGCTCGTCGGCGTGCACCTGCTGGTAGCGCAGGATGCCCGACGACTGGGCCTGCCGCCGGATGATCGGCCCGTGATGGGTGCGCCAGTACCACTGCGCCTCGTCGATGCCGAGCGACGGCAGGTGGCGCAGCGGGAAGTACAGCTTGACCAGGCTGGACCGCTCGGTGGCCACGATGTTCTCGGGCGTCGGGTTCACCTGCGGGTTCTCGTAGCAGTAGTACGCGGAGGAGTTCTCGACGTCAGCGAAGTTGAGCTCGTCCTCCACCAGCACCCGGTCGAACTCGCGGCCGGCGTCGGTCTGCATCGCGGCGAGCATCGCTTCCTTGGATTCCCACCAGACCTCGGCCACCCCGTCGTAGGGCTCTTCCATCTCGCCGCGCCGGCCCGGCAGGCGGCTGTGGTCGTCGCTGGTGGTGTGCACTTGCACGTAGCGCAGGAACTTGGCCGTGGCCGAATGCGATACCACCAGCGGGCCGTGCACGTTCAGCCAGTAGTCCTGCATCTCGGCCCGGGTCATGCCCTTCTTGCGCCGCAGCAAGAATGTGAGTCGCAGCATGGTCCGCCTCCTCCGCTGTCGAGCGATCAAGCTTGGTTGCGACCTTAGTTGTGGCCCGTTACGCGCTCACCGGGCCAGCGCGCAGCGGGCGCCGGCCTTTGCGTTGCAGACGGCCAGCCCGGAACTGCGGCGGGGGTGACTGGTAGTTTCGAATCCGGTGCCGCCGGGCACCGAGAGGGGGCGCAGACCATGCCGATTACCGAGTTCTTTCCCGGGATCAAGATCGTCGATTCGGACACGCACTGGACCGAGCCGCACGACCTGTGGACCAGCCTCGCCCCGGCGAAGTACCGCGACCTGGTGCCCCAGATTCGTGAGCACGACGGCAAGCGCAAGTGGGTGGTGAACGGCGACATCCCGATTGCGGGCGACTCGGCGGTATCGGCGATCCTGCCCGACGGCGAGAAGATGCTCGGGCTGAAGTTCCTCAAGCACGACATCGAGATGGTGCACGCGGCGTCCTACGACTGCGACGCCCGCCTCGAGCTGATGGACGTCATGGGCGTGAGCCACGGCATCGTGTACCCCAACGTGGGCGGCTTCGGGAACCAGAACTTCCTCAAGGTGGAGGACCGGGCGCTGCGCATCGCCTGCGTGGAGATCTACAACGACTGGATGGCCGACCTGCAGGCCCGCTCGGGCGGCCGCATCCTGCCGATGGCGCTGGTGCCGTGGTGGGACATCGACGCCAGCGTGCTCGAGGTCGACCGGGCGCACCGCAACGGCGCCAAGGGCATCGTGATGTGCTCCAACCCGCACGATTCGGGCATGCCCAACTTCGCCCAGCCCGACTGGCGGCCGTTCTGGGAGATCTGCGAAGCGCTGGAGATGCCGGTCAACTTCCACATCGGCGCATCGGAGGGCGACATCGACTGGTCGGGCAAGGTGCCCTACGACACCTGGTCGGGCGATGTGAAGATCTCCCTCGGCGGGGCGGCGATCTTCCTGGGCCAGCTGCGCTGGATGGTGAACCTGCTGGTGAGCGACGTGCCCGAGCGCTACCCCAACCTCAACTTCGTGTCGGTGGAGAGCGGCATCGGCTGGATCCCGTTCCTGCTCGACGCGCTCGACTACCAGTGCGGCGAGACCGCCCCCGAGCACCTCGCGCACCTGTCGATGAAGCCCTCGGAGTACTTCCGGCGGCAGTTCTACGGCTGCTTCTGGTTCGAGTCCCAGACGCTGGCGCCGGCCATCGACCACATCGGCGCCACCCAGATCATGTTCGAGACCGACATCCCGCACCCGACGTGCCTGTACCCGAAGAGCGTCGAGCGGGTGCGTGACGCGATCGGCAACCTGGAGCCCGCAGTGCAGAAGCGGATCCTGCAGGACAACGCCGCCGAGCTCTACAAGATCGACGTGTAGCTGCAGGCGCCGGGCCGGGCGTGCGTCGGGCCCGATGTCTGGATGGCGCGTTGGCGGCCGCCGTTCCGTCGGCGGGCCTGGCGCGTTGGCTGCGAGTTCAGGCGGCGGGGCGGGCGCCGCGGCTGAGGCAGTCTGCGCCCCAGCGGGCGATGTCGGCGTCGAGGTCGAGCGGGATGTTGCTCGGGGCGCCCTCTTCGTAGAGCTCGGGCGGCACCTCCCACATGATCTCGAACTCGATGCCGTCGGGATCGTGGCAGTACAGGCTGCGGCTGACGCCGTGGTTGTTCTCGCCCACCAGCGCGTCCATCTCGGCCAGCCGGATCTTGGCCTCGGCCAGCTCGGCGAGCGTGGCGACTTCCCAGGCCAGGTGGTACAGGCCCACGTGACGCGGCGGCGCGCCCTCGCCGGCTGCGTCGAACAGCCCGAGGTCGTGGTCGGTGTTGGAGTCGGGCGACGCCATGAACACCGCAGTGCCGTAGCGGTTCACGACCTCGAGCCCCAGCGCCTCGTTGTAGAAGCGAGCCGATGCCTCGGGGTCGTTCACCCACAGCACCGCATGCCGAATGCCGAGCGTGGCCATGTGACCGATCGTATCGAGGGGCCTCAGTTGCGGCGGGCGTCTTTGTAGGGGATGTCCTTGGCGTCGTCGGGTTCCTTGGGCAGGCCCAGCACCCGCTCGCCGATGATGTTGCGCTGGATCTCGTCGGTGCCGCCGGCGATCGACATGGCCGGGGTGGACATCAGGATCTCCGACACGATGCCCTCGGCATTGGAGCCGGGGCCCACGAGCATCCCCATCGAGCCGGCGATCATCGTGTGTGCGGTGTGGCACGCCCGGGCGGTCACCGACATGTTCAGCTTGGTGAGCGAGCCCTCGGGGCCGGGCGGCTTGCCGGCGGCACGTGCGGCTCGGGCACGCTGGGTGGTCCACGACGAGATGCGGCGAAGCGTCTCCACCCGGGCGATCTGCTGTCGGACCACCGGGTCGCTGACCCGGCCGGTGCGCTGCGCTTCGGGCACGACGAGATTGGCTCGGCCGGCCCGCTGGGGGTACCACTTGTAGGTGGCGAAGTACTCGTCGCTCTCCTGCTTTGCCCGCTCGACTGTCGGGCCGCCGTCGGCGGGGTAGCGAGGGCGGCGTGTGGCCACCGCCGCCCGTTCGTGGGTGAGCGTGGTGAGGCCGATGCGCCAGCCGTCGCCGGGGTTGCCGACCAGCTCGTTGCCGGGCACCCGAGCGTCTTCGAAGAACACTTCGTTGAAGGTGGCGTGGCCGTTCATCTGGCGCAGCGGGCGCACCTCCACGCCGGGCTGGTCCATCGGGATGAGGAAGTACGAGATGCCCTGGTGCTTGGGCACCTCCCAGTTGGTGCGCGCCATCAAGATGCCGAAGCGGGCCTTGTGCGCGCCCGAGTTCCAGACTTTCTGGCCGTTGACGATCCACTCGTCGCCGTCGCGGTCGGCCCGAGTCACCAATCCCGCCAGGTCCGAACCGTTGGTGGGCTCGGAGAAGAGCTGGCACCACTTGTGCTCACCGGTCAGGATCGGGCGCAGGTGGCGCCGCTTCTGGTCGTCGTCGGCGTGGGCGAGCAGCGTCGGCGCCACGAGATACATGCTGACGCCCGCCGCAACGCCCACCGCGCCGACAGCGTCGAATTCGCGGGCCACTACTGCATCCATCGAAGGCGGCAGGCCCCGCCCGTGCCATTCGGTGGGCCACGACGGCGTGCCCCAGCCGGTGTCGGCCAGCAGGTTGCGCCACTCGATCAGCGGCCGCTCACGGCGCCAGTGCTCTTCCAGCCACGTCCGGGCTTCGTCGCGTACCTCGTCAACGCTGGACATGCGCGCAGCGTAGAACCGCCGCGCAGCCGCCGCCCGAACGCCACCACCGCACGGCCCAGCTGCCGCCGCTCGCCAACGCAGCATCCGTCGAAGGCCCGGGGTTACGTTGAGCCGATGGATCTAGGGCTGACGGGCAGGCGTGCCGTGATCACGGGCGCATCGAAGGGCATCGGGCTGGGGTGTGCTGTGGCGCTGGCCCGCGAAGGCTGCGATGTTGCGTTGGCCGCCCGGTCGGCGGACGTGCTGGCGCGGGCTGCCGAGGAGGTGCGCGAGGCGGCGCCCGAGGCGGCCGTGACGACGCATGCCGTCGACCTGTCGACGGCTGATGGCCGGCGAACGCTGCTCGCCGAGACCGGGTGCGACGGTGGCGGGGCCGGCTTGGTCGACATCTGGGTGAACAACGCCGGGGCGATTCCCGCCGGCGACATCGTGACCGTCGACGACGCCACGTGGCGCGACGCCTGGGACCTGAAGGTCTTCGGCTACATCGACCTGTGCCGGGCCGTGCTGCCGCGGATGACCGCTCGGGGCAGCGGGGTGATCGTCAACGTGATCGGCGTGGCGTCGCTGCGCCCGCAGCCGAACTACATCGCCGGCGGGGTGGGCAACAGCGGCCTGGTCGCCATGACCGCTGCGCTCGGCAGCCGCAGCCTGCGTGAGGGCGTGCGAGTGCTGGCCGTCAACCCCGGCCTGATCATCACCGACCGGATGGGCGACATGCTCCGCCGCCAAGCGATCGACGAGCTCGGCGACGAGTCGCGCTGGGAGGAGCTGATCCCCGCCGACCCGGCACCGGGCACCGTGGAGCATGTAGCCGACGTGGTGGCCTTCCTCGCATCAGACCGGGCAAGCCACGTCAGCGGAACCTCGATCACCATCGACGGCGGCGCATCGTCCCGCTGAGCGCTGCGTTCCGGAGGCGCTCAGGCTGGTCGCTAGTGTCCCGCGGCGAGGGGAACTGAGCAGCGCAGCGGGAGGCAGCCATGGACGTGCCCGACTTTCGGACAGTGACGGTGGAGGCGCTGGCGGCGATGGTGCGCGACCGCACGCTGAGTGCCGCGGCCGTGACCGAGCATGCGCTGGAGCGCATCGAGGTGCTGAACCCGCAGCTCAATGCGTTCGTGGCGCTCGATGCCGACGACGCACGCCGTCAGGCCGCTGCCATCGACGAGCGGCTCGATGCCGGCGACGAGGTCGGCCCGCTGGCGGGAATTCCGATCGGGGTCAAGGATCTCGCGGACGCTGCGGGGTTCGTCACGACGCGCGGCGCGATGCACCTGCGCGACTCGCCGCCTGTCGCCGCCGACTCCACCGAGGTCGCCCGCATGCGTGCTGCTGGGGCGGTGATCCTGGGCAAGACCAACACGCCCGAGTTCGGCTGCATGGGCGACACCTACAACCCGCTGTTCGGTGCCACCTGGAACCCGTGGAACCTGTCCCGCTCCGCTGGCGGCTCGTCGGGCGGCACCTCCGCAGCGGTGGCGTCGGGCATGGTGCCGGTAGGCACGGGCTCCGACGGCGGCGGCTCCATTCGCATCCCGTCGTCGATCTGCGGCATGTCGGGCCTCAAGCCCAGCCACGGACGTGTGCCCAGCGGGCCGCCGCCACCGGGGCTGCTCGACCTGTCATGCGTGGGGCCGATGGCCCGCCGCATTCGAGACGTTGCCTACTGCTTGGATGCGGTCATCGGCCCGCATCCCTCAGACCTGCGCAGCCTGCCGGCGCCGACCGAGTCGTGGCGCGCTGCGCTCGACGATCCTGCACTGCCGGCACGGGTGCTGTGGGTGCCGTCGTTCGACGGTGACGCGGTGGATTCGGAGATCCTGGCGAGCTGCGCTGCCGCAGTCGAGATGCTGGCGGCCGAAGGCGTCGAAGTGGTCGAGGCGGGAACGCTGTTCGATCCGGCCGGTGCCGTCTCGAGTGCCTTCGTGCCGCTCTTCCTCGGCGGGTTGATCGCCCCCGCATACCGGTCCTTGCTGGGCACGCCCGCCTGGGACGACGTCACCGACTTGCTCGCCGTGGCGCTTGAGGAATCCCTGGAGAACGTGACCGTGGAGGCGATCGCGTCGGCTCGCCAGCAGGCCACCGAGCTGTCCATGCAGCTCGGCGAGGTCATGTCGGGGTTCGATGCGATGCTGCTGCCGACCATGGCATCGCAGACCCCCGTAGTGGGCGGTGATGGGCTTATCGACGGCGTCGAGACCGAGAACTGGGTGCGCTTCACCCCGCTGGCCAATCTCACCCGTCGCCCGGCGGGCACGGTGTGCAGCGGTTTCACCGGTGACGGCATGCCGATCGGCCTCGGCGTGCTCGGCCACCAGACCGACGATGTGGGCGTGCTGCAGACCGTGGCGGTGCTGGAAGATCTGCTCGGACTCGATCCGATCGCGCCCGACATCGACGTCGGCTGAGGCTGGATCCATCGCGCTAGGTCGGAGCGCCGAGGGGCACCTCCTCGGGCGCACCCTCGATCCGGCCAGAGGGTTGCGTCAGAGGGTTACGTTGGGCCGGTGGATGCCGACGAGGTGATCGGGCTGCTGGGACTCGTGCCGCTGGCAGGCGAGGGCGGCCAGTGGGCGCAGACCTGGCGTGACGAGCACTCCTCGGCGATCTACTTCCTGGTGCGGCCCGACGACTTCTCGGCGCTGCATCGGTTGGGCGGCGTCGAGCTGTGGCACCACTACGCCGGCGCTGCGGTCGAGATGCTCTTGCTCGAACCCGGCGGCACGGTGCTGCGACCGCGGCTCGGGGACGACTTGGCGGCGGGCGAGCGGCCGATGGTGGCCGTCGAGGCGGGCACATGGATGGCCGCGGAGACCTGCGGGGCGTGGTCACTGGTGGGCACGACCATGGCGCCGCCCTTCGACGACGCGACCTTCGAGCTCGGCGAACGGGCCGCGCTGTCGGCCGCGTTCCCCGAGGCCGCGAGCGACATCGCACGCTTCACCCGCGAGGATGCGACTGATGGCTGAGCAGGACGAGTCGCCGCTTTCGGATCCGATGCCGCCGCAGGCTGAGCAGGAGGATCTGCCGCCGCCGGATGAGCTGATCCGGCTGGACGGCCGGGTCATCGTGGTCACGGGTGCAGGCGGCGGCATCGGCACCGGCATTGCGCGCCGGCTCATCGCAGCAGGTGCCAGCGTGGTGGCACACACCCGCTCGTCGCCCGTCGGTCACCTGGCCGGTCTCGATGGAGCGCCGGTCGCCTCAGTGCAGGCCGACCTGGCTGCGCCGGATGGCCCGCAGCGTGTCGTCGATGCCGCGCTCGAACACCACGGCCGCATCGACGGGCTGGTCAACAACGCTGCCATCCAGCCGCTCGTGCACTTCGCCGAGATGAGCGACGCCGAGTGGGCCGGGATGATCGATGTCAACCTGACCGCAGTGCACCGGCTGACCCATGCCGCTGCGGGCGCGATGCGGGCACGCTACACCGGCGGCTCGATCGTCCATATCGCATCGATCGAGGCGCACCAGCCCACCGACCTGCACGGCCACTATGCAACAGCGAAGGCCGGCCTGCTGATGCACGCCCGGGCAGCCGCAGGCGCATACGGCCCCGATGGCATCCGTGTCAACAGCATCTCTCCCGGCCTCATCGACCGGCCCGGCCTCGGCGACGATTGGCCCGAAGGCGTGGCTCGCTGGCATGTAGCGGCACCGCTGGGCCGGCTCGGCACGCCCTCAGACGTCGGCGACGCGTGCGTCTTCCTCTGCTCGGACCTCGCCAGATGGATCACCGGCGTGGATCTGGTGGTCGACGGCGGCGTGCTGACTCGGCCGACCTGGTAGGCCGACCGGGCTCGATCAGCGTGCCGGCGGTGCGTAGATCAGCCCGCCCTCGCTCCAGCGTGCGTTCGGGCTGCCCGCCCGCCGCAGCCCGACAGGCTCGAGGTGACGGGCGAAGATCTCGTCGTAGTTCCCGACCTGTCTGACGACTTGGTAGAACGCGTCGGGCGCCAAGCCCATCGCCGACTGCAGTTCGCCCTCGCCGCCGAGCAGCCGCACCGCCTCGGCGTCGAGCTCCCCGCCGGCGATCAGGTCGTCCACGTTGGCCGAGGTGATGCCCTTCTCGTCGAAGATGATCGTGGCGTAGACCGTCCAGTTGACGATGTCGCCGAAGGCGGCTTGGTTGGGCGGGTACACCGGGGCCAGCGGCTCCTTGGAGAACGGCTGGGCGGGGAAGATCACCCACTCCTGGTCGCCCTGCTGGCGGGCCCGGCGGCCGACGAGCCCCGATCCGTCGGTGGTCATCACATCGCAGGCGCCCGCGGTGAAGTTCTGCGTGATGATGTCGAGGTCTTCGAAGGTCTGCAGCGAGATCTCGATGCCCGCGGCGTCGGCTGCGTCGGCCATGTTCTGCTCGGTCGTGGTGCCCGCTGTCGCGCAGACGATGGCACCCGCAACGTCGGCCACGGTCGACTGCGCTGTGAAGCCGTCGCTGGCACGGCCCATGAGCTGCTGGCCGTCGTAGAACGTGACCGGCGCGAAGTCGAGCGCGAGCTCGGTGTCGCGGCTCTGCGTCCAGGTGGTGTTGCGCACCAGCACGTCGATGACGCCGGTCTGCAATGCGAGGAACCGCTCCGCAGAGGTCAGCGGCACGAAGTTCACCGCGCCGGCGTCGCCCAGCATCGTGATGGCCAGCGCCCGGCAGTAGTCCGCGTCGAAGCCGGTCGTGCTGCCGTCGGGCTGGGTCTCGGAGAATGCCACCGCGGCGCCGTAGACCCCGCAGTTGAGGATGCCGCGCGACCGCACCGTCTCGAGCAGGTCCGTCGCCTGGGTCTGGCGGACCGGCACCGGCGGTGCTGACGCAGCCGCGGTGTCGGCGGTCGCGTCGTCTCCGCCTGCGCAGCCCGCGGCCAACACCACCGCGACAGCGACGGCTGCGATCAGTCGAGTGCGAGCGCCCATGCCTGTCACACCCCCCTGGTGCACTGAATTCGAGACAACACGCATGTGAAGAGCATGGTGGATGGAGACAGAGAAATCACGATGAACGCATCAACCGAGACACGATCCCGCACGGGCGACTGGATGCTCGCCGTCGCCGTAGCGCTCGCCGGCTTCCTGCTGGTGTTGAGCTGGAGCATGCCCAGCGGCTGAGACGAGCCGTCCTCGCAGGTCCGACCAGGCGAGCAACTGCCGCAGCGCACGTGCGGGCCCGTGGCGGCGGGGCCTCCGTGCTGCGGCCTGGCTGCCGTGATCACTACTGTCCGGGCAGCCACGTGGCGGCGCTCAAGGAGGCCAGCATGATGATCGACAACCCCCGGGGCGGGTACCGCTTCCTCACCGGCATCTCGCCCTTCTCCAGCGGAGTGGTCGCCGCGCCAGGGCACGAGATCATTCACGCCACGCTCGGCGCGTACCTGCCGTGGCGGGAGGGCTTCGAGCTGATCGATGCCCACCTCGGCGGGATCGGCCGTGAACGCCAGGCGCTGTGCGCCATCGAGCTGCGCTGTCCTGCGCCGTATTCGATGCCCGACTTCATCGAATTCAATGCCGGCTACATCGAGCTCGTCCGGTCATGGGATCTTTATGTCGGCGATCACAATCCGATGGCCCGCACGAACGTCGCTCCCGCGCATCACCCGCCCGCCGAACCGGTGCTGCATGCGTTCTCCTACACCGTCGAGGCTGCCGACGCCCCGACGACGTTCGTCGTCTCTGGCGCGGGGGAGATCCCCGAAGCGACGCTCGACGACAACGAGATCATCCGCAAGGGCGAGACCGGTCCCGAAGCCATGCGCGAGAAGGCGGGCTTCGTGACCGCCACCATGGGTGCCCGCATGGCGGCCATGGGCGCCGGCTGGGACCTCGTCACCACCACCGACGTCTACACCGTGTTCATGCATGAAGGCCTGCTGGAGGACGCCGTGATCGGGGCGATGGGTGCGGCCGCACGCCACGGTCTGCGCTGGTATCGGTCGCGGCCGCCGGTCGTCGATCTCGACTACGAGATGGACGTACGCGGCGTGCGGCACGAAGTCGCGGTGTAGCGGCGCTGACAAAGTCAGCGTTCCCGCAGAACTACGATCAACCGAAGTGCCGTCTGTTCCACAGCCTGAGCAGCAGGTTCCGGTCGAGCCTGGTCAGAGCGGACGCGGACCCGAAGAAGTCACGCGTCGGCTCCTGGACACGGCGATCACCGTGTTCGGCGAGCGCGGATACGAGGCTGCCACCGTCGCGGAGATCGCACGCAGTTGCGACCTGACAACCGGCGCCATCTACGCACGCTGGGCCAGCAAGCGTGAGATGTTCATGGCCACCGTCGAGCATGCGTCATCGCAGCGCATGCTGCTGCTGATCAAGAATCTGGACGCGACCGCCGAAGCGAAACTTGCGCTGCTGGGCTCCAACCTGATCACTGACTCGCGCGACCGGACCCGCAACCTGTGGATCGAGGCCTGCGTCAGCGGCAGCCGCGACGAGTCGCTGCACGGCTCGATTGCCCACGCACAAGAGACCGAGGCCGTCGAGCTTGCAGAGATCGTGGAGGCAGGCAAAGCCGAGGGCGTCGTCGATCCGTCGCTGAGCACC
The DNA here is from genome assembly GCA_022822525.1 of Acidimicrobiia bacterium. Lineage (GTDB taxonomy): Bacteria > Actinomycetota > Acidimicrobiia > Acidimicrobiales > Poriferisodalaceae > Poriferisodalis. The sequence goes on along the minus strand of JAJEBN010000082.1, from coordinate 12,754 downwards.
GACGCTGTCGTCTTCTTGTGCCAATCGCTCGGTTTGGGGACCTACCTGGCCCTTCGCTGCCAGCTTCCCGATCGGCCGCGCCCGGCCGATGACGACTGGAACCCGCTGGTGGCCCGCCTCATCGATTCGCTGCGACCCCCGGCGTCCGACTGAACCTGCACTGCGCCCGCCGCTGAACCCAATTGTCAGCGGCATGCGGCGATGGATCGGCTCACGTGCGCAGTCGGCTGCTTGTTCGGGTGAGGCGGCGACCTGAGAGACTGGGAAGCGTGGCCCAGAACGTTCTCGGAGACGAACTGCAGCCGTGCTCCTATGACCCGCTCACCGGCTGGTTCCGCGACGGCTGCTGCAACACCGACTCGGGCGACTTCGGCGTCCACACAGTGTGCGCGGTGATGACCGCAGAGTTCCTGGAATTCTCCAAGTCGGCCGGCAACGACCTGTCCACACCGCAGCCGGCCACAGGCTTCGACGGGCTGAAACCCGGCGACCAGTGGTGCCTGTGCGCCTCTCGCTGGACAGAAGCGCTCGAAGCAGGCGTCGCTCCCCCCGTGGTGCTCGAGGCGACCCACGCCCGCACCCTCGAATGGGCAAGCCTGAGCGACCTCAGCGCCCACCGCCACACCGGCAACGCCACCTGACCCCCACAGCGGCCACAAGCGCCCCGGCCTGGATCGTCTGGGCAGGCGGCATCTGGGTGGACGGGCCCGGTTGCGTCGATGTGCTCGCCTCGTCTGGTGACGAAGAGATCCCTGCGCGACTCGCCGTCGGCGCTTCCTGCAACTGACCGAAGGGTCCATCGACGATCGGAGTGTCGGATCTGAAGCGTCGGCTGGGCTATTGGGCAGCGGGGTGGGGGTGTGCGGCTTCGAGGCGCGCCAGGCGCTGGGTGGTGTCCAAGGCGAATTCGTTGAACTCGGCCCTGAACTCTCCCAACTCAGACCGCAGACTCGCCTCCACCGCAGCAATCTCCGACCGCAGACTCGCCTCCAGAGCCGCCATGTCGGAACGCAGACTCTCCTCCACCGCAGCAATCTCCGACCGCAGGCTCTCCTCCACCGCAGCAATCTCCGAACGCAGACTCGCTTCCAGAGCCGCCATGTCGGAACGCAGGCTCTCCTCCACCGCAGCAATCTCGGACCGCAGGCTCTCTTCCATAGCGGCCACGTCGGAGCGCAGGCTCGTCTCGAGGGCTGCGTTTTCTGCCCGCATGCTGGCCCCGAGCGACGCGATGTCGCCGCGCAGCGAGAAATAACCAGCCGTCGCAGCCGCGATCAGCGCCCCTGCCAAGGTCACCAGCAGCGACATCTGCCATGCCGGACGGGCGGGCTGCTGGCCGGCGCGCAGCAAGCCCGCGAGCCGTTCCAGCGCCGCATCGTCAAGCACGACGGGTGCCATCGGCTGCGGCGCAGCAACGGCACCGGCCCCGGCGTCCATGCCCTCAACGATAGTCGGCACGGCTCCGTCCGCCTTCGTCACTGCACATCATATATCGACATTAAGTGAAAACATATGTAACACAAAGCTGATTTTCCCAGCCAGATGTCGCGCGCTACTGTCGCCTCGGCCTCCTGCACGGGTGAGGCGGAAGGTGGCTGCAAACGTCACCACAACGGCGCACGAGCCGATGCGCCGGCGCCGGGTGAGGCGGGCAGACTGCGGGGGTGCGCGTGCTGTGGCGCGGATTGACGCTGGCGTGCCCGTCGTGCGGCGGCCGAGGCCTGTTTCGACGCTGGGGGCTGTTCGCCATGCGGGAGCGGTGCCCGAGCTGCGGGCTGAGGTTCGAGCGCATGGAAGGTCACTGGCTCGGCGCTGTGGCCGTGAACACGGTGGTGTCGGCGATGGTCGTGATCCTGACCGTCGTGGTGGCCATGCTGGTCTGGGGCACCGAAGTCAGCCGCGGCCTGCTGCTGGCGATCGCAGCACCCGTCGGCGTGGCTGTGCCGGTGCTGTTCGACCCGGTGTCGCGCACGCTTTGGACGGCGATCGACGCGCTGTTCAGGCCCCCGACTCCCGCCGATTTCGACTGATCGACTCCGACACTCAACCGAGCGCAACGGCGAGGCTCCGCCGCAACCGCTGTCGCCCACGTCGGCGCACCGGTGCCCAGGAAGTCGCCGCCGTCGGCATCGGTGAACTGGGCCGCCGGCGACCGCCGTGTCAGGCGCCGCGTGTCTCGCCGGTTCGGCGGAGGTAGGCGTCGTAGGGGTCGGCGTCGTCTTCGGCGTCGTCTTCGGCGTCGATGATGGCCTTCTCTTTGGGGAGCCCTTCGAGCACGTCGTTGACGAACGTGACGAGGGCTTCGGGGTTCTCGACCTGGCGGCCGGCGGCTCGGGACAGCGCATTGCGGTGCTCGATGAACTCGTAGATGAGCTGGGCGTCGTCGAGCCGGTCGCGATACCGCACCGGGATCGCGGCAATGACCGGTTCGTAGCGCTCCGACAGCCAGCGGTACGCCTTCACCGCCTCGGGCAGCGGCCCGCCGGCGTCGTGCTCGAGCGACAGGCCGTAGGCGTCGAGCGCATTGAGCAGCGTGCGGGCCTGGTTCTCCTGCACCTCGAGCCCGGTCAGCTTGCGCAGGCGCAGGTGGGCGTGCCCCTCCTCCACCACGACAGGCCGGATCCGCAGCCGGGAGCCGTCGGATGACTGCACCACCGACAGCTCCTCCACGTCGAAGCCCATCGCGTTCAGGCGCCCGATCCGCTCGTTGATGCGCCACCGCTCATCGGTGGAGATCTCGTCTTCGCGGGTGAGCTCGGCCCACACCCGCTGGTACCGGTCGAGCAGGTCGTCGGTGATCTCGACTGGGTCGACATCTTCTTCGAGCAGCCCGCCCGCAATGGCGTCGTACAGGCCGCCGGTGATGTTCTCGACGCCGAGGTCGAGGTCGTGGCGGCGCAGCGCATCGGTGAGAGCGGGCCGGCATTCGGCGGTCTCGGCGTCGACCAGGTACGCCATCAAGGCGCCCGCATCACGGCGGAACAGGATGTTCGCCAGCGAGATGTCGCCCCAGTACACGCCCTCGAGGTGCAGCCTGGTGAACAGCACCACCGCCGCGTCGAGCAGCCGGTCGCGCAGCAGCGACGGCGACGTGGTGCGGAACAGGTACTGGTAGGGCAGCGCGAAATCGAGGAAGCGGGTGACGAGCACCGACTGCAGCGCCGAGCTGTCGGCGGCGCGGCGCCCGCTCACCACCCCGACGGCACGCACCGCCGGCAGCCGCTCGTCTTCGAGGTGGCGCAGCACGCGGTACTCGTGCTCGGCCAGCGCCTGCTCGGTCTCCTTGAGGGCATAGACCCCGCCGTCGTACTGCACCATGCGCACGACGTGGCGGCTGAGCCCCCGCCGCACCCGGATCAGCCGCTCGGTGACGTCGTGCCATTCCGCGAGCGGCCGGTCCCACGGCAGATCCAGGTAGTCGGGATGCCCCTGCCGAGTAAGGATCGTGAGCCCAGACTCAGCTGCAGGCTCAGGCCCCAACGACTGCACAGTCATCGATCTCGTGCGAGCGATGCCACCCGGCGGCCGCCAGAGAAGCACTCACTCATCGCCGACTCGCGCATGCGGGACAAGTGCAGCTTCCGAAGTAGTCGCTGTCGTGGATGAGGCCGTGCATTCGTCCGCCGTCGGCATCGAAGTGTGTCCAGAGACGGCGCGCGTAGCGCTCGTCCGGGCGCCCACCAGGTTTCAAGTAGTACCTGAAGAGTGCGTACGCGACGAGATCTGCCGCCTGCAAGGCTCGCGTGGCCCGAGAATCGGCGAACAACGGAACATCAGCGAGATTGCGCAGCCGGCCGAGTGAACTGCTCGCAGTGCGCCATTGATTCGTCCAGTTCTGCAGGCTGCCTTCCACGTTGCTCTGATCGTGGACGATGAGGCCCCGTTGCTGATGCCCTTGACGGCTCATGCGGTTGACGAAGTCATCGAACTTCTTGGTGAGCAATTCGTAGGCCCTGAGCTTCTGATTGTGGGGATTCCGTTCCATGACGGCCCCGATGAGGCGCCACGGCAGCGCAGGATTCACCGGTGCGTAGCCGGCGAGCGTCGCATACGCACCCGCCAGTATCCGGCGGCGATCCGATTCGACGACGCTTGCCCACCGTTTCCGGCCGCGCCACATTTCCGCCGCGTGAATCTCGAACATGGTGTGGTCGTGCCCCAGAGGGCGGAGCTTCCGGAACAGAAACGAATCAAGGCGCTGCTGCAGGTGCCAGGCATCTTCCTCGTGAACAATGATGCCGCCGACGACCAGCACGGGACTCCCTCCGTGGGTCCCCGACTCATCTACGAAGCACAGATACAAACTGACCCCAAAACGCGTTCGTGCCCCGCCGAAGCGGGGCACGTTCTGCGAGTAAGCGGAGGAGCAAGCTCACGGCACCGAATACTCCGGTCCTCTCCGCTGCGAACATGATACACACCGGCGTTGCACCGTACATTCGCGGTCCGGGCAGGCGGAAATCGTTTTATTGGATTCCGCGATCACTATTTCTGCTGCGCAGACCCGGGCTGGCCCCAGCGGCCAGTTCGCGGACGAGGCTGGTGCCGCTGCCGGGCTGGCTCTCCCACTCCCATTCCTCGTGCAGTTCCAGCGGGCCGTCGGCCGACACGACGATGCGGCTGCGGCAGTGCCCGTTGGCCGTGGTGCCGCTCGTGGTCACGTGCGAGTACCGGAAGTCCAAGCTGTCGCCGTCGCGCCGTCCGACGAGATGGCCGAGCCGCACGGTGCCGCCCTCGTAGCGTGCCCACACGACCCCGTCGGATTCCTCGTGGTACTCAAAGCGAGTATCCGAAGCCACATCGCCCGCAGGATCATTCGAGACACCGACGAATGTGCGCCCATCAAGACTCGGTGCAGTACCCATCAGCGCAAGCTACCCACCGACCAGCACCAGCCCATTCGGTCAAAACCGGTAGCGGCATGAGTCGCCGTGCGCAGTACGTTGAGCGGCATGGCAGCCACGAAGAACCGGTTGACAGTCACCGTCGACGCCGACATCGCCGGCCAGGTGAAAGCGGTGGTCGCCCAAGGCGGCGCATCGAGCGTGTCGGCCTACGTCGAACATGCCATGAGGTGTCAGCTCGCGGCCGATGCCGACTTCGACAAGCTGCTTGCCACGATGCTCGACGAAACCGGCGGGCCGCTCACGCCCGACGAGCGCGCTGCCGCCAGTCGGCTGCTGCCAGCCGACGCGGCGGCGGTGCGGGAACGGCCGGTCGCGTAGTTTCGGTTCATCACGCCTGACAGTCCACGGGTTCCCGCCGGGGCCACACTGGCTCGCCGAACACCCATCTTCGACGCTGCCAACGTCCCCCCGGCACTCATCAGGTCTCATGTGACGTCGGCATGGGCCGAACTCGTCGTGCTCGACGGCTCGGTGCTGTTCGTCGATGACATGCCACGGCGAGTCCTTGCAGCGGCGGGTGAACGCGTGCCGATCGTTCCCGGAGTCCGCCACCACATCGAGCCGGCGCACGACGCCGCGTTCTACATCCAGTTCTACGAACGCACGCCGGAATCCGCCGACTGAGCCGAGGCGGCGGCGGGCGGCCTCGCGCCGTGCGGGGGTTAGGCGTCTTCGATCATGGCTTTGAGGAGTCTGAGCTGCTTGGCGTCGGACGCTCGTATGGCGATGCGAAGCAAGGGCCACATCAGCCGCCACAGCACGCCGGAGCTCTGGCAGTCCGCTGTCAGCGTGACTCGTGAGGTGCCCTCATCGTGCGCCCGGACCTCGTAGGTGTAGTCGGCCGTCACGCCGCCCTGAACCGAGCGCAGCACCATCGACTGCCCGTCGACGCATCGCACGATGGTGCTGGAGCGGTCCTTGCCCCGGGCCCGGAACGTCAGCCGGGTGCCCTCGGCGGTCTCCCCATCGGCGGTGATCGCGTCGACCCCGGGCATCCACCGGTGAGCGTTCGGCCAGTCGGTGAGCGCGGCCCACGCCCGCGGAACCGGGTGACCAATGATCTCCTCAACAGCGAATGCCTGCGACATGACGTGCCCCCTCCACAGCCCAGTCTGCCCCGGGCACCCAGCCGATCCCGATCCGGCGTCGAGGATCACCATCGGTCGAAGTGGCGCGGGAGCGATGGTGCAGGGCCGGCACGTCAGTAGGGTGGTTGCGAACACCCCGGAACCGTCCCTGCCTCGGCAAACGGCCGGGGTTACGTCGTCCCGGGGATGCGGCGAGCGCCATAAGCCCAAGCCCGAAGTGGATTCAGCGTGGGCGCAGCTTGCCGCTACGTGGTCTCGAACTGGAGCGAGTTGAGGTTGAGATCGGGCGATCTGGCCGACACATTCAGCATCTCAATGCCGTCCCATTTGACGAGCCGGCTAATGCGCTGCTCGGGGCCGCCGGAATCGACGGAGCGGTGCCCCCGCCGTGCTCCTGCTCTCACTCGCACACCGCAGCAAGCCCCTCCTCGATACGGACCGCCCGTTCTGCAGCCGCGAAGCCTGAGCCGATGTGGAAGCTCTAGCTACGGAGTTCTTTCATCAGCTCTTCGGTTGTCTTGGGACGGAACAGGTCCTTGGGAACATCTGCCGGGGTCACGCCAGACCGTGGGTAGTAGCCGCCGACGTACTCCGGGCGCGGATCCCGGGGCGGCTTACGCTTGGAGCGGCGCTTCTTCGCCATCAGCATTCTCCGTTTCCAGTTCGCGTATTTTCCGAAACTCTAACGACTCGATGTCGGCCCACTTGAGCAGGATTCCGCCGCCCGTCCACACGTAGCCGCCGTCGAGGCTGTCTGGATCGCCGGTGTCTTGATCGAACTCGACAGCATGTGCGATGTAGATGTCTTGGGCCGGGCCATCCGCCCCGACGTAGGACCTGATCGGGACGGCATTGGCGTAGAAGCCGCCGACCCAGCGGCCCGACCGCAAGCGGCATCTCACGAACCCCGCGTCGGCGGTGTCAAACAGCAGATCCCAGGCAGACGGGGCGCGGATCGGGCCGAGCAGCCGTGACATTGGCGACCCCGAGCGGCGCACCAGCAGGCCCAGCGCCCACCCTCCCGACGCAGGCAGCACCAGGTAGAGACCAGGCACGAGATACAGCCACCACGGCAACGCCTCGCGTTCGGCGAAGTCACGCCCGTAGGTAGCCATCAGCCAGTACAGCGGCCCCGCCCCCAACGCGAGGCATACCGCCGACAAGCCGGCCAACCGCAACAACCAGTCCTTCAGGCGCCGACCGTAACGCTGCACATGCCGCTCGAATCCCCAGGCTGCGAACGCGCCCGGAAGCAGAAGCACCAGCACCAGCAGTGCGGCCTCATAGCCGGACGTCACCGAGCTGCCCTCAACCGCTGCGGCAACACGTCTGGCACCGTCGTTGCATCATGGCGCCACAGTAGGAGTGGTACCTGCGTTAGTTCCAGTTATTTTCGTACCTCTTGCGCACCACCGCCCGCCCGCGAACTGCGGGCATTGCCAAACTGGCGCATATGGCCGACTTGACGGCGTTGGTGCCCAAGTATCTTGATGCCATGGTGTTGACGCGGCTCAGCGGCGACGGTCAGGTGACACTGCCGAAGGAACTTCGACTTGCCGCGGGCCTGCACGACGGAGACGAGCTCGAGGCCGAGGTCGTCAGCGACGGCATCCTGCTTCGCCCTTGCGCCGAGCGCGACCCCGATCAAGAGTGGTACTGGACGCCGGAGTGGCAAGAAGGCGAGAATCAGATCGAAGTCGACCGCGCAGCGGGCCGCCTCGGTCCGACCTTCGACTCTGCCGATGAGTTTCTCGACGGTCTGCGAGCCTTGGCCGAACGAGCCCCCGGCCCAAGCCCCGTCGAAAACTGAGGCAACCGCGACCCGGCGAGCATCTACGGTCCCACTCGATGCCGACGTTCGAATGGGAGGTCGTGTTCGGGCGCGAGTTTGCCCGACTGGATCGAAGCAGCCAGGCTGACTTTCTCCTCGCGGTGGCACAGTTCGTCGAGGACTTAGCAGCGGGCCGCTCCCCGCGCCCCGGCTTGCGCGTCAAGGGCACTCGGGCGTGTTCGAGATGAGCTGGGCCGAAGACGGCCGCGCAACGTTCGTCTACGGAGAAGAGCGAATCCAGGGGCAGCCGCACATCGTCTGGCGGCGAGTCGGAACTCACGTGATCTTCCGCCGCCCATAGCCGGCGATCACCTCGGCCACCATGTCGGCGAGCTCATCGGCCCTGCCGGCGCCCAGCCCGTAGCCGCCCACCAACGCCGCTATGCGCGCCGACCGATCAGGCGCACCGGGCTAGCCCTCCAACCACCGATCCGCAGCGCCGCACACCGGCGCGAACTGCCACACGGCGTGCGCGAGGTCCCACATCGGCGACGCCACGAATATCCCGTCCCAATCGATGAACGCCACCGCCCGCCGGCGAACACCGTGTTTCGCGCAGCGACGTCGTCGTGGCACACCACCTGTCCGGGCCCCACCGCCTGGGGGCCCTCGGCGAAGCCCGAGCCCGCAGCGAACCCCGCGACGCAGTCGTGACAGGACCGAAGCAGCTCCCCCACCGAGGCCAGCTCGCCTGCGCCCGCCCGCCACCACTCGGCATCGGCCGGCACCCACCCCTCGACCCAGCTAAGCACCACCGACCCGTCAGGCTCGATACCCAGGTACCGGGGAGCGCCGCCGAAGCCGGCCTCCTCGAGATGGACGAGCAACTGCCGCACCGACGCCGACGAACCGATCGGAGATGCACCTGCACCGCTGATTCCTTGTGTTCCAGCGCGCTCTTGAAGTCTGTAGTTGAAGCCGTTCCATTCCAGCTGAAGCTAGGACGTGAATGGACCGTGCGAGTGATGATTAAGTTGCTCGTGGATGTACGTGCCCTTGGATGTCGCTGGGTCCGAGAACTCTTCCCAAACGTGGGGCGGACAGCCTTCGTAGCGCCACTCTGTGCCACCGGGGAACCTCGCGAGGATCACTTCCTCATCACTGAGGTAGGCAATCGCCTCCGTGCGCTTCGAATCTGGCGTAGGTATCCAATCGATCAATCTTCACTCCCTTCAATCGGCGCAACTCCGCGACGCCAATCAGCAACAGCCTTTGAGATATTGACCTGATCGGCGGTTTGCGTCTTCCAAGATTCTAGGGACGGGTCACTGGCCCGTGGCTCCGGAGAAGGCCTGTCAATGAGAACTCGAGTGGGGAGTACCACCGCCTCGCCTGACACCAGCGCTTCGCCGGTCCTGAGCGATGGGAGGACCTCTGAAAGGCCGGTGACCGTGTCCGGTAGCGCACTGCGCACAGCTGATTGATCCGCAGCGTTCGTCAACCGTAGAGCAAGGATCGTCCCGCATTGTGCGAGCGAGGTCTCCGGCAATTCAGATGGCCTCTGACTTACCATCATCATTCCGACACCGTACTTCCGGCCCTCTCTAGCGATGCGATCAGCGGCGTCATGTGCGAGCCCGCCTCGTAGGTATCGATGCGCCTCCTCAAGCACCAGAAGCACGGGATTGGCGCGGCCAATTCCATCTTCACCGCTTCGCACGGCGAGTTCGAAGAGCAGGTCCAGCACCAGACCGATCGCTACATCAGCTACTTCAAACGGAACCCCGCCAAAGTCGAGAATCGAGACCGGGCGGTCTTCACCCAGCCACTCTGATGCGATTATAGGAAGTGGGTCAGGCTGTAATGGATCGGGATTCGCCAGAAAAAAGCCGAATCTAGGGTCAGCCAATCGCAACCGAAGCCGGTCGGGAGCGGGACTGTAGTGGCCAAACGTCGGTCCCTTGAACGGCGCTAGATTCCCCAGTGCATAATGTTCGAATGTAGCTCCCTTTAGTTTTGACGCGTCGCCTTCGCTGACTAGAGCCAATTTTCCTGTTTGCTTGTCTGCGAGTGTAGCTCGATTAGCGCGGTCCAGTTTGTACCACACCTCTCGCAAATTGTACGGAATCGGTGAATCTGCTGTAATCGACTCTTTGTCTAGCTTAAGCCACGTTGCCTTATCTGCAAAGGAGCGACGCTCCTCAACTACTAGTTCCGCAAACCGATCCGATACAGTACGGTTATCGACGCCGCAGAGTACCGACAGAAGCCGAGCGGCAGGAAGCGCCCAATATGGCACCCTAAGCTTGGCTAGAGCATCTGAATTCACCGATCGAGCATAATGCGAGTCGCTGAAAGCGGCTGAATATTCGCCGTGTGGGTCGACAACGACGATGTTAGCGAATGGCCATGCATTCCGGAATCTCTGCAGCAAGGTCGCAACCGCGCTAGTCTTACCTGAGCCCGTGGAGCCCACGACAGCACAATGGCGTGTCACGAGCTTCGAAGCTTCTAGCGTCAGGGGAACTTCGGCCGCGGCGGCTAGGCCACCGATAGCCAAGTGATCAGGGCCCACTGAGGGATATATTGTGCCCAAGTCGTCCGCAGTCAAGAAGTGAACGTCGTCATCGAGTCCCGGATATATGCTGACACCTCGTTGAAAGCTACCGAAAGCATCGATCTCACCCAACATCCGGACTTGTAACCATCGTTTACCTTGTTCCACAACTTGTGTTGGTTCCAAAGGCGACGACAGTTCGGAGATTCCTACCAATATAACTGACCCCAAGAGAGTAAGCGAGCCATGAGGAATCTGTATGATTGATCCGACCTGGCCGATCGATATCAAGCGACCACGCCACATCGGCATAGTGCCCGCCAGTGACGGCTCCAACTCCACTGTCACAGTGGCGCCGAGTACTTGTCGCACGCGCCCAATGCGCGTGTCGCTAGAGAGTCTCATCCAACGGTTCGACTTGTTTGGCGAGAAAGGACGACAAGTGCTTAAAGTCGCCAAGAAGGAAACTGCCAGACTCGAATACTCCCGGAATCTCCAAGCCATCGTCCCAAGGAGCCCGACACCCATTGACCACCGCCTCGGATTTGCCGAGAACCAACAGGTTACGTAGACTCGATGCTCTGCTGGCTACCGGGTCAGGAATATCGCCATAGCAAAGAGCAACAACCTCACATCTGGGATGGCGAGCCGCTGCGTCAAATAGCATCTCATTGAGGTGCTCGTCGCCAAATGAGAATCCGATCGTGATGGTGACTGTCTCGGGCTCGACGAGCGCGCGCCGAAAGCGATCCATCAATATCACAAAGGGCACGCGCCGCGATTCGTCGTATTTCTCGTCTGATGGATAGATTGCGATTGATCCGCTACCGTCGCCAATTCCAGTCCGCACGATCGTGGATGGCATATCCTCGCGGAGCCGCCAATTCGTCGATCCGTGCAACTTCCATACACGCACGAATCCGGCAGGCAAGGCCCATCGCTCTGGTGCGTCCCGAGGTTCGATTAATTCAGACATGAATGGGGCTCGATGGGCTCCAATGAAGCCGTCAAAATAGGGGACGCCAAGTGCTTCGAGCCCCTTCTCGATCAAGAGATCGTAGTTGATCGTGAACAGTTCCAATGGGCGTTCATAGTCCATCCGACCAGCCCACGAGGCCAGTCGCTTGAAACAATCAAGATCCGTCTTGGTTCCGTCGATCACTGCCATGATGGCTGTACAGATATTTCTATCAAGCTCTGTGGCCGATGCCTTCGTCAATTCACCGAATTTCTCGCCATCGTCCAGGAAGCTCGATACCCGCCTTAGCCGACTCAGTGCTGCCTCAAGATTTCGGCCACGTAGCAGCTGTTCTAGCTGAGCCTTGACATCACCTTTAGTGCGGTCAAGAACCGCTATCTGGAGCTGTTCGAGCGTCGGCAAGCCAGCCGCGCAACTTGCACCGGCTCCTACGAGCATGCACACATGCCGAGCGCGGGACCCCAACTTGGTGGCTAGCTCCTGAGCGAGAGCTCCCGGCTTGTGCTTCGATGAGTCACCGCCTTCGGCTTCTCCGTCATTCTCGTCGCCCATCCGGGGCACCCTACCGACATACGGTGCCGAGTCTCTCGATGCAGTCATCTGATCTGCGATGGGTCGTGATCGTCCCCAACACGGCGTTGTTGTAGCGAGCTGCGGCTTGAGCACGAAGGGCACCGTGGTCGTCGGTAGCGTGCGTCGTCGTGCAGGTCAGCCTCGGGTTCGACTCGATTCGATGCCGTGGCTGCGGTGAGAAGCGGCAGAGGGGGCAAGTCTGCCCAGACTGCGGTGCGCGACCGGCCGTCACGGAGGTTGACCTTCAGTATCAGAGCCGCCTGCGCGCCCTTGAGCCCGTGAAGCGTCTGCGGCGATCGCCCGGCGAAGCACCCGACGAGTTACCGCTCGACATGCTGGCCTCGCCGCTCTTCGAGAGCGTTCTGGATCGCATTGAGAGCGGCGCGAACGCGATCTCTCGTACAGAACATGCCCGGTCGGGTGAGCTGCAGGAAGTGGCGCGCGATGTTGCGAATCTAGAGGCTTGGCTCGGTGACACCCCTGAGCTGAGGCCGCTGGGTTCATTCGCGAGACACGTCAAGCTCGCCATCGAGAATCTGATCGGGCTATTTGACACAACGGTCCAAATCCTCGAAGCACCCACCATCGCCGGGGCACAGCAAGTCGAGCCCGACCTGCAACGGCATGCCGACGCCGCGGCCAGCGCTATCTGTGAGTGCAGCACACTGATCAATCGAATCGAAGAGTTGTGGTCTTCGGAGAACCCGGCTGCGGCGTGGATGAGCCTGGCGATAGGCGCTGATATCGCGTCCGCGGCATCGCGAGGAGCCGCTCTCCTTGAGAGTCATGGGCTGCCAGCAGCGCACGACGGTGCAGCCGTTCTGGCGTTGATGTGGGACTTAGAGGATGCGCCGATAGGCGGGTCAGCGGGGTTGCCAG
>JAJEBN010000061.1 GCA_022822525.1 Acidimicrobiia bacterium | reverse complement strand
GTACTCAGTCCTCAGCCGCGACGAGAACACCTACGTCCGGATTGTCTCGGGCAACGGCGTCAAGCTGACCGACGACGCCGGCAACGAGTACATCGACGCGCTCGCCAGCCTGTGGCTGTGCCAGATCGGCCACGGCAACCGCACGGTCATCGACGCCATCGGCGCGCAGCTCGAGCAACTGCAGACCTACAACACGTTCGAGCCGTTCTCCAATGGTCCTGCCGTCGAGGTGGCCGAGATGGTGCGCGCTCGGTCCCAGCACCCCGACGGGCGAGTGTTCTTGGCATGTTCGGGCTCTGAGGCCGTGGACACGGCGCTGAAATTCGCCCGTCGCGTGCAACAGCGCAGGGGCGACACCGATCGGCAGATCATCGTTCGCCGCACCGCCGGCTACCACGGCGTGAATGTGGGAGGAACCAGCGTGCAGGGCGGCGCGGCGTACCGCGAAGGCTGGGGTGACCTGATGCCGCACGTGCTCGAGATCCCCAACGACGACATCGAACCGGCTGCGCAGCTGTTCGCCACCCACGGCGAGCGCATCGCCGCCGTCATCACTGAGCCCATCCAGGGCGCCGGCGGCGTGATCCCGCCTCCTGCCGGGTACTTCGAGGGGCTTCGTCGCCTGTGCACCGACAACGGCGCACTGTTGATCTTCGACGAGGTCATCTGCGGTTTCGGCCGCACCGGCAGCTGGTTCGGAGGCCAGACCTTCGGCGTGACACCAGACCTCTTCACCTTCGCGAAGGGCGTCACATCGGGCTACATCCCACTGGCCGGAGTCGTGGTGTCACGGGACATCGCAGACCTGCTCGAGGCCGACGAGGCCAAGTTCATGCACGGCTACACCTATTCGGGCCACCCGACGGCCTGTGCCGCAGGCGTCGCGAACCTCGGCGTCATCGAGTCCGAGGGCCTCGTGGAACGGGCCAACCACATCGGCGAGAGGCTCGAAGAGGGACTGCGTGCGTTGCAGGCGGACGGCATGATCGAGAGCTACCGCGGGCTCGGCGGCATCTGGGCCTGCGACATCGGCCGCGACGCCGCGGAGACCCGCGACGCATTCCTCAAGCGCGGCGTGATCACCAGAGCGATCGGCAACTCGCTGGCGTTCTGCCCGCCGCTCATCATCAGCGACGAGGAGATCGGGCAGATCTTCGACCGGCTCGACGACGCGCTGCGCGCCACGGCCCCCTGAGCCGCCCCGAAACAGGAGACAGGACGAATGACGACCATGGAAAGTGCAGAGACACGGTCGCTGATGGAGCGCTACTACGCAGCGCTGACGACAGCCGACAGGGACACGATGCTCGACTGCCTCGACCCCGAAGTCACCTGGGTGCTGCCTGAGACGGCTGCCCAGGGCAATGCCGTCGACACGATGACCGGGGCGAAAGAAGTCGTGGAGGCCTTGGGGGGACGTGTCGTCAGGCAGACCTTCGACATCTCCCAGCCGATCAGCCTCGAGGTCCGCAGGATGATCGTCGACGGCGGTACCGCCGTCGTGCAGCAGCGGCTGACGGCCACTGCCAAAGCCACCGGCCGCGAGTACGACAACCAGTACTGCTGGGTGTACGACTGCCGTGATGGGCTGATCGCCCACATGGAGGAATACACCGACACGCTCTATGCGGCGCAGCGCATGGGCTGGGACCTCGACAGCTGAGGCCGCCGCCCGCAGCCAAGCACGAACCACCCCGGGCGCGGCACAATCAAGGCACGGCAATTCGCCGAACGAGCCGAGTATCAGGGGAGTGCGACATGAGCACCTACGACATCGTCGTCAAGGACGGCATGATCTTCGACGGCACCGGAGCACCGAGGGTGCGCGGCGACGTCGGCATCGCGGGCGGCAAGATCGCCGCCGTCGGGCGGGTCGATGCCCGCGAGGGCGCCAAGGTCATCGACGCCTCAGGGATGCACATCGCCCCGGGCTTCGTCGACCTGCACACCCACTACGACGCACAGGTCTTCTGGGACCCCTACTGCACGCTGTCGGGCTGGCACGGCATCACCTCGGTGGCCATCGGCAACTGCGGCTTCGGCTTCGCCCCGGTGGATCCCGACATGCGCGAGTACGCGATGCGCTCGATGACCCGGGTGGAGGCCATCCCGTACGAGTCGATGCGCCAGGGAATGCCGTGGGACTGGGTGACCTTCCCGGAGTACCTCGACAGCCTCGAACGCACCCCCAAGGCGCTGAACATCCTGCCGTACGTGCCGATCGGCCCGATGCTGGTGATGGTGCTGGGCCTCGACGATGCGAAGTCGGGTCGTCAGCCCACCGTCGGCGAGCACGAGATGCTGGCCAAGCTGGTGCACGAGGCGATGGACGCCGGGGGTTGCGGCTGGTCGGCGCAGCGGCTGCCTCCGACGGGGCCCGCGGCAGTGCAGCGCGACTGGGACGGCACGCCGATGCCGACCGACATGATGAATGACGAGACAGCGCTGGTGCTGGCCCGGGTTCTGGCCGAGCGCAACGAAGGCGTCGTGCAGATGACGCTCACCAGCGGCAATGTGACACACGACCTTGCTCATCTCGAAGAGATCGCATCCATCAGCGGCCGTCCGCTGCTGCACAACGTGGTGCAGGCCTTCGAGGACAAGCCCAACATCCACCGGCGCCAGATCGAGTGGCTGGAGCGCTGCCGCGAGCAGGGCGTGCCGGTGTACGGCCAGGGCGTGACCAGCGATGCGGGGTTCACGTTCACACTCGAGGACTGGAATCTCTACGACGACTCCGAAGCCTGGATGGAAGCCTGCATGGGCGACAAGGAAGAGCGCCTGGCCAAGATGGCCGATCCCGAGCGTCGCCAGGCGCTGAAGGACACGCTGCCCCGCACCGCCACAGCCCCGCTCGAGACCGTGACCATCCTGTCGCCCCGCAGCGAGTCGACCGAGCAGTTCCGGGAGATGTCAGTGGGCCAAGCGGCCCAGGTGGCCGGCAAGCACCCGGTCGACCTCATGCTCGACGTGGCCGTCACCGATGGGCTGGACACGCTGTTCTTCGTGGCGCCGCCGCAGGGCAGCTCAGAGCTGCTGCGCGACGTGGTGCAGTACCCGCACATGCTGTTCGGGGTGTCCGACGGCGGGGCGCACACCAAGTTCCTCACCGCCGGCCGCTACCCCACCGAGACGCTGTCCGAGCAAGTGCGCGACAACCAGTGGGTCACCTACGAGGAGGCTCACCGGCGGCTGTCGGCACTTCCCGCGCAGCTCGCCGGTTTCCGCGACCGCGGCCTGATCCGCCAGGGCGGCCCGGCCGATGTGGTGGTGTACGACCCGGAGAACCTGTCCGTCGGACCCAACGAGGTCGTCCACGACCTGCCGGGCGGCGAGTGGCGCCGTATCCAGCGGGCCAGCGGCTACCGCAGCGTCATCGTGAACGGCGCCGAGACGATTTCCGAGGACACCCAGACCGAGACCTACAGCGGCCAGCTCCTCCGCCACGGCGGCTAGCGGGCCGCTCCCACAGCACAGGGGGAATCATGACGACGTACGCAGGCGAGCGGCTGATTCACGACACCGACAGCCACCTGATGGAGCCGGTGGATTGGCTGGCGAGCTACGCAGACAGTTCCGTGGCTGCCAAGCTCCGGGACCTGAGCTTGTTGGGCGGGGGCGATGCAGCCACCCATGAGCTGGTGGAGCAGTGCTGGGCGCGGCGCGACGATCCCCAAGAGACGGCCAAGCTGGCAGCCGATGTGGTGGGCGGGCCGAAGGGCTACTTCGCCTACGGCTCGATGGATGCCAACGAGCGGGTCGGCGCGCTCAACCAGCTGGGCTTCGCCAGCCAGCTCGTCTTCACGACATTTGCGCACACGCAATTCCACGCTCGCGGCGATGTCGACTTGGCGTACGGCGGCGCTGCGGCGCACAATCGCGGCATCGCCGACTTCTGCTCGGTGGACCCGCGGCTGCTGGGTGTGGCGTTCGTGCCGCTGGAGGACCCGCAGCGCACCGTCGAGTGCGCGCGGGAGGCCATCGAGGTGGGATGCCGGGCCGCATGGATCCCCCACGGCGTGCCGACCGAGGTGAGCCCCACCCATCCCGACTTCGACCCGCTGTGGGCGCTGCTGAGCGAGGCCGGCGTGCCGGTGCTGCTGCACCTCGGGCCCAACGGCGGCAACCAGCTGCCGAAGACGTACCACAACAACGGGCGCAACCCCGGCAAGGACTTTGTGGGCGGCGGTGAGAACCTGCGCTCGAAGGACTTCCTGAACCTGTACCACGACGCCGAGAACCTGCTGGCCTGCATGGTGCTCGACGGCATCTTCGAGAAGTTCCCCGAGCTGCGCTGCGGGCTGATCGAGCTGGGCGCCGGTTGGGTGCCGAACCTGCTGCGCTCGCTGGACAACAGCGTCAAGGCGTTCGGGCGCCACGAGCCCGAACTCTCCAAGCTGACCATGGCCCCCTCGGACTACATCCGGCGCCAGGTGCGCTTCACGCCCTGGCACTTCGAGGACGTGGGCTGGCTGGTTGCCAACAGCGGGCCGGAACTGTTCCTGTTCTCGTCGGACTGGCCGCACCCCGAAGGCGGCCGCGACCCGATCGCCGAGTTCCAGGCCTCGTTCACGGCTGCCGGCCTCAGCGAGGGCACCACCGCACCCTTCTGGGCGGGCAACGCCTCCTTCCTGCTCGGCGTCTAGCCCTGCCGGGGCCGTCACGGCCCGCAGTAGATTCGATGCCATAGCGCTGCGATGGCCGCGCACGGCGGCGCGAGTCGCTGCGCAGGAGAGCAGACATGGCTGAGAACTCCGATCAGCATCCCGAAGGCCGCCACCCGCGCACGGCCCTGCTCGTCGTCGACGTGCAGCCCACGTTCTGCGAGGGCGGCGCGCTGGCTGTCGCGGGCGGCAACGACGTCGCCGCGAACGTGGCCGATCTGGTGGCCGGCGAGCACGGCTACGACCTGGTGGTGACCACCCAGGACTGGCATATCGACCCAGGCGACCACTTCAGCGACGAGCCAGACTTCGTCGACACCTGGCCGCCCCACGGCGTAGCCGGCACGCCCGAGGCCGAGCTGCACCCGGCACTCCACGCCATCGCCGATCGCATCGATGCGGGCGTGCGCAAGGGCATGGACGCTGCTGCCTATTCCGGCTTCGAGGGAGTCGACAACAACGGCCGCACACTCGACGAGGTGCTGAGCACCGCGGGCGTCACCCACGTCGACGTGGTCGGGATCGCGTTCGACCATTGCGTGCGCGCCACCGCGGTGGACGCTGCTGCGAACGGCTACACCACCACGGTGATCGATGGGCTCTCCGCTTCAGTGGCGCCCGAGACCGAGGCGGCAGCACGCGCCCAGCTCGCCGAGGCGGGCATCGACGTCATCGCGTCTCGCTGAACCGCCCCTGCAGCCGGCCAGCGACCTGGTGGAGCTAGAGGGATTCCTGCTCGATGGTGAACTCGCTGGTGGCCGCAGCGATGCGTTGGTGGTTGCGGATCACCTCGTCCATCACGAAGTGCACGAATCTCTCGCAGAAGTCGGGATCGAGTCCTTCTGCCAAGGCCAGCCGACGCAACCCGTCCACCTGCTTGTGCTGACGCGGCAGGTCGACCGGCGGCAGATCCTTCGCAGCCTTGTAGACGCCGATGTCGTGAGTGATGCGGAAGCGCTCCGCCAGCAGGCGCACCAGCTCCGCGTCGACCTTGTCGATGTTGCGGCGGAAGGCAGCGAGCTCGTCGTCGGACATCGGCCCTGTTTCTAGCCCATCACGCAGCGAGTGCAACGGGACGACCGGTCCAGCAGACCGGACAGCGCCGAGACCGCCCCGGCGAGAGGCGGCACCGCTTGGCTACGGTTTGCGCCGTGAGCGCCTCAGGTGCCGATCACAACCTGCGTGGCCGCACGGCCGTTGCCGGTGTCGGCGAGACCACCTACTACAAGCGCGGTCAGTCGACCGACCCCGAGTTCGTGCTGGTCGTGAAGGCGATCCTGGCTGCCTGCGAGGACGCCGGCATCAACCCGCGCGAGATCGACGGGTTCTGCTCGTACAGCAACGACCGCAATACGCCTGCACGGCTGGCCAACGCCCTGGGCCTCGAAGAGCTGCGCTACTCGAACATGCAGTGGGGCGGCGGGGGCGGCGGTGCCGCAGCCGTCGTGCAGAACGCTGCCAGTGCCGTCCACGCGGGCTCTGCCAACGTCGTGGTGGCCTACCGGGGCCTTGCCCAAGGCCAGTTCGGCCGCTTCGGCCAAGGCGGGCGCCGACCGGCCGTGCGGGGCGAGTTCGCCTACACGCTGCCCTACGGCGTGATGAGCCCGGCCCAGATGTACGCGATGCGCACCACCCGGCTCATGTGGGAGCACGGCATCGATCGCTCCACCATGCGGGCGGTGGCGCTGGCGGCGTACCACCACGCTCAGAACAACCCCCGGGCCGTGATGTACGGCCGCCCGCTCGACGCCGAGACCTACGACTCGTCGCGCTGGATCACTGAGCCGTTCCGGCTCTATGACTGCTGCCTCGAGAACGACGGCGGCGCAGCCATGATCGTCACCTCCGCCGAGCGGGCCGCCGATCTCAGCGACACACCGGTGCTGGTGCTGGCTGCCCAGCAGAGCGGCGGGCACCGCTCAGGCGCCTGGGTGCACAACCCGACCGACTACGCAACCTCCAGCTTCAAGCTCGGGGCCCAGCATCTCTACGAGCAGGCCGGCGTGACGCCCGGCGACGTCGACGTGGTGCAGAGCTACGAGAACTTCACCGGTGCTGTGGTGATGAGCCTCATCGAGCACGGCCTGTGCACCTATGAGAACGCCAACGAGGTGCTGACGTTCGAGAACTTGCGGGCGGACGGGGGATCCATCCCGCTGAACACCAGCGGCGGCAACCTCGCTGAGTGCTATATGCACGGCCTCGGCATGCAGATCGAGGCGGTGCGGCAGGTGCGCGGCGATTCCACCAATCAGGTACCCGACGTGAAGGTGTCGCTCTCCAACGCAGGGCCAATGGTGGAGATCGCGTCGACGGCCATCTATGGCACCCCTGAGGCGCTCGGATGAGCTCGCTCACTGAAGGCACGTACCTGCCCGAGGGTCTCACCCAGCCCGCCCCGATGCGCGATGGCATGGATGCGCCGTACTGGGAGGGCACCCGCGAGCACGAGTTGCGGGTGCAGCGCTGCGCCGACTGCGGCACCCACCAGTGGGGACCCGACTGGGTGTGCCATGCCTGCCAGTCGCTCAACGTCGAGTGGGTGACGGTCGAGCCCAGGGCGCGCATCTACTCCTGGCAGCGGGTGCATCATCCGGTGCACCCGGCACTGGCCGAGCACGGCCCCTACATCGTGGTGCTCGTCGAGCTGCCCCACGCCGACAACCTGCGCATGCTGGGCAACCTGCTCGGCGACCCCATGCAGGACATCGTCATCGGCAGCGATGTCGAAGCCGTCTTCGAAGACCACGACAACGGCAACCCGCCGTACACCCTCGTCCACTGGCAGGTCACCGCCAGCTGACGCTCCGGAGGCCGACCGGCTAGATCAGCCGTGCGCGTCGGGACCGGCTTTGGTGATGTGGAAGCGGACCAGGCAGCGCTGATCGTCGACCATGGCTTGGCGGTACTCGTCCCAGTCGGGATGCTCGCCGCGCAGCGTGCGGTAGTACTCCACCAGCGGATCCAGCGCTGCCTCGCCCGAGATGATCTCGGCTTGGCACTCGAGCTGCACCCAGCGACCCAGCCACTTCTTGGGGAAGACGCAC
>JAJEBN010000086.1 GCA_022822525.1 Acidimicrobiia bacterium | reverse complement strand
ACAGGGCTCAGACAGGACATGACGTATTCGGCGAGCGACTCGTCGGCCTGCTCGCACCACCAAGCGTAGAGGCGAGAACGATCTTGTTCAGACACAGCGGATTCCTCTCTGCAGCGATCCGCTGTGGACAGTAGGGAGCCTCTCTCGATTCGCAAAATGAATTTCATGTTGTTTTGTTGATTGTTGCAATTGGCGTCGGTTGGACTGGGCCAGCGTCGAGGTTGACAGCCTCAGGAAGATCTGGGGCGGGGGCGAGGGGCGACGAAGTCGGCCCAGGCCGCCATGAGCTTGCGGCGCTGTTCGAACAGGTCGCCTCGCACGTAAGCGGCCTCGGTGCTGTTGCCCACCACGTGGGCCAGTGCGGCCTCGCCCACCGCCCACGGCGTGGTGGTGGCCTCGATGGCCCACGTCTTGAACGACGAGCGGAACCCGTGCACGGTGCAGTCGAGCTCGTTGGTGCGCAGCAGCTTCAGCAGCGTCTGCCAGCTCAGCGGGTGCCCTGGCTTGAGCGGCGAGGGAAACACCAGGCCCGAGCCGTCTCTGATCTCACGGGCGGCGTCGAGCGCGTCGAGCGCTTGGCTGCTGAGGGGCACACGGTGCTCGACGCCGGATTTCATGCGCTCGGCGGGGATGCGCCAGGCCGCGTCGGCTTCTTCGATCTCGCTCCAGCGGGCGCCTCGGGCCTCTGCTGAGCGGGTGGCGGTGAGCACCAGAAAGCGCAGGCAGAGCCGTGAGGCCGCCGACGAGTTGGATGCGTCGACCCTGCGGAGGGCCTGGCGCACGTCGCGGTAGTGCAGCGCCCGCTGGTGGTTGCGGATGCGCGGCATCGGCGGGAGTGCTGCGTCGATGCCGTCGCCGGCGGCATTGGACCCGATGTGCTCGTGCAATGCCATTGCATAGGAGAGAACAGTGCGGATGCGCTGGCGGATCCGTCGGGCCGTCTCGGGCTTGTCGTGCCAGATGGGATGCAGCACCTCGAGCACGTGAGCGCGGGTGATGCGGTCGACCGGCAGGTGCATCAGCGCCTCGGCATGGCGGTGCAGCGAGTCGAGCCACTCGCGGGCGTGACGCTCGTTGCGCCAGCGGGGCGCATTGAGGGCGTGCACCGAGGCAGCCGCCTGAGCGAAGGTGGGCACGCCGGCTATCTGGCTGCGCGGGTCCGATACCGCGCGGCCGTTGACGAGCTGGGCACGAGCCCGCAGCTCCGCTGCGCGCCGACGGGCCTCGTCGAGGCTGACTGCCGGGTAGGCGCCGAGCCCGATGTCGCGGCGCTTGCCGTCTGCGCTGACACGGGCAACCCATGAGCGGCTGCCCGACGGCTTCACCACGAGCGTGAGCCCGCCGCCGTCGGCGTGCTTGCCGGGGGGAGCGCACCCGATCTCGGCTGCGCTGAGTCTGCCTGGCTGTGCCACGTGTGAGCCTCTCGGGTTCCCCTCGATCCCCCTCAAATGTGGGGAACAACACGCCGTATTGGGAACGAATCGGTTTCAAGCAATCGATTGAGTGATTTGTTGACCTGCGGCTTTCCAAATTCCTCATGCCGACGGGCGCAGCAGCGCGAGGAACAAGGAGAAACATAACCTTGACTACCTACTCGAAGCGGCGAGGCAGGCGCTCGCTCGCAGCGATCTTGGCGGCGATGCTCATGGCATCGGTGCTCGCGGTCGTAGCAGGCTCTCCAGCCCACGCCGCAAACACATCCAGCGAGGCGCTGGTCGATCACGACAACGACCCGAAGACCGACATGGTGCGGGAGTTCGGCGGTCGTGATCGTTACGACACAGCGCTTCACCTTGCGAACAACTTCGGCAAGGCCAAGGGCCTTGACGCAGTTCCGGTCGCATTTGTCGCGTCGGGCTACAAGCTCGTCGACGCTGTCTCTGTCAGCGGCCTTGCGGGCTTCTTCGATGCTCCCATCCTGCTGACGCCCAGCGACAGCCTGCACGGCGGCGTGGCTGACTTCATCGAGGACTACGGCGTCGGGACGATCCACATCCTGGGTGGTGCCGGAGCGGTGTCCGACGGTGTCGTCGAAGCCATCGAGTCGCTCGCCAACGAGCCCACGGTGTCGCGCATCCAGGGTGCCGACCGCTACGAGACGGCTGCTGCCGCGGCGTCGCTGCTGGGAGGCGGTGCAGCGTGGTGCGGCGGAGAGGACCCGGCGGCAATCCTGGCCAACGGCGGTGACGTGTCACTGGTCGACGCCATGATGGTGGGCCCGATCGCTCACCGCCTGCAGCTTCCGTTGCTGCTGACTGCAGCCGATGAGCTGCCGATGGGTACTGCCGACTTCATCGAGGCTGAAGACATCGAGCACGTCGTCATCGTGGGCAACACCGATGCCGTTTCCGAAGATGTCGCCAATGCGCTCAGCGACGCTGGCGTCGACACCGTGGTACGCATCGCCGGCGCCACGGCGGGCGCTACCTCGGTCGAGTTGGCCGGGCTGCTCACGGGTGACTGCAAGGACGACCTCGCTCCTGTGTCAGAGAACACGGTGGCGCTGGTGAGCATGGACGGCCTGCCTGACGGTGTTGCCGCATCGCCGGTGCTGTCCAGCACATACAACACAGACGGCGGCTTGGTGCCGATGCTGGTTGTGGGCGACACGCTGCCCGCTTCGGTGCGCGACTATCTGGCGGCCACGCCTGAGGTCGACTCCAATGGCAACAAGCTGAACCTGAGCATCGTCGCCATCGGCGGCGGTGCGGCAGTGAGCGAGGGCGTGATGAGCGCTGCCGTCGCAGCCGCGGCTTCGGCTGATGCGCTGTCGGTGCAGATCGGCAACGGCGGTACCGGTACCGACAGCACCACCGACACCCGCGTGGATGTCAACAAAGACACCAAGATGGATGCGAACGACGCTCCGCAGGTCGGCGACAACAAGATCGTCCTGTACTTCAGCGACAACATCAACGCAACAGGTCTGGAGAGCGCGATCCGCGACATTCTTGAGATCAACGGCGCTCCGGCTCGTTTGGCGGCTACAACCCCGGTCACCCACGGCATCGGTACAAATGCTGCATGCGATCCCGACACGGTGACCGTGCACCTGGCGAACGCGTTGAAGGCCGGTGACACCGTTTCGGTGGTGGCCGGAGCGAAGCTCGGTGCCAACGAAGACGAGCGTGCCATCGGTGCGACATCGACGACCATCGCTGCTCCGCCAGCCGATCGGACCCGTCCGACGCTCAGCGTCATCATGATTGCCGGCGAGACCACAGCGAACATCACCACCTCCGAGGACGGTGTAACGGCGCTCGCAGCCGGTGCAGAGGTCGAGCTCACGCGAGCAGCCACAGGCAAGACGGTGTCGGTGACTGACCTGACACTGACCTTCAGCCCGGCGCTTGCAGCCGGTGACCGCATCACCATTTCGGCCGGTGCAGTCACCGACGCGGCGGGCAACAAGAGCCTGCAGCGTTCGTTTACGGCGATCGCCGAGCAGAAGAGCCCGCGGATCACCTCGGTGATCATGAGCAACCTGAACCACACCGCTCAGGCTGTGGGCCGGGTGCCGGCGACTCTCACCGGTGGTGCAGGCACTGCGCCTGACACCGACCGGACCGATAATCCGGACATCTGGATTGCGGCCAAGAGCGACGGTGCAGCTGCTGGCGCAGCCGGCAACACTTGGTCAGTGGTCTTCGACCGGGCCAGCACCTACGACGCAGCGAAGGACCTCGACATTGATGTGCGGGTCAACAGCCGTGACCAGACCGTGTTCGTGAGGTTCAACAACGGCAAGGCCAAGTTCTCCGACTTGCAGGCTGCGTTGGAGGCGAATAGCGCCTTTGATGCACTGTTCGAGCTGAAGGTTGACGCCGATCCCACCAGCATCACCGGCGGTGCGTGCGGCAGGCCGGCCGACTCTGAGCTGGCCATCGACGCTGCGAACTCCGACACTGGAGCAGCTGGCCTGACGCGTGGCGTGACCGCCTCGAACACGGAGCTGGCAAGCGGTGTGACCAAGGTCGCGATCCAAGTGACCTTCAACGCCTATATCAGTGCGCACGACGACGACGAGCTGCTGAACGACGTGCTGGCAGCCACGCTGGCTCGGGCGCAGAAGGCGGAAGCCGCGGCCACTCAGAACGATGTTCGCACCGCCCTGACTCTGGCGTCCATCGTGACGGCAGTGGGCGATACGCAGAATGTTGTGGCCAGCTACCCGGGCACCAAGGTTACCTACCGCGCCACCACCAGCAATGCAGCGATGCTGCCGATGGTGCGTGACCTGGTGGTGACGACGGCTGCTGAGGACGCTGACGACACGGAAACGACCGATGTTGACGAAACCGTTGACGTGGCCACCGGCTACGCCGACAACGACTCGACGACGGCTGACCAGAACGAGAGCATGAACGCTGGCTCTCAGGTCCGTATCGGGCGCAGCAGCGCAGTCGAGGCTCCCAAGTAGAAGCTAGCTGCACGGTTGAACTGAACGGTCGGGTGGCCTGCCCGCCCGATCGGGACAGCAAAAACTGAGAGGGAGCCCCGGGGCCTTAGGGGCCGCGCGGATAGGTGGCCGTCCACGGGTCGTCTGGTTCCCCGGTGTATTGGTGGGGTCGTCCTTGACCTGACGACCGTGGAGGCCGGTTTCATCATGCGCGCTCTGACCAAGGCTGTGGTGGATGTCATCTG
>JAJEBN010000094.1 GCA_022822525.1 Acidimicrobiia bacterium | reverse complement strand
CAGATGACATCCACCACAGCCTTGGTCAGAGCGCGCATGATGAAACCGGCCTCCACGGTCGTCAGGTCAAGGACGACCCCACCAATACACCGGGGAACCAGACGACCCGTGGACGGCCACCTATCCGCGCGGCCCCTAAGGGACAGTTGCGCTTGGAACAGATCTCCGCTTCTGCGGTCGCAGGCCGGGCGTTCGTGGCGATGTGGTTCAATTCCGAAGTCCAGGCCCTGTACGAGCAGTCCCTCAAACCCGCCATCGAGGACGCCGGCTTCGAGGCCGTCCGCATCGACGCTGTGCCGACGCTGGACCGCATCGACGAGCAGATTCAGGCCGAAATCCGCCGAGCTGACTGCGTCGTTGCAGATTTCACCCACGGCTCCGATGGCGTGCGCGGCAGTGTCTATTACGAAGTCGGGTACGCGCACGGTCTCGGCAAGCCCGTGATCTTCACGTGCAGGCAAGACCAACTGAGCGAGCTGCAGTTCGACATACGCAATTTCCAGCACCTCGCCTGGACCGAACCTGACGACCTACGAGACCGGCTCGCCGAGCAAATCAGAAGTCTCGTCTCGTCTGACGGGGACAACTGACGCCCGTCGCAACACCGCGCTGCATTGAGTCGGGAGGATTCCATGCCGTACGCAGTTCATTTTGTCGAATCCGGTCACGGATGGCGGGACGCGGACAGGCGCATGTTCACTGTTCTGTTGGGGATGCCCACCAGATGTCACGTCGCCATCAGGCGTGGATCGTTACCGATCTACCGGCTGACGGACGCAGAAGGCCCCCTCCCTCGGCGAGCCAAGAGCATGCTGGATCTCAACCCATTTGACTTGTCGAGCGCCCCCTACATCGACGCGATCGGCCGACATGAGCTCTATGCGCTGCTCGTTCAGGGGCTGACCCGCAAGCAAGCCGAGCTCGCCCACTCAAGGCTGACCCGGTACTCGGACTATGCGGGAACCGTGGCGGTTCAGCTGGACGACGAGACGCACTGGTTGCTGTACGGAGCCACTCTGCTGCACGGCTACCGGCTTGTAGGCAACCAGCTGCGAATGCAGCACGACGCGGCAGCTGTGGCCGGCGACGACGAGAGGGACTTGGGATCTTTCGACTACTGGCGAGACAGCGGCCTGTTCGACGACGTGATCTGGGAGAACGTCGGCCTCAAGGCAACGATGTTCGACGGGTTCGAGTCCGCGGAGCATGGTGCGGTGCTTGCCGAGGCAGAGGACCTGCTCGACAACCTCTTGGAAGGCGTCTCTCGTGAGGTGATGCTGCGCGTCGGCGATCTGGACCCAGGGCTCGTCGAGTCGCTGCACGCTGCGCTACTCGCTCTGAGCGCGGCGCGCACAGCGGAGCAGTACGCCCAATCGGGACTCTCATGCAGGCGCTTCCTCAAGCGGCTTGCGGACCGACTGTTCCCTGCAACCGACGAAACGCGGAACGGCAGAAAGCTGGGGCAGGACAAGTGGAAGAACCGGCTTTGGGCGTTCGCCGAAGACGCTCTCGGCAGTTCTGAAGCGGCCGACTTTCAGTTCCGGCTGGACGATCTAGGGAAGCGAATCGATCACTGGACCGACGCGAGCAACAAGGCGGTGCACCGGCCTGCGATCACCCAGATCGGAGCGACCAGGCTTGTGGTCGGACTGGTCTCGCTCACATACGACCTAATACTCCTGGTTGAACCGCCCACAGAGCTGCCGACCGAGGGCTACGAAGCGCACGCGTCAACCGTCTTCCGCAGACTGTTAGACGACAGCGACTGAGCCCCCAGATACAGGAGTTGTGCCAGCGTTGAAGTTCGGGCAAGCATCCGGACGAGTCGGTCGAGCGTGCGGTTCGGAGGATCTCGGAGGCCAGGCGTGATCGCGGTTCGTAGCGGGGCGCGGTCTCGTCGGCGGTTGACAAGCGGGGGCGGCGCTCGAGCCTGTGCGCAAGGGGGTCCGAGCCCGCGCATTCGCCGGTGAGGTTCAGCGGGACTTCCCTTAGGAGCTCGGCAGTCGCGACGATGCGGCTCGGAGAATCGCGGTAGTCAGTGTCCCACACCAAGGGGGCTACGAATCCAAGGGCACGACCGACAGCATCATCGCCTGGTCAGTGAGCGGGAGGAGCCTGAACTCGACGTAGAGCGGCCCATCCTCGATGTAGCGTAAGTTCTCGTCGTTGCCGGGAACTTGCGCACCGGGAAGAACGTGTTGCGGGCATGAACGAACTTCGCGCCGCACTCTCATGAATGCCTCGGCCGCGCGCCGAGGGCTACTGCTCTGCAGCATCGACTCTCTGAAGCTCTCTTCTGAGGCAGGGTCAACCGAGACCCAGTCCCAACGGCCGCCCACAGTTGATCACTGCCGGTCTATGAAATCTGCGAGTAGCCGTTCGTCGTCGTCATCGGTGACGACACGGCATTCGATCTCCCCTGCTTCGATGCGTTCAGCGAGCTGCCTGCCGCGTTGGCGCGCTGCGAGCACGTCAAAGACGCGGTCAGCTGGGACGGACGGCGGTAATCCCACGAGGCGCCGCAGCGATTCGCCCAGAGCCGGGAACGCGAAGATCGGCTGCGGCGCTTGCATCCGCACCTGAACTTCAGTTTGCGCTTGCCCGGACGGAACCCAGACAAGAGCTTGGTTGGTCTGGGGGTGATGGACGATGGTTCCGAAGTCGCGCTTCAGGATGGAGAATCGCCTCGCGCACTCGACACTCGCATGGAAGGCGGCCTCATCGCCGAGGCCCCAAACGGACCCCGGCCAAGCCATCTTCTGTATCTCGGTGGCCATCTTCAGTCCCCCACTACCTGAGCGAGGCCGAAACTCGCGAGGCTTGCCTGAAGGGCGTCGCTCTTGACAGTTGCCCGGCGAAGGACCGTTGTCAACGCCTCTATGTCGTTGTCGGCCATGGCCACCAGGAAGCTGTCATGGCTACCGTCGCCCCGCACGAAGTGGATTCGCAGCGTGTGGACCAGAATCGCGCCTTCGGGATCGGGTTCGGCCTCGACATCCGCGCCAAAAATTGGCCGTACATCCGTCAGAATCTGGGCGCTGGCGAAGAGGCGCTCGTGCTGCCCACCGAGCAGCACTGCTTTGCTCAGCAGCGCGAGTGCCTTGCATTGCAAGAGCACGCGCACGCGTCCAACCAACCGCTCTTGGCGCTGCGCGTCTCCGGTGATCTGGTCAGAGCCGAGAGCCACAGTCGCCGCACTCTGGCCGAGCCAACCGACAGCGCTCGCGAGGCTTAGCAGCGCATCGATCAGTGACTCCGCGCTGTCCGGCGACAGCTCGGTCTCGGCGCTGACGGCCGCGACCACTTCGGAATGGCGCGTCGGAAATCCGACTCGGGCCAGCGCCTCGGACATCTTCCCGAAACTGTCTTCGTCCATACCTTCGAGCAGGCTGAACGCACCTACGTGAACGTCGGGAATGGGCAGCGGCTTGTCACTAGGCATCAGGGTCGAGAGCCTAATCGGCTGCCCTGCGCTCGCTCACGGCCCTGAGAGTACCGACGCCAATGCCCTCAGCCCGGGATCCTGGGCCGAGCACCGCGAAGTATCGGCACAACAGGGGTGAGCAGGTTCCCGCATAGCGCGGGAGATCAGCACCCGCGCCCACGCTCGGTGCAGTGGGGTTAATGGGCTCCAATCTCAATGCAACGCATTCATGGATCAGCCAACCCATCGCCGTAGGACACCTTCCAGCAATGCACACCAGTCCGCGGACGGGCCACAACCTCGACCCGATGTGGCAAGCCCCGACACACCCAACAGTGACACTCGGAAAGTTCGTGTATCGGGCGTGATCTGAGGGTCCGCAGCCGGGGGCTGTGAGCTGGGAAGGATCATGTCTGTGACTGATCATGACGTGCCGGCTGTGCCGGCGAGTAATGCTGCCGGCGAGGCGGTGATGAAGGACTGGGCCGAGATGCTCGTGGGCCGGGCGCGCGCCGAGGGCGTGGAGTTGACCGGCGGGGAAGGCGCCAAGCAGTGGGCGACGATGCTCACCGAGCTGAGAAACCGAGGCCTCGCCGACGCGCTGATCGTGTGCTGCGACGGGCTGCGAGGCCTGCCCGAGTCGATCCGGGCCACCTGGCCCAACGCAACGGTGCAGACTCTGAAACTGACGGAGGTTGTTGACAGTCGGGTTTTCTCGTGTTTGGAGCGAACGGCAATCCTCAGACCGATGATGATGGCTTCCTGGTTGTGCAGCACTGGGGGATTCTGATCAAATGGGAGGACATAGAGACGTTGGAGCTTCGACCGGCTGACCAGTGGTCGAGGTCGAGAATTTCAGCAGGGGGTGATCATGCCCACAGAACAGGCGCCTAAGGCCGATCCGCCGCGACCCCAGAAGCGTGGCGGGTACATGCCGGCAAGGCGCGTCACCCCAGCCAACTTCCCGCCTGACGTATTCACACGCAGTGATCGACGGCCTCTTGACCAACCTGGGTCCACATCACCCGAGGACGCGACGTCTGCAACCAGGCGCAGCAACGATTAGATCAGGCACGATTCGCGGCCGCGGGCAGCTTCGCCAACCGATGCGTTGCGAAACACAAAGCTGTGTCGATTGCTCTCCTGGGCTCAACGGCTCAAGGTGTCGACTCGCCCGACAGCGACTGCGACTTCGTGTGCGAATGCGGAACCGAAGCGACCGCGCCGGCGCCGGGCAGGCAACCTCATCGCCTCGGCCGAGCCGTGCGCAGTCACCTGACCGACGCGCGAGGGCCGCTCTTCAGCTACTCAGGGGCCCGATTCCTTGGCTGCTCGGCTCAGCCAGCCCTCGAGCGTGTCGGTGGTCCATGTCGGCAGCCCGGTGCCGAGGAAGTCGTTGTCGTTGGTCCATATCGCGCAGTCCAGCGACAGAGCCGCCGCGACCGCCGGCCAGTCGTTGGGATCTCTGAGCGAACGCGCACGGGCTTCGGTTTCCTGGGCTGCGTAGACCGCCAGAGGCAGCACCTCGACATTGCACGTGACGGCGGCCAGGCATATGGATGCGAGCTCGTTCTGCATGGGAATCGCGAGGCCGTTGTGACGGCCGAACTGCGCGATGCGCTGAGGCAGCTCCCACTGGGTCTCGTTCCACATCTGCTCGGGCAGGAACAGGTCCAGCTGCGGGTGGCTCAGGCGTTCTCGGCCGGCCTTGCGCAGCAGCTCGCCGATGAGAACGCTCGTGTCAACTACGAGCCTCATCAGGCTGAGGCTCAACGCCGGGCGGCGCATCAATGGCCCCGGAGAATCCGAAGGGGTAGGTCAGCTCTTGCGCCGCATCCCCCTTGGGCCATTGCACCATCCTGATTCCCGCGCCCATCTCCGGATAGTTGCCCGCACCGGGACCTGCGATCAAAGCCGGACGCTCGACCTCGACGTCCCTGATGGCCGCGACCAGCTCGTCCTCGGTGAGACCCGTCTGCTCGAGGACGTCGCTGACCACCGAGCCGAGCCGTTCGAGCACCTTGACGCCGACCTCACGGTCCTTGGCGACGATCGGCACGTAGAACCCGACCGGCTCGCCGTGCTTCTCGATGGCGAGAGTCTCCCCGGCAGCGATCAGCTTCGTGGCATGGTCGCGGAACTCACGGATTCCCACTGACTTCATCGTCTTGCCCTTCTCGGACACCTCTGAATGTTGTGCCCACAAGCGTAGCCACAACAGCGCTGCACGGTAAGCGCGGCAAAGTCCCGTTCATGGGCACAACGGCAAGGTCGCGCTCATGCACGACGAGGAGGTCGTTGGCATCTGCGGCGACTGCGAGTCCGCTTTCGCGGCCGGCATGGAGAAGTACCGCAGAGGCGAGTTCTCCTTCCGGGAGATCGGCGCGGAGCCTGTGTTCGTCAGCGCGCTCAGCCTCGGTGAGCCGGGGTGAGCGAGCGGGTCATCGAGATCGACCAGAGCCAGATTGTCACCGAGATCGAAATCGCAACGGCTGTGCCCGGGCAGGGCGTGCGGTTCAGTCATTCGGATCGTCCTCGATCATGTCCCAGTAATCGGGATCGGCCTCGTAGTCGGCGATCTCGACCAGTCCTGGCTCCACAAGCACTCCAGCGAACACCAGAGAACCGAAGACGGGGTCGACGATGTGGAGGGTGCGGATCTCTGGATGCAGGCTAAAGAGCAGGTTCTCGAAGTCCCGAAATCCGATGAGGGCAGCAGCAAGCGGCCCCGACCAGAAGTCCCACGCCGACGGCCGTCCAGCCGCGCTCCGTTGGGGACCGTACGCCCCGGTGATCTTCTCGGCTGCGGCCTCGCCGACGCGAACCTCGAACATCAACCGGCGGTTGCAAACCCGTATCGCTCCGCAACCGACTTGGACAGCCGTTCGCTCGTCGGGGTCGCAACCTGCGGGAAGTCGAGGAACGCCGTCGAGAACGGGATCGTCTCGCCGATCTCGGTCAGCCGCCAGCCCGGCTCCTGATGAGACAGCTCGCTGACCTGGGTTCCAGTCATTCCCTCAAGCTGGTCAAGCACATCTTCGATGGTCTGCAACTCCTCGGGGGTGAACCAAGTCAGGTCAGCTTCGCGCCCGGGCACCAACCGCTGCTGAGGACGACCCAGAAAGTCCTCCTCGATCAACTTGGCCTCGCCAGCATCGATCAGCCGTCGACGGACCGGAAGGAGCTGATGTGGGGCCGGTCCATGAGGAAGCTTCTGGAACTGGCAACCCGACACCACCTGATGATGTCGCCTCAGGTGAGTGAACTCGACGAAGAACAGCACCTTGTTGAGCTTCGTAGCGCCCCCGGCACGGTCGCCCTGCAACCGAGCGGCAACATGCATCAGCAACTCGGCGAACTTCTCCTCGACGTAGGCGACCTCCATGCGACACATCGTAGAAGGGGGGTGTGACGGCCTTGCCGGATGGTGGGACATAGGCCGGTCTCGTTTCCGCTGAGCGACGGGCGTCAACTCCTCCGACTGGTCACCATCCGCCCCATACCGAACCCCAAGTGGCCGTGACCTGTCCGAACTGCCACGAGGTTGCTGGCCGATAATCGCTTGGACCTACGATTGGGCAGGGTTAGGTTCCGCGGAGACCGATGACGATGACCGAGGCGAGAGCTGAAACGGCGCTGCTGACCGCAGCCGACTTGCTGCGGCTCGATGGCTCCGGCGTACGTGGCGAACTCATCGAAGGGGTGCTCTGCGAGACGATGTCGGCGGGCCAGATGCATGGAGCGATCGTCATGCGATTGGGCGCGCGACTGGTCGACTTCGTGGCGCCTGCTGGCCTCGGCACCGTGGTCGGCTCTGATTCGGGGGTATTG
>JAJEBN010000085.1 GCA_022822525.1 Acidimicrobiia bacterium | reverse complement strand
CCAGCCCGATCCGCTGAACCCGCTGGTGTGGACGGTCGGCGACGCCGACCACTGCGTCGCCGAGCTGACCGCCATGATCCGCGACCACGACGTCACCGACCTGGTCACCTGGGGCGGCCCGCCCGGCCTCCCGCCGTCGGTCATGAACGCCTCGCTGGAGCGCATGGCCCGCGACGTGATCCCCCGCGTCCGCGCCAACTTGGCCTAGCGGTCGAGAGGTGCCGTAGGGTCGCGGCATGGACATTGCTGACCGTCTGGAACTGCACGAGCTGCCGGGCCGCTACGGCGACATCATCGACGACCGCGACTGGGATCGGCTGGGGACGATCTTCACCGACGATGCGGTGTTCGATCTGACCGACCTGGGGGCGCCACGGCTGGAGGGCCTGACGGCGATCCGCGACTTCATGGCCGATGAGGCCGAGCATCCGCGCACGCACACCATGACCAACATCTACGTGAACGAGACGGCGGACGGCGTCGAGCTGAAGTTCCGCATCCTGGCGCTGCTGGGCGGCGGCAAGGTCGGCACCGCCTCGTATCACGACCAGGTGGTGAAGACGCCCGACGGCTGGCGAGTGCAGGACCGCTTGCTCAAGCGCCGCCGCACGCAGGTGTACCCCGACTGAGTTGTCCCGGGCCCTGTTTCGGGGCCGCGGGAAATCAGTCGAGACGTCAGTCGGCCGCCGGGGCGTGGCTGTCGAGCCACGCGCGCCAGCGGGCGTCGTCGCGCTCGGCGGCAGCGGCGCCCTCGGGGCCGTAGAGGTAGAGCCACACCGAGACCATCGTGAACCCTCCCCCGTCCTCGGAGGTCAGGAACCCGGTGCCGGGCGCGGGGGTGTCGAGCAGCAGGCTGATGCGGCGTGGGCCGGTGCCGACAACGGTGCCGCCCATCTTCGTGTCGCCGTCGGCTGCCACGTCGAAGCGGTCGCCGATGCCGGGCATCTGGCCGATGCCGAGCCCCCCGGCGAGGATCTCCCAGCCCTGCTCGGGAGTGACCGGCCACATCACCATGGGCAGCGCAGAGGTGGCCGTCTGGCCGGCGAAATGCTCGAGATGGAGCTGCAGGTTGGACATGAACAGCTTCCAGCCGTCCACCATGGCGTCGTACTGCGGGTCGTCGTCGCCGAAGCCGGCGTTGTGCAGCCGCACGGTGCAGGTGTGGTCGTCGTGCGGTTCGACGATCCACTCGAACGACAGCCCGTCGACACCCTCGCCCCCGTCGAACACCAACCGACGCGGCGGCTCCCAGACGGCGATCCGGCCTTCGATCTGCATCTCCGGCTCGGGGCCGAACGATGCCGTGCCCGTTCCCCCCGCGCGTTCCTCGACGGTATGAGGCACGTACCACGCCGAGATCCCCGGCCCGGTCGCCACCGCCCGCCACACCGTCTCAACATCGCCGATCACCTCGACCGACAAATCAATCACTCGTCCCGTATCCGCCATGCGCTCATTCTGCCCCGCTGCCGACGCAGACGAGGCCGACGTGGACACCGAAATCGGCGTCCCAGACAAGAACGTCCACAAGAGACAACAACTGCAACAGGAAACAACAAACCCAGTGCGTAGAACACTTCGTATACTCAATGTATGACGACTCCGATTCCGACTCGCTTCAGCGAAGGCCAGACCGAGAACATCGACCGTCTGGTCGCGGCGGGAGTCGGCACCAGTCGCTCCGATGTCGTCCGTCAGGCCGTCGATCACTTCGTCGACAGTGTTCGGCGGGCACGCGAAGGCGAAGCGATTGCCGAGTCGTACCGGCAGATGCCACAGGCGCCTGACGAGGACGCCGCAGCATTGGCCAATGCAATCGCCATGACCGAGGCCGAGCCGTGGTAGCTCAAGGCGAGCTGTGGCTGCTCGAGCCGCCGAATCAGAAGGCCCGGCCTGCGCTCGTGGTCACGCGAGACCAGGCAATCCCGGTGCTCAACAACGTGATCGTGGCGCCAGTGACACGAACGGTCAGGGACATCCCGACATGCGTGCCCGTCGGTCCCGACCAGGGACTTGACTACGAGAGCGAGGCGAGCTTTGACAATCTCGCCGCCGTGCCGAAGTCGCTGCTGACCACCCGACTCGGGCAGCTCGACACCCTCGGCCGCACACGCATGTGCGAAGCCCTACGCGCACTAGCCGACTGCTGACAGCGGTAGCGGTGGCGCGTCTCGCGTAGCGATGCCTCCCCGGCGCTGCAGTCGTCGCGATCGAGACCCGGTGCCGCTACCTGTCGAGGCGTCTGTAGGCATCTCGACGGTGCGCCACCCGGAGCATGAGGACTTCCCGTCGCGCATCGTCGATGCGGAAGTCGATCCGGTACGTGCCGCGGCGCGCTGCCCATCGGCCATCGAGCTCACCACCCAATGGTGTTCCGACTCGACGCGGTGCTTCCGCCAAGTCGCCTGCAAGCAGCTCGAGGACGGCTGAAGCAACCGACGCCGGAAGCTGTTCAGCGATCGCAGCAGCAGCGGGACGCGCGAAAACGATGTCGTACGGCGTTGCATTCACTGCGCCCGAAGCGCCCTGACAACCTCCACGCCGCGCACGACGTCGCCTTCGGCGATTTCGCGTTCCGCCTGAGCGATCTCTCGCATCGCATCGGGGTCGGACAGGATCGCCAGCGTTTCCTCGATGGACTCGAGATCGTCGGGACTCATGAGTACCGCAGCAGACATGCCGTTGCGAGTGATGAAG
Source organism: Acidimicrobiia bacterium (assembly GCA_022822525.1). Taxonomy (GTDB): domain Bacteria; phylum Actinomycetota; class Acidimicrobiia; order Acidimicrobiales; family Poriferisodalaceae; genus Poriferisodalis. The sequence goes on along the minus strand of JAJEBN010000085.1, from coordinate 4,260 downwards.
ATCCTCTCGTGAGTGCTGTGAACCCGCTCAACGAATTCCGAGAAGCGGTCCTTCACGGTGCGCAGCGATTCAGTTGTCATGACCACAATTGTGCCACGTTGTGGTACCCGGCCCCAATCGGACTTGTGACAGCCCCTGCCTACGTTGCGGGCCATGACACAACACACCACACGCATCCTTCCCGACTACGACTCCGCCGAGCGGCCGGCCTGGCTGGTGCACGGCGCCCATGAGGCGTGGCGCGCGGCGCTGCCGACGAACGGGTCCATCGATTGGTCCGAGTTCGTTGTACGCGCGTGCGACGAGATGGCCACTGCCGCCGATGGGCTTCCCGGCATTCCGGGGCCTGGCAGCGACCCGCCCGACGACGGGCTGCAGGTAGCCATGGCCGCGGCGCTGCTGGGCGACATCGCGACCCGGGCTGTCTCGCCGTACGACGCGGACGAGATGTGCCGCCGGGCATACCCGCGCTGCTGGGACGCGACGTTGGACGGACTGGCGAACAGCCCGCACGCAACGGCCGAGGCTGACCCTGTCCTCTACGACCATGGCGTTGCGCTGCGATCGTTCAGCAACCCTGATGTGCCGTGGCCCTCAGGCATGCACGAGGCGCTCCAGGCAGTCATGGAGCTAGCGAACGAGGTGAGCGCTTCCAGCTCGCTCGGGTTGTGCCTCACCCATGTCGCGCCCGGCCCGGTGGTGTGGCCGCCGCCCGCGGCTCCGCCGGCGCTCGACCGTGAACGGTGCGACCTCGACGCCGCAGTTGCGGGAACGCTGGTCAGCCATCAGGAGCACGCCGCCATGCTCCACAGCTACCTGTCGGCGCGTGATGACCCCGACGTGCCGGATCCGTCACCGGCCGAGGCCGACCAGGTGCAGGCAGCCGTACGCGACTGGTCGGCCGAGGTGGTGCCAGCCGCCGTGCGCGTTGCCACTGCCACCTTCGCCCACGCCTACGAGTGGGCCAGCACCGACACCGAACGCTGGGATCCGTCGGTCGTCGCCTACGCCCACGCCGAGGCCTACCTGTCGATCCACCATCTGCGCCAGATCACCGACTCCTACGACCTCACCAACGGCGCCGTGTGCAGCTACGCCTGGTGGTGGTGCCACGACCGCCGCTTTGACCTCGCCAGCCTGCGGAAGTTGGCGAGCACCTGGTAACGCCGGCCTGTGGCAGCGAGGCGAACAGCGCGGTCAACCGCTACGGGCCGAGCGTGGTGATGGGGGCGACAGTCACACCGTCTGACCGCTCATAGCCATAGCCGCCGGCGGTGATCACCAAGAGCCTCGCCGGCTCACCGGTCTTGTCGAGGTCGACTTTGCCTTGCAGTCGAAGCAGCGCAGCAGCGGCTTTGTCAGGCCCATCACCGCCGCCCAGCTTGATTTCTGCGGCGATCCACCGCCCGTCGGATCGCTCGATGATGGCGTCTATCTCCAAGCCGGTGTTGTCCCGGTAGTAGAAGAGCCGAGCATCGCTCGCATCGGCGTACACGCGCAGATCCCGCATCACGAGCGCTTCGAAGAGATTCCCGAACCCTCGCGGGTCTGCCAGCAGGCGAGGTCGGCTTGACCGCAGCGCCGCCACGGCGAGCGACGGGTCGACGAGGTAACGCTTCGGTGTGCTCACCAGGTGGGCGCGGGACCGCAAGTCCACCGGCCACGGCGTCAGGTTCTCCACGATGAAGAGCCGCTCCAATGCACTGAGGTAGGCCGCGACAGTACGCGAATCGGCCGGTCGTACCTGCGCCATGTCGTCCGCCAGCACTCGAAACGAAGCGCTGGTGGCGATGTTGCGGCTCAGCGACTCCAAGAGTCTTGCTACACCGGTCGGGTCGCGGCGGACGGCATCGACGTGGTCGATGTCGGCGCGGCAGAGGTCATCGAGATAGTCGCGCAACGCCGGCTGGGCTTCGGTTCCGCTGAGGTGGACCAATGCGGGCCAACCGCCGCGGCAGGCCAAGTCGAAGATGTCCGGTTCGGAAGCGGGCGCCGCGGCGGCCACTTCGCCGGAATCGAACAGCGCGCCGAGCGACACTTGTGCGGTTGATTCGCCCGACTCCGCAAGAGACATGGGACGCATGCGCACCCGTCGAACTCGACCAGCGCCCGTGTGCCGGGTGGCGCTGTCCGGCGGCACCGCTGAGCCGGTGAGAATGAACTGGCCCGGCTGTGCAAGCTCGTCGGCAGCGCGTCGGATCGGATTCCATAGGTCCGGCGCCAAGTGATATTCGTCGAGCAGCTTCGGCTTGAGCCCTTCCAGAAGCATCTGTCGAGCCATTGCGCTGGTCAGTGCGGCAGCCTCCTGAGCATCGAGCATCACCGCGCTGCGAGCCGCGTGGCCACCTGTCCAGGTCTTGCCGCAAGCCCGAGGGCCCTCGATGAGCACGGCGGGAGCTGATTGCAGTGCTCGGCGAAGCTGACTGTCGGCCACTCGTGGTCGATAGCTTGCGCGAATCGCCTTCAGCAGCGGATGGTCGACCTCCATCACCATCAATGTAGCAATTTCAAGTCGTCTGATGTATGAGTTTTGAGTCAACTGATGTTGATTTTGAAAGTCTCATCTCGCGTGCAGACAACCCGCTCTATCGGGTTGGGGCCATCACGGCGGTCCCGAAAGTCAGCATGTCTTCTGCGAAGAGGGGGGCTAGTTCGGTGGTGCCGCCTATGTGGGCGCCGCGGACGCCACAGCCGGCGTTGATGGCATAGAGGATGTCGGGCCGGGCCGCCAGGACCTCGGCGGTCGCAAGGACATCCCACGCACTGGCGGCGAAGGAGTACTGGACCTGGTTGGCGACGGTCGAGGTGACGCTGCGGGGGCCGAACGGGTCGAGGCCGCATGCAGCGATGCCGGCATCGGCGATGGCCGACGCGTGCGCGAGAAGGTGGGGCTGGAGCCCGAGGCTGCCCGGCACCACGATGACCACTGGGAACGGCCCGGGCCCGTCGGGCAGGAAGAGCGTGGCCCAGATGTCCTGGCGGGGCATCCCGGCCGTGTCCGAGATGACCTGGCGAAAGTTCGTGGGGTTCGCAGACGGGATAGTCAGCGCTTCGCCCGCCAGGCCGTTGGCCAAGCGGTAGTCGTCGTCGTACACAGCGTCGTCGGGGCCCGCGTCGTGGTGGCCAGCGTCGTGAGTCGCCTGGGCGGGCTGATCGGTTGGACGCGTGCCGTCCGCCATCCGCACAGACTGCCGCGTCGCCAGCGGCAGCGCGCACAGGCGCAGCGAGTGCCGGGCAGCGAGGCAGCCGCCTGACAGACTCCGCTCGTGTCCGGAGAGCCTGAGCCGCCAGAGGACCGCCCGGATCCTGACGCCATGGCGGCCGCGCTGGCACGCCGCATCGGTGCCATCGCGCTGGACGCTGCAATCCTGATGTCGGCCCTCGTGTCCTGGTACATCGTGATCGCGTACGGCGTGTGGTGGCTCATCGCCCTCTCACGCGGGCAGACGCCCGGCAAACAGGTCTTCAGGCTGGCAGCCGTCACGCCGGACGGGGAGCGGTTCGGCTGGGGTCAGATGCTCGTGCGCGAGATCTTCAAGGTCATGACGTGGGGCTTCACACTCGGCCTCGGCATCGTCATCGACATCACGCTGCTCGTGCTCAGCGACGAGCCCCGCACCGTTGCAGACCGAGTCCGCAACAGCACCATCGTCCACACCTCCGCGCTGCAGAACTAACCGGCACCATCTCGTCAGATGTCTGAGAGGATGCCGCCCGTGTCTATGGAGCCCGAGCAGCCGCCTGAACGCGATGGCTCCGTGAGCGATTTCGCAGCGGGTCCGTTTCGGCGCTTGACGGCACACCTGATCGACCAAGTCTTGATCTTGGTGGTCGTCATATTCTGGCCGCTCATGTTCGTGCTTCTTGTGTGGTGGCTCCTCGTGCTTGCACGCGGACAGACGCCAGGCAAACAGCTTGTCGGGATATTCGCTGTGCGACGAGACGCCACACGTTTCGGGTGGGGCCGGATGTTCATCCGGGAGAACTTCAGAGTGCTCTTTTGGACCCTCACCCTCGGGATCGGCAGCGTCGCCGACAGCGCCGCCATCCTGCTGCGCAAAGACCGACGATCCGTCACCGACCTCGTCGCCGGCAGCACCATCGTCTACCTCCCCAGCAGCTAAGGGGCCGCGCGGATAGGTGGCCGTCCACGGGTCGTCTGGTTCCCCGGTGTATTGGTGGGGTCGTCCTTGACCTGACGACCGTGGAGGCCGGTTTCATCATGCGCGCTCTGACCAAGGCTGTGGTGGATGTCATCTG
>JAJEBN010000008.1 GCA_022822525.1 Acidimicrobiia bacterium | reverse complement strand
CACGTCGGCGAGATCACCAGCGGCACCATCTCCCCCATCCTGCGCAAGAACATCGCCCTGTGCCGCATGACGCTGCCCTACAACGAGATCGGCACGGCGGTGGAGGTGGGCAAGCTGGACGGCCACGAGAAGCGGATCGCTGCCGAGGTCGTGCGCTTCCCGTTCTACGACCCCGACAAGTCCCGAGTGCGCTCATAGCTGTGTGCACAGACGCCATAGCTGCGGAGGCGGCAGGAGTGTTCGTCGCCCCGTCACGCAGATGCAAGACTGGGCGATGTTCTACTCTCATTGCATAAACATCTACTCACAGGGGGGATCGAGAGATGACACGGGTAGCCATCATCGGTGCGGGACCATGCGGACTGTCGCAACTGCATGCGTTCGCCAGCGACAGCTCGGCAGAGGCCGCGGGCGTCGAACTCGTCTGCTTCGAAAAGCAGGACGACTGGGGCGGCCTGTGGAATTACACGTGGCGCACCGGCCTCGATGAGCACGGCGAGCCCTGCCACGGATCCATGTACCGCTACCTGTGGTCCAACGGCCCCAAGGAATGCCTGGAATTCGCCGACTACGGCTTCGAGGAGCACTTCGGCAAGCCCGTTGCCTCGTTCCCGCCACGCGAAGTGCTCTACGACTACATCATCGGGCGCGCCGAACGCAGCGGCATCCGCGACAAGATCCGGTTCAACCACGCCGTGCGCGGAGTGAGCCGGTCCGCCTCCGGCGACGGCTTCACGGTGACCTCCCACGACCACACGACCGACGCCGCCACCAGCGAGGACTTCGACTGGGTGGTGGTGTCGACCGGGCATTTCTCCACACCCAACATGCCGCACTACCCGGGCTACGAGACGTTCGGGGGCACGCTGATCCACGCCCACGACTTCCGTGACGCCGTGCAGTTCGAGGGCGACGTCGTCATGGTGATCGGATCGAGCTACTCCGCCGAGGACATCGCATCGCAGCTGTGGAAGTACGGGGCCTCGCAGGTCATCTGTTCGTCGCGCAGCGGGCCGATGGGCTTCGACTGGCCCGACGGCATCACCGAGAAGCCGATCCTCACCCACACCGACGGCCGCACCGTGCACTTCGAAGACGGCACCACCGCAGAGGTGGACGCCATCGTCTCGTGCACCGGCTACCTGCATCACTTCCCGTTCATGGACGACGAGCTGCGGCTGGTGACCGCCAACCGGCTGGCTTCCTCGATGCTCTACCGGGGGGTGGTGTTCCAGCCGGAGAACCGGATCCTCTACCTGGGCATGCAGGACCAGTGGTACACGTTCAACATGTTCGACGCCCAGGCCTGGTACGCCCGCGACGTGATCCTGGGTCGCATCGAGCTGCCGGGCGCCGACGAGCAGGCTCGCTGGATCGACGAATTCCAGGCAGCCGAGGACGCCGTGGCCGACGACTACGAGTCCATCGACTTCCAGGGCGACTACACCCAGGATCTGCTCGACCAGACCGACTGCCCCGATCCGAACACCCAGCTCATCAACAAGATGTTCAAGGACTGGAAGAAGCACAAGAAGCAGTCGATCATCGGCTACCGCGACCACGGCCACACCTCGCCGGTGACCGGCACGCTGGCACCGGTGCACCACACCTCGTGGGAAGAGGCGCTCGACGACTCGCTGGAGTCGTATTTGGCCGACGGCTGAGCGGGCTTGGCCTGTACCCGCGCTGACGTCATGGCCGCGATGCCCACCGAGGCCGGCGTGCCGGGCGCAGCCGGCCCGCGGGGCGGCCCAAGCATGCCCAGCGAGGCCGACGTGGTCGTCATCGGCGCCGGGGTGACCGGTGCCAGCATCGGCTACCAGCTCGCCCGGCACTCGGACCTGGGTGTGGCGATCGTTGACGCCCGGGCGCCGGTGGGCGGCATTTCGGGTCGCACGTTCGGCCAGATACGCCAGCACTACTCCAACGAGCTGATGGTGCGGATCGCGCAGCGGGGCTTCCACTGCATCCAGAACTGGGACTCGGTGGTGGGCTTCGGCGATCCCGGCTATGCACGCTTCGGCTACATGCTGCTGGTGGTCGCCGACCAGCTCGACGGCCTGCGCCACAACATCGAGCTCGGCCGCAGCCTCGGCGTGGACACCAGCTTCGTGGTGGGCAGTCAGATCACCGAGGTCGAGCCGCTGGTGAACGCCGACGGTCTCGCCGGCGGCGCCTACGAGCCCGAGGGCGGCTACATCGACGTCACCAAGATGGTCCTGAGCTGGCTCACTGCGGCGAGCGCTGCCGGAGCGCACGTGCTCGCCCCGGTCAACGTCGAGGGGATCATGACCTCGGGCGGGTCGGTCACCGGCGTGGCCACCGGAGCGGGCGAGATTGCAGCCCCGGTCGTCGTGGCGGCGACCGGTGCATGGGCCTGTGACCTGCTGGACCCCCTCGGCGTGGAGGTGCCCATCGAGCGGCGACGGCTGGATATGGCAGTGCTCGAACAGCACGCCGGGGCACGGGCGCTGGGAACCTGCATCACCGATGGGAATTCCAACCTGGTGATCCGACCTGACATGGGCCGTCACATCGTGGCGGTGGCCTACCCGCCCGAGATGCCCGTGGTCGTCGACCCGCTGGCTGATGCGTCCGACGCCGACCATGCAGCGCATGACGTGCGCCTGCAGGCTGCCATCTCCGAACGGCTCCCGAGCCTGACCGTGGCGTCCACCGTCAGCACCACGGCCGGCGCCTACGACGTGTCGCCCGACTACCACCCCATCCTGGGCTGGGCCTCGGACATCGCCCCAGTGGATGGCCTGTACCTCGCCGTCGGCTTGTCCGGCCACGGGCTCAAGCTGTCGCCGGCGCTCGGCGAGATCGTCGCCGCCCGCGTGCTCGGCGTCGACCAGGTGGGCGATGCGCCCCCCATCGACATCAGCGCGCTGCGACCCTCACGCTTCGCCGACGGCGACCTGATGCACCTGTCCTACGGCCCCAGCGCCCGCGCCTAGCGGCTCAGCCTCTTAGCTCCAGGGGTAGGGCGAGTTGCTGACCGGGTGAAGCCTGCCTTCGGCGTAGCGGGAGTAGCGGAACGGCTCGAGCAGGGCCTGCGGCTCGCCGAGCAGCTCCTTGGCGACCAGGGCGCCGACGCCGATCATCTTGTAACCGTGATTCGAATCGGCGATGAAGAAGGCGTTGTCACAGAACGTGTCGAACACCGGGAAGTTGTCGGGCGAGAAGCTGCCGATGCCGCCTGAGGGCTCGTCGCTGATGAGGTGGTTCTTGCCCTCGAAACGCTTGTGGCAGTGCGCCAGCGCGGCAGTCCAGGTGCGGTAGAAGTCACCGCCCACCACGAAATCAGGCGAGTCGGGGCCGTAGGGGTCGACGGCCACCTGTTGGGACGGCTTGTCGACCACGTAGGGCATGTAGCCGCCCTGCACGCCGCCGAAGTTGAAGTCGGGCTTGTAGTAGATTCCCCACGGGCCCTCGGTCACCAAGCCGTCGGCGTCATGCAGCGGTGCATCGGTGTCGACGTGCACCACCGGCGGCATGTTGCCCTCGTTGTCGGTGAGGTAGCCGGGATCGACCGTGAGCGTGCCCTCCTGCAGGCACATGTAGGTCCACGTCGGCACGTTGTGCAGCCTGCCGTCGCCGCCCGCAATGTCGGTGGTGGTGGGCAGGTCGAGCATCGCCCAGATCTTCTGCACCCACGGTCCCACGGCCACCACCACGTGCTCGCAGCGCACCGGGCCCTGATCGGTGAGCACCGCGGTGACGGCGCCCGATGCGTCCCGGTCGAACCCGGTGACGGTCACTCCGCCGACCACATTGACATCTTCGGCTTCGGCCTTGCCCAGCAAGCCCTTCAGCGAGGCCATGTTGTTGGCATACCCGCCGCGGTGCTCGTGCAGCACGCTGGTGATGCCCTGGGCCTGCCAGTCGTCGAAGATGCCCTTCATGTAGCTGTCCGACGCGGCGGCACCCTCCACGAACGTGGACGAGTAGCCGATGGCCTGCTGCTGGGCATGGATCGACGCCACGTCGGCACGCATCGCCTCGTGGCTGATCTGCATGTAGCCGACTGGGTGATACGAGAACGCCTCTGGGTCGCTGTCCCACACGTCCACCGAGTGGGCCATCAGCTCGCGCATGGCCGGCTGGAAGTAGTTGTTGCGGATGACGCCGCAGGCAATGCCCGAGGCCCCCGCGCCCACACCCGACTTGTCGATCACGACGATGTCCGCGCCCGAGCCCCGGCCTGACGACCGCAGGTCGCGGGCGAGGTTCCATGCCGTGGACAGGCCGTGGATGCCCGAGCCGATGATGACGTAACGAGCGCTGCTCGGTAATGCCATGCCGTTGCCTTCTTGATCGTGAAGTGTCGTTGTGTCGCTGTGTCGTTGTGCGGGGGCGTGTGCCGTGTGGGGCGACGCTGGGCGGTCGGCGAGTGCCGGCTCAGTGGCCGGCAGGGGCCTCCCAGCCCTCCAGCACCGGCGGGCGCCATTCGGTGCCGACGATGCGGGAGTTCTCCACCCACGGTCCCAGCTCCACCTGCGGGAACTTGCAGTGAATGTCCTTGAGCGTGATGCCGTAGCTGTTGCCCTCGGTGAGGTGCTTCATCAGCACCTTACGGGCAATCTCGTCCTCCCGGCCAGCCGGGATATCGAAGTAGATCTTCAGGAACGAGTTGGAATAGCGGTCGAACACGGCGGGGACGCCGTCTTCCTCCAGCAGCGTGATGTCCTCGAGCCAGTTGATATCGGGACCGGGTGTGAGCGCCAACAGGTCGAGATCCTCCACCAGCGAGATGTCCTCCTGGTAGGGGAACCGCTTGCCCGCCAGCACCTCCGCGTCGATGGCAACGGTGCGCGTCTCGCGCGTGCTCTCGCCGGTGCTTGCTTGTCCAGCCATCCCTACAGTCCTCCGTCGATCACGTGCTTGTCGAAGAGGTCACGGATCTCCGCCAGGGTCCGCTCCTCGGTGACGCCCGGGATGTAGTTGGTGCCGGCGATCGGCACCTTGGCCATGGCTGCCGCCTCGTGCGTCAGCGCTGCCAGATCCTCGGGCTCGAGTGAGTGGATGTCGGTCTTGCCGCAGGCCCGGGCCAGCATCTGCACTTCCATGGTGAGGGTGATCAGGAAGTTGTAGACCCGCAGCGCCGCCTCGTCGACGTCGAGGCGCTTGCGCAGCTCCACGTCCTGGGTGGCCACGCCCACCGGGCAACGGCCGGTGTGGCAGTGGTAGCACTCGCCTGCCGGCACGCCGATCGTGCCCTCGTAGTCGGTGACGCCGGGGATCTCCTTGTTGCAGTTGAGCGCCATCAGCGCCGCTGTGCCGAGCGCAACCGCATTCGCGCCCAACGCCAGGCACTTGGCCACGTCGCCGCCGTTGCGGATGCCTCCCGCCACCACCAGGTCGATGTCATCGGCGAGGCCGACGTCCTCCAGCGCCCGGCGGGCCTCGGGGATGGCAGCCATCAGCGGGATGCCGGTCTCCTCGGTGGCCAGGTGCGGCCCGGCGCCGGTGCCGCCCTCGGCACCGTCGAGGTAGATGACGTCGGGGCCGCACTTGGCGGCCATCCGCACGTCGTCGTACACCCGGGCCGACCCCAGCTTGAGCTGGATCGGGACCTGGTAGTCGGTGGCCTCACGCACCTCTTGGATCTTCAGCGACAGGTCGTCGGGACCCAGCCAGTCCGGGTGACGGGCAGGTGAGCGCTGGTCGATGCCCGCGGGCAGCGACCGCATCTCGGCCACCTGCTCGGTGACCTTCTGGCCCATCAGGTGACCGCCGAGGCCCACCTTGCAGCCCTGGCCGATGAAGAACTCCACGGCGTCGGCCAGCATCAGGTGGTGAGGGTTGAAGCCGTAGCGGCTCTGGATGATCTGGTAGTACCACTTGGTCGATAGATCACGCTCAGGCGGGATCATGCCGCCCTCGCCCGAGCAGGTGGCGGTGCCGGCCATCGAGGCGCCTTTGGCCAGCGCCATCTTGGCCTCCAGCGACAGCGCCCCGAAGCTCATGCCGGTGATGTACACCGGGATGTCGAGCTCGAGCGGCTTCTCCGCGAACCGTGAGCCGATGACCGTCTTGGTCTCGCACTTCTCGCGGTAGCCCTCGATCACGAACCGGGTGAGCGTGCCCGGCAGGAACACCAGCTCGTCCCAGTGGGGGATCTTCTTGAAGATCGAGAATCCCCGCATCCGGTAGCGGCCCAGCTCGGCCTTCACGTGGATGTCGTTGATGACCTCGGGGGTGAAGATGCGGCTCTTGCCGAGCACGTCGGTGCTCCGATTCACCTCGTTCTCGTCAGCCATGGCTGTATTCCCCCTGCCTCTAGTGGATCACGAGCTTGCGCTCGGACGGCTCAAGCTGGTCGTAGTTGTGCAGCACTTTGCCGCAGACGAATTTCTGGAATTCGGGCGGGTCGCCCAGCCCGTGGATGCGGAACTTGCGCTCGATCAGCTCGGTGTCGGCATCGGTCCAGGCACCGGGCACGCAATCCACGCCCAGCGAGGCCACCGTGCCGGCCACGTAGATCTCGCCGTCGTACATCGAGTCGCCCAGGTTCATGCCGGCGTTGCCGCAGATGATCTGCCGGCCCCGCTGCATCATGAAGCCGGTGTTGATGCCGACATCGCCGAGCACGATGATCGTGCCGCCCTTCTGGTCGATGCCGGTGCGGGCACCCACATCGCCCTTCACGATCAGGTCGCCGCCGCGGATGGCCGCACCGGTCAGCGACCCGGCGCTGCGCTCGATGGTGACCACACCCGACATCATGTTCTCGGCCACCGACCAGCCGACACGGCCGTTGATCGTCACCTCGGGACCGTCGATGAGCCCGCAGGCGAACCAGCCGGGGCTGCCTTCGAAGTGGATGCGGCAGCGCTTGAGGATGCCGACCGCCAGCGAGTGCTTCGACGCCGGATTCAGGATCGTCACGTCGGTGATGCCGTCGTCGTAGATGAGCTTGCGCAGCGCCATGTTGATCTGTCGGATGGTCAGATCGGACGCATCGAAGCGGGCCCGGCCGCCGTCGACTTCGACGTTGTCGGGCATGTCGGCATGGGGCTCCACGAGCCCCCGGGCGTCGTAGGAGACGCCGCTGCGGGAACCTACACCTGCCACACCAGCACCTCCCGCTCGTAGGGATCGCGCGTCACGACCTCGCGCTTCACCAGTGACCGGATGGCCACTTCCTCGGTGGCCACCGCCACCAGCGGGTCGGATTCGAACAGCACCAGCGGCTTGGCAGCCATCTCGTCCTTGGCGACGCCGAGCTGGTTGCCGGTGACGCACACGTAGGTGAACACGCCGTCAAGATCGTCGAGGCTGTGCTTCATCGCCGTCTCGAGCGTCAGGCCCCGGCTCATGTACTCGGCGAGGTACACGGCGATGATCTCCGAGTCGCACTCGCTCTGGAAGCGGTGGCCGTGCTGCTCGAGGCGGCGGCGCCACTGGTGGTAGTTGGTGAGCTGGCCGTTGTGCACCACCGCCACGTCGGCGAACGGGTACGCCCAGTAGGGGTGCGCACTGGCGAGGTCCACCTCGGACTCGGTGGCCATGCGCACGTGGCCGATGCCGTGTGTGCCGCGGAACGATCCCAGGTGGTACTGGTCGCTCACCGTGGTGGCGTCGCCCAGGTCCTTGATGATCTCCAGCGAGTTGCCCAGCGACAGCACCTCGCAGCCGGGCACGTCCTCGAGGTAGTCGGCGAGGGCCTTGAGATCGCCGCCGTAGCGGATGGTGGCCCGGAAGGCGTAGCCGGTGTCGTTGGTGACCGTGGCCACCTCGGCGCCGATCTTGGCCAGCCGGCTCTCGACCTCGGCCCGGTTGCGTTCGAGCCGCTCGGCCATGCCGATGCCGGTGCTCTTGTTGGGCTCGGCCAGCACGAACCGGATCACGACGAGGTCGTCGGCCGGCCCGTACACGGCGTAGCCGGTGGAATCGGGCCCCCGGTGCTTCATTGATTGGAGCATCGCCGTGAGCTCTGCTCCGATGTCGGCGGTTCCGTCGCGGTGGATCACTCCGGCTATGCCGCACATGGTGCTCCCCCCTTCGTGGGTGCTGTTGGTCTTTCAGGTTGTGTGCCGGCCCGCATCGGCGAACCGGCCGGATGGCTGTCGGCCCCCCTCACGGCAGGACGTCGAGGTACTCCTCGACGTCCCAGTCGGAAACGGTGTGCAGGAAGCGCTCCCACTCGTCGGTCTTGTAGTGGAAGAACACCTTGGACATCTCGCCGGGCAGCGACCGCATCACGCACTCGTCGTTGCGCAGCGCCTCGAGGGCCTCGCCCAGCGTGAGCGGGATCTTCTGCACGTCCTTGCCGGCCTCCATGGCCTCGTAGATGTTGCGCTCTTCGGGCTCGCCCGGGTCGAGGCTGCGGTCGAGGCCGTCGTCCATCGCCATGAGCAGCCCGGCAAACGACAGGTGGGGGTTGACCGAGCTGTCCGCCGAGCGGTACTCGAAACGGCCAGGCGCGCTCACCCGCAGGGCGGTGGTGCGGTTCTGGAAGCCCCAGTCCGCGAAGACCGGCGCCCAGAAGCCTGTGTCCCACAGACGGCGGTAGGAGTTGACCGTCGGCGAGGACAGGCACGTCAGCGCCCGGACATGCTCGAGAATGCCGCCGATGGCCTTCATGCCGACAGGCCCGGGGAGCTGCGGATTGTCGCCTTCGGGCATGAACTTGTTGTTGCCCTCGGAGTCCCACAACGAGATGTTGTGGTGGCAGCCGTTGGCTGACACGCCCATGAACGGCTTGGGCATGAAGCACGGGAAGGCGCCCATCTCACGCCCGACCTGCTTGCACACCTGCCGGTAGGTGGTGAGGCGGTCCGCGGTGAGCTCGGCCCGGTCGAAGTTGAAGTTCAGCTCGAGCTGGCCGGGAGCGTCCTCATGGTCGCCCTGGATCATGTCGAGCCCCATGGCCTCGCAGTACTCGATCACCTTGTGGATGATGGGCTGCAGCTCGGCGAACTGGTCGATGTGGTAGCAGTTCGGCTTGGTCATGCCCTCCACGGTGGGCTTGCCGTCTGCATCGGCCTTGAGCCACATCATCTCCGGCTCGCAGCCGGCCCGCAGGTGCAGCCCGTGCTTGGCCTCGAAATCGGCGTGCAGCCGCCGCAGATTGCCCCGGCAGTCCGACGTGAGGAAGGCACCGCCGCCGACCTCTTCTTCGCGGCCCCGGAACAGGGTGCACCAGACCCGTGCCGTGCGGGGATCCCACGGCAGCGGCATGAACGTCTCGGGCTCGCCGATGCCCACGAGCTCGCGGGCTTCGGGGCCGTAGCCGATGTAGTTGCCATGACGATCGATGAAGAGGTTGGCGGTGGAGCCGTAGACGAGCTGAAAGCCCTTGCGGGCGATCATCCCGAAGTGCTTCGCGGGGATGCCCTTGCCCATGATCCGGCCGGTGACGGACACGAACTGGCAGTAGAGGTAACCGATGCCGTCGGCCTCTATCCGGCGCTCGACTTCGGCAATCTGTTCCTCGCGGCCGTCGGCGTTGACGAACATCTCAAGATCTGTGGCCATTGCTCCCCCTGTCGGCATGGCTGATGGATTCATGCGAACCGTAACGCCTCGCAGCATCCGCCTTCGAACGTGCCCGAACCACGCCGCAACCTAGCACAATTCCCGAGATGATGTCTAACCTGAGTAGCGACGCTTTCCCCTGAGTAGAGGATCACAGCACCTCCGCTTGCCCTGCTGCCCGACGGCGATCACTGCCGCGTTGGTGGCGGGGCTGTTCGAGCTCATGTTCTAAAGCCGCGACGGGCTGCGTGGTGACATCAGCGCGCTGCGCAGCCACATGGACACCCAGATCGGATCCCTGCGTGCCGACATGAACACGCAGGGTTGCCTCGCTGCGTGCCGACATGAACACGCAGGGTGCCTCGCTGCGTGCGGACATGGACGCGCAGTTCCGGGAAGTCAGCGCGATTTTGCTGGATCACACCGACCGGCTCGCCCGCATCGAGACGCATCTCGACATTCAGCCTCGTCCCGATGCGCCGCCGGTCGAGCTTCAAGGCCAGCCGGGCTAGGAGGGTGACAGTCCGACGCTGCGAGGACACACCGGCGGCCTCGGACGCACGGGCACGAGCAGCCGCGAACCGCAAGCCACGCTGCTGCTGTCGCGGCACGCACTGCACATCGCTGCGAAATCAGACGCCTAACGCCAGACGCCGACTCCGACGAGCAGCACCGTTCACCATGGCCGGTCACCCGCTCCCGCAGCGGTGTGGCGAAGGCGGGTGAGCACGGCTGCTGTGCCCGCCTCAGTCAGCGACTGTCGCTCATCTGGCCGTGTGCCTGCCGAACTGAGCAATCCACAAGCTGTCCACAGGTGCAGCGTTTCGGAAAACGCCCACGACGCTTCGTGCGCCGATGGCGTGCGTTGCTCGCCGTCGTTCCACGAGCGCCAGCCGCATTCGGTCGCCATCACGCTGACTTGGGCGTCGAGATCCCTGTCGGCCATCTCACCGCCGCTGCATAGGAGCGCCAGCGCTGCATTCTCGACGACGAAACCGTCCCAGCCGGTCGGGAACAGATGCTGCGTCAGCCGCTGCCACGCCAGCGACGGGTCGTGTGCCATCTTCGTGCCTGCCTGGGTGCGGTGCAACCTGTTGTGGCGCTTGCGCAGCGCATTGGCCCGCTGCAACCAGTGGCGCAGCGCCGACAGGATCACGTCGTCAGCCTCGACGTGGCGCTGCTCGTAGGGAGGCGGCGGCGCGAGCACCCGCCACGGGCAGTCCTGATGCACCGTGCGGATGAACGCCACTCGAAGGTTTCCCGCCTGGGTTAGCGGCTGTTCGTCGCCGAATCGCGTCAGCAGCCACATCGGCAGATGCAGAGCCTCGGCGACTTCGGACGGCGGTTCGATCGGATGCAGCAGCCGGTTCGCGGCCTGTGCCCGCGCAGCTCCCACAGATTCGCTCAGGGTGTCGCCCTGGCTGACCCAGCGGGCGAGCCGTTCAGTGACCAGCGCCGTGCGCCATGACTGGCCCGGCTGTGCATCGTGGTCAGCGTCGAGTGCCGTCGCCACTATCCTTTTCTGCTCCGCCCGCCAGCCCCGCGCTCCGACCGTCAACTCGCCGGCGGCGATCGCTGCTTCGAGCGCGTCTTGCGCGGCGGCATACGCGTCTGCCTCGTCGAAGCCCATGAACCTGTTCCATTCGAAATCGTCGAGATCAGGCGGCGAGATGCCCGAGTCGCGCATTGCCGTGCGCAGCGCCGCGAAACCTTCGCTGTCGCGCTCGCCGAATGCCGCGTGCACGGTCGCGGTGGTTTCGCTTCGACAGATCGCGGCGTAGCCATGCAGGCCGAGCTCGTCGAGCAGCCTGGCGGCGACATCCGCCAGGCGACCCATGTAGCCAGCCTCGTCGCTGACGTACTTGCAAGGCAGCTCATACCACAGCCACGACTGCACGCGAGCCTGCCTCAGCACGCCGGGTCCCTCACCCCATGTGAGCACCTCATAGACCTCGCGTGCGCGAGCGCCGACATCGGGGTCGTCTGCCTCGATGCGCCGCAGTGCCGCCTCCGCCTCGCTGTCGGCGATGTCGGCAGGGGCGAGGAGATTCTGGTGCTGTTGCGTGGGTGATGACGTCATCCGGCCATCTTTTCAGCCTCGCATGGCCGCGGAGGCGATCCGCAGGAAGCCACATCCTGGACAGTGGCGCTCTCGAAACCGCGGTCGCCCGCGAATGCGCCGACCGTCGCGCCCGCGCCATCGCCCGCCGAGCGGCCCGCGGATCAGCGGATGATCTCGAACCCGAGGTGCTCTCGAAGTTTGCCAGCGACTCTGTCGAGGTAGTTCGCGGCGTCACCAAGTCTCGTGTAGTGATGCAGGGCGTTGAACACCAGCGTTTCGAACGCCATGGACTCGGCCCAATCCACATTGGTGCGGTACCCCATGACTGCGCTCGCGCCAGTCTGTTGGCGGAATTCCTGAAGCCGGGTGCTGCCGAGTCGAACGACAGAACATGCGCAGAAGTGAATGATCCGGTCCACGGCGCGACCTTCGAGCCAGCCTCCTAGTTCTTCTAGCGTGAGGGGCCGCTTGCGCCCGGCTGGGAAGCAGAGCTCGCCGGGCGAGCCATGAAAGCTGAAGTACCCGATGTTGTACTTGCTGTTCTTGGCCAGTGTCCACTGCCGGAAGTAGTGCCTGAGTTCGTCGGCAGTGCCGACGTCTCGGAAGATGAAGTCCGTCCCGTTGAGGTCCCTGAGAAACTGCAGGATGGGCCGTACCGAGTAGCGGGCATTCAGACTCAGTTCGGGGTCGCCTTCGAGGGCGAAGACTCCGGATGCGACTCCCATGACTGTCTCCCGTGGCCGTTTGCTTGATGGTTGTGATGTGCGCGTTACGGGGCCGTGCCGAGGGTGCTGTGGTGGAGTTCGTGCCAGGCCACCAGTGATCCGTCGCTGCGGTGCTGGGTTTCGGTACCGCCGTAGACGGCGACGGCGGACGCGCTTGGGTGCTCGTCCGCCAGCTGTGCCCGGACGCGACGTGGACCGTCGAGCAGGCGCCCGCTTGGCGTGGCAGTTGCACGGGCTTCGACGAGGGAGATGCCCGCTTGCGCCCCGTCGGCGTGTTCCACCACGAGATCGACCTCGGTGCCGCTGCGGTCCCGGTAGTGAGATACACCGCCGCGGATGCCTCGATTGGCACGATGCTTGACGATCTCCGAGGCCACCCATGTCTCGAACATCGCACCTCGCAGCGGATGGGAATGCAGCTGCTCGGGCGTGCGAATGCCCAGCAGCCAACAGGCCAGCCCGCTGTCGTAGAAGTGCAGCTTGGGCATGCGTACCAAGCGCTTGCGGGTGTTGGCGGCGAAGGCGTCCAAGCGGAATACGACAAACAGCGCCTCCAACACGCTCAGCCAAGCTTTGGCCGTCGGCTGCGAGACGCCGCAGTCGCCGGCCAGTGCGGAGTAGTTCAGCAATTGCCCGCTGCGGCCCGCGCAGAGCTGCACGAAGCGGTTGAACGTGTTCAGGTCGCCGACATTCGTGATGGTCCGGGCATCGCGTTCGAGATACGTGGCGACATAGGAGGCGAGCCAATCGGAGGCCTCGAAGCCGCGGTCGAAGATAGGCGGGAAGCCTCCGACGATCAGGGCTTCGTCAAGGCTGTGCGGGAAGCTGTCGAAGCGGATCGCCTCGCTGCGAGCCAGCGGCAGCAAGTGCAGCACAGCGGTACGCCCGGCCAGCGATTGGCTCACTGACTGCACCAGCGCGAGATTGTGCGAGCCGGTCAGGATCCAGCGGCCGGGAACCGGGTCAGCGTCGATGATCCCCTGCAGGTACGACGGCAGGTCGGGAACGCGTTGCACCTCGTCGATGACTGCCCCGTCGTCGAACTGGGCCAAGAAGCCGCGCGGATCCTCATCGGCGAATGCGCGCGTGTCGGGATCTTCCAGAGACACCTGCGGACGGTCACCGAACACCGCAGCACAGAGTGTCGTCTTGCCGCTCTGACGGGGCCCGGTCAGCGTCACCGCAGGCCACTGCTCAGCCGCTGCCCGGAGCTTGTGTGCGAGATCGCGCTCGATCGGCACGAGTTCAGACTACGCGACTGCGGGCTATTTCAAAATCCAATTTTGAATTAGCCGTGTGGAGATGAGGAGCCACATGTAGGCGCCGACTCGCAGACCCCAGCGATGCACGCCCAGCACGAAGTCGAACAGCCCTCGTGGGTAGCGACTCTTTCCTCACAGTAGATAGGCCGCTCGATGGAAGGCAGTCCGTCGTGCCGAGTGGCTCCCTTGACTGTGTTCATCCCTGCCAGTTGCGAGAGCATGAGTCAGTTTTGATATCTCTTGCAGTCAGATAGGCTAAGCCATGTGTCGAAACGACTTCAAGTCTTGGTGCATGAGGACGAATACACGGAGATCCAGGGAGCGGCGCGGACATGTCGCCTGACGGTCGCTGAGTGGGTCCGGCAGGCGATGCGCCAAGCGCTGCGCGACTCGAGCCGCTTGCCCGAACCGTCTGTGGCGAGGCTTCAGGCAATCGCAGAAGCATCACGACACGAATTCCCGACAGCCGACATCGACGGGATGCTCCGAGACATCGAAGCCGGCCGATTGGCCTCGTGATCTGCGGCAATGATTTTCGTCGACTCCAACGTGCCGATGTACCTCGTCGGCGCTGCACACCCGAACAAGGATCGCACGGTCGCTGTGCTGACTCGCCTGACGCAAGCCGGCGAGATGTTCGTCACTGACGTCGAGGTTTACCAAGAGATTCTCCACCGCTATGTCGCTCTCGGTCGGCTCGACGCAATCGACCCGGCCTTCGCAAGCCTCGATGCCTTGGTCGACGATGTCCTCGCATTCGGCGTGGCCGAGATTCGTGCCGCTCGGACACTGCTGGAGAACGTCAGCAGCCTGTCAGCCCGAGATGCGTTGCACGCGGCGGTGATGGGCAGCGCAGCTGTGACTCGCATATTCAGCTTCGATCAAGGCTTCGATGCCATCGGCGGACTCGAGCGCCTGAGTTAGCTCTCGCCCTTCTTGAACCGGCGAGCGTCACTCGCTCACTTGCAGAGCCGGAATCCTGCTGTCGCCGACGATTCGCCACAAGCACCGACGCCCTGGCGAGGCCTCGCCCCGGACCGAGCGTGACGCACGACTGCGCACATAGCGAAGCGCGCAGGTGAGAACATGATGCAGTGGACGGGCAGGGCCGGGACGGACACGACGCGGAAGTGCCGCCGACGGCCGTGCCGGTACGGCGAACCCCCAGCTTTATGGCTGCCTCCATGCCGCCCGCACTTGGCCGCGATCACCTCACTGCGGTATGGGCCGAGTTGGTCGTCGAGAAGGGATCAGTGCTCTTCGCTGACGAATCTGCACGCAGCGTCACCGTGCAAGCCGGCGGCACCGTCGCCATTCCGCCGAGAGTGCGACACCACATCGAGCCAGCCGACGACGCTGTGTTCCACATCCAGTTCTACAAGTGAGTTTCACCGACATGCTTCGATGCTGTGCCTCCCGTCTCACCTCGATCAAACCGAGCCGAAATGCGGTCCCGCCGGTGATGCGTCGTGCGACCGCCGGTGTCGGCAGCACGACGCGTGGGCGGTACGTGCGGATTGCGATTGCGGTGATGAGTGTCGTGCTGCTGGCTGTCGGCTGTACTTCGACAGAATCGGACGGAGGCGCAGAGGCAGCTTCGTCGGGGTCGAGCCCGCGCATCGTGCGTCTCGCGTTCTATGCGCACTACGCACCGGTCAGCAGTTCGCTGGACTCGCGACCGGGCACTGCGGGCTTCGACACTCATGTCGGCTACGAAGCCGACCTACTGAGCGCTGTGGAAGCGATGCCGGGGATCGACATGACGTTCGAGCGTCACGGCGTGGACGCGTGGGACGGCATCTGGCTGCTGCCCACCGCCGAGGGCATTGACATGGCATGCGGCGGCATCACCATTGCCGCCGACCGCACCCGCGGCCCCGACGGGCAGGCCGTTCGGTTCACCGACGGCCACATCGAGTTCCGCCAGTCGCTGCTGGTGCGCGCTGGCGACGCTGACCGGCTGTCGTCCTATTCCGCGCTCGACGGCAGCGACCGGGTGGGGGTGCAGACCGCTACGACAGGCGAGTCGCGGCTGCTGCAGCTCATCGGCGTGGCGGATCAAGACGGCAGGCTGGCCGACGGCACACGCGTCGTCATCGACGCGGCTGACGGCAGCGGAGCAGAGCCGGTGGTGGAGGCCACAGCCGGCAACGATCTGTGGATCAGCCCAGGCGGTTCGTCGGACGAACTGGCGAGCAGGCTGCGGCTGATACCCGCCGACCCGACCAAACCCAAGGTCGTCAACCTCGACCGGCTCCCAGAAGCCGATCTTCGCACCGAGGACTCATCCGAAACCCAGCTCGAAGCGCTGCGCAACGGCACCGTCGACGCCATCGCGCAAGGCATCGTCGAGACCGCTGCCACCGCGGCCGCCTACGGAGACGAGTTCGTTGTCAGCGTGGTCGACCGGCACATCGAGACCGGCGGATGCACCGTCGCCGCCGACGACACCGATCTCGCCGACCGCATCAACCTGGCGCTGGGTTATCTCACCGACGACGGCAGCATCGGCTTCGAGGACTGGGCCAGCAACCCCAACGTGTTCGCACAACGCGCCGCCGAGGGAGACTCGCTCGGCTAGCCGACGGTGAGGTCGTCGGAGAGGACGAGATCGCCGGTGTAGGTCGATGAGATGGCGGCGGCCAGTGCGGCGGGGTCGAAGGCGTCGGGGATGTAGTGGGTGAGCATGAGCTTGCCCACTCCGGCGGCCTGGGCGATAGCGCCGAGTTGGGTCTCGTCGGTGTGCCACTCGGCCATGACAGCGAAGACTCGTTCCTGGTCGGCCTCCGGCAGGCCGAAGGCCTCGAGCTGGGCACGTGTGGAGGCTCGGTGCTCGATCTCGTGCACCAGCACATCAGCGCCTGCCGCGAGCTCGACAAGGGCCTCGCTGGGCGAGCAATCGCCAGAGATCACGATCGAGCGGTCAGGCGCATCGAACCGGAACGCGAACGAGGGGACACAGTCGCCATGAGGGACGACTGCTGCGGTCACGCGCAGACCGTCCTCGTCGAACACCGGCCCAGCGCCGGTGATCTCAGTGACGTCCTGGCGGCCGCCTTCGTCGGACTGGAGCACCGGCCGATGCTGGCGGTCGTAGCTGAACGCGTCGTGCGTCGCTGCACAGAACGTGCTGGTGAACGGCGGGCCGAAGACGCGCCATGGCTTGGCGCGGCCCATCTGCCACCCCGACATCAGCAGATCGGACCAGCCGACGTTGTGATCCATGTGATGGTGGGTGAACAGCACCGCGTCGAGATGAGGCCACGGGATCCCCGCCTGTTCGAGCCGCAGCGACACCCACCGCCCCGCATCCACCAAGTAGTGGTGCGCCGGAGAATCCGGACGGCGTTGGTAGGTGATCAGCGCTGCCGGCCCGGCCCGGGTGGCGCTCACCATCGGCGACCCGGTCCCGAGAACGGTCACTCCGAGCATGGTGCCTCCCAACGGCGAGCCGGCTCGCCGGCAGCGACAAGCGGCGACGGCGCCAAGTATGGCAGCGCGGTTGGGGTCTCAAGAGCACACAGGCCCATTGGTGCGGGGCGCTAGGGCGCCGGTTCTGCGTCGACGATCTGGCCCATCTCACGATCAGGCGAGCCGTCCGTCGGCCCGGTCATGTGCTCGATCAGAAACTGCGCGGCAAAGTCCACCTCGTCCAGCGGAATCTCTGCATGCACGCCGGGATTGAGGTGAAGGCGCTTGTCGGCCGAGCCGGTTGCAGAGAACAGCGAGACCGATCCGTCGACCGGGAGGAACTCGTCATCGAGCTGGGTCAGGAACAGCGTCGGCGCGGTGAGGGCGCGTGCGCAGGCAAGCACCGTCTCGTTGTGAGGGATGGCCTCGACATCGGCCCACAGGCCGAGCACCGCCACCGCGACACGGCTGCGCTGGGCGAGGAACCCGATGCCATAAGCCGAGCCCATCGAGAGCCCGAAATAGCCGATCCGGGCGGGATCGAGTGCGTTGCGGGCGCATACCAGCTCGACCGCCTCGTTCCAGTCGTCACACATATCCGACATGGCGTCTTCTCGCAGCAGGTCGGCGATCATCCCGGCCCGTCCGCCCTCACCGGTCTGCCGCAGGCCATGATCGGGGCCCTCCACGCTCAGCATCGCGATGCCCTGTGCCGTCAGATCGGCTGCGAGCCGAGACGCAGGGAACTGATACCGGTCGCCAGAAGCACCGTGACCGAAGCACACCAGACTTCGTGCCCCCGAAGGCGTGTCCGGCGTCCACAAGGCACCGGTGATGTCCCGCCTCCCCACACGAGAAATGCGGAACTCGCGAGTCGCGACCCCATCGGGGCTCCGACCGGCCCACTGGTCAAGTCTCGTCGTCATCGCCAGCTTCAGCTATCGGGCTATTGCGGCACGCCGTTGATCGTCCAGGCGGTGCCGTCGGGGGCCATGAGCAGACCGTGGATGTCTACGATGTCGCCGTCGAAATGCATGCCGTCGACATCGATGCCGTCGATGCTGCCGGCGAGCAGCACCGTGCCGTCTCCCTCTACGGCCACCGTCAGTTCGCCGACTTCGCATACGTCGCCCGGGTACAAGATCAGCCAGGCCGTGCACAGGCCCCAGCCGCCTCCGACGCTGGCGCCGTCATCGGGCATCGAGCCGGCAGCGGCCGCCGGGTCGCCGAAGCCGGTCTCGATGTCACACGATTGAACGGCTTCGCCCAAAATGGCGCTCTCGGCCGCGGTCAAGCCTTCTGCGGAGGGATCGGCGCCGGTGAGCACCTCCAGGATCCGCTCACCGGCCGGCTCGCCGCTGAGTGCCTCCATCAAGCACCCCACCTCAGCGGGATCCGGTGCCGCGCCGTCACCTGGCGGCGTGAGCGCGGCGGCCTCCTCCGACGTCAGGCACGCGAGCACCTGCAGCATCGCCGGGCCTTCGACCGGCCCGCCCACAGCGAGGAACGTGTCCACCAGCGACGGATCCTCCACCAGAAGGGCAACCACGCAGTCATGGCTCGCGTCGCTCAGCCCGCCGACCGCAGCCGAGAGCCCAGAAACGATGGTCTGCGCCTCCGGCGACACTCCGGCGTCGGGGGCGTCCGTGACCGCGGCAGCGCTTGTCGAGGACGCGACGGTCGTCGAGACCGGCGCCTCAGCAGGAGCGTTGGTGCTGGGTGTCGCTGCAACAGCCTCGGATGCCGCAGGAGGCGCAGTCTCGGTCGAACCGCACGCGCCGGCCAGCAGCACCATCACCAGCAGATGCACAGCAAGCACCAGCGCCCGCGGCCTCCGGCGGCACCGCCCAAATCGTGGCGGCCGTGGCCGCGATGCCGAGCGATCCGGCGGCGACAGAACTGCGCCGTCGCCGATCATTCCACAGCAAGGAGTTCGGCTGCTTCCATGCAAACCCAACGTACCGTGCTCGACTTGGCAGCCACCGCATAGCAAGATGACATGAGATGCGAGCATGACGACGTGACGTAACCCCAAAACCCCACCACTCACCGGGACGCTGCGAGCTAGACGGTCTGCGGAAAGCGGCTGAAGACAGCGGACGGCAACTGCTCGCTGGACTGCTGCCGGACTTGGGACTGCCAGAATCCCGAGCGTCTGACAGACTCGGGCACGCTGGCTCAGCGGGCGCCGAGGAACGTCCGGCGAACGTCGGCATCGGCGAGCAGGTCGTCGGCTGCGCCGGAATGGGTGATCTCGCCCAGCTCGATCACATAGCCACGGTGGCTGGCTTGGAGGCCTTGGCGGGCGTTCTGCTCGATCATCAGCACCGTGAGGCCGATATCGCTGTTGAGCTGGGCGATCACCTCGAAGATCTGACGGGTGACGATCGGCGACAGCCCGGCCGATGGCTCGTCCATGAGCACGAGATCCGGCGACCACATGAGCGAGCGGCCGATCTCGAGCATGCGCTGCTCGCCGCCCGACATCGTTCCGGCCTCTTGGCGCGCACGCTCGGCTAGGCGCGGGAACAGGCCGAAGACGTAGTCGATGCGGTCGCGTATCTCGCCTTTGTCCCTCGACAGGTACATGCCCAACTCGAGGTTCTCATACACGGTCATCTGCGAGAACAGGCTGCGCAGCTGGGGCACGATGGCGATGCCGGCAGTGCCGAGCGCGTCCTGCGGCGCGATGTTGGTGATGTCGACCCCGGCGCAGATCACCTGCCCCGACCGCACCGGCGTCAGCCCGTACACGGCACGGAACACCGTCGTCTTGCCCGCTCCGTTCGGCCCGATGACGCACACGACTTCGCCTGCATGCACGTCGAGACTGACACCGCGCAGGATGTCCTGGCCCGGCAGGTAGCCCGCTGCCACGTCGCGAACCTCCAGCAGCGGCGCCGGCGTGCGGGCAGCGGTCATCGATCTCTCCCGAAGTACGCCTCGATGACGTCGGGATTGCTCATGATGTCGCCAGGAGTGCCCTCGGCGAGCTTGCGGCCCTGATCCAGCACGACGACCCGTTCGCACAACTCGGCGATGAACTGAACGTTGTGCTCCACAAGCAGCAGCGCGACGCCCTCGTCGGCATTGACTGCGGTCAGCCGGTCCTTGATGTCGTTGATGAGCGTCGGATTGACGCCGGAGGTGGCCTCGTCGAGCAGGATCAGCCGCGGCTTGCTCATCAGAGCCATGCCGATCTCGGCCAGGCGTCGCTGGCCGCCCGACAGCGTGTCGGCGCGGTCGTCTCGCAGCGGCCCCAGCAACAGGAACTCGATGAGCTGATCGGCGCGACGGCGGGTAGCGGCGTCGGTGCGGCTCAGCATGCGGCGCAACCCGACATGTGCCCAGCTCGCGCTGAGCTCGAGGTTCTCTCGCACGGTGAGCGCGCCGTAGACGCGAATGATCTGGAAGGTCCGAGACATGCCCAGCCTCGCCACGTCGTGGGGGGCCCGGTGGGCGATGTCGACGCCGTCGAAGCGGATGTCGCCGCTGTCGGCGCGCTGCACGCAGCTGAGACAGTCGAACAGCGTGGTCTTTCCGCTGCCGTTCGGGCCGATCAGCCCCACGATCTCGCCCGGCGCCACGGCGATGTCGACGTTGTCGACGGCTGCCAAGCCGCCGAAGCGCTTGGTGACGCCCGCCGCTTCCAGCAGAGCGCTCATGGGTCCTCCCGCGGCACGCTCTCGGCGCCTCGGCCATCATCGCTGCGGGGGCGGACCGGGAGCGACCCGCGTCGCAGCCAGCCTGACCACATCTCGGTGATCGACGTGCCCCGCCGGTCGAACCATCCCGCCAGCCCTCGCGGCATGAACAGCACGATGACGATCAGCAGCACCCCCTGCGCGATGAGGTGGACATCGAGCAGGTTCGCCCAGAGGAACTCTCGCAGCCAGTACAGCACCACCGAGCCGAGGATCGGCCCGGCGACCGTGCCGATGCCGCCCAGCATCGTGCCCATCACCGCGTCGAGCGTGCGCACCTCGGTGAACGCGACGTCAGGGTCCACGAACGTGTTCTGGTACGCCCACAGCCCTCCGAACAGGCCGGTGGATGCGCCCGCGAAGCTGAACACGGCCACCTTGAGCCGCGTCGTCGCGATCCCCCGCATCTCCGCCCCCACCTCGTCCTCGCGAATCGCCACCAGGGCCGTCCCCACCCGGGTGCGGCGCAGCCACCACACGAACACGCCGAGCGCCACCACCAGCGCCAGCTCGATGAAATAGAAGAGCGAGCGGTTCAGGTACGGCGGCAGCGTCAGCCCCACGCCTCCCCCGGTCAGCCCGCCCCAGACGCGCACGATCTCGCGCATCGCGACGAACGTGGCGAGCATCGCTACCGAGAAATACGGGCCGCGCAGCCGCATCGTTGCCCGGCCGATGAGCGCCGCCGCCAGGCCCGCCACCACGACGCCGAGCGCGATCGCGGGAATCGGCGGCCATCCGATGCCCAGGCCGTTGGTCTGGTGCGACATCATGATCGCCGTGGTGTACGCGCCGATGCCGAACCACACCGCATGCCCGAAGTCGATGTAGCCGGTGAACCCGCCGGTGAGGTTCCAGTTGATCGCCACACCGATGCTGGTGAACATCAGCGTCATCGTGAACAGCGTCGAGTCGCTGGTTGCGGGCCACAGCGGCAGCAGCACCAGCCACGTCAGCACCAGCGCCAACAGCGCGGCGCCCACGCGCCCCGCCTTTCGCCGCAGCGCGCCGCCCGGCGCCCACCCGAACCGCCCAGTGCCGCCACGCCTCGCAGCGCGGCCCGCCGCGCCGCCCGGTGTGCCCGCAGACGTCATGACGCCGTCGCATCCACTGGGCGCAGGCCGCCGAACAGCCCTTGGGGCCGCAGCACCAGCGCCGCCACCAGGATCACGAACGAGGCCACCACCGCCAGATTCGTGCCCACCCCTCCCACGTACACCGCAAGCCCCGCTTCGACCAGCCCCAAGACCATCGCACCGCCCAGCGCCCCCCGGATCGAGCCGAGGCCGGACATCGCGGTGATGGCGAATGCCTTGAGCGTCAGCGGCGCGCCCTGAAACGGCTGGATGGCCAGCACCGGGCTCACCAAGGCGCCGGCCGCGCCGGTGATGCCGATGCACAGGGCGAACGTGATGACGTACACCTTGCCCACATCGATCCCCACGATGCGCGCCGCCTCACGGTTCTGAGCTGCTGCCCGGATGCTCTTGCCGAGCCTCGTGCGCGACAGCAGCGCGCTCAGCCCAGCCAGGACCGCGAGCGCGACGATCAGTATCCAGAACTTCGTCACCGGCACGCTCAGCCCGTCGGCTATCCGCCAGCTGCCGTCCAGCGCCGTGCTCGTACGGCGGAAGTCCGCGGCGAAGATGAGCTTCATGACGTTCTGCAAGATGATCGCCAAGCCGAACATCACCAGCAGCGACACCAGATGGGGCCGGTCGATGATCCGATTGACCAAGCCCCGCTGGGTGAGGTAGCCCAGACCTGCCATCAGCACGAACACCGCAGCGACCGACACGAAGGGGTCGATGCCCCACAAGTCCTGGGCCAGCCAGGCCAGGTAGGCGCCGATCATCACGAACTCGCCGTGAGCGAAGTTGATCACCCCCATCACGCCCCAGATCACCGAGAACCCCAGCACCAGCACCGCGTACATGCCGCCGAGAGCGATGCCGTTCACGAGCGCTTGAGGCAGCTTGCCCCCCGCCGTCGACCCGCCCGCTGCACCGCCCTTGCCGTCGCCCAACGGGTACTCGAGCTGGGCCCGTGCTGCGGAACCGGGCGCGACCACATGGATGTCCCCGCGCTGCACCTGCACCAAGCCCATCGGCTTGGCTGTGTTGACGCCTCGCTCGTCGAAGCTGATCGGGCCGTAGAACGTGTCGGCATCCAGCGACCGCAGGGCGTCGCGCACGTCGTCGGTGTCGAGCGAGCCGGCCGCTTCGATGGCCAGCTGCAACGCCAGGGCCGCTGCGGTGGTGCTGGCGGCCTGGTACACGGGCAGTTCGCCCCACAGCTGCTGGTAGTAGGCGGCATAGTCGGCGGCGCGGCCGAAGTACGGCCCTTCGTAGCCCATGGTGGGTTCCCACTGAGTGGGGCCGAGCACGCCGTCGACATCGGCGCCGAGCTCGTCGATGAGCTTCGGGTTGGACGGACCGACGGTGATCAGCATGCCGTCGGGCACGAACCCCAGCTCCTTGGCCGCGTTCACGAACAGGACGGCGTCGTTGTAGTGCCCGCCGCCGATGAACAGGTCGGGGTTGAGATCGCGGAACTTGGTCATGATCGCCGAGACGTCCTGGATGTCCTTGGGATAGGTCTCAGTTGCCAGCACCTCGATGCCGTTGGCTTCGAGATGGCGTCGGGCGCCGTCGGCGACTGCGGTGGGGAACGCCGTGTCCTCGTAGGCGATCACTGCGGTCTTCGCGCCCTGATTCGCCAGCGTCTCGACGCCTGACAGCGTGTAGTCGCTGGCGACTGTCGCCACCAGGAACAGGTTCTGAAAGCCGCGCTCGAACAGCGTGTCGGCAGCGCCGGTGCCCTCCACCATGATCACGTCGTTGGCTTCCGCGATGGCGCTGGTGCCCGCCGTGAGGCCGCTGGAGTACGGGCCGAGCAGGAAATGGACCTGATCGTGGTCGATGAGCCGCTGGGCCAGGTTGGCGGCAGTGTCGGGGTCGGACTCGTCGTCGTAGTAGATGATCTCGGCCCGGTAGCGGCCGTCGCCGATCCGAATCCCCCCGTACTCCTCGTTGACCCAGCTGACCCAGGTGTCGTACCCCTGCCGAGCGTCCTTGCCCTCCACCGAGTACTTGCCCGTCTCGCTCAGCGCAGCACCGAGCCGCACCGTGCCGTCGAAGCCCGCCGCGGTGTCGGCGGCTGTGGCCGACCCGTCGCGCTGCGCATCGATGCCTGCGCTGTCACAGGCGACAGCTGCCGGTGCTGTGAACAGCAGCGCCGTCAGCAGCAGCAGTCTGAGCAACCGCATTGGGGCGCTCGGTCCCAACCGCATCCGGGCGCCGGCGCAGAGGGCACATCGGCCATGTCGGGGAGGATACGGCGCTCGCGCCGGAGCAGTCATGAGCAGAAAAACCCTTGGGGACACCACAGAGGCGCGACCTACCGTCGCAGGTGATGCGACATAGGACCTGAACGCCTCCAACCGATCGGAACGCCATGAGTACGATTGCCACCATGCCCGACGAGGAGGCGCCGGCTGCCTCCGCTGCGACTTCGAAGCCAAGCGGCGCTTCGCACGACGCGGACGGCCAAAACGGCACCGGCAGGCGAGCACGCTCCTTGACCGTCCCGATGCCCACTGCGATCACCGCGGCGTTGATCGCAGGGATGTTCGGATTGCTCTTCCTCAATCTCAACGGCCTGCGAGACGACATCGACACGCTGCGCGCCGACATGAACCGGCAGTTCGACAGGGTTGATCAGCGGTTCGAACAGGTCGACAGACGAGTGGACGGTGTCGATGCCCGTTTGGATCGGATGGAGACACGATTGGACCGGATGGACGACCGGTTCGACGAAGTCCAGGCAGTCCTGCTGGATCACACCGATCGACTCGCTCGCATCGAGAAGCTTCTCGACCTCGACCCCCGCACGGGCAACGCGAGTCAGTAGGCCGCTACGGGCCGCCTTCTTCGCCGCCTTCTTGGCTTGGCGCGCCGCCAGGAGGCTCGGCTGAGGGAGCGGCGAAGCCGGTGACGAGGCGTGCCACGGCAATGGCCACGTAGAACACGCCCGCCATGGCTTCGAGCGTCACGATGACCCGGCCGCCGTCAGCCGAGGGCGTGAGGTCGCCGAAGCCCAGCGTGGTGAGGGTGACGAAGCTGAAGTAGACAGCAGATTCGGGCGTCAGCGCTTCGCCGGAATTCAGGAACGCCGATCCGCCGACCCGGTCGATCACCAGGTACAGCGAGGCGAACGCGTAACCGATGAGCAGGTACGCACACGCCGAGGCAGCTATCGAGGTGGTGCCCGCGAACGGTCGCAACAGCACCTGGCGGGTGACGACCGCGGCAGCCGCCAAGCCGATCAGCGTGAGCACGGCCGGCCCTACCACGGCGTCAGCGGCGTCGGCAATGGCGATGTCTGCCACCGCGGCGACCGCGGCAGCTGCGAGCAGCAGCCACAGCCGTCTCGGCGGCCGCTCGGCCGACTCGATGAGCGTGCCCACAATCAGCAGCAACCCGACGAGGCCCCCAGCGGAACTCAACGCGCTGACGCCGAACGCGGACAGCACCACGATGGCGACGCTGACCACCAAGATGAGGTCGTAGCGCTCCTTGCGCAGCGCGCCCAGCAGCGCCTTCATGGCGTCGCGCTCAGGCCGCGTCCATCTCGGCCATGTGGTTCTTGCGCCACTGGTGGTATGCGGCCCAGGTGACCAGCATCGGCGGCAGCACCACCACGGCAGCGATCAGCGAGTAGGTCACGGTGATGGCGGTGAGCAGGCCGAACTGTCCCATCGGGGCGATCGGGCTGAACACCAGCACCATGAAGCCCAGCGCCGTGGTGAGCGCCGAGCCGATGAGCGCGCCGCCAGTGGTGCCCATGGTGATGTTGATGGCCTCGCCGATCGACTTGCCGTGGTCGACTTCCTCGATGAACCGGTGGGTGACGTGAATGGTGTAGTCGACGCCGATGCCGATCGACAGTGCCGTGATGAGCGCCGTGATCACGTTGTAGCTGTAGCCCAGCAGCACCATGGTGCCCAGCACCCACACCAGCACCAGCAGGATCGGCAGCACCGACAGCACAGCCAGCATGGGCCGGAACTCGGTGATCCAGAAGAACAGGATCAGCACCATCAGCGCCGCCACGATGGTGAACACGATGGAGGTGGCCTGGCTCTCGGTGAGGCTGTCGGTGACCTCCAGCGAGGTGATCTCGCTGGCCACCGGGGTGATGTCGGCGTCGTCGCCGAACCACAGGCCGTCCACGTCGGCAAACAGTTCGCGGGTGCGGTCGGCATCACCGGTCAGCGCGTTGAATTGCAGGATCGTGCGGTCGTCGTCGCCCGCGGCGCCCAGCGCCACCAGCGAGTCGAACTGTGCAGGGTCGTGGTCGCGCATCAGTGTCAGCACCCGGTCGATGGTGGCGCTGTCGACGCGGAGGGCGCCGGCCTGGCCGAGCTGAAACTCGCTCTGGATCTGGGCTTGCAGGTCTGCTGGAAGCGTGCCGAAATAGACGCCCAGCGAACTGGTGATGTCGCTGCTGACCGCTGCGGGGCGCTGCGACGGGTCCTCGATGGCGGCGGAGAAGTCGAGCAGGTTGCGGATGGTGCGATCCTCGGAGAGGTCGGCCTCCACCAGCACGGTGACCGGCTCGGTGTTGCCGCCGAGGTTCTCCGACAGGAACAGCGCGTCTTCCTTGCTCTCGGTGCCGTCGGGGATGAAGTCGTTGGAGTTGAACTCGGTGCCCAGCTGGGTCGCGAGCGACATGAACACCACCGTGACCACGCCGGTGAGCACCAGGATGAGCGCCGGGCGGCGCACCGTGGCACCGCCGACCGATCGCACCAGCGTGCCCGCGCCGGGGATGGCTTGGTCGATGGGCCGCAGCTGCGGCTGGCGCCCCTTGGCCTCGCCCCGCCGATCCAGGATGGCCCGCACCGCAGGCACCGCAGTCAGGAACACCGTCAGGCCGCTCAGCACGCCCACGGCGGCCACCACGCCGAAGTCGCCCAGCCCCGAGATGTCGCCGAACAGGTTCGTGAGGAAACTCACGATGGTGGTGACCCCCGCGAGTCCCAGCGGCAGCATCACGCCGGCCACCGACTTTCCGATGCCGTCGGTCGCTCCCGCACCCTCCGCGCGCACCTCGCGATAGCGCGACGTGCCCTGAATGCCGTAGTCGACGCAGAGGCCGATCAGCATCACCGGCACCATCTGGCCCAGCACGCTGGGCGCGCCGATCACACCGAACCCGTCGGGGCCGAGCAGCCCCTGGAAACCCAGCGCCCACAGGATCGTCAGAACCAAGCCGCCCATCGACAGCAGCACATCGGAGAGCTGCCGGTAGAACAGCGTCAGCAGGATGGCGATCACCGCGAAGGCCACGCCCATCAGCAGCATCATCGACGACTGGCTGGAATCGTCTGACTCCTGGTCGCTCTTGCCGCTCGATGAGGTGCGGGCCGAATCCAGACCGCCGAGTGACAACGACTGCACCGCGTCGTCGGCGGCCAGCTGCGCCTCGGCCAGACCGTCGGGATCGCCGTCGGCGTTCACCGTCACGATGCCGATGCCGCCGACCACGTTGCCGGCGCTGTCACGGGCGACCAGCTCTTCGAGGAAGCCGGCCCGCTCGGGATCGGCCTCGGCCGCTGCAGCAATGCCAGCGTCGATCTGGTCTTGGGTCATCGACGCCAGGTCCACGCTGCGCGGGTCGCCGCCGGGCCCCGCTGCCATCACAGCGAGCACATGGCCCGGCGACACCGGCGGACGGGGCGCGAACAGGTACTGCGACAGCTCAGGGTGCCCGGCAGCAGTCTCGGTGGCCGCAATGGCGTCGGCTGCGCCCGCGGGGCTGAGCACGTCGCCGCGCAGCACCACCTGCACCGCTTCCAGCTCGGCCGAGGCGGGGAAGCTCTCGCCCAGATTGTCGATGGCCGTCACCAGCTCGCTGCCGCCGGGCAGGAAGGCTTCCTGCACATCGGCGGTAGGGGCGGTGCGGGTGAAGCCGATCACCGCCACCACGGTGACGACCAGCATCACTGCGAGCGCTGTCCACGGCCGGTTTCCGACCCAGCGCCCGTACACCCCAAAGAGTTTGCTCACTTGCGGTCTCCTGTAGTTGTGCGCCGCGGCTCCCCCGAAGGGCCGACGCGCCGGTTCAGTCGTGCCACGCCGAAGGGTACCGATGGCGCAACAGGGGGCCGCGACATCGAAGGGTCAGCTTGGCACCGACGCCGATTCGCCGTGTCACGCTCGAGGTCTTGATACGCCGCTGCGGCCCTTGGGTGTGACCGAACCAGTGCTCAGCCGCCGACGGGGATGCGCAGCAGCCAGCCGGCGGCGATCCGGTCGCCGTGGACGAACGTCTGGCCGTTCGCCTGGCGCCGACCGCGGTTGGCCAGCACGATGCGGTTGTAGAACGCGCTGTCGCCGTACACTCGCCGCCCCACCGACGACAGCATGTCGCCGCTTCGGACGCGGTAGATCACGTAGTTCGACTCGGCCGCAGTGGCGTTGCTCGGCGCAACGATCGGCAGCGGCACCCGCAGCACCCAGCCCGCCCGGATCATGTTGGGGCTGGTGAATGTGTAGCCGTCGCTCTGGCGGCGGCCTTGGTTGGCGGCGAATATCTGGCGCCACCTCCGGTCGTCTCGATAGAAGGTCAACGCGATGCCGCTGAGCGTGTCGCCGGGCTTGACGGTGTACAGCACGTACCAGCCGTCGCCGGTCGAGGTGACGGTCCCCAGTGACTCCGGGTCGACAATGTGCCCGTCGTCGTCGACGGCCTTGTTGTCTTCGTCAGAATCTTCGGTTTCGGCGGTCTCGCCGTCGCCACCCTGATCGTCCGCACCATCAGACTCGTCCGATTCGTCCGCGTCATCGCTCCCGTCGCCAGCGTCGCCGTCGTCATCGCCGTCGTCATCCTGACCGTCCGCACCATCAGACTCGCTGTCGTCACCGCCGTCGTCATCCTGATCGTCGGCACCATCGGATTCATCCGATTCGTCCGCGTCTTCGCTCCCGTCGCCGGGGTCACCGTCGGAGACCGAGGCCTCGGGGTCGCCCACCGAGACGATCTCCGCCTCCCCGACCGGCTTGATCGTCACTACCGAGCTGGCCGCGAAGGTGCGGTCGCCGATGGTCACGCTCAACGTCACGGAACTGTCAGGCGCGCTGGCGTCCAGAGAGTTCACCCGCACGACGGCATCGGTGTCGTTCGGCGGCAGGTCGAACACCAGCCGTCGAGAGTTGCTGCCCAGCGAGACCCAGCCGATGCCCCAGTTGGCATCCACGGTGTAGTCGTGGCCCAGCACGGCCGTGCTGTCGATCTCCACGAACACCCGCACCCAGCGTGTGACGGCCCGCTCAAGGTCCACCGTCATCAGGCTCGACTCGCCCAACGCAATGCTCGACGGCGTCGCCACGCCCAGCGTCAGCTCCACCACCGGCGGCGCTGCCGGTGCAGCGTTCGCCGACGAAGAACTCCCGGAGTTGGTGTTGCCGGGGCTGGAATTGCCAGGATTCTGGTTCCCGGTGTCGCCGGGATTCTGGTTGCCGGTGTTGCCGGGATTCGGGTCAGACCGCGGCGCCGGGTCGTCGTCGGCGATCGTGACGGTGGTGGCCTTCGGAGCGCCCAGTGTGTAGCCCGAGCCGCTGGTGAGCGTCAGCACGATCGTCTCGGCATCGTCATCGACGCTGTCATCGGTGATCGTCACCGCAACCGTGGCAGAGGTGCTTCCGCCGGCCACGGTCACCGTGCCGCTCAACGCCGTGTAGTCGGAGCCCGACGTCGCGCTGCCCCTGACGCTGTACGTCAACGACAGCCCACCCGAAGGCGCAACCGACGACAGACTCACCCCAACACTCACGCTGCGGCTGCCCGACGCCTCGCCACCCGAGTACGAGGCAGACCCGAAGCTCGCACTCGGTGTCGACGGAGGTGTCGAGCCGGGGCACGCCTCGTGCGCGGCCAGCGTTCGGGCCACTCGATCCCACCGGTCGCCGACGACACTCGATCGCGTCTGCGCGTCGGCGGCCGTCATGGCCGTCTCGCCGGTGCTCTCGCCCATCGCAGCCAGAACCTGGTTCCAGCGCAACACCCGCGCAGTGTCACTGGGGAACTTGTCGCGCAGGCCCGTGATCTCCGCCACCGTCACCGCATCCGTCGGGAGCGTCAGCGTGCATGCCTGCCCGTCGTCGTCGGTCACGTCCACCGTCACGCCGTCGATCGAGAGACTGGTGGGGTATCCGGCACCGTCGCCGGTGGTGACCGTGTGCGAAATGGTCACGGTGCGCTTGCCGCCGGCATTCTGGACGCTGTCATCTGCCCCCTTCACCGTCACGGTCTGGGGCTGATTCCAGTCGCTCGTCGTGAACGTCAGATTTTGCGTCGTCGAAAAACTCGGAGTTGCGTCCGCGTCCACTCGCGCAGCGATACTCCCGCGACCGTCGAGATAGCGGCCCTGACCGTGACACTGCTCGCTGGCTGGCTGTCGAGCACGACGGTGTAGGTCGCTGTGCCGGCAGCCTCGGCTACGGTCACCTTGCTCTTCGAGATCGTCACGCTGGCAGATCCGCCCGATCCTCCCGAGTCGTCGTCAGTGATGGTGATGGTGTGCACCGAGCTCGAGCCCAGTGTGTAGCCGGTGCCTGAGGTGAGCGTCAGCACCACCGTCTCGTCCGATTCGACAGCAGCATCATCGATGATGCTGACGGGGATCCTGACAGACCGCGTGCGGGCCGGCACGTCGATGGTCACGCTGTTGCTCGTAGCGCCGCTGATGCTGTAGTCGCTGTTCAAGGTGGCCGTGCCCGACAGGCTGTAGTTCAGCGCGACATTCGCGGCAGGGACTGGGTCGAGACGCACCCACACGTTGTCTGGGTCACAGCCGCCTGGACAGGTGGTGTCTCCCGTGTTGTAGTCCTCAGGCCGGTCGGATCCGTAGCCAAGGTCCATGGGCGTGGCCCGGGTGAACTCGACCACGGGCTGGGCCGGCGCCTACGTGTTGTCGTCGATGGTGATGGTGACGCTCGCTTGCGCGCCGAGCCGATACCCAGCGCCGTCCGTGAGCGTGATGGTCACGGTCTCGGGACCCTCGCTCGGCAGCGTGTCGTTCAGCACAGTGACCAACTGGCGTCTGGTCAGCGTCGACGTGCCCCCGTCGAATTTGATGTCGCCGTCCAACCCAACGAAGTCCACATCCTGCACCGCGCTGTTGGATGAGACCGTGTAGCCGATCTGGATGTCTTGGGCGGGTGCCTTGTTGATGGAGACGGTCACGGTCTGCGCGCCAGCGTCTTCGCTGATCGAAGTGAGATCGGTGCTCAGGTCGATGGCGACGTTCGCAGCGTCGTCGTCTGTGACTTTGGCTGTCAGTCTTTCGCTTGCGCCTTGGTAGTTTGCGTCACTTGAGGAAGCCGTGTGCGAGATGACCGAATTCCGGCTGCCATTGCTGTTGACAACGCTGTCGTCCACACCGGTCACCGTCACCGTCTGAGGTGTATTCCAGTCTGTCGGGGTGAAAACCAGCGTGGCCGTCGTGCCCGCCGCGCCGGTCGTCTGAACCGTGGCGGCTTCTGGCTTGTGCGACCTCACCGTGACGGTGACGTTACTGCTGGGCCTGCCGGTGAGCGCCACACTGTACGTGTCAGTGCCACCGTTCTCCGCGACCG
The DNA here is from genome assembly GCA_022822525.1 of Acidimicrobiia bacterium. Taxonomy (GTDB): domain Bacteria; phylum Actinomycetota; class Acidimicrobiia; order Acidimicrobiales; family Poriferisodalaceae; genus Poriferisodalis. The sequence continues at coordinate 290 of JAJEBN010000008.1, read as the reverse complement.
AAGTGCTTCCGCTGGTATGGACAATGTCCAGCTTGTCCGTCCACAGACTCCGGTCGACAACCTTTGTGAAAACAACGGGCGGTTTATCGGCTTTCCTGCCTCCTGCACTCACCGATGTGATCTTGACCCTCACCTCTCCTTTGTTGGAGTAAGAGCATGCGCCAATAGGCGCTGACCTGCGGAAACGCTGTAGGCGTTGGAATGCGCGCCGGTCCTCTGACCTGCGGGTTTGCAACCTGCATCGGCACCAATCACGAAATGCACTGAAATCTGCTTCACCTATCCGCGCG
>JAJEBN010000091.1 GCA_022822525.1 Acidimicrobiia bacterium | reverse complement strand
CTTCCGGGCGGGCGGGCCAAGATTGCGGTCGGGCACGATGAACTCATCGACGCCTATGGCCTCGTAGGCAGCGAGAGTTTCCCGGATTTCCTCGGCGGTGCCGATCAGGGCCGGACGCCCGATGGTGGCGCTGCGCAGCCGTTTGAGCTGGCCCTGGTCTTCGGTCATGAACACCAAGGCGACTGCGGTGCGTCGGATAGTGCCGGGGTCCCGGCCGAGGTCCGCGCAGTGGCCGTCGAGCACCTCCATCTTTTTCCGCATGATCTCCACGTCCCCCCACACATTCCACGCATCGGCGAAGCGTGCGGTGGTGCGCAGGGTGCGCTTTTCGCCGCCGCCATCTTGGCCAGCACCGCCGGATGGCGGTAGGTGTTGCCGGACACGAGCGTTCCCAACCTGAGCCTCGGCACAAGTGCGCCGACTCCTGCCAGCGTGGTCCACGCCTCGGGCCGCGGGGTGCTGGTGTCGGGATCGTTCGGCATGAAATGGTCCGAGTACCAAAGGCCGTCCCATCCGGTCGCCTCGGCGTGCCGGGCGAGCTCGACAACTTCGTTGAACGGCAGAGTCGAACTCGGCCAGAGGCTAATCTTAATGGCGTGCTCCTTCGAACGGATTCGGACCACCAACTCCGTAGTTCGCGGCTTCTACAAATCGCTCGGCTTCGAGATCGAGGAGCGTCTGAGCATGGGGATGCACATCGATTGAGCGGCTAGCTACCTACATAGCAGCAATTCTCATTTTGGTTTTGACGGGTGACTGTTAAGTGTTTCATTGTTCGTGCGGTGGGATGGTTAGGTTACGGAGGCGAGTCAGAGAGGTCAGGGTGGCTGTGCCGCCGGTCCGCCGGTGGCGAGCAGGGTCATGAGCGCGGCCCACGAGGGAAACACTTGGTATTCGGTGACGGTGCGCAGGTGCTCGAACAGTCGGAAGCGGGTGCCGAGGCGCTGTCGGGCCTGCTGCCATAGGGTTTCGGCGAGTTCGCAGAGCGTGTGCAGGGCGAAGGCGAGCAGGTTGAGGATGACGAGCACGGCGGCGAGGGTGTCCTTGCCGTGGCCGAAGTTGTGTTCGAGGTGGTAGCCGTGTTGCTTGAGGACGTTGAAGGTCTCGTTCTCGATCTTCCAGCGGGCGCGGGCGCAGTCGGCGAGTTCGACGACGTTGTCGCGGTCGACGTGGAGGCTGGTGACGAAGGCGCCGCGGTAGGTGACGGTGCCGTCGGGTCGGGCGCTGGTGATCTCCAGCCAGTTGACGCGCAGGGCGTCGTCGCCATCGCGGATGGGTAGGCCGGTCATCCAGCGGTAGCGGTGGATGCGGCGTTTCGCGCCGCGCCCTGCGGTGCGGCGGCGCGTGGGCGTGCGGATGCCGTCAAGGTACTCATAGAGGGTCTGGTGGCTGCTTGGCTTGGCGGTGAGCAGGAAGTCGCCGCCGCTGTCGAGCATGGCTTGGCAGACGGGCTGGCAGGCGTAGAGGTCGTCGCCGAGGTAGACCGGCCGCAGGGCGGCGCAGCGCGGGCCGTGGCACGCCAGCCAGCGCTTGACCGCCTGCCGTTCGCAGTCCTGCTTGACGGTGCCGTCCTGGGGCCGCACGAACTCCGGCGGCAGCGGCAGCGACTGCGCCCGGCCCGGCGCCACGACGTGGGCGGCGAGCATCTGGTGGAAGTGCTCGGTGCCGCCGTCGGCGCGCTTGCGGGTCGAGCAGTTGTCGCAGCGGATTTTGCGCGAGCGGAAGAACTCGGTGCCGTCCAGGGCGATCAGCGTGCGGCCGTCCAGTCGGCGCATGGACGCGAGGCCGCCGCACGCGTCGAGGTCCTCGACGAGGGCGTGGAACACATCGTCGAAGTGCGCCGTCGGCACACCGTCGAGCAGTTGCCGGACGTGGTTGTCGCAGGGGATGCGGGCCAGGCCGAACAGGGTGTGCGCGTTCGAGCGCGAGCGCCCCTCGGCCAGCGCGCGCTGGTGCGCCAGGAACGACGGCGACTGCATGAGGAACACCGACAGCGCCGCCATGCCGATGTCCGCCAGGGCGTAGCGCCGGTTGCTGCCGCGGCGCGGATCCGGCATGCGCGCGAAGCACGCCCGCAGTCGGTCGAGATGGCGCCCGAGACGCTTCACGGCGGCGCCTGTGCCTCCGCCGCCATGATCGCCGCCAGCACCGCCAGACGCTCCGCCGGCGGCATGGCCGCGTAGCGTCGGCCCCAACTCGCCGCCTTGCGCTTGACGGTCTGGCGGTGCGTGAAGTTCCGCCCGGCACACGACGCCCAATGCACCCGGTCCGGCTCGAAGTTGTACCAGACCTTCTCGGTAACCACCCCCGCCTGGTTCATCACCTGCAGCGACAGGCTGCGCCAGTCGCCGAGCAACTCGTCGTAGAGCGCCGACGGATACCCCGACACCATCACCGCGCAGGGCAACCCCGCGAGCAGCTCCAGCAGCGACACATGGTCGGCGTCCTCGTAGTCGTGCCGGTAGCGGCGCGACGACTTGCGCGTGCTGCGCAGGTACGGCGGATCGCTATACACCAGCTCCGAACCGTCGAAGGCGAAGTCAGCCAGATAGCCGTGGCAGTCTGCACGGACCAACTCCACCGGATGGCCGCACTCGAAATCCGCCAGCGCCCGCGCGTCCAGATCGATGCCGATGTTACGCAGCGCCGCCGGCTTGCGCCGCATCACCGCACCGCCGCCCAGGTGCGTCTCGATGTACACCGCATGCGGCGGCATCAGCGCAATCAGCGCCTGGCACAGCCCCGACGTTGCCTTCGATCCAAACCACCGGTTGCCCATGACCCTCACCATAGGCACCGCAAGCTATAATGTCAAGCCTCCTTCACGGCCCCTCGGCCAAAATGAGAACTGCTGCCTACATAGTCCTCAGCTTGCACCATAGCCAGCAATCGCATACGCCTGCAGCGTCAGCAACGCATCGATCGTTACCCGACCCCGCCATTCCAGTTCCACGCCCGGGCTGATCGCCGGCCACTTGATGGGCCAGCCGCCGTCGTCGTGCTGGGCGTCAGCCAGCGCTGCTAGGCCCTCGACAAGCTGATCCCGGGAGAAAAGGCCATGTCCGAAGCCTGCCGGAACCGGCGCCCAGTCGAGCGGCGGATGCACATACCCGGGAGCGCTCAGGTCATACTCGATCTCATTGGAGGAGAAGAGATAATCACGCAGGCGGGCCAGCCCGGCAGCCGCGCGGTCGCGGTCCGCCGCCTGCTCCAGGAACGCGATGGCGCAGCGCAGATCATCGAAACCCTTGG
>JAJEBN010000007.1 GCA_022822525.1 Acidimicrobiia bacterium | reverse complement strand
CTACTTCCGCACCACCGACATCACCGGTGTGGTCGAGCTTCCCGCAGGCACCGAGATGTGCATGCCGGGCGACAACACCGAGATGACCGTTGAGCTGATCAACCCGATCGCGATGGACGAGGGCTTGCGCTTCGCCATCCGTGAGGGCGGGCGCACTGTGGGCGCCGGCCGGGTCACCAAGATCGTCCAGTAACCCGGGTTTCCGGCGAACAGTCAGGCACTCAGATGGCAGCACCTCGGATCCGGATGCGGCTCAAGGCCTACGACCACGAGATCGTGGACCAGTCGGCGCAGAAGATCACTGAGACCGTGCTGCGCACCAACGCCAAGGTGCGCGGCCCGGTGCCGCTGCCGACCGAGAAGCACCGTTACACGGTCGTGCGGTCTCCCCACAAGGACAAGGACTCGCGCGAGCACTTCGAGATGCGGATCCACAAGCGCCTGATCGACGTGATCGATCCCACCGACAAGACGGTCGACTCGCTCCAGCGTCTCGACCTGCCCGCCGGCGTCGAGATCGAGCTCAAAGTCCAGCCCTAGCGCACCAGCCCGCTCGCGAGCGGGCGCTGTGCTGGCTTTATCCGCCCGCAAGCGGGCGCCGAAAACGCTGCCTCGTCTGACTTCTGAACTAATTCAGATAAGGTAACGGCATGCAGGTGATTGAGCGGACCTTCTCCGAGTTCTTGCGCCACCCCAAGGAGGTCGTGGCTGAGCTCGACAACGGTGATGTGGTGCTGCGCCGCCGGAGCGCGCCTGCGCTTCACCTGCGCCATGCTGATCGAGAGAACGCGCGGTCAGAAGCCTTCAGCGGCATTACCCGCGTGCTTCGACACCTGTCTCTTCACTACCCGGCCGCAGTAGGGAAGTCCTTGAGTGAGGCATACCCGTGGACGAACTATCTGCCTGATGACGAACGTGCGCAATTCCTTGAGGAGTTCGCCCAAGAGCTTGCGGCGGCAGCATCGATCGGCGACTTCAAGGCCGTAGCCCAGTTCTTGCACGAGTGGAAGGCCACGGCCGAGGTTCATGCCGACCCAGAGTTGGCCCGTCGGTTGGCCGGTCCGCATGAGATCACTCACGGCGGCCGCGTACCGCGACCCTCGGGCTGAGGGCTTCCGCACCACGGCATGCCGAAGCGTCGAGAACGCGTCGCGCCGCCACCGAGCCCGGATGGCTGGGATTTCCGATTCGCGAACAACGCCGCGGCAAATGGATGGGATCAGTTGTGCAGAGATGTTCCCTCCAACGCATGGACTGCCTGGGACGCGATCGTCAGTGACCCGCGCCGGCGGAACACGCGCCAGCATCCGCTGAGAGGACCTCGTCGGCAGTGTCTCGTCAGCGGCGTAGAGATGGAGCAGTGGCAGTACGAAGTCACTTCCGGCGGTCGTATCTGGTACGGCATCGACGATGCCAAGCGAACGATCTGGATGACCCACGCGGGCACCGGCCACCCCAAAGCCACCGAGTAGCCGCGGTCTGTGGGGTCGCGTTCGATACTGAAGCTGCGCGGTGGCGAACGTCATGGACGGCAGCCAGTAGCGCGCGTGAATCCATTCGCTGGAGGGGCAATTGCGCGTCTGTACGCTGCCCGACCATGCAAGATGCCGATGCCGAAGAATTGAGCGCCCTCGACATCCTCGAAGCGCAGCGAAGGTTTGCCGCTGATGCCGACGGCCAAGGCCACAGCACGTGGCATCCAGCATTGGTAGGCGCTGCGGCTCGCTTGATTGATGATTGGCTCTCCGATACGGGGCAGCAGGACGCTGCCGCGCAATTCGCAAGCTTGCAAGTCACGTCACCGCATGGCCCTGACGGGGATGTCGAGACGCTAGGAGAAATCGTGAGCGTCGAGCGCCGGATTGCCGCCGAACGTCGATTTCCACCGAGAGGGCAACGTCGCGCTCAACCAGACCGCTATTCCGGCAAGGCAATTGCAGCAATGTGCTGCGGAATCTGCGGCTTCATAACGTGGGGCGTGTCAGGAATTGTGGGAATAGCCCTCGCCGTTGCAGCCCGAGATGAAACACGCAGCGGCCAGCGACTCGGTGAGGGGATGCGCAAGGCTGGTCTGGTGTGTGGGATCGTCTCGGCCTCCCTCGTAGCGCTGATAATTGCGTTCGCAGTCGCGACTCCCTGATTTCGCCAAATTCGAAGCGCTCCAGCATCTCGACCTGCCCGCTGGCGTAGAGATCGAGTTCCAAGTCCAGCCTCAGGCGCACCTACCCGCCCGCAAGCGGGTGCCGACTCACGCTCCCCATGTGGAAGCGCCAGCCGTACCATCGCGGGCTGTGCGGGCTGTTGATGTGTCGTGTGGAGGTTCTCGGTGTCGGGGGGTCTGACGCCTGAGCAGCGCGCTCGTCGTGACATCGACGAGCAGTTGGAGGCCTGCGGCTGGGTGGTGCAGGACTACAAGACTGCAGCGGTGGCTGCGGCTCAGGGTGTCGCTGTTCGTGAAGTCCAGACCGCAGCGGGTCCGGCCGACTACGTGCTCTATGTGGATGGCCAAGCGGTCGGGGTCGTTGAGGCGAAGAAGGTCGGCAGCACGCTCACTGGGGTTGAGTATCAGACCCGCAAGTACAGCTCCGCGTACCCCGATGAGCTGCCGGCTTTCGAGGTCGATGGGGCGTTGCCGTTCGGTTATGAGTCCACAGGTGCTGAGACGCGGTTCACGAGCGGTTTGGATCCTGTGGCGGTCAGTCGCCGGGTGTTCACGTTCCATCGGCCTGAGACCTTGGCCCGGTGGCATGAGGACTTTGTCAATGGCCGTGGTGCCGGTCTGGGTGCTGGCATCCCGTTGCTGCCGGAGCTCGATGTGGCCGTAGGTGCATCAAACTTGTGGCCGGCCCAGGCCGAAGCGATCCGCAATCTTGAGCAGTCCTTTCGGGAGAATCGGCCCCGGGCGCTCATCCAAATGGCCACCGGCTCAGGCAAGACCTTCACCGCCGCCAATGTCTGTTACCGGCTGCTGCTCCACGCTGGAGCTGAGCGAGTCCTGTTCCTCGTCGACCGGGCGAATCTGGGTCGCCAGGCTCTCCGGGAGTTCCAGGGCTTCACCACTCCCGACGACGGCCGCAAGTTCAGCGAGCTGTACAACGTCCGCCACCTCACCTCGTCAGGGCTCACCATGGCCGCCGAGGCAGCCACCAAGGTGCACATCTGCACCATCCAGCGGCTGCATTCGATCTTGCGGGGCGACGAGGCCGACGACTTCGATGAGAGCCTCGACGAGCTGAGCGGTTTCGAGGCGGCTCCGGCGGCACCGGTCGAGGTTTCCTACAACCCGGCGGTGCCGATCGAGTCCTACGACGTGATCATCGTCGACGAGTGTCACCGTTCCATCTATGGGGTGTGGCGTCAGGTGCTCGAGTACTTCGACGCGTTCTTGGTGGGTTTGACGGCGACGCCGGGCATTCAGACGTTCGGGTTCTTCGATCAGAACCTCGTGATGGAGTACGGGCACGCCCAGGCGGTGGCCGATCGGGTGAACGTGGATTTCGACGTGTTTCGTATTCGTACCGAGATCACCGAGTCGGGCGGCACTGTCCCTGCTGATTTCGTCACGGATTTCCGTGACCGCGATACCCGCGAGGTCCGGTTCGAGAAGATCGACGAGGACATCGACTACGACGCCAACGAGCTGGACAAGCGGGTGGTGGCACCCGACCAGATCCGCACCGTGGTGCGCACGCTGCGTGACTCGCTGCCTGAGATCTTCCCCGACCGAGAGCGCCGGGACGACGGCCTGCTGGCGCATGTCCCCAAGACGCTGATCTTCGCCAAGGACGACAGCCACGCCGACGACATCGTCCAGGTCGTCCGCCAGGAGTTCGGGCTCGGCAACGAAGGCGCGGTGAAGATCACCTACCGCTCCGGCGATGCAGGCAACAAACCCGAGGAGTTGCTGGCCCAGTTCCGCACCAGCTACCAGACGCGCATCGCGGTGACCGTGGACATGATCGCGACCGGTACCGATGTGAAGCCGATCGAGTGCGTGGTGTTCATGCGCATGGTGCGAAGCCGCAACTTCTTCGAGCA
>JAJEBN010000114.1 GCA_022822525.1 Acidimicrobiia bacterium | reverse complement strand
ACCGAGCCGTTCGTGCAGTGGATGCGCCAGTCGCCGAGATCTTCCTTGGATATGTCGTAGCCCATCGCGTGGCTCACCACCGGCGGCCCCGCCACGAACAGCTGCGAGATGTCGCGCACCATGACGGCGAAGTGCCCCAGCACGGCCTTCGCCGCGCCGATGCCGACCACGCTGCCCAGCAGCATGTTGACCACGGGCACCGTCGCGAGCTGCTCGGCGTACTCAGTGCTGCCCAGGTGCGACGGCAGGAACGAGCCGCCGCCTCCGGACACCCGCGGCCGGCCCGCCTTGATGGCGCCACTGCTCTCCTTGGCGCTGCTCTCGCCCTCCTTGCGCTGCTCGGGCACCATCGAGGCGACGCTGCCGCCGCCTGATGAACCGTCGAGCAGCCGGATGGACGGCACGCCCAGCTCGGTGGACAGCAGGTCCAAGTAGAAGCTCTTGGCACCGATCGCGCCGTCGGCATGGCCGCCTCGCGAGGTGAAGTCGTCGGCGCAGACCACGACGTCCCGGCTGTGGATCTTGCCGGTGCCGCCGACGTGATTGGCCGGCGTGAACGCTGCGATCTCGCCCTCGTCGTCGTAGGAGGCAAAGCCGGCCAGGCTGCCGACCTCACGGAAGCTGCCGTCGTCGAGCAGCAGGCGAATGCGGTCCCGGCAGTGCAGCTTGCCCCGGTTGCGCTGGCGAACCACGCCCGGTTCGTCTGAGTCGGGGCCCAAGCGCTCTTCGGCGAGCCGCTGCAGCGTCTGCACGTCGTCCAGCAGCGGCTCCCAGCCGCTGGGGGCTGCGCCCGCGCTCGGAGCACCGCCGGCATCTGCGCCGGTCAGCACCACCGCGAGTGCGTCGCCGGCCGCCAGCTGATCGCCGGGCTGCAAGTCGCGCAGCGCCGAGACTGTGCCGTCGCACGGTGCGTTGACCTCCGTCTCCATCTTCATGGCCGACAGCACCACGAATGCTTGCCCCGCTGTCACGGCGTCGCCGGCGCTCACCCGGACCTCGACGACACTGGCGGGCAGCGGGCTGCGAATCGCAACCTCACCGTCGGCGAGTTCGCGGTCCGGCCAGTTCGACGCCGGCGCCGTGGCCGGTAACGGCGTCGCAGGCCGTGCCGATGAGGCGGGCTCCAACATCGCGGCGCGCCGCGAGGCGCTGCCTCGGGAGTCGCCCGACATTCCGGTGGTGCTCCTGGCGCCCGCCGCCCCGTCGGCGAGCGGCACCATCTCGGCGAGCAAGGTGGTGCGTGCATCACCGCTGCACACGGCGGGGTGACTGAGGATCTGGCGAAGCTGATCGATGTTGGTGGGCAGCTGTCCGATGTGGAAATCGGCCAATGCCGCCGATGTGCGCGCCACTGCGGCTTCGAGAGTGCTCCCCGTGCCGATCACCTTGGCGAGCAACGGGTCGTAGTGCGCCGGCGGCGTGTAACCGGCATACCCAGCGGCGTCCACCCGCACGCCTACGCCCGATGGCTCGTGGTAAGCGGAGATCGCACCAGAACCGGTCGCCACGACCCGTGCCTGCACGGCATAGCCGCGCGGAGCAGCCACGGACGCCGCCGCGGCCCTGCCCGGGTCTGCGTTGTCCGCAACGATGCCGATCTCGTCCAAGCGCGCACCTGCAGCGATCCTGAACTGCGCCTCGACCAGATCGACGCCGGTGACCTGCTCGGTGACCGTGTGCTCCACCTGGATGCGCGGGTTGCATTCGATGAAGTAGTGGTCCCCGGTCTCGGGCGACACCAAGAACTCCACCGTTGCTGCATTGGCCAGACCGGCATGCGCAGCGAGCCGAACGGCATCGGCATGCAGCCGCTCACGCAGGCCGGCGTCGAGTCCCAGCGCCGGCGCAATCTCGATGACCTTCTGGTTGCGCTGCTGGACCGAGCAGTCCCGTTCGTACAGGTGCGCCACGTTTCCGTGATGGTCGGCGAGCACCTGCACCTCGATGTGGCGTGGCCGCTCCACGAGGCGTTCCACAAACACGGCGCCGTCGCCGAACGCCGCCGCTGCCTCACTCGAGCAACGTTCGAACGCCTCAGCAATGTCGGCGATGCGCTCCACCGCTCGCATGCCCCGGCCCCCGCCGCCGGCTGCCGCCTTGAGCATCACCGGCAGACCGATCTCCGCGGCAGCGTCGGCGGCCGCAGCCGCATCGGCAACTGCCTCCGGCGACCCTCCGACGACGGGAACATCCAGCGAGGCCGCCAGTGCGCGGGCGCGCACCTTGTCGCCGAAGAGCTCGAGGGTGTCTGCGGTGGGGCCCACAAAGGTCAGTCCCGCTTCGGCGCAGCGAGCGGCAAATGCGGCGTTCTCCGCCAGGAAGCCGTAGCCGGGGTGAACGCAGTCGCAGCCGTGCTCGATCGCGATCCGCAGCAGGGCGTCTATGTCGAGGTACGCAGCCAGCGGATCGCCGCCCGGCAGCGGCGCGACCGCGTCCGCGGCCACCAGGTGCAGCGAACGCTCGTCGACTGGCGCGTGCACGGCCACGGTCTCGATTCCCAAGGCGTCGGCTGCCTTGGCGATGCGGATGGCAATCTCGCCGCGGTTGGCGATCAGGACACGGGTGAAGCTCACGATCCTCCCTCGGTATGGCCATCACATGGCCGGGTACCGGCGATTCTGACGCGAAATCGGCCGAGAGGCTGAGCCGAATGGCGAAGCCGTGGCCCGAGCGGCCCATGAGCCCGTATCCAATCGAGACTGGGAACAAGAGCGGGAAGCAACAGGCGACGCAACGGGAAGGTGCCCCAACCCGCGCATTCGCATAACGCGGAGTTGGCCGACCGGTGCGAGACTGGCGAGATGGAGATTTACGACGTCATGCGCACCACGTTCGCCGCTCGGGACTTCACCGACGACGAAGTCACCGACGAAGTGCTGTACCGCATCTTCGACAACGCCCGGTTCGCCGCCAGCGGCGGCAACCGCCAGGGCCACAAGGTCATCGTGGTGCGAGATCCCGCCCGCAAGAAGCGCCTCGGCGAGCTGTGCATTCCGGCGATGCGCGTCGCCGCTGCGCAGGTCGCTGCCGGCGAGGTGTACTGGCAGAGCTACAGCCCGTCATCGGTGAACATCGAAGAGGCCATGTCCGACGAATCGCAGAAGTTCCCGCTGCCGATGTTCGAGCACATGGACGAAGTGCCCGTGGTGCTGATCATCACCGTCGATCTGCGCAACGTGGCATCTATCGACAAGGAGCAGGACCGCATCGGCGTGGTCAGCGGCGCGTCGGTGTACCCGTTCGCGTGGAACATCCTGCTGGGCGCTCGCAACGAGGGTCTGGGCGGTGCGATGACCACGCTGATCTCCGCGAACGAGCCCGCAGCCAAGGAGTTCCTCGGGCTGGAGGACTGGGAGGCAGTCTGCGCCCTGCTTCCGATCGGCAAGCCGAAAAAGCAGCTCACCAAGCTGAGCCGCAAGCCCGTCTCCGAGATTGCCGTGCGGGAGAGGGGCGACGGGGAACCCTTCACGATCTAGCAACGGCGCCACACCCCCCGCCGGAGGAGGCAGCGATGGCCATCGACTTCAGCCTGAGTCCCGCACTGGAGGAGCTCCGCAAGCGCATCGCCGCATTCATCGACGTCGAGGTGCGTCCGGTGGAAGGGCGCATCGACGACGAACAGCTCGAAGAGACCGACCGCGACGCCTACGTGACAGCGCTGCTGGGCATGCGCAAACGGGCACGCGAGGAGAGCCTGTGGCTGCCGCACATGCCCGTCGAGTGGGGAGGCATGGGGCTGGGCCATGTCGAGATGGCCATGGTGCAGGCCGAGGCCGCCAAGACCCGGTTCGGCTCGTGGGTGCTCAACTGCCAAGCCCCCAACGAGGGCAACATGCACACGCTGCTGCACTGGGGCACCGACGAGCAGAAGCAGCGCTACCTGGCGCCGCTGTGCGAGGGCCGCGCCGAGTCGTGCTTCGCCATGACCGAGCCCGAGGTGGCCGGCTCGGATCCCACGCTCATCCAGACCAGCGGCTATCCCGACGGCGACGAGTGGGTGCTGAACGGGCACAAGTGGTTCATCTCGAACGCGCACCGTTCCAAGTTCGCCATCCTCATCGCCCGCACCGAGGACAACCCCGACATCCCCCAGGCCGGCAACTCGGCGTTCATCGTCGACCTGCCGGCCGACGGCTGGACCGAGGTGCGCCAGATCGAGACCATGCACGGCGGCACCGGCCACAGCGAGATCCTCATCGAGGACCTGCGTGTCAACGCCGGCCAGATGCTGGGCGGTCGCGGCCAGGGGCACCTGCTGGGCCAGTACCGGCTGGGCCCGGCGCGCCTGGCGCACTGCATGCGCTGGATCGCCCAGGCGCAGACGGCGCTGGACATGATGGTCGACCGGTCGCTCAACCGCTTCGCCCACGGTTCGCTGCTCGCCGAGAAGCAAGGCATCCAGTGGATGATCGCCGACAGCACCATGGAGCTGTACCAGGCGAAGCTGATGGTGCTCCATGCCGCCTACAAGGTCGACCGGGCACAGGCCGGCACCGGCGAGGACTTCAAGGCCGAAGTGTCGATGGCGAAGCACTTCGTGGCGAACATGCTCGGCCGGGTCATCGACCGGTCGATCCAGGTGCACGGAGCGCTCGGCTACTCCACCGACACGCCGCTGGCGCACATGTACCAGCACGCCCGCTGGGCCCGTTTCGCCGACGGCGCCGACGAGGTGCACCAGATGCGCATCGCGCAGCGCACCATCGCCGCCTACAGCGACACCGGCAGCACGGCCGCCGCCACCGGCAACCTGCCGGTGTGAGCTTGCCCGCTCCGCATTCGGCCACATGAGCGGCAGGCGGAATACCCCGTGAGCCGCGTCCTGCTCGCCCGATGAGCGTCCTGGAGTACCTGATCCTGGCGCTGTTCGTTGCCACTGGCGCCGGAACACAGGCCTGCATCGGCATCGGCATGGGTCTGATCGTGGGACCGATGCTGGTGACGATCGAGCCGACGGGCGTTCCCGGACCGATGCTGATGCTCGCCGGCGGCATCAACATCCGCAACGCGATCGCAGACCGCGCAGCGCTGAACACCCCGGCCCTGCGCAGGCAGTTGATAGCGGCGCCGCTCGGTCTCGTCGGCGGCGTGGCGCTGCTCACCGTGCTGAGCGACCGCTCGCTGGCCATCGCCGTGAGCGTGTTCGTGCTGGCAGCCGTGGCGGTGCAGGCCATCGGCTTCCGGCCGCCCGAGGGCCGACGGGCCGATTACGCGGCCGGTGCGGGCACGGCGTTCTCGTCGTCGGTGGCGGCAGTGCCCGGACCGGTGTACGCCGTGTTTGCGAGCCATTGGGAGCCAGCAGCCTTGCGGGCCACCTTGGCCACCTTCATGCTGTATGTCGGCACGGCGATCATCGTTGCCCTCGCCGTCATCGGCGAGTTCGGCTTGCGGGAGCTGTGGCTCGGGCTGGGCTTGCTGCCGCCCGTTGCACTGGGTCTGCCGATCGGCAGGTGGCTGCGGCCGCGGATTGCAGGACCGCGCTTCCGGATCATCGTGCTGTCGGTGGCAGCAACCAGCGCCACCGTCGTGCTCGTCCGCCAACTCCTCGCCGGCTGAGCGAGCGGCCCGCGACCGTCTGATCTGGCAGGTCTCGGCGCAGGTGGCAGACTGAGACGGTGAGCGAATCCGACGTAGGTCAGGAACGCCAAGAAGCCACCAAGACGTGGATTGCGCGCATGGTCACGGCCAGCGCCAAGGATGACAAGGAACTGATCGACTCGCTGCGGGGCACAGACTGGCAGCGAACCCGAGGCGACGAAGTTGCCATGGTGCTCGAGTTGGCGCTTGCCTTTCCCCCAAGCCCAGCATCGGAGTTGGAATATCCGCTGTTTCCCGGCAGATGACGGGTTCACTCACGTTCACGGCCCGAATTCACCAGCTCCATCACGCACTCGACCAAGCCGAGGTGGCCCACGCCTTCGGAGGCGCGATTGCTTTGGGCTGGTGCGTTCCGCAGGCACGGGCCACCAGCGACATCGACATCAACATCTTCCTGCCACCTGAGCAGTTCGAGCAGGCGCTCGACGCACTGCCTGACGAGATCGAAATCACCGAGCGATCTCGCGAGCAGCTGCGCCGGGATGGACAAACCAGACTGCGATGGGGCGTCATTCCGGTCGACGTGTTCTTGAATACGACAGAATTCCACCGGCACGCAGCCACTCGTATCCGTCGCTGGGATCTTGTTGGCGTCGAGATTCCCTGCCTCTCCTGCGACGACTTGGCCGTATTCAAGGCGTTCTACGACCGGCCGAAGGACTGGGTGGACGTCGGCGAGATGGTCAAGATCGCGTCGTTCGACATCGCCGAAGTACGTGAAACTCTCGCCGACCTGCTGGGCAGCGACGACGAACGGATCTCCAAGCTCGCCGATGCGCAGGCTGAAGCAGATCGCATGCTGCGACGGGCGGCTGGGTGCACCGAGGAATAGCGACGGGCTGAGCGGCGTCCGCGGCGACGCCGCGCAGCAGCAGGCGAGCGGCCGCGGTCAGGACCAGGGATCCTCGGGGCCGGGGGGCGGCTTGGGTGCTGGGGTCGTGGCCTGGGCAATGACCTGGGCCGCGGCAGCCACGCCGGAAGCGCCGGTGGGCGCATCGATGGCCGCCAGCGTTGCCTCGATGGTGCCGAGCGTGCCGAGCAGCATCGGCGGGTTGAGATGGCCCATATGGCCGATGCGGAACTCGGCGTCGGCATAGCCGGTGATGCTGAGCCCGAGCGTGAGGCCTGCCTCGGACTCGCACGTGGCACGCAGCTGCTGGGCAGACACCTCGCCCGTGCGGATCATCGTGACCGAGTTCGAACGGTGCGCAGGGTCCACCACGTTCAGCTCGAGCCCCCCGGGTGCCGACCACGCATCGACGGCTGCATGGATGGCGGTTGCCATCACGCGATGGCGCTCCCAGACGTTCTCCAGGCCTTCCTCGTCGATCATGTCGAGCGCTTCAGCCAACCCCCAGAGGTGCTGGACGGGCGGCGTGCCGCAGAAGATCCAATAGTGCGCGTCAGGCTCGGTGCGCCGCGTCCAGTCCCAGTACGCAGTGCGCAAATCGGCGCGCTGATGCGCCTCCCACGCTTTGGGGCCGACCCAGACCATGCCCAGGCCAGGCGGCACCATCAGGCCCTTCTGGCTGCCGGCCACAGTGACGTCGACACCCCACGCGTCCATCTCGAAGGGCTCGCACCCCAGCGAGGCCACGCAGTCGGCCATCAGCAGCGCCGGATGGTCCGCCTTGTCCATGGCGCGACGCACGGCGGCGATGTCATTGCGAACCGACGACGCGGTGTCAGTCTGTGCGACGAGCACAGCGGCGAACTCGCGCCCGACATCGGCCTGCAGCCGTTCGGTGACGGCATCGGGGTCGATGGCCGCTCGATCCGCAGCGTGCAACACCTCGAACTTGACGCCGCTCATCGCCGCCATCTCGGCCCAGTTCGTCGCGAAGTGGCCCACTTCGAGCACCAGCACCGAGTCGCCACGAGACAGCGTGTTGGTGATGGCCATCTCCCAGGCACCGTGCCCGTTGGAGATCGCGATGTACGCCCGGTGCTCGGTGCGAGCGATCGTCGGCAGCCGCTCCAGCAGCGAATAGGTGAGGTCCACCACCTCGCCCTCGTAGATGTTCGGGATGGGCCGGCGCATCGCATTCAGGACCCGGTCGGGGATCACCGACGGGCCCGGGATCATGACGAGCGGGCGGCCGTGTCGCAGCGACATCGCAACTCCCTTCGGCGATCGCGCCCACCGGCGCATCGCCAAACGCCATCAGCCTAAAGAGGTCGCGCCGGAGGGCGCAGGTACTCGTGTGCCTGCGCCTGAGGGCGCAGTGCACGCGTAGGCTGCGATCACGCCTGCTTCCGCGGGGTGCACATGAGGCGCCCCGGACAATCAGGCGCGTGAATGGGGGTTTCCACGATGAGCAACAACGCACTCATCCATCCGTACTCAGTCCTCAGCCGCGACGAGAACACCTACGTCCGGATTGTCTCGGGCAACGGCGTCAAGCTGACCGACGACGCCGGCAACGAGTACATCGACGCGCTCGCCAGCCTGTGGCTGTGCCAGATCGGCCACGGCAACCG
>JAJEBN010000099.1 GCA_022822525.1 Acidimicrobiia bacterium | reverse complement strand
CGAAGAAACACCGACCGCGAGCCCCGCCATCGCCTCGCCCAGCTCGCACTCGCCGTCGCCCTGATCATCACCATCAAGCTCATCGACCACCGAGACCGCTGGCAACCCCGCTGACCCGCCTATCGGCGCATCCTCTTAGCTCAGACGGGCGGTGACGTACCTGTTGAGGCTGATGCCGCTGTCGGCGGCCGCTATCGCGAGTTCGCGGTGGGTCTCGGGCGGTATCCGCACCATGAACTTGCCGCTGTAGTCCCTCAGCCCGAGCGGGACCGGGGGTTCTTCATCGCCAGATCGCATGTCCTCCACCACATCGCGTACGACCTCACGGATTCCTGCCAACGCTTCCTCGGGAGTCGTGGCCAACCAGCTCAGCGACGGGAACTCCAGGCACACCGCGACATACTCGTCGTCGTTCGCCGACCAGCTCACCCGGTAGGTGTAACGGTCCTGCATCTCAACGATCCCCTTGTTCGGACTCGAGCCGCTCGATCGCCCTGAGCACCTGTCGCACTTGATACTCCTTGGCCTTGCCATTGACGTTCTGAATGTTCACTCTGGGGTCGCCCTGCCACGGCATCCGATAGACGAGGTGACTGCCGCGTTTGGTACGCGGCGATCCGAAATGCGCCTCGCACAGCTTGGCGAGATCGGCGAATCGGATGTTCTTGGGGTTGTTGCGAGCCGCATCTCGTATCGCCTTCGCATCCACAGAGTCGGACGATACCAATAACGGTACCACAAGAAAGCGGGTTTTCTCGGGCGTCGCCGCACGGCCGACACCTCGCCATGTCTGCGTTACCTATGACCAGGTCCTAGCGCCGAGCGCTCTCGCCAAGGCGGGGGTCAGTCGTCGCTGATGATGGTGCCGATGCCGGTGAGCCTGCGGAGTTCCGGCGGCGTGTGATCGACCTGGTCGAGGCCGGCCGTCCGGTGGCGGCGGTCGCGGTTGAGCTAGAGACCGACGGCCAGTCGATCTACACGTGGCGCCGCAACTTAGCTGTCGACCCCAAAGTACAGTTACATTCTTGACAAGGTATGGGAAGTGTCGCCCCTACTCGACGACAATGCGGGCGAAACCGAGCCTGTCCCTATCTTGCCAGATGACCGGTGTTCTGCTCTCATCCCGGAATCCCCAGACATCGACGAAGTAGTCGGTCGGGTTGCCGAGGGCCTCAGGTAACCTGAACCTGACGGTGAACGTCTTGCCTTCCAGCCGGTATTCGAGGGCTGTGTTGTCGCCTGGATGCCTCGTACCGTGGGTCCAGCCTGGGGGGTTTATGTTCCCTATAAGCTCGAAACTGTCCACGGAATAAAGGTGGAAGTTCCGGTAACCATCACGCAGGGCTTCCGCAATAGTTCCGCCGGAAAGGACTGCGTCTCCCAGCAGTGTACCGCTAAAGGCGACGGAATCGCCGTCGTAGGTCGGGTTCTGATCCCACCGAATCAGGTCGTGACTCTCAGACGCAATTCGCAGCTTCCAGGTTTTTTCCGGATGGTTCAGCTTGCCCGACCAGTGCTTCTCAACGATTTCGGACTCGCTGGCAAAGACACGTCGCAATTCATCGATGCCCATGAGCCGGAATCCCCGTTTCTCCGCTTCCTCTGGATCCGACAGCCGCCGAAGCTCCCTCATCCTAGAACCGTACTCTGAAGGTCCCAGGTGTGCGGCGAGTTCCCGAAATAGCGCCCCGCCCAAGAAGTAGGCGCAACCGAATCTGGGCGTACCTGGCTGGGGATTCCACTGGGTGAACATCTGAATGTCGTGGGCCTCGCATCCTCCACGTGGGGCCTCGTATGACTTCGGGTCTAGTCCCTGTTCCAGGCCGTAGACGTACTTGAAGGCTTCGGCGGTTCCGTCATACATCCACCATTCGGCGCCCTGGACGTACAGGTGGAACAACTCGTGAGCCACATGCCCCTGGAGCTTTTGGCCCAAGAGTGTTTCTTACGCTTGCTCCCAGTCGAAAGGACCGTCGAAAGCGAACCCCCAAGTGCAATTGCAGGCGCTCTCCTCGCTCACCACCATCACGATATGACCTACTGGCAGATGCTGGCGCATCAGCCTCTCCGCGGCGTCCGCTATATCGATGATTGCGTCCGCCAGCCACGCCTGGGGCTTGTTCCCGGTACGGATGATGCTCACCTTCATGTGCGGCGACAGCGCTGTCGGGCGGGAGAGGGTTTCGACGTCTGCATATCCGGCGACCAGAACCTTTTCCAGCGCGCTGGCGTCTCCCCCGTTCGTGATGATGAGACTCCCGAAAATAGCCATCGTGCTGTTGACGTCGTCGATTCCGCCTTCAAACACCGGTTGGGCCAGGAGGAGGTCCAGGTCCCCGAAGTGGTTCGCGTGATAGAGGGCCATGAGCGTCACTGCGTCCCCGGGTTCGTGGGCCTCAAGGAACGGCATATCGAGGACTCGGGAGACGGCGGATTCGTCGTCGTAGGCCAATCGAGCCAGCCAATCTACTGAATCTGCCTCATATCTCCCGATACCGTCCCGGACCCATGGCATTTCTTGGATCTGGCGGTACAGGGCCGGATGGCTGCTCTTCAGCCGTCGGATGTTCCGCGTGTCGTATTGGGCAAACGAAACAGGCGTCATGGATGTCGGTTCGGCGGCTTCTTTGCCAACAAGCAGCGCAGTGGCCCAGCGGTCGGCACCGCCGAGACGCGCCATGGTGCGATCCGAGATCTTGGAATCGGGCACCGCAGCATGTCCGCCCACCACATAGCCGCCAGATGCTGCTGCATCCAACCGTGACTGCTGATTTGCAGCCATCGCTTCGCCTCTCGGGCCTGCGAGCACAATGCACGCATCGCCGAGCACGCCTGCGAGAGTCACAGCGGAATAGATGTCAGATTGAGCAGCGAGGTCCGATGCCACCACGACCGGTACGGTGTCGGCGTCGCAGTCGCCCTGAACTGACGCGGGAGGCACACGGACCCGTGTCGCCACGGTGCCTGACGACGACCCAGCGGTCGGGGTGAACTGGACATCAGCAGCGATAGTCGTGGTGGGCGCGCTGCCCGGATCGGCTGCCTCGGAACCGACAAGCAGAGCCGTCGCCCAGCGATCGGAGCCGCCGAGGCGCGCCATGATGCGGCCCGCGACTTTGCCATCAAGCACCGCCGCCAGTCCGCCGACCACATAACCGCCGGACGCTGCAGCATCGAGGCGGGTCTGCTGATCTGCTGGCATCGCCTCGCCTCGGGCTCCGGCAAGCACGATGCACGCGTCGCCGATCACACCGGCGAGGGTGACAGCCGAGTAGATGTCGGATTGCGCCGCCACATCAGAAGCCACCACGATCGGCACCGTGTCTGAGCCGCAATCGCCCTGAACGGACGCAGGCGGAACCCGCGCAACCGACGCCGCGGCCGGCATCGCGGCAATTGCCACAAGCGACGCTGCCAGAATCGAAATCGCAGCTGCAGCGTGCTTCAGAGCCTTATGCATTTTGAGCCTTCGCGGTGTTGTGGGATGGGGCTGCTGGGCTCGGCGGGGTCAGGTTATGTGGTGAAGATGCCTCGGGCTTCGAAGTTGGCGTAGTTGGTGAAGCCGTGGGCTTTGCGGCGCAGGACTTGGAGGAGATTGTTGGTTCCCTCGATGCGGCCGTTGCTGGGCCGTCCGGCGTGGTGCCAGCCGAGCATTACCTCGTGCCAGGCGAGGAACGTGTCGACGACGTCGCTGAACTCGAGCACCCACTCGTTGCCCGCATCACGCGCATACAACCTCACGCGAAGCGACAGCTAGGGTGGTAGCCCGCCGAACGGGACCCACACAGCGTGGCTTCCGCAACCACCTTGGGGGTGATCGGTTTCGACTTTGACGGTTGAAGTGAGAGAAGCGAGCCGTGGTCTCCGGATCCACGAAAAAGAGCCGGAAACAAATACAAACGCCAACGTCGATCAAGACGATCTGGTGCTCGCAGCCTGATTTCAGGTTGTGAGTTCGGCCCGGTAGCCCCAGTCCTGCGGGCGCCGGTGCCATCATCTGCAGGGCTCGCCCGCCGCCCGTGCCGACGGGGCGGTGGGGACACGCACAGACGGCTACGGCGACTGGCAGGGTGTCGCTGCCCGCAACCGCCCGACAATTCCCCAGCGACTGCGCTCGGAGAAGACTCACCGAAACGTTGAAGGACGCGGGTTCGATTCCCGCCACCTCCACGCCTGGTACCTCGTGCGCAAAGCCAACTCAACGTCGCACGACAGCAGCAGCCAAACCGGCTGGAGCATCGACGACGCCGCCTGGATCCGAGGCCACGCCCAGGAGGACTTGGGCAGTTGGGCTGAGCACAACACCAGCCCCAAACGACCCCTCGCCATCGCCATCCACGCCAGCGCCAACTAGCGGCATTCCACCGGGCACCCCACCCGCAATGACACCGCCGACCGGGGCGCAGCGACGCAGCGGCGCAGTTCCCCGACCACCCGCGGAACCCCCGCGAGCCGTTGTGAGGCCAAACCATGGCACCGGTCACCGAGGGCGCATCGACACGAAGCCGCGATCACACGTGGATCGCGGAATTGGCGCTCCGAGTCTCAGCTTCTGCCCTCGACATGCACGGTGATGATCTCGATGCCGTGGAACTTCTGATGCCGCAGCGCCGATGAGTGGAAGCGAAGCAGTCGCAGCGACAGGTTCTCGACAGTCGGCACGGCGTCGTCGTAGGTGAGCAATGCCACCTGGTCCTCGATGTTCTCGGTGCGGCTGGTGGACACCAGCTCAAGCTCCACCATGTCGGCTTGCGGTCGAGCGGCGACGATCAGGCGCGAACTTTGCGAGCCGTCGTCGTCGCCCTGCCGGGAGAGCAGGGTGGCGAAGGCCTCCTCCCCGACTGACCGCAGCCGGTAGCTGGAAGCTTCGTTCCATCCCAGCCTCGATGCCACGCCGACCAGGAACTCATCGAGCGCCGGAATCGAGGTTGCGTCCAGCTTCACCTCGAGGCGAGCGCGGCGGCCGTTCACGACCTCAGTGAGCAACGTCATCGCTATCGCCGAAATGGCTGCGACGGTGACGCCGTTGCCCAGCAGGTCGCCGAACTCCTCGCCGAAGATGTCCCTCATGAGGGGATGCCCGTGCAGCCCCAGACCCAACGTTGCCCCAAGCGCGACGACCAGCGTGCGTCGGGCATCGATGCCGTCCCGCACGACCGTCCGACAGCCGCTGGCAAACAACATGCCCAACGCGAACATCAACTCGGCAGCCAACACAGGCCCGGGGATGGTCAACAACACAGCCGTGAGCTTCGAGCACAGCGCCAGCATCACCGTCACGACGGCCACGGATGCGCCCACCCGACGGGCGGCGACACCTGTGAGATTGATCAGCGAGAAGCTGAATGACGAGTAGGCCACCGTCGGCAGCGTCCCGGCCATGCCGGCGAACAGCATGCCGACGCCATTGGCGCCCACCATGCCTTGGATCCGCTGGAACTCGATCGCCTGCCGCTTGCGGCGCGAACCCTCCTGAATCACAACACCGTCACTGATCGTCTTGAGCCCCAGCACCACGGTGAGAATCGCGAAAGACGGCAGCAGCAGCCAGAACTTCCCGGTCGGCACGAGATCGACACCGAAGTCCGGCACAGCGGGGACGCCGAACCATCCTGCGTCGTCGATCCGGCTTCCGTCGAGCACGCCGAACGCAGCCGCTGCCGCGCATCCGGCCAGAATGCTGATGAACGGCGCGACGGTGCGCCAACGTCCGCCGCTGCGCAGCGTCAGCATGGCCAACGACAGCAGTGTCACTCCGGCGATCACTGCGCCGGCCGCCGACGGAGCCTCGGCCGGCAGATTCCCGACCTGATCGAACGCGATGGGCATCACGCTGACGGCGATCACCATGACCACCGTGCCCAGCACGGTCGGCGTCACAACTCGGCGCACCGTCGGCAGCCACCAGGCGATCGCGATCTGAATCAAGCTGCAAACGACCATGAGGCTCGCGAACGTCGCCAGCCCAGCCTCAGAAACCGTCAGCACCATGATCGCAATGAACATCGCAGAGGGCCCCGAGAGAACAATGTGGCCGGCGCCGAATCGCCTCGACTGAGTCGACTGCAACGCCGTGATGCCGGCACAGATCACCAAGGAAGCGAACACGCTCCACGCCACATGGCTCTCAGCGAGTCCCGACGCGCGAACTGCGATCGCCACGTTCAGCACCGTCGGTGCGAGCATGAGCAAGGAGCCCTGGCTCCCCACCAGCAGCGCCATCCACACAGGACAGCGCTCCTCGGGCTCAAACCGAACGAGCCGCCCGAAGTTGTCAGCAATCATCGACGCGCCATAACCAACACACGACTGCCGATGAACCCCTGTGGCGCTGCGTAACGCCGTCTCACTCCGCAGTCTCTGACGGCGCTAGCCCTGCACGGCAGCCAAGAACGCCCGGAATCTCCCCGTTGCACGCCATCGCGTTCGTTGCGCGAACTCGGTGTGACATGCGGCCCGATCGTAGCTGCGGGGCCGCCGGGCATGTTGCGAACGCGTCGAATACGTGATGTATTCGTCAGGATTTCGACACTCTAGGCAAGCGCGAAACTGAATCTCACCGGCCAACGGGGGAAAGTGCCGATCCCGCCACCGCGACGAGCCCCTGGCCTCAGTTGGTCTGCGATGGAGGCTTGTCCGCCTGGTCTCGTGCGAGCTTGCGGCGCATGTTGTCGGCGAGCCGCGGGGCGGCGCCGGGAGTGGACCACGGGCACACGGCGATGCAGATGCCGCACCCGTAGCTGACGGCGAAATACGGCAGGCATCTGTCGAAATCGACCGCCCATTTCTCGGTTCCTCGCACCAAGCGCTTGTCGGGGGCGATGGCGTCGGGCGGGCAGGCATCGGTGCAGACGCGGCAGCCGCTGCAGAACTCGTCGACACCGAAGGTGTCCGGCGGGGTCGCGACGAGCGGCACGTCGGTCAGCACCAGCGCCAGCCGGAACGAGGACCCGAGTTGGCTGTTGATGATCGAGCCGTGCTTGCCGAGCTCTCCGAGCCCGGCGGCGATCGCGGCGGGGACCATCTGCATGGGTCCAGCGCCGGGGCCGCCATGGCCGACCGCATCGAATCCTCGGCTGCGGATCCAGTCGGCCAGCGCCCTCGCAGCAGCGGTTCCCCGGTTGTATTGACGGTGGACCTCCATGGCCGAGGTGTACTCCGGCGCTGTTGCCAACTCGCCGTGGTCCATCGCGACGGCCAGCAGGATCGCCCAGGGAAGGTCAGACTCGCGGCCCTCGAAGAACCACTCGCGTCGGGCGGCCACGACCGCCACGAGTTCGACGCTGTGGCCCTGCTCGCTCGTCGCGAACTCGGTGATCTCGGTGAGCCATTGCGTCGGCGTGCGATCGACCTTGTGCGGATCGACCGGTGCGGGCTCGTGACGGTCGTCGGTTCGCAGCACTGTGCGGAGTTGAGGATGAGCCATGAACTCCTCGGTCATGCGCACCTGGACCGGGCCGTGAGCGATCGTGGCGGGATGAGCCCACATGACCAGCGTCGGCTGCCGAGACTCAGATGAACCCCAGCCGTTCAGGTCGTTGCCCGACACCTCGCCCATCAACTCGGCGATCTCGTCCGGGGCCTCCCAGACCGGCGTCCGACGCTCCATCCGCCGCAGCCGCGGCGGCCTCGCCGGCTGGCCCGGCCGGCCCTCATGTTCCGAAGTCATCGTCCCGCTCCCCGGCGAGGATCACTCGGACACGGCTCGGCCGATGCCCAATCCGAGCACGGGAGTCTCTGTGTCCCGGCTCCAGTCGAGGCCGAGGATGTGCGAGAGCACGACATCGTCGAACCCGCCGAGCCAGACAGTGTCGAGCCCCCCAGCGGTGCTCGCAAGATCGAGCGCCATGAATGCCGCTCCGGCCTCCTGGTAGGCAAATCTGGAGCCCCGGGCGCCGTATCTGGCCCACGACCGCGTGAACGTGGCCGTCGCGACCGCCACCGCCTGAGGCAGCGGGCCGAACTCTTGCACTCTGAAGCACTGCGCGAGCGACTCGGCGCTGATGCTCGCATTCACAAGAGCGAGCAGGTGGTTGGCCGGGTCGTAGTGATACGCGCCCTCAGCCAGACCCTCGACGTTGCGGGCAATCACGTACGTCTCAACGGCCCATCGGGCACCTGCGGACGGATAGGGCCGCGACAGCGCGTCGCCGCGGGTCAACAGCGCGGCTCCCAACGCCGAAGCCAGCGCCGTGAGCTGCACGGCTTCGCCCGAGAAATTCCGGCACGAGCGACGGCTCGACAGCACGTCGCCGACTGACATGGGGGCGGGAGCAGGGCGGGGCAGCTGCAGCTTCTCCGCATGCGGATAGGTCTTGATGTTCTTGCGGACCCACGAATCGGGCGGGACGTCCGGCGGGTTCGCTGCCTCGGCCTCAGCGGCTTCCCGCTGGATCGTCTCCTCGAGTGCCCTGGCGACGTTCAGGCCTTCATCGTCCACGCTTCGCTCCTGCGGTCACACCGATTGCCAGCGAGTCTGACACGTCCCCGAAGAGGCCTCTCACCCGCCCGGCCATCGGCGCATCGCGACCTGCGACGGCTCAGCTCCGGGGGCGGGCGCCGCCGAGCGAGGAATCGGCAGGATCGGCGCGTGGGTCGCGGCGGGTCCACTGGCCGGCCTCGACTGCGCTGAAGAAGTCCGCCGCCATCTGATTGAAGGCTGCAGGCTCCTCCAGGTTGATCCCGTGGCCGGTGCGCGGCGCGATCCACAGGCCCGCACGCGGCAGCACCCGCTTGAGGAAGACGTTCGTCTCGATGACCGGGTCGTCCTCGTCGCCGACGGCCAGCAGCACGGGAACGTCGAGCTGGCGCAGTTCGGCTTCGAAGTCGTACAGCGACGGGCGCCCGGCCTGGAAGTTGCGCATGGTCAGCCCGGAGCCCACAGCCGAATGCTCCGACAGGTACTGCTTGAACTCCGCCCAGCCCCTCGGATCCTTGTTCTGAAGCTGAACACGGGTGGCACCGACGGCGAGCCGCTCTGCAGCCGCCTCCATCCCCTCGTTCATCATCGCCTCAGCAGCCGCACGGACCTCAGCCAGGAACGCCTCACGGGTGTCGCCGAACGCGCCCGACCCGCCGCTGGCGAACAGCAACGACGTGACCCGCTCGGGATGCCGCAGGGCGAACATCAGCCCCGTGTAGGCACCCATGCTGAGACCGACGATGTGGGCCTGCTCGATGCCGAGGCTGTCGAGGACGGCCCGCAAGTCGTCCCGCTCCCGCTCGAACGTGTAGTCGGCATCGCTGTCGGGCACATCCGACGGCGGGTAGCCGCGGGCGTTGTAGGCGATGCACCGATGGCTCCGGCTGAACCGCCGCATCTGACCCTCCCAGGTGCGGCAGTCTGCGGCGAACTCGTGCAGCCACACGATGGGATGCCCGTCGCCGGTCTCCTCCGCGTACAGCTCGACCCCGTCTCCTTGGATCATCGGCATGACGTCACCTCCGGTGCCAGCCATCAGGATGCAACAAGCACAGCAACCATCGCCGTACGCGCTCGTGCGGACTTACGCATCCGGTGTCTCGAGCGTGTGCAGTGCCGAGAGGCGCACAGGTGCAGCGCCGGTCAGCTCAGCGAAACGTTGCGGCTCAGCGAACTCGGCGACGAGCCTGTCGATCCACGCCTGGGTGTACAGGTAGCTCTTGTAGCTGGTCAGGTACTCGGCGTAGTTGAGGTTCATGGTGCGGTCGTGCTGGCCCTTCGGCGGCCGCACCCCCAGCTTGCGGCATGCGTGGGCGTGCATCGCAGTCGTGAACTTCAGGCCGGTGCGGCGACGCACCTCGTTGACCACATCGGAGGGCCTGAAGCCGTGCCGGGCTACCGGGCGGCTCAGCACCACGAACTGGTCAAGCGCCTCGGCCAGCTCGCCCGGCACCTCGCCGGGTCGCACGAAGTAGGCAACGGCGTCGGGATTGTTGGCCGACGAGCGGGGAACCGGCACGAACGCCACCCGGATCATGTAGGTGGGGTCGTTCAGCACCTCGTCGGGCACCGCCTCGGCGCGCCCCAGCAGGGCTTGCACGTCGAGCGGGAGCGACGCGTGAAGCTTGCGGGCCGATGCGAGCACGCCGGGGTCGCGAAAGCCCGACAGCTGCAGTGGCACCGACAGGCTGTCCGCGATGGAGTACTCGGGGCCGAATTCGCTGATCAGGGCGTTCTCGAAGTTCAAGAGCCCGGCTTGTGCGAACGGGATCACCGTGACGTCCAGTCCGGGCAGGTGCCGGTGGGCGGTGGCATTGCGAAGCTCGAGCCAGCGGGCCACGTTCTCGCGGGTGCCGCGAAGCGGATTGCCCCCGAACGCCCGGCCGATCAGGTCGAGCGTGTCGAGCGACTGCTCTACCCCGTCGAACAGCGTGGGCTGGCCGTCATAGTCGAGCTTGCGCCACTCCTCGCCGGCGCGCTGCAGCACCGCCAGCGACAGGCTGTTCCACGCCGTCACGAACAGCAGCGAGAACGCGCCTGTGCGGAACGAGCTGAGCGGGTCGTTCCAGACCCTCAGGGCTTCCAGGCACGACGCACGGGCCTGCTGCAGCTGGGACTCCCACTCAGCAGCGGAAGTGCCCACGGGCTGCGCACCCAGTGACCGCACCTGAGTCTGGAGGTCCTCGATGAGGTCGGTCTGGCGGGCACGCCCCGTCGTCTCGATCTGCAGCGTGCGGCGCATGAACCGATCGAACCGCCGGCCGTGCGACGAGCCGTCCTCCCAGGTGCGACGCTCGAGCTCGCTCTTGGAGATGCCCCGCCCGTTGTCCCACAGGTCGAGCAGCTTGAGCGCGAGCTCGACGTCGTCGTCGCTGGGCGGCTCGGCCATGCAGCACCGTACCGTGACGCCTGCGGACGATCAGACTCCAGTGCGCGCTGTGCCGTGGGGCGCTGCGCGCTGTGCCCGCGGCGCTAGACGCGGGCTTCGGCGGCGTACCTCTTGTTGTACCGCTCTCGGCAGATGTAGAACTCGTCGACGCTCTGGAAGGCGTCGTGCGCGATGAGCAGGTCCAGATTGCGGCGCACGAGACGGTCGGGGGCCACGCGGGTTGCGAGCACCTGAATCGCCCCGTAGCCCACCGGGCCGGTTCCTTCGGCCGTGTCGCGCCCATGGGTCACACCGAGCAAGTACTCGATCTCGTCGAGCAAGGCATCGAAGAGGGCGTCCTCAGAGGTCTTCGGAATGAACTCGTCGGTAATCGAGCGCAGCGTCATCCACAGGCGCAGCGATGCCTGGAGCGGCGCTTCGTCCGCCCGCTTGAGCCGCTCGCAGTTGACCAGGTAGGTGACCCGTCCGACCCGGCCGTTGTCCTCGGCGTACACCGTCCCGATGAGCCGCGCAAGGGGATCGAGCCGATCTGCAGCAGCAGCGCCGAAGGCGACCGCATAGATCGCCAGCAGCGTCACTTGGTGCTGCAGGTTGATCTCCGTTCCGTCGGCTGAGCCTCCGTAGGGAATCCGGTTGGCCAGCAGGCGAACAGCGTGGGCCCAGGCCTTGTCGTGGTCCGCGCAGTTCGAGAAATAGGCGCCGGTGACGAGCAGTTCGATCAGGTTGGCCGATGCGCTCTCGTAGGCCCGCAGACACTCGTCGTAGCCCTGGCAATCGGCGTTGCCGAGAGCCTCGAGAGTCCGGATCGTTTCGTCATGTATGACGTCGTGCAGCTCTATGCGAGCAGCCGGTTCGGCGAGCAGGTCCTTGAGATCGGCCACAGTGACCGTTTCGGTTTGTGACGACACGCGGCCAACAGTACAGCGCTCTGATTTCGGCCTTTGCCATCCGGCTGCGGACCGCGAGGCGTCAGGCTTGGCCCCGCTGGGCCCGTGCTCGGTGCAGCAGCTCGATGACGGCCGCCTGGGCCTGATCGGCATCGGTGAGCGGTTCGGCGAACGGCACACGAGCGAGGCGCGGTCCCGCCGGCGTCGTGACCCGCAACGTCAGCCCGTACCGGTCGATGCCCACCATCGCCGCCTCGGTGGCGTCGTCCAGGCCGGCCTGCACCTGCGCATACATCAGGTTGGCGTCGGCGTGGTCGTCGTTCATGTGCTCGATGACCCCCGCGGCGGCCTCCCACAGCGGGTCGACGCCCGAGCTGCTGTAGCCGTCGGCGCTCACCCAGCTCATGTGACCGAAGCCGCCTACGTAGCGGCACTGGGCCACGTCGAGGCGCCAGAACGCGAAGTCGGTGAAGTCGGCGTAGTAGGCCGCGTACGGGTGGGTCTCGAGGTAGCGGTCGCGCAGGCCGCCGGGTTCGTCGAGCACCTCCAAGCGGCCGACGAGCGTCAGGCGGGCTCGGCCCAGCGGGTCGCCGTCGCCGGCTCCGTCCACGATCAGCATGCTCGCCCGGCTGTCGCCTCGAGCGTTGACGGTGTGCTCGGCCATCTCCGAAATGAGGATGACCGGCGCACCCGCTTCGTCAGCGGCGTAGGAAACCACGCTGCCGTAGGGAAATCCGTCCGCCGTCAGCGTCGAGAGGCTGGCGATCTTGCTGGCCGCCACCAGCGTGCGTGACAGCTCCGCGTCGGAAGGGAACGTTGAGGGATCGCCTGCAATCGGGGGTCCGGCCTCGCCGCCGCCGTGAGAACTAGGACGGGTCATGACCAGGACGCCTCCTCGGGGTCACAAAGAGGTGCCCAGTCTGCACGCGTGACTGCCGCTGCGCGCAGATCGGCGGATACTCGGGGCGTCACTACTGTGAGAACCACGGGTTGGTGATTCGCCGGAGGCAATTGTGTGGACGAACGACTTCACCTTTAAAGCGGCGAACTGGCTGAACCGCACCGCGATCCGGCTGAGCGGCGGCCGCGTCGGCTGGATCCACAAGGGCACGCCCATCATCGAGGTGACCATGACAGGTCGTCGCAGCGGTCAGCCGCGCACGACGCTGCTGTCCGCGGTCGCCGAACGAGACGGGGCATTGGCGGTTGTCGGCTCGCGAGGCGGTTCCGACCATCACCCTGCGTGGTTCCTGAACATGCGTGCCAATCCTGCGGTCACTGTTCGCAACCGCAGCGGTACACGCCAGATGACCGCCCGCCTCACCGAGGGCGACGAGCGTGCAGCGCTGTGGGACCACATCGCCAGCCAGGGCAACCACTACGTCGACTTCCAGCGCAAGACCGACCGCGAATTCCCCATCGTCATGCTCGAACCCGCCGGGGACGCCGCAACCGGCGCTGCCTGAAGGCTCCGAGCCACAGGCGGCGAAGGCTCAGCCGACGGTCGGGATCCTCCGCAGGTGCACGAACCAGTTGGCGAGCGACACCGCGACGCCGCACTCAGCGAGCTTCCCGCACATCGGCGGCGATGACGTCGAAGGTCATGTTGACGAAGCGCCAGTCGGGCTCGGGGGTCGCAACAGGCTCGGAAACTCCCTCGGGCGCGGTCACCGTCGGGAAGCCCGGCCGGTCGCGGCGCGGCAGGCCGAACGACGCGAACATGCCGACCACTGCCAACGACGCTGACAGCAGGAACACCGGCGTGAACGATCCGGCCGCATCGGCGATGAAACCGCCGAGCTGCGGCGAGATCATCTGGGCGATCCCGAATGAGAAGGTGACCGCCGCGAATGCCGGGCCGTAGTCGTCGGTGCCGGTGTTGTTGACGACGTAGGCGGTCAGTACCGACGGCATCGATGCGAACAGCAGGCCCACCGCCACCGACAGCCCCAGCGTCGGCGCGAGCCAGCCCGGCAGGATCAGCGTGGTGACCACCGCCCAGCCGCCGAACGACATGGCGAGCGTCGACCGCGCTCCGATGCGCTCCGACAGCGAGATGAACAGCGGCCCCCCGAAGATCATCGCCACGCCGACCAGCGTGAACGCGAGCGACGCCTGGCCGCTCGTCCAGCCGCTGTCGTCCTCCAACCGCGTGGTGAGGAACGAGATGACCAGCAGGTACAGCAGGCCGAAGACGAAGAACGCGGACACCAGCGGCACCCAGCCCGGCACGCGCCGCAGTGCGCCGAACCCGCCGAGGCCGGTCCGTGACGACAGACGATCTTGGCGGTGCCCGATGGCGAGCAACACCACCGCGACCAGAGCAGCACCGATGATGAGCTGCACGAAATAGACGGTCCGCCACGACGAGTCCCCCATCGTCGAACGCACAAACCCCGACAGCTGACCGGCGAAGACGACGCCGAGTCCCATGCCCGCACCAAGGAACCCGACGGCCAGACCGCGCCGCTCGGGGGCGATCGCGTCGGCGGTGATGACCGGGGCAGGGATCCACGTCAAGGCGCCGCCCAGACCCTGCGCGAACAGGCCGAGACCCAGCACGACCGGTCCTGGCGAGATGGTCGCAAGCGCTTGGCCGATGATCGCGATCACCATGCCGACCCGCATCACCGACAGCAGGCGGAAGCGGCTGGAGGCCGCGGCGACGATCAGGCTGCCCACCAGGTATGCCGCCATGTTGACGGTTGCGAGCGACCCGGCGACTGTGTTCGACAGGCCGAGATCGTCACGGACCGCGGGCAGCAGCACCCCGTAGGTGAATCGCCCGAACGACTGGGCGAGCGCTGCGACCAGCGCCATCAGCACCACCGCGGCGGCGCCGGTCAGCCGGCGCTGACGGGTCTGCGCCTCACTGCGGGGGTCGCTCACGAGTGACCATGCAACCCCGAAACGGCGCCGAGCGCACGTGAGAGCGCCGGATTGTTGCGGAGTGCCGGCCTCAGCGAGCTGATCGGAGCTCGCCGAGGTGCTCCGGGGTGCGACACTTTCGGGATGGCCGCGGGGCGCCCAGGCTGTCGGGGACAGCCGTCACGGCGAGACGCCGTGCGAGATCGCCAGCGCGCGCCGTGAGCCAGGAATTGTTCGCCAACGTCGTCGCCGGCGTCGCCACGGCCGTGACGTTCATGCAGGTCGTTCCCCAGGTGGTGCGGCTCGTGCGGCTGAAGCGAACCGAGGGCGCCTCGCCCGCCTGGGCTGCAATCGGCATGGTGATCAACATCGGCTGGACGGCATACGTGATCGCCGAAGAGTTCTGGGTCACCATCCCCGCGGTGCTCGCCGCCGTCATCAGCTTCGGTCTCGTGCTGTACCTGCTCTGGCGCAATGGCGCCGAGGTACGCATTGCCGTCATTGCCGGCATTGCCGTGGGAGTGGCATCGGTTGGCTTGCAGCTGGTCGCGGGCTGGACGGTCCTGGGCACTGTGCTCGGCTTGTCGAACGGCCTGTACCTCGGACCGTCGGTGTGGGCCGCCTGGCGTTCGAACGCGCCGGTGGGCGTGGCGCCGCTCACGTGGGTGCTCACCGCGGGCGAGGGCGTCCTGTGGGGCTACTACGGCGTGCTGGTGGAGGCGATTCCGATCATGGTGTACGGCAGCACGGCTTTCCTGCTCGCAGCACTCATACTTCTGCGACTGTGGATCACGCGTCACCGGATCCGCGCCGAGCTCGCATCGCCCGACTGACCGGACGCTCGATGCGCTACGCCGTGGGAATCGGGCAGGCGACGGCTCGGTAGGTGCGCAGCCGCTTGCGCAGCGTCCACACCAGGAGTGCGACGGCGGCCAGTCCCACGATGGGCTGCACCGGCGCCCACCACGACAGCGCACCTGAGATGCCCACGAGCGCCACGACCGCCTGATTGCACACCGGACAGCCGACGGCGAGAAACGAGACCAGCCCGCCCCACAAGGTGGTCGTGCCCTGCCGCTCAACGGCCTCTTCGGTGCCTGTCTCAGCGCTCGTCGGCGGCCGGATGGCGAAGATCAGGCCGATCAGTGCCGAAGTGATCGCCAGTATCACCCAGTCGAGCCACCGAGCGTCGATCGGCCGGCCGAAGATGGGCGTGTCGATCAGATCCGACGGAATCCCGATGAGCACCGCTGCGATGGCCCCGTACACCACCGCCCGCGGCCACACCGCCCTCGGCAGCTCTCGCAGTTCCTGCAGCACCGCAACGACGCTACCGCGCCCCCAGTCCCGCCCATCCGCGCCCCCCCTGGGTTTCACGACAGACAGCAGACGCCGAATTTCCGGCCAGGAGGCGACTGCCCGGTTGACGACTGCCCTACCAGCGCTGCAGTGGGGAGGAGAGTCCCAAGACCAGCGACAGGCCCTGCTCGATGCGTTCCATCGTGGCGGCATCAACGTCGCCGACCGGCTCGGACAGCAGTGCCTTGTCGACCGTGGCCAGTTGCGAGACGTTGACAACCGAGTCATGCGCCAGACCCGACTCCGACGCAGGCAGAACCACATTTCCAGGTGCGTCCGCGAGCCTCAGGTTCGTGGTGATGGCGACGCCGATGGCCGTTGCGATTTCGCTCCGATTGAACTCGTCATCGGAGACGACAACTACCGGCCGGCGCAAACCAGGTTCAGACCCCGTGGGTCTTCCGAGATCCGTCCAACAGATGTCACCGCGACGCATTAGGGATCTCTCGACAACGCACGTGCTTGTGCGATGCGCAACACTGGATCGAGTTCGGACGATTCGGTGCGGTACACCTCGTTCAGCCGCTCCGTGATCTGGCCACGCTGAACTTCGGCGAGCAGCTGCCTGAGCGCACGCGTGTACAAGCTCGAGCGGGAGCAGCGCTTCTGAGCTGCGAGTTCCTCCGCGGCTTGGAACACGTCGTCCGGTATCGACACAGCGATCTTCATCGCGACAGTATAACCGGGTATGAATGTGTGTTCCGTGTACGGCATAGGCATGGTCAGCGTTTGAGTTCTTGGAGGGTTTCGAGGAGGGTGGCGGTGTCGCGCATCCAGCTCACGACCCGGTCGATGCAATCTGGGCGGGTCACGTCGAGCAGCAGCGTGGCGACGGCCACCGTGGCGCCCGACTCGTCATCCGCGACCATCGTGGTCGTCGGCCGCAGCCGGGCATCAGATGCGACCAGCACGCCGGCCGCACGGAGCTGACGGCGCTGCAGCTCGCCGCCGTCATCGTTCATCAGCTCATCTTCCATATATTTCAATTTATTTCATTATTCTCCAAGCCTCCAAGTGATTTTCGCGTGAGCGCTCAAGCGGGCTGAAGCCACCACGTCCACGAGTCGCCATCTACAGGCGGATCGGTGACGAAGGCAGCGAGCGCGAGTGCACAAGCTCTATGGCCAGATGCTGCGAGACAAACTGAGGGCCGGCGTGACGGGCGGCGGCGTAGAGTCGCTGGTCGATCAGGCCGACGTGGGGAATGAGATCGTCCTATGGCTGCAGACAGTCCAGCTGACGACACCGAGCCGGGTTCGGTCGCGGTTGGGCACCGGTTTGCAGCGGCGTTGCGGGAAGCTGGACTGTCGGTCATCGCCGAGATCAAGCGGCGCTCGCCGTCCCGCGGGGCACTGAACGCCGATGCCGACGCAGCCGATCTGGCATCGGAGTACAAGGCGGGCGGGGCTGCCTGCCTGTCGGTGCTGACCGAGAGTGAGCGATTCGGCGGCTCCCCCGAGGACCTGCAGGCAGCCAAGGCGGTCACCGGCTTGCCGGTGCTGCGCAAGGACTTCCTGCGCACGCTCGATGACGTGCGCGACAGCCACGCCATGGGCGCCGACGCAATGCTCGTCATCCTCGCCGACATCGACCCGGCCTCGCTGCCGCCCATGCAGGAACTGGCGCTGTCGCTGGGCGTCGATGTGCTCACCGAGGTCCGTGACGAGGCCGAACTGGAAGTGGCCGTCGATCTCGGCGCCTACATGATCGCCATCAACCAGCGCGACAACCCCGAGTCGACCAAGTTCACCGTCGACTACGACAAGGCCGTCCGAGTCAGCAGCTGTTTCGAGAGCATCGACGATCGGATACTGCTCGTCGCGGCCTCAGGCATCGGCGTGTCCGGCGGCACGTCCATGCGAGCAATTGCCGACGCCGGCTACGACGCCGCCCTGATCGGCGAAGCACTCGTGGTGGCCGACGACCCGCCCGAGCTGCTGCGCGACCTTCTCGCTGATTCTCGAGGCGACTAGCCGCTCCCCGATCAACCGGGGGTGAGGGCGTCGGTCACGACGGCGTCGGGGATCGCACCGCCGCCTGCCTGCTCAGTGCCGTCAGCACGGATCAGCAGCCAGCGGGGGTGATAGCTGACGCCGAGCGCTCGGGCGAGCTGATTCTCGGTATCGGGCAAGTTCGGCATGTGGCCGAGTCCGTAGGAGCTCACGAAGCGTGAGATGGCCGACGCAGTGTCATGTCCCCCGACGCTGACGAGGGCCAGGTTGCCTCCGTGCTGTGTCTTCAGCGCTGCGACCGCAGGCGCCTCCCGCTGGCAATTCGGTCACCACGGCGCCCAGAACCACACCAGCACGTCGCGGCCGGCAAATGCACTGACGTCAAGGGTCGTGCCGTCGACTTGTGCGACGGCCAGCGCCAGCACCTTGGGTCGATCCTCGGTCGGCTCGGGCTCGGTGACAGCCTCTTCGGCGTCGTCTCCCTCTGCGTCCTGCTCGACCTCCTCGGCATCGCCCTCGTCCTCGGAGCTTGCAGCATCGTCTGCCTCGGCATCCTCGGCGTCGTCCGCGTCGTCTGCGTCGTCCGACTCCTCACTGCCGTCAGTCTCGTCATCGCTCTCGTCGGACTCATCGTCAGCCTCGTCGTCGGCCGGATCATCAGTGACGTCCTCAGCCACCCCCTCGTCGACATCGGCGCTCTCGTCGGACTCGTCATCACCCTCGTCGTCGGCCGGCTGTTCTGCGGTCTCGCTGGAGTCGCTGTCGGCCGGATCTGCCTGGTCCGCGGCGTCGCTCTCGTCGCTGCCGGTCTGGGCCTGATCGTCGCTTGCGTCGTCGGGCTGCGAGGCTGTGGCCTGATCCTTGCCGTCGCCGACAGCCTCGTCGGCGGTGCCGGTGTCCTCTGCAGCGCCTTCGGAATCTGCTGGCTCAGCAGGCGCCGGCGCCGTGGTTGGGCTTGCAGGCGGCTCGGTCGTCGCGAGCGCTGGTGTGGTCGTGCTGTCAACCACCGTCTGGGGTGTCTCGTCGCTGGCGCTGCTGCAACCCGCCAGTAGCCCCGCGCCCACGACGCACGCAGCAGCGACTCGGGCCGCTCGACGCAGTGCCAACATCACGCGAGCGAGCGTAACGCGCCCCGGCGCCGGCTCAGAAGCGGCTTCGGACGCTGGGGCCGAGTGTCCCAAGCTTGGCGGGAACACGCCGCTAGGTTCACGCCGTGCCGCGCCTGTTCGTCGCCGTGTGGCCGCCCGCCTCCGTTGTCGACGAACTGGCTGGGCTGCCCAGACCGTCGGCGCCAGGCGTCAGCTGGACCAAGCCGCACCGCTTGCACATCACGCTCCGGTTCCTCGGCGAATGCGACACCGGCGAAGCGCTCAGCACCCTCGGCGGACAGTCATTCGGCGAGACATCGGTAACGCTCGGTCCCGCCCCCGAACAATTGGGCCGTGGCGTGCTCATGCTCCCCGCCGTCGGCGTCGACGAGCTCGCCGCGTCCGTCATCGACTGCACGCGCTATATCGGCGACCCGCCGCCAGACCACCCATTCGTGGGCCACCTGACCATCGCACGCTTCCGCAAAGAGCGGCCATCGGTCGACTGGCCACGCCTCGGCGAGACGTTCGACGTCAGCGAGATCTGCCTGGTCGAGTCAGCTCCGTGGGGCGAGTACCTGAATGTGGCGAGCTTCGGGCTCAACTAGCGCAGCTCGCCCGACCGGCCGGGCGAATCGGCCCATCGGAATGTGAGAACCTTGCGGTGAACACCGCAGCAGGGGGGGGCCATGGGACTTCACCACGTCGCCTACGCAACTCGGGACCTCGAGGCGACACACCGCTTCTATGAGGACCTGATGGGGTTTCCGCTCGTCCACGCCGAGCAGGCCGAGCGCCCGCACCCCGACGGCGGGCCGACAGGCCACATCAAGCACGTCTTCTACGACATCGGCGACGGCGAGTGCATCGCCTTCTTCTACATCCAGAACATGGGTGAGCAGGCCGGCTACAGCACCGACGTGAGCGGCTCAGTGGGGCTGCCGGTGTGGGTCAATCACGTCGCCGTCCGGGCCACGTCAGAGCAGCAAGAGGCTGCCCGCGAGCGCATGGCGGCCGCCGACATCGAGCCGCTGATGGAGGTGGACCATGGCTGGTGCCACTCCCTCTACTTCGTGGACCCCAACGGGATCATGGTGGAGCTCTGCCGGGACACCATCGGCATCGAGCCCGATCCAGCCGAAGCGCTGGAAGTGATGCGCTCCCCCATCCCCGCCGACGCAACGGCCTGAGCTCCGGTCGACCGACAGATGGGCATCACCCGCGAATTCGTCGCGCTGCCGAGTGCCAGCGCCCCCCGGTCCGGCGTGGGCGGGCATCCTTGCCAGGGCGTCTACCACCGGCCCGAGGGCCACGAGCCGCGCACGGCGCTGATCGCGACCCACTACAACATCGACTTCAGCGAGCACTACCTGGCCAGCTACATCGCCGAGCGGGGCCTCGGCTTTCTCGGCTGGAACACCCGCTTCAGGGGTGCCGAGCCGTACTTCCTGGCCGATCTGGCGCTCGCCGACATCGACGTCGGCGTGCGCTGGCTGCGCAGCCAGGGCGTTGACTGCGTGGTGCTGCTGGGCAACAGCGGCGGCGGCTCGCTCATGGCCACCTACCAAGCACAGGCCACGGCGCCCAATCTGGTTCCCGAGTACAGCCGGCGGGGCTTGCACCCGGCGATCGAGGACCTGGCGGGAGGCGACCTGTACGTCTCAATCGTGGCGCACACCGGCCGCGCCGAGGTGCTGACCAACTGGATGGACCCGTCGGTGACCGACGAGAGCGATCCGCTCAGCGTCGACCCGGCCCTCGACCCGTTCGGCGCTGATCGGCAGCCGCCGTTCGATGCTGAGTTCATCGCGGCGTACCGGCGTGCGCAGCGGGCGCGCAACGAACGCATCACCGCCTGGTGCAAGGGCGAGCTGGACCGGCTCGCAGCAGCAGGGCATCGTGAGCGCCTGTTCGTGGTGCCGCGGCTCTGGGCGGACCTGCGCATGCTCGACGGTTCGATCGACCCCAGCCAACGCGTCGTGCCCGGCTGCTATCTCGGCGATCCGCGCCGGGCCAACTACGGGATTTTCGGCGTCGGCACGGTCAGCTCGCTGCGCACCTGGCTGTCGATGTGGAGCCTCGCCGACTCGCAGTGCAGCACCGACCAAGCGCAGCACATCGATCTGCCGGCGATCGTCATCGACGCCGACGCCGACACCGGCATCTTCTCCTCCGACACCGCCAAGATCGTCAACGCGCTGCGCGGCCGGCCCGGCGCTCCGGATGTCCCGGTGCACTCCATCGCCGGCGACCACTACCTGACCGAACCCGCTGGCGCCCGGGCCGAAGCAGCCGACCTCATCACCGACTGGGTCCGCACCCACACGGCTTAGGCCGCGGCGCGCCCGCCGCAACTACCGTCTCGGGCGGCAGCGCGCCGCGACGCCGCTGCGGTCCCGAGGATGAGTGAGATGTCGAAACAGAACCACGCCACCTCCGTTGCCGAGATCGACCTGTCCACGGCAGACGGCACCATGAACTGCCACGTGATCACGCCCGAGCGGGACGGGACACTGCGGGCTGTGATCGTGTACATGCCGGCGTCGGGAATCCGACCTGAGCTCGTGGGCATTGCCGAGCGCATTGCGGCACTGGGCTACCTGGTCGTGCTGCCGAACTCCTTCTATCGCCTGGCCCGCCATGTCGACATCGATGCCAACCGGCTGGGCGACGACGACTACCTGCCCGTGCGCGAGTTCATGATGGGGCTCGCCGGCAACATCACCAACGCGCGCATCATCGCTGACACCGGCGTCATCTTGCACTGGCTCGAGGGTCAAGACGGCATCGAGGCCAGCCGGGTCGGCGGGGTCGGCTACTGCATGGGCGGGCGGCTCGTTATGGCGGCTGTCGGCGCATATCCGGATCGGTTCGCCGCGGCCGCCTCGCTGTACGGCGCGGGCATCGTGACCGACGAAAGCGACTCGCCGCATCTCATGCTGGGCGACGTGTCCGGAGAGCTCTACTTCGGCATCGCCGAGAACGACATCTACGTCAGCGACGAGGAAACGGCGGCACTGAAGGCTCACTTGCCCACCATCGACGTGCCGCACACGGTCGAGACCTATCCCGGCACCGAGCACGGCTTCGTCTTTCCTGAGCGCTACTGCTTCTCGCCCGAGGGCGCCGAACTGCACTACAAGCGGCTCGCCGATCTCTTCGCTCGCAACCTGGGCTGAACGCGGAGGCACGCACCGGAGATGCCCGACTTCCTCGACACTGAGCACACCGAGGTGCTGCGCACCGCCGAACGCCTGGCTGAGGAGCTCGCCGTCCTGGCGGGCCGGGTCGACGAAAGCGACATCGGGTCAGAGGTGCGGGAGGCATCCAAGTCGGCAGGGGTGTTCGGCATGACCCAGCCGATGTCGGTTGGAGGCACCGAGGCGGGCGCTCTGGCGCTGGCGGTCGTGCGTGACACACTCGCAAGCCGCAACGTGGGTCACCTGCCGGGTGTCTTCGGGCCCTCGCCGGGAGTGCTCGCCGACGTCGGCGAGCCGTTGCGCAGCCAGTTCCTGCTGCCGTATCTGGCCGGCGAACTGCGCAGCGGCTTCGGGTTCACCGAACCCGCGGATGCCCCTCGTCACACCTGGGCACGGCGCGACGGCGACGACTTGGTGGTCAATGGCGCGAAGTCATACGTGACGGGGGGCGCCGACGCCGACTTCATCAACGCTCTGGTCGAACTGGAAGGGACCGAGTCGGCGATGGTGCTCATCGAGACCGACCGCACAGGCGTGACGCTCAAGCAGCGATTCGGCACCCTCGACGGCAGTCACCATGCTGCGTTCACGTTCACCGATGTGCGCATTCCGGCGACTCACGTCATCGGCGAGGCTGGGCGCGGTCTCCGGCGGGCGATGAGCCAGATCAACGCCACGCGCATGGCGATTGCGGCCGACTGCATCGGCCAATGCCGATTTGCGATCGACCTCGTCGAGCAGACGTTGGTCGAGCGGGCCGCACGGCACAGTTCGACAGACGAACCGGCGCGGGTCGGCACCGATCTCCAACGGGTGGTGCTCGGCGACATGCGGATCGCCGCCTACGCGGCGCGCAGTGCGCTCTACCGCACCGCACGCCTGCTCGATGCCGGCGAGAACGCCGTCAACGAGGTGATGGCCGCCAAGTCGCTGGCCACCGAGACGCTGAGCCGGGTCTGCGACGACGCCGTGCAGCTCGTCGGCGGCACCGCACTCGTGGACGGCCACCCGCTGGCGGACATCTTGCGGCGAGTGCGGGCCTTGCGGCTGGCAGAGGGCCCGACTGAAGTGCTTGCTGCGAACGTTGCCCGCGGTCGATTGGATCTCGGCCTCGGCCGCCTGTGACGGTCTGGCCAGGTGTGGCTGCCGGTTCGTAACTGACAGCGATGGGCATATGCACCTCACCGATGAGCTCGGCGGGGGTCAGTCCCAGCCGAGTTCGTGCAGCCGGTCGTCGTCGATGCCGAAGTGATGGGCGACCTCGTGCACGACGGTCACCAGCACTTCTTCCACCACGTCGTCGGGCGACTCGCACATCTCCAGGATGGGCAGCCGGTAGATGACGATGCTGTCGGGCATCACCAGCCCGCCGTAGTCGTGGCGCTCGGTCAGCGGGATGCCCTCGTAGACGCCGAGCAGGTCTGGATCCTCCCCGCGGTCCTCCACGAAGATGGCGACGTTGTCCATCAGCGAGCGCAGCGCGTCGGGTATGTCTTCGAGTGCCTGTTCCACCAGGTCGGCGAATCGAGTCTCGTCCATCTCCAGCACACCCCCATCCTGCCGGGCGAGCCGGACCTCGTGAGGGGCAGCGCACCGTTGGGAGCCGGGCGCTGTACGGAGGCCAGCAGCAAGTTGGACTGCGCTTGATGCCCAGCACTAACGTGCTGGCGTGCACGAACTCGTCGTCACGGGAAATGATCCGGCAGCCGCCGCGGAGGCTGCGGCCAGGGTCGGGGGCGTGTGCTACGCGGCCGATCCTGACGACCGTCGCGAGCTCCCGTTCCGCACGCTCGTGCGCGCGATGACCGATGCGCCCGACGCCCTCGCGCCGGCCGCGACGGTCGGCACCTACTTGGCGTTCTCGCGCATCATCCGCGAGCGTCCCTTGGGGTCCGACCCAGGCACGCCCTCGCCGGGCCTGACCGCCATCTTCCCGATGATCCACCATCCCGCATTGACGCACTCCGAGGGCGACAGCCACTGGCGTGACACCCACGCTCCGCTCGCGCTGCGACATCACCCCGGCATGTGGGACTACACCCAGTTGAGCATCGTCGGCACGCTCAACGGCCCGTCCTACGACGGCTTCGCCTTGGTCTCGTTTGCCTCGCTCGACGACATGGCAGAGCGCTTCTTCGGCGACGAGCACGATCGGGAGGTCATCCGGGCCGATGTCGCGAAGTTCGCCGATACCCAGCGCTCGCCGCGGCGCGTCGTCACGACGGAGACGATTTACCGCCAGCGTCCCCCGCTACCAGCAGTGACCTGGCCGCACGACTGATTCGCTCGCGTCCCGCAAAAGACATTGCGTCCGAGCGCCCCATGAGCGAGCAAGCGAACTCATCGTGACCGCAGCGGCGCACAGCGCGGGTTTCAGCCGCGCACGCCGGATCGGCACGCTGCTGACGCTGGCGGCGTCGGCAGCAGTGTCGCAGTCGTTCGGCCGGTTCACCTACTCGCTGCTGTTCGCGGACCTGCGGGACGGGTTCAGCCTGTCCAACACAGTTGCCGGCGCCCTCGGCTCGCTGAACCTGCTGCTGTACGTGCTGGGTTCGCTGGCAGTTGCGCTGACGGTGGGCCGAACCGGCCTGAGCGGCGCGGTGCGCATCGGCCTCGCCGGCAACGTCGTGGGCCTGGCGCTGCTGGCATGGAGTCCGAATGTGGTCGTCGCTGCGGTCGCGCTCGCACTCACGGGCTTCTGCGCGGCCGGCGTGTGGGTGGGCACCCCCGGGCTTGCCGCCGAGCTGCTGGGACCCGAGCGGCGGGGCGCCGCAGCAGGCTGGATGACCGCTGGCGTCGGCAGCGGCATGGTGGCGGCCGCCGCCATCGACACACTGCTGAAGGAATCCGGCAGCGCCGGGTCCAGCCCGGCAGCGGTGGCTGCGGCAGACCTCAGCCACCCGCGCAACGTCTACCTGATCGAGTTCTTCATCGGCGCCGCGGTGCTGATCGTCCTTGCGATAGCAGTGCGCCGCTGGGCACGCACGCCCGGTCGCA
This sequence comes from Acidimicrobiia bacterium, assembly GCA_022822525.1. GTDB lineage: Bacteria > Actinomycetota > Acidimicrobiia > Acidimicrobiales > Poriferisodalaceae > Poriferisodalis. Next base: position 104,604 of record JAJEBN010000099.1, on the reverse strand, counting down.
CGGGCTTCGGAGGTGCCCGCGCCGCACTCGCCAAGATTCCCCGGGCGGGCCAGCTCATCACCGCCTACACGCTGCACGCCTTCGTCGTCACGACAGTGATCACGTTCATCGTGGACCACCTCGAGGGCTACGCCGACCTTTTTGACGCTCGGGACGCCACGATCGCCTTCTCGTTGATCGGCGTCGGCAGCATCGCCGGCGGGCCGATCTTCGGACGCTCAGCCGACCGTCTTGGCCGGCGGCGCACCGTCACCATCGGGTTCTGCGTATCGATGATCTCCATGGTCTTCATGACCGCGTACCCCCTGCTCGACGTGGGCGGGCAGGCACTGGTGTGGACTGCGGCGTTCGTCTTCGGCACGGCGTTCACCGGCGTCATCGCCTCGATAGCGGCAAGGATCAGCGACAACCTCTCCGGCGACGAGTTCGGCGCGGCCTACGGGGCTGCCACAATCTTGTTCGGCCTCGGCTTGGCGGCAGGGCCGTGGCTCGGCGGCGTGACGGCCGACTGGTTCGACAGCTTCGGTCCCGCTTTCGGGCTCGCCGTCGCTGCGTGCGTGGCGGGCGTCCTGCTCACCGGCTGGGGCGACGACCCAGCGCCCGCGGAGGGTTCCTAGCACTGAACCGGCTGACCCGAGCCAGCCGATCTGGTGTTAGCTGAACTCGGGCTCGTCCCACCAGGGGAAGTACTCGGGCAGGTCCTGACTGGGCCGCAACGAGAACTCCGGCGGCCGCTTCTCGAGGAACGACGCCACGCCCTCGTGGGCATCCGCGCCGCGTCCCAAGTGGAAGATGCCCCGGGAGTCGATCTTGTGGGCCTCCATGGGATGATCCGCGGCGAGCATGCGCCACAGCATGTGGCGGATCACCGTCACCGAGATGGCCGAGGTGTTCCCCGCGATCTCCGCCGCAATGGCCCGGGCAGTCGGCAGCAGGTCATCGGGCTCGTGCAGGCTGCGCACCAGCCCGCCCTCGAGCGCCTCATCGGCGTCGAAGACGCGGCCGCTGAAGCACCACTCCAGTGCTCGTGACAACCCCACCACCCGCGGCAGGAAGTACGACGAGCACGCCTCGGGCACCACGCCCCGGCGGGCGAACACGAACCCGATGCGTGCCTTGGTGGACGCCAGCCGGATGTCCATGGGCAGCGTCATCGTCACGCCGACGCCCACAGCGGGGCCGTTGATCGCAGCGATCAGCGGCTTGTTGCACTCGTACAGGCGCAGGGTGAGCAGCCCGCCGCCGTCGCGCATCCACGCCAGATCGCCGCCTTCGCCCCGCTCGGAGGCTCGCTCGGCCTTGCGCTCATCTGATTGGCTGTCGAAGTCGAAGGTGTCAGCACCCCCGCTCAGGTCGGCCCCGGCGCAATAGCCACGGCCGGCGCCCGTGAAGATCACCGCCCGCACGTCATCGTCGGCGTCGACAAGGTCGATGGCGTCCATCACGTCACGCAGCATCTGGCTGTTGAACGCGTTCAGCCGCTCGGGCCGGTTGAGCGTGATCGTTGCGATGCGGTCGTCGACCTCGTACAGGATCGTCTCGAACTCCGGCACAGGGCCCCCTCAAGCAATGGCCGTCCGGGTGGCGGACGGCGGTGTCGGCGGCTTTTCTACACGCCCAGCCGCTCCGTACGTCGAGCGGCCCGCGCAGCTCGAGCCCAGCTACACGTCCAGGAAGCGGCTGGCTGCGAACGCCGAGCCGATCATCCCCACGAGCACACCGGCGATCACGGTGACGATCACCACCGTCGTGAACTGATCGGAGGTGACCACGAACGACCGGAAGAACGCCAGGATGTCCGAGCGCGAGAACAGGCCCTCCACGTGACCTCGCAGCGCTCCTGCGGCAATCGCCCCGATGATGCCGCCAATGAGCCCGTGCAGCATGCCCTCGAGCATGAACGGGAACCGGATGAAGCTGTTGGTTGCCCCGACCAGCTTCATGACCTCGATCTCGCGCCGGCGGGCGAACATCGCCACCCGGATGGAGTTGAAGATCAGCATGACGCTGGCACCCGCCAGCACGATCGACAGCAGCAGCACGATGCCCTGGAACGACGAGAACCAGGTCCGGATGGCGTCGACCTCTTCACGGCCCGTCTGAACTGACATCACGCCGGGACGCTGACGGAACTGCGCAGCCAGGGATTCGATCAGCTCTGCCTCGACCGAGCGCGGCACCACCCGGTACGAGGGCGGCAGCGCCTCGGGCGACACCTGGGCCAGCAGCTCGGGTTGGTCGGCCATCTGCTGGGACACCAGCCCATAGGCCTCCTCGGAGCTGAAGAACTCGATGCGATCGATCTCGGGATGGGTCTCGAGCTCGAGGCCGAGCGCGTCGATCTGGCTCGGATCGATCTGGGGGTCCATGAACACCTCGAACTGGACCCCGCCCTCCCAGCGATCGAGGGCGTTCCCGCTGGCATAACCCGCCATCAGCCCCATGCCGACCAGCATCACGCCGACCGCGACCGTCAGGATCGCAGCGAAGGTCAGCGTGAGATTGCGCCGGATGTTGGCCCAGGTCTCCCGAGCGAAATAGCGGATGCGACTCACGAGCCGTGCGCGTCCCGCAATTCGGTCGACGCATCGTCGCTCGGCGCTGCGTCGTCGGGTGCTGACCCGTGCTCTGACTCGCCGCCGTATCCGCCGCGCTGCTCGTCCCGCACGAGCTCGCCGTGCCGCAGGGCGACCACACGGCGCCGCATGCGATTCACGATCGCCTGGTCGTGTGTGGCCATCACCACCGTCGTGCCGGTGCGGTTGATGCGATCCAGCAGCGAGGTCAGCTCTTCGGAGGTGTCGGGGTCGAGGTTGCCGGTGGGCTCGTCGGCCAGCAGGATGAGGGGCCGGTTCACGAAGGCTCGAGCGACGCTCACACGCTGCTGCTCGCCGCCGGAGAGCTCATCGGGAAACCGCCGGTGCTTGTCCTCCAACCCGACCAATTCCAAGATGGCGGGCACCTGGGTGCGAATGACACCGTCTGGGCGGCCGATCACCTCGAGGGCGAACGCGACGTTCTCGTACACGGTCTTGTTGGGCAGCAGCTTGAAGTCCTGGAACACCGACCCGATGTTGCGCCGCAGGTACGGCACCCGCCAGCTGTTGAGTTTGGAGAGGTCCTTGCCGGCCACATGGATGTTGCCGGCGGTGGCCTTCTCCTCGCAGGTCATCAGACGCAGCATCGTGGACTTGCCCGAACCGGACGGCCCCACCAGGAAGACGAACTCGCCCTTGGTGATATTCAGGGACACGTCGTTGACTGCCCGCGTCTCGCCCTTGTAGATCTTCGTGACGTTGTCGAAGCGGATCATGCGCGCCTTCGGGTTGTGCGGCCGGGGCGTCCCGCGCCGACATCACCAAATCGCCTCCCACGGTACGCCAGCGGTGCCGCGATTCACGGTCACCCCTTGGCTCAGCGGTGGGCCGCGCTGTCGGGGACTTGCTGGGAGCGCTGCCAGCGCAGGTATGCCTCCATCAAGCCGTCGAGGTCGCCGTCGAGCACGGCATCCACGTTGCCGATCTCCATGCCGGTCCGCAGATCCTTGACCTGCTGGTAGGGATGGAGCACATAGGAGCGGATCTGGCTGCCCCAGGCCACGTCGCGCTGCTCGCCCGCCAGCGCGGCGACTTCGGCTTCCCGTTCGGACCGCTGCAGGTCAGCCAGCTTGGCCGCCAGCATCTGCATCGCTCGGTCCTTGTTCTGATGCTGGCTGCGCTCGTTCTGGCACGCCACCACGATGCCCGTGGGCAGGTGGGTGATGCGCACTGCGGAGTCGGTGACGTTCACGTGCTGGCCGCCGGCACCTGAGGAGCGATAGGTGTCAATCCGCAGATCGCCTTCGTCGATGGGCACCTCGTCGGACACCTCGTCGAAGAACGGCACCACCTTCAGCGAGGCGAACGCCGTGTGGCGCCGGGACTGCGCATCGAACGGCGAGATGCGCACGAGCCGGTGTACGCCCCGCTCTGCCGCGAGGAAGCCGAACGCGTGGCGCCCCTTGACGAGGAAGGTGGCGGAGCTGATGCCGGCCTCGCCTCCGTCGGTGGCCTCAGTCAGCTCGACGGCGAAGTCGTTTCGCTCGGCCCAGCGCTGGTACATCCGCAGCAGCATCTCGGCCCAATCGCATGCGTCTGTGCCTCCGGCGCCCGAGTTGATCTCGCAGACCGCATCGTTCTCGTCGTGCTCGCCGCTGAACAGCGCCATGAGCTCGATCTCGGCCAGCCTGCGTTCCGCCGCATCGACGGTCTCGCCGATCTCGGGCAGCAGCTCGACGTCGTCCTCCTCTGTGGCCAGTTCCACGAGTGCGGTGGCATCGTCCACTTCGACGCGGGCCCGGTCCCAGCGCTCGATGTCGTCGCGCACACGCGACAGCCGGGTGGTGACCGCTCGCGCCCGGTCGGGGTCATCCCACAGCGACGGCTCCGATGCCTCGGTTTCGAGCGTGGCCGCAGCGGCGCGTGCCTCCTCGATGCCCAGGTAGTGATGCGCCTCGCTCACACGCCGATCCAGCTCTGCCAGCGCGTCGGCGTAGTCGTTCAAGGTCCGGCTCACCTCAGCGACCGCAGCAGTGCTTGAACTTGCGTCCCGACCCGCAATGGCAGGGATCGTTGCGTCCCAGCTTCTCCGCAGCGGACTTGACGATCGTGCCGCCCGATGCCGCAGCGATGCGACGCGACTGCGACGGGCCGCCGGGTCCTCGCTGCGGTGAGGCTGCAGGGGCTGCGCTGGAGGCGCCATTGCCGCCGGTCACGGTCGAGGGTGTGGGATCCGGCGCTGTGTACTGCACATCGGTAGTCCGCGTCCCGTTCGCGTCGGCGGCCGATTGTGCGCCTGGCGCCGGCGCTGCCTCGCCGTTCGCGGTGGCGGTCGCAACCTGCACGTGCATGACGTAGGTGACGAAGTCTCGGTACACCCGCTCGAGCATCGCCCCGAACATGTCGAAGCCTTCCCGCTGCCATTCTGCGACGGGGTCCTTCTGGCCGATCCCTCGCAGATGGATGCCCTCACGCAAGTGGTCCATGTCGGCGAGGTGCTCTCGCCAGCGCTGGTCGATGAGCCGCAGCATCACCTGCCGCTCGACCTCGCGCATCGCCTCAGGGCTGATCTCGGCCTCGCGCGCCTCGTAGTGACGCTCGCCGTCGGCGCACACCAGATCGACCGCGTCGTCGAAGCTCCAGTTGCGCTGGCCGTCACCGGTCAGCTCGGCACCGGTCAGCTCGCTGGGCCAATAGGTGCGGATCGTGGCGAGCAGCCCGTCGAGATCCCACTCGGTGATCTCGTCGCTGTCGCAGTGGTCCGACACCGCCGCCTCGGCAGCCTCTCGGACGTATCCCAGCGATTCGGCGCGCAGGTCGTCGCCGCCGAGGATCTGCTCACGCCGCGCATAGATCACCTTGCGCTGCTCGTTCATCACCTCGTCGTACTTGAGGACGTTCTTGCGGACCTCGGCGTTCTTCTGCTCGACCGTGTTCTGGGCACGCTCGATGGCCTTGGTGACCATCTTCGCCTCGAGCGGCACGTCGTCAGGCAGCGTGCGATCCATCACCCAGTTGACCGCCCCGGTGGCGAACAGGCGCATCAGGTCATCCTCGAGCGAGAGGTAGAACCGGCTCTCGCCCGGGTCGCCCTGGCGTCCCGAGCGGCCGCGTAGCTGGTTGTCGATGCGGCGTGACTCGTGGCGCTCGGTGCCGAGCACGTACAGCCCGCCCAGCTTGCGCACCGCGTCGCCCTCGGACCGGCAGTCGGGTTCGTAGCGCTCGACACGCCTCATCAGCTCGGCGGCGTTGGCGGGATCGTCGGGATCCAGCTTCTCGCGCAGCAGGTCGCGCCGGGCCAGGCCCTCGGGATTGCCGCCCAGCAGGATGTCGACGCCTCGGCCGGCCATGTTGGTGGCCACCGTCACTGAGCCCAGCCGGCCCGCCTGGGCGATGATCTCGGCTTCGCGTGTGTGCTCCTTGGCATTGAGCACGCTGTGGTCGATGCCGCGGCGCTCCAGCGCGGCGGACAGCTTCTCGGAGTTCTCGACGCTGACCGTGCCCACGAGGGTCGGCTGGCCGGCACCGATCCGCTCGGCGAGGTCATCGACGACCGCGTCGAACTTGGCCCGCTCGGTCTTGTAGATGAGATCGCCATGGTCTGCCCGCACGACCGGCACATGGGTGGGCACCGGGATGACGTCGAGCCCGTAGGTGTTGCCGAACTCAGCGGCCTCGGTGGTGGCCGTGCCCGTCATGCCGGCGAGCTTGTCGTAGAGGCGGAAGTAGTTCTGCAGCGTGATGGTGGCGAGCGTCTGGTTCTCCTCCTTGATCGCCACGCCTTCCTTGGCCTCCACCGCTTGGTGCAGACCTTCGCTCCAGCGCCGACCCTCAAGGATCCTGCCGGTGAACTCGTCGACGATCTTCACCTCGCCGTGCGACACGACGTAGTCCTTGTCGCGGCGGTAGAGCTCCTTGGCCCGCAGCGCGGCGTTCATCTGGTGCACGAGATTGGCCGAGACCTGGTCGTAGAGGTTGTCGATGTTGAGCGCCCGCTCGACCTTGTTGATGCCCGGCTCGAGCACCGCCACGTTGCGCTTGTCTTCCTCGACCTCGTAGTCGAGGTCACGGATCATCGTTGCTGCGATGCGGGCGAACTGCTGGTAGAGCTTCGCCGCGTCGGCGACCCGCCCGCTGATGATCAGCGGCGTGCGTGCCTCGTCGATGAGGATCGAGTCGACCTCGTCCACGATGCAGAAGTTGTGCCCGCGCTGGGTCTGGGAGGCCCGATTGGGCGCCATGTTGTCGCGCAGGTAGTCGAAGCCGAACTCGTTGTTGGTGCCGTAGGTGACGTCCGCCTCGTACTGGCGGCGCTTGTGGGCGGCGTCGAAGGGCCCGGGCACGACGAGCCCCACCTCGAGGCCCAGGAAGCGGTGGATGCGGCCCATCCACTCGGCATCGCGTGCCGCCAGGTAATCGTTGACGGTGACGACGTGGACGCCCTTGCCGCTCAGCGCGTTCAGGTACACCGGCAGCGTCGAGACGAGCGTCTTGCCCTCGCCGGTGCGCATCTCTGCGACCCATCCGAAATGCAGCGCGGCCCCGCCGATGATCTGCACGTCGTAGTGGCGCTGGCCGATGACCCGCCTCGCCGCCTCGCGGGTCACCGCGAAGGCGTCGACCAAGATGTCGTTCAGCTCGGCGCCGCGGTCGAGCTCGGCCCGAAATTCGCCGGTACGCGCCCGCAGCTCGTCGTCGGAGAGCCGTTCGATGTCGGGCTCGACCGCATTGACCTCGGGGACCAGCGCCTCGAGCAAGCGCAGCTTCTTGCCCTCCCCCGCACGGAGCATGCGCTGAAACAGAGCCACGAGCGCAGGCTACCGCTGCCCCCCGACACCAAAGCCGAGAATTGCTCGGCCGACGCTCTCAGGAGTCGATCTCGATGAGGCCCGCGTCTCCGTCCGAGCGCAGGTACACCACGCTGGGCATGCCGCTGTCGGCGTTCACAAACAGGAAGAAGTCGTGATCGAGCAGTTGCATGCGGGTCACCGCCTCGGCGGGGTCCATGAGCTCGAGGTCGAACGTCTTGCGGCGCACGATGCGCGGCACCCATTCGGGGTCATCAGGGCCGGCGGCTGTCTCGGGCGCCGCTTCGCCGTTCACGAGGTCGTTCTCGAGGCGAGCCAGTGGATGATGCACCTCGTCGCGTTGGAGATTCGGACGGTGCCGTCGCACGACGCGGGTCTTGAGCTTGCGCAGCTGCTTGCCGAGCTTGCCGACCGCAAGATCCACCGCTTGGTGCTGGTCGACTCCGGCAACCGAAGCCCGCACACGATGGCCATGGCCGAGCAAAGTGACCTCTACCTGCTCGCGCTCGGTGATGCGGGGGTTCTTCTCCTCGCGGAACACCACTTCGGCTCGATCCAGCCCGCCTACGAACCGGTCCAAGGCCCCGATCTTCCGCTCAACCGCAGCCCGCACATCGTCGGGAACCTGAACTTTTCGACCCGTGATGGTGATCTGCATCGCCTCAGCTTTCTGAGCGAGCAGACGGCTGGTCGGCTGCGCTCAAGATAAAGGGAGTGCCATGTTAGGCACCCGTGAAGACGGGGTCACGACCCCGTCGTGCACACGCTGCCACATGCACCGCAGCGGCACCGGCACCCTCCAACGCCGCGGCCGCCGCCCGCAGGGTGGCCCCGGTCGTGAGCACGTCGTCGACGAGCAATACCCGGCGGCCTGCAGCACTCGCACGTCCCGCGAAACGGGGCCCCGCCAACCTCGCTGAGCGTCCGGAGCCTGACTGCGCCCCTGATCCGATCCGCCGCAGCAGCCTCGCGGGACGTACCCGCAACGCCCTGGCGGCAGCTCGTGCCAGCGTCTCGGCCTGGTCGAATCCGCGAGCTCGTCGATGAGCCGCTGTCGTCGGTGCCCACGTGACGGTGTCGACCGACCCCGCCGCGGTCGCGACCAGGTGGGTGAGCGCGAGCGAGTCCCCCAGCCACACGGCGATCGCCCTCTCGCCGCGGTACTTGAGCGCATGAATGAACTCACGCCCGACCCCAGAATGGGAGAACAGCACAGCGACCGAGTCAGCACCGGGCACCGATGCCGGCTCGGGCGCCTCGAGCGCTTCCACGCACGCAGCACAGGGGCACCATCCCAACAGCCCGCAACCGGCGCAGCGCACCTCGAACAGCACGGGGCGACCATAGATGCGGCGCTGCGGACCGGCGAAGCGGTTTCTTCGGCTAGTAGCGGTAGCGGTCTGCCTTGTAGGGGCCGTCGGCGTCCAAGCCCAGATAGTCGGCCTGCGACGGCGTGAGGCGAGTGAGCCTGGCGCCGAGCTTGTCGAGGTGCAGGCGGGCGACCTCCTCGTCGAGCCGCTTGGGCAGCACGTGAACATCGGCGGGCAGCTCTTCGGCGTGCGCGTGCAGTTCGAGCTGAGCGAGCACCTGGTTGGTGAAGCTCATCGACATCACGAAGCTGGGGTGACCGGTAGCGCAGCCCAGGTTCACCAGCCGCCCCTCGGCCAGCACGATCACCGAGTTGCCGCTGGGAAAGACGAACTCGTCCACCTGGGGCTTGATCTCGTTGCGCTGCACGTCCGACATGGCCATCAGGCCCGCCATGTCGATCTCGTTGTCGAAGTGCCCGATGTTGGCGACGATCGCCTGATGCTTCATTGCCGACATGTGCTCGGCCGAGATGATGTCGCGATTTCCCGTCGCGGTGACGTAGATGTCGGCGATGTCAAGCACGTTGGTGAGCCGGTCGACTTCGAAGCCCTCCATGGCTGCCTGCAGGGCATTGATCGGGTCGATCTCCGAGACGATCACTCGGCATCCCTGGCCGCGCAGCGCCTGCGCGCAGCCCTTGCCCACGTCGCCGTAGCCGGCGACGAACGCCACCTTGCCGCCGAGCATCACGTCGGTGGCCCGGTTGATGCCGTCGATGAGCGAGTGCCGGCAGCCGTAGAGATTGTCGAACTTGGACTTGGTGACCGAGTCGTTCACGCTGTACGCCGGAAACGTCAGCTCCCCCCGGCTGGCCATGTCGTAGAGCCGGTTCACGCCGGTGGTGGTCTCCTCGGAGACTCCACGGATTCCTTCGGCAATCTCGGTCCACAGGCCGGGCTCGGTCTGCTGCAGCTCCGCCAGCAGCTCGTGCACGGCCAACTCGTCGGGCGAGGCGGCATCAGGGCCCTCGGCCGGCAGCTCTTCCACGGCGCCGAGGGCCTCGTAGCGCGCGCCGAGGTGCACCATCAAGGTGGCGTCGCCGCCGTCATCGACGATCAATGTCGGTCCGGGGCCCTCAGGCCAGCGCAGTGCCCGGTAGTTGCAGCGCCAGTACTCACCGAGCGTCTCGCCCTTCCACGCGAAGACCGGCACGCCCCGTGGCTCAGCAGGCGTACCGTCGCGCCCGACCACCACGGCGGCTGCGGCTTCGTCCTGGGTGGAGAAGATGTTGCACGACGCCCATCTCACTTGCGCGCCCAGATCGACCAAGGTCTCGATGAGCACCGCCGTCTGCACTGTCATGTGGAGCGAGCCGGTGATGCGTGCGCCCCGCAACGGCTGCGCATCGAAGTGCTGGGCACGCAGCGCCATCAGGCCGGGCATCTCGGTCTCTGCCAGCTCGATCTGGCGCCGACCTGACGGCGCCGCGCTGAGATCAGCGACTTCGAAATCATCGATCAGGCGCGACGGGGAAGTCATGGGATCACCTCGCTTGCGTTCGGCCGACAGCCTGCCGTGTCAGGCAAGGAATGCCTTCAGTTCTTCGAGCAGCGGGATCGGGCCGGGGTCGCGCTGGGCGGCCGCGGCGAAGCGCAGGCTCAGCAGGTCGACCTGGTAGATGAGATCGAACAGCTGGGCCATGGGGACGTCGCCGCCAGCGCGCAGCTCGCAGAAAGGCACGCCTACCTCTCCGCCTGCGAGGACGCCCCGCATGAAGTCATAGCGACGCTCAATCTGCGGATGCTCGAAATCGTGGCGCAGCGCGATGACGGCGAGCGGCGAGCCGCCGTCGGGCGAGCCGGCGAGATCCCAGCCGGCCAGTTCGTTGTGGCAGAGTTCGGGCATCGCGCTGGCGTACGCGGGGATCTTGACGTTCTCGTTGACCTGCGCCTTGGCACGACCCGCCGCGACCATGCCGAGTGCTCCCCCGCCGTAGAAGACCGGAACCATCTCGCCGGCGCCGACGGCCCGCACCAGCGGTTCGAGATTGCTGCCGGGCTCGTTCTCACGGCGCAGCCGCAGCTGTGCAACTGCTGCTGCGATCCAGTCGGCGACTCCGGCCAGCAGACCGGCCCGTTCGAGCGCGACCAGGGGAGCCACAGAGATGGCCCCCACCGCGGCCCTCGGCATCGGGATGGTGCCGTCGACCTCGTACAGCGGGACATCCCACCGGCGGGCCAGCTCGCCCAGACGCCCGCCCGAAGTGACGGCGATGATCGACGCGCCGGCGTCGTGGGCGGCAGTCACCGCCTCCAGCGTCTCCTCGGTGTTGCCGCTGAAGGACACCGCAATCGCCAGCGTCGACGGGCCGACGAACGCCGGGCACTCGTAGCCCTTGGCGACCGTCACCGGCACCGCCATCTGCGGCGACGCCAGCGCAGCGACGATGTCGCCGGCGACACCCGATCCACCCATGCCCAGTGCGACAACGCTGGTGATCGGCTCGCTCAGGGTCGGCCCGGGCACTGCCGCAGCGGAAGCGAGCGCTGCTTCGAGCTGTTCGGCAAGCGAGTCGACCGCGGCGGCCATGCCCATCGAGTCAGTCATCGGCGTCGGTCACTTGCCCGGATCGAAGGTGGGGCTGAGCTCGCCGCTCGATATGCGCTCGTCGTACGCCGCTGCTGCGGTCGGATCCACCTCTTCGGCTTCCTCGACCAGCAGCACGGGGATGCCGCCGTCGATCCGGTAGGCACGGCCGAGGCGCGGGTTGTACAGCAGGTCGGCATCGTCCACGCAGTACAGCGGCCCCTTGTCCGCTGGACACACCAGGATCTCTGCCAGCACCGGATCAAGGCCCACGTTCACCTCCTGCGACCCGCTCCCGGCCGCGCGCTGCGGGCGGCTGCGGCTCCGATCATGCCAGCAGTGTGCTGATCTCGCTCACACGCTGCGCCACCGCGCCGGCGTCCGGCGCCTCGAGATTCAAGCGCAGCAAGGGCTCAGTGTTGGACGGCCGCAGATTGAACCACCAGTCGCCCCCGTCCACGGTCAACCCGTCAAGCCAGTCCTGTGACAGCTCGGCGAAGTGCGCTGCAGTACGGCGGAGCACCTCCTCGACGTCCTCGACACGGGCATTGATCTCGCCCGATGAGGCGTAGCGGTCGAGCGGCGCCAGCAATTCGGACAGGGGCATTGCGGCGGTGCTCAGCGTCTCGAGGACGATGAGGGCTGCGATGAGACCGGAGTCCGCCCGGTAGTTGTCGGCAAAGTAGTAGTGACCGCTGTGCTCGCCGCCGAACGCGGCACCGGTGCGGGCCATTTCGGCCTTGATGTAGCTGTGGCCCACACGAGTCCGTACGGGCTGGCCGCCCGCTTCGGCAATGGCCTCGGGAACGGCACGGGAACAGATCAGGTTGTGCAGGATCGGCCCCTGCCCCTCACGACGCAGCATGGCCTGGGCGACCAACGCGGTGAGCAGCGATCCGCTCACCGCACGGCCTCGCTCGTCGACAAGAAAGACCCGGTCGGCGTCGCCGTCGAATGCGAGGCCCGCGTCGGCGCCGACGGCCAGCACTCGCTCGCTCAGATCCACGAGATTCTCGGGCCGGATGGGGTCGGCGGGGTGGTTGGGAAACGTGCCGTCGAGCTCGCCGTAGAGCAGCTCGACCTCGAAAGGCAAGGGCCCGAAGACCGCCGGCACGACGAGACCGCCCATGCCGTTGGCCGTATCGGCCACGACGCGCAGCGGCGCCAGGTTGTCGACGTCGACAAAGGAGCGAACGTGGTCTGCGAAGGTGTCAAGCAGGTCGCGTCGGGTACGCCGGCCGGGAGCATCGTGCACAGCGCTGCCGGCCGCTGCCCGCTGCGCAATCTCGGCGAGACCGCTGTCGGCACCCACGGGCGCAGCACCCGGGCCGCACAGCTTGATGCCGTTGTAGTGCGCCGGGTTGTGCGAGGCCGTCAGCATCGCCCCCGGCAGGTTCAGGCGACCGGAGGCGAAGTAGAGCAGATCCGTCGAGGCGAGCCCGAGATCGATGACGTCGGCCCCCGCCATCTGGACGCCTTCCGCGAACGAATCCGCTAGCTCGATGCCACTCGGTCGCATGTCACGGCCGAGCACAACACGCGCGGCACCAGACCATTCGGCGAACGCAAATCCGATTGCTCGCGTCGTCGAGGGACCCAACTCGTCGGGATAAATCCCACGTATGTCATATGCCTTGACAACCGCTGCCAGCAGTGCTGTTGACTCCGGTGGGATACGGCCCGCCATAACGGGTTCAGAGCCTATGAGGCGTCGCTGCCAGCGCCTGCGCTAACCGCGACGCCTCGGTCTCGAAAGGCGTGGATTTGTGAGTAGTCGGCACTCGATCGAGGGCGCTTCGGCGCGAGCGCGTCGCCACTGAACCGCGCAGTTGTGCGCGGCGCTTCGCGGCAACGCCCTTGCAATTCGCGCCCGCGTCTCCCTATGGTGGTTGCAGAGAGTGGGATACGAACCTGCCTGAAGCAAGCGAGAGATGAGATGGCGAAGAGTAAATACCAGCCAACAGAACGGGAACAATTGGTTCTTGATGCGGTCGAAAACCCCAGATACGACCGCCAGATCGTCAACGGTCTTGAACCGTTCATGAGCGGATCTGCGCCTGACGAATTCAAGAGTTTTTATACCTCGCAAGAGCTCACAGACTTGCAGGAGTTACGCGGTACTGAGCGCGATGTTGAGACGCGAATGCCGGTCAAAATTACTCGTCATTATTTTGACATGGCGACATCAAGTCCTGCGCTACAAAAACTTGTAAAGGCATCGCCGGATGAGACTGTAGACTTGGAGGGAGATCCGGATCCCGCCAATCAATTGGACTACAGCCCGATCGAAGGACTTCTGCACAAGTACGAGATGGGTTTGCTGTATGTCATTTCGACATGTTCAGCGCATTGCCGGTTCTGTTATAGAGAGGAACTCATCGGACGCAAGGAAATTGAACGGGCGGATGGCACGCTCAAGAAGAAGGGCCTTGCGAACGTCGGTGAGATCACCGACTACATCCGGACGCATAACGAAGCAGTCGCTGCCAACGGCGGATCACACCCTGAAACCGGCAGGCCGAAGCTGCGAGAGATCCTGCTCTCAGGCGGCGATCCGATGGTGCTGCCCAATTCCAAGCTCGCCGGGTGGTTCACCGCCCTCGCAGAAGCGGGCACGGAGGCCATCCGGGTCGGTACCAAGGAGTTGGCGTTCTACCCCGACCGCTTCGACGATGCCTTCTTTGCGATGCTCGATCGCTTTCACGAGATCTATCCGGACGTCGCGATGCGGTTCATGGTTCACTTCAACCACCCCGACGAATTCTTGGTCAAGGATTCCGACGGCCGCTACATCACCGACGACAAGGGCTTCCTGCGTTGGCGGGCGAATACGCGCCAAGCCCTCGACGCGTTGGTGTCACGCGGCTGGATCAGCGTCGAGAACCAGACGCCGATCATCGCCGGGGTCAACGACGACCCAGAGGCGCTGAGAATCCTGCAGCGCACGCTCAAAGGCGTCGGCGTCGAGAACCACTACTTCTTCTGCGGTCGCAACATCGTGGCCTACAAGGCGTTCAATGTGCCGATCGAGCGGGCATGGCAGCTGCTCAATGAGTCCCAACGCGGCCTCTCGGGCGTGGAGTCGCACGCGCGGCTGACCATCGTGCACTACAAGGGCAAGACCGAGGTGTCGGCGGTGACCGACGGTCCGATCGCCGGGCTGCCAGGGGCCGAGAACGGTGTCGTGATCTTCAAGGTGCTGCGCAACCCGGCCCACGCGCCCGACCGCGGCAAGGTGACGATCGTCGGCCGGAACCCCGAAGCCCTCTGGTTCGACGAGTACGAGGACCGCATACTGCTCGACGAAGCTGGCCTCTTCAGCTCGCAGCGGCCGAGCGGCGTCGCCATCGGGCGCCCGCGCTCACGCCACCATTCCCCCCGTGAGGGCCGGTCCGCCCAGGCGGCGAGGCCTGCACCGCTCATGGCTGTTGTCGGGGGCACGGATCGCAGGTCGCACCCCAAGAGTCCCGCCAGCGGCACCCCAGCGCCAGCAGTGCGCGACGCCCAGGAGGCCTGACCGGCTCACACCCGGTCGCCATCGGCGCTCGGCACCACGGGGTCTTCGTCATACGCGCCGGCCCCGGCGCGGTGGCGGATGCGCCAGATGTCTGCAACCACTCTCCACGACTGTGCAGCCAGGCGGACCGTGGTGTCCTCGGTGTGGTCGACCGACACGGGAACCTCGCGCGCCGTCAAGCCGAGATGCTCGACGAGGTAGAGCACTTCGACGTCGAAGGCGAACCCGTCGACGACACACCGTCCGAAGATCGACTGCGCGGCCTCTGCAGTGAAGCCCTTGAAGCCGCATTGGGTGTCTCGATAGCGGCGCAGCAGCACGACCCTCGTGAAGGCGTTGAACAGGCGACTCGCGAACGCTCTCGCCGCAGGCGCGGGAGTGATCGTGCGGGCTTCGGCATGACGCCGGTTGCCGAGCGCGACATCGGCACCGGCCGCCAGCGCATCGATGAGCGAGTTGAGCTGACCGGGCGGGTAGGCCAGATCGACGTCGGTGAACAGGCGGAGCCGTCCGCTCGCGGCGAGCATGCCCGCCCGCACCGCAGCGCCCTTGCCACGATTCACATCTGCGGCAATGACGACATCAGCACCGGCTTGCCGAGCAGCCTCCGAGGTGGCGTCGGTGGACCCGTCATCGACCACGACGATCTCGAGATCACCGTCCAGGGCCGTGTTGTCGCGCAGGGCGGCAGCGACCTGCGTCACCGCCCGGCCCACCAGGTGTGCAGCTTGGTAGGCCGGCAGCACGACCGACACTGCCGGCTGGGCGGGCTCGACGTCGGTGACGAACGGGCCGTCGCCCGCATCGAGCTGTGCTGAAGTTGCGTCATACGGCGCGACGGGGGCGTGACGAGGCGGGGCGGCCGGCCGGTCCCCGAACCGTGCCGGCGGCCGCACCGCAACCAGCGCCAGCGCCGCCAGCCCGATGAGCGTCGTCAGCCAGGCGAGGTACTCGACTGCAGTTGCGCCGTAGGCGAGCTCCACATCGAGATCGGTGGGGATCACCACCATCCAGTTCGGCGTGACGCGGTAGGGACCCTCAGCGCCGACGACCGACCAGTTCGGGAAGTACGACACCTTGACGAGCACCGGCACTCCGGGCTCGTCGACGGAGAACGACACCCGTTGGGAGCCGATGTCAACGTCGCTGACGCGCACAGGCGGCAATGCGCGCCTCGGTGCCGCGTTGAATCTGGTCAGCGAGGCGGGCGGGCCGGCATCGGGATCGGGCGGCTGCAGCAACGCGACGCGGGACCAGTGCTGCGGGCCGTCTGCCGCGATGGGCACGTCCCACGCCGTCGGCTCGTTGAACCAGACTGCCGCAGGATCGGTCCAGGCCCGCCCCGCTGGGGACACGCCTTCCGCGACGGCGGGCTCGAAACGCAGCGGCGACACGACCTCGCTGTTCTCGACGAGGAAGATCGACCACGGGCCCGTCGAGGCAATGAGCTGCAGGTCCGCCGCGCCGTGCGCCGCGGCGGTGGCCTCAGCGCTGAACGCGGCGTAGTAGCGCACGCCCGACATCTGCAAGTGCGGGACGCCCAGGCCGAAGTCCAGTGCGCTGTACGGCAGACCACGCATCGGGCGCGACGGCGCAGCCGACAGCTCCGACTGCATGAGGAAGTGAAACGGCACAGTCGGCGACGATTCGAAGTAGAGGCCCTCCATTGAGGCGATGCAGCCATCGGTCCACTGCGGCAACAGCATCGGGGCCATCGGTGTGCCGTATGCACCCACGATGTCCCGGTCGTACTCCCACAGCAATCGCCCGCAGCCGTGCTGGCGGCCCACGTCATCCAACGTGTTGACGAACTCGTAGTACTCGGGATAGGCCGGGCGTCCCTCATAGCCCCGGAAGTTCCAGCGCGCCCATCCCGACACGAAGTTGTGATCCTCCGATGACACCGTCAGGGGGCCCCATCGAAAGTCACCGCCGGCGTCACGGCGGCCGCCGGGAGCGTCGCCGAAACGCAGCAGCAGCAGGCCCAGCGCCGCGACGAGCGCCATGACCGGCAGCGTCACCCGCAGCCATTGCACGGCCGTCAGACCCCGGCCAGCCGCACCGGGATTCGGCGATGATTCCCGGCGTGTCAGGCCCTCAATGATGAGCCACAGCCCCATCGCCGCCAGCAGGTACAGAGCCAGGTACCAAAACGGCAGGATCCGCGCGTTCCAGAGGCGGTGCTGGGGCCAATGGACGAACCCCATCGCCATGGTGAACGCGATGACCGTCCACGTCATTGCGGGGCGATGCCAGCGGACAAGGCCGACCGCTGCGCCGACGCCGGCAAGCACCAACAGCCAGGTGATGCTGTGAAAGGTCCCCTCGCCGGCGATCTCGTCGGTGAAGAACAAATGCTCTCGCACCGAGGTGAGCCGCTCCCATCCCATGTCGTTCATGAATGCCCGACGGGCTGCGAACGGCACCGTCCAGAAGGCCGACACCGCACCGCCGATCAACCCGATGAGCAGGGCATGCCACGACCTGCGCCACTCGCCCAGTGCCAGCGCGGCGGTTGCCGCAGCGGGCACCGCGAGGCGCCACAGCGGGGACCCGGTGAGGTTCCACACGGCGGCCCACAGCATGATCGCCGCGATCGACGTGCCCAAAGCGGGCACCCGGCCGATGCGCTCGGGCAGGCGGTGCAGGCCGCGCACCGCAACCATGAGGATGCTGGCGGCAACGGCAAACGCGAGCGCGATCGGGTGGCAGAGAGCGACGAACGCCAACGCGCAGCTCGTGCGGGCGCGGCCAGTGCCCCGCTCGAGCGAGCGCCACAGCATGCCGAGGTACACCAGCGTCGCCGACAGCGCAATCGAGAACGCGAACTCTCCCGCCAGGGTCGATGCCGCGTTGCCGCCGTAGATCGTGAAGTTCACGTCGAAGACGAACAGCAGCCCCGCAGCCGGCAGCAGCATCCGCAGCGGCCGCGCCCAGCCCGCCAGCCGGCCCATCAGCCACGCTGCTGCGGGCATCGTGACGACACCGCTCACCGCCACCAGCTTGAAAGCGACGCCCGAAGGCAGCACGATGTCGGCTGCCACGATCAGCAGGTACGGCACCACCATGTAGAACTGCATGGCGGGCATGCCCGCGTACCACTCATGCGTCCAGCCGCGCAGCGAGCCAGACGGCAGGAGCTCGTGTTTGAGGAACGACGGTCCCCACACGTGGGCACCCATGTCCCCGCCGGTGGGCGTCGCAGCCGAGAAGATCCCGTCCGGATCGAGCCACAGAAAGACAGCCACGCAGCTCGCGACGACCACTGCGGCTTCGACCCACGCTGCCAGCACCGCCCCCGGTCGCGAGGGGCGCATGGTCAGTGCGGCCACCCGCGCAGGTTAGTGGTGTGCCCAGGCCGGCATCGCGCGGCTATGGGTTGTGACGACACCGCCATAGCATGAACCCATGGCATCCGAGGTGCCCCCCGGCGAGGGGCACTCCCGAGCACGCAAGCCCCGAGCCGGCGAGCCTCCGGACGCGCCCGCCCACGACGATCCCGATGTGCGATCGCGTCGCCACCAGCCTGGGCCGTCGGGCACCGAAACCCGGCGGCGCGGCGAGCGCTGGCCCCGCTGGTCCATCTGGCTGCTCGCCATGGTGCTGCTGTCGGTGATGTTCTTGCCGGGCCTGCTCAACAACGAGGACCGCAACGCCGTCGACTACAGCGGCTTGATCGCGCAGGTGTCCGAAGGCAGCGTTCGCAGCGTCACGATCACCAACGGCACCGGCGAGATCACCGGCGAGTACATCGACGGCACGAAGTTCTCATCCGAAGGTCCCGTCGAGCTGCCTGAGACCGATCTGGCGCTGCTGCGCCGCCAAGAGGTGGCCATCGAGTTTCACACCGACAAGCCCAACCTGCTCGTCAGCCTGCTGCCGTTCCTGTTGCCGTTCGGCCTGATCTTCCTGTTCTTCTGGTGGATGCAGCGACGTGCCCAGGGGCAGATGTCGGGGATCATGTCGATCGGCCGCAGCAAAGCCAAGACCTACACCACCGAGCGCCCCTCGACGAAGTTCGACGACATCGCCGGCTACGACGGCGTGAAGCAGGAGATCACCGAGATCGTCGACTTCCTCAAGACGCCGGAGCGATTCACGGCGATCGGTGCCAAGGTCCCCAAGGGCGTGCTGCTCGTCGGCCCGCCCGGCACTGGCAAGACGCTCATTGCCAGGGCGGTTGCGGGCGAGGCAGGTGTGCCGTTCCTGTCGGTGACCGGCTCGGACTTCATGGAGATGTTCGTCGGCGTCGGCGCCAGCCGGGTTCGCGATCTGTTCCAGAGTGCTCGCAAGATGGGACGGGCGATCATCTTCATCGACGAGATCGACTCGATCGGCCGCAAGCGGGGCGCCGGGCTGGGCGGGGGCCATGACGAGCGTGAGCAGACGCTCAACCAGATGCTGGCCGAGATGGACGGGTTCGAGGAAACCGGCGGCATCGTGATGATGGCCGCGACCAACCGGCCCGACATCTTGGATCCGGCCCTGCTGCGACCGGGCCGCTTCGACCGCCAAGTGGTGGTGCCGCTGCCCGAGTACTCCGAGCGGCTGGCCATCCTGGCGGTCCACTCCAAGGACAAGAAGACCGACGACGAGGTGCAGTTCGAAGCCTTGGCCAAGGGCACACCGGGCATGAGCGGCGCGGACTTGGCCAACCTGGTCAACGAAGCCGCCCTGCACGCCGTCCGGCGAGGCTCCGAATCGATCGGCTTGACCGATTTCGAGGCGGCACGCGACCGCGTGCTGATGGGACAGCGCCGCGAGTCGGTCGCGCTGAGCGAGCGCGAACGGGAGGTCACGGCCTACCACGAGGGCGGGCACGCGCTCATCGCCACGCTGTTCCCCCACGCCGACCCGGTCCACAAGGTGACGATCCTGCCGACCGGCCAAGCACTCGGCGTCACCATGCAGCTGCCCGAGGAGCGCCACGCATACAGCCAGGAGTACATCGAAGACCGGCTTGCAGTGCTCTTCGGCGGGCGCATGGCTGAGGAGACCGTGTTCGGCGTGACCTCCACCGGCGCTGCGAACGACCTCGTCCAAGGCACTGAGCTCGCCCGCAAGATGGTGTCGGAATGGGGCATGAGCGACCGGGTGGGGCCGATGGCGTGGGGATCTCACGCCCAAGTGTTCCTGGGCGAAGACCTCGTGTCGGGACGCGACTACTCCGACGAGACCGCCCGAGTCATCGACGAGGAAGTCGAGCGGATCCTGCGGACCCAGCAGGATCGGGCCCGGCGGGCCCTCGTCGAGCACCGGGAGGGGCTCGACCGGATCGCGGCTGCGCTGCTCGAGCACGAGACGATCACGGGCGCTCAGATCGCCACGCTCGTCGCCGATCCCGAACCCGACGAGTCATCGAAGGCCGGCAACGGGAAGCTCGACCCTTCCGTGGAACCCGTCAAGGCCGAGTCTGAGCCCGAGCCTGATGCGGGCACCAAGCCCGCACCGGACGTGCCGCTCGCCGCTCCCCCGCCCCAGGTCGCCGACTGATCCCGACGAGGGCCCTCAGCCGCTCCTGAGGAGCGCGAGCGCAGCAGCCAGTTCCCCGACGTCGACGCGGCCGATCCAGCCGTCGACAACCTGGCCGTGGGCATCCGCGACCACCGTCGTAGGCACGGTGTCGATGCCGTGGCGACGGTGCAGGTCCCGCTGGGTTGCGAAGGGCACCTCGGCAACCGCCAGGCTCGCACCGGCCGGCCCGCGGACCACCGCGACCGCGGCAGCGCACGTGCGGCAGGTCTCCTCGGTGAAGACCACGATCGCGGGGCCCGATTCGACGCCCAACGACGAGAGATCGACCGAGGCCGGCACGCTCGAATCGGGCACGGCGCCGGGGGCAGCGCCCCTGCGGCGCTGTGCAACGAAGGCAACCCCAAGAGCGATGGCCACGAGCACCGCGGCAACAGCGAGGCGTTCCATCAGGGACTCACCATCCCACCGGATGAGCCACGCTGAGCCCGGCGCTGCCGGATCTCGCCTGCCACAGCAGCGCGGCGAACGGGACGTCGGACACCAAGATTCGCGTCGTGCCACTCGTCAGCCGATGAGTCACCACGCCTGATGCCGGCACGTCGACCACTGCGAGTGTCTCGCGCTGCAGCGTCCCGATGACGACCCGGCCGTCGCCGCCCGACACGTCGGCGACTGCATCCTCGGCGACTGCATCCTCGGCGTCTGGCGATGTCGGGTTCCTCATGATCGTCAGGAATGTCTCGACACCGGCTTCGGCGGGCACCACCACCAGCCAGCGCTCGCGCTGCACCCCGATGCCTGGCACCGAGGTCAAGCCCGACCGTGCGGACAACACTGGCGGGAGCACCTCGGCGGCGGCACCATCGATGTCACGCGAGGCATCGTCGGGCACGGCTCCCTCAGCGGATGCAGCCCCAGTCGGGGCGTCGGGGGGCTCGTCGGATTGGGCCACCACCGTGACGGACGCGCCGCCGGCGGGATCCGCTGCCTCGCCGGCGGCATCGGAGGCAATCGGGATGTCGGTCAGCGGGCTCGCCGCAGAGCCGACCACCGTCTCTGCCCACACGACGAACGGCACATCGTTCTGCCCGGTCACCGAGATTCCCAGCGGCACTCCGGTGGGGGCCAGCAGGGTGTCGAGCCCGGGTTCGCGGTCGCTGGGCGGCTCGACGATCAGCTCGCGCACGTCGTGCGATGCGATGGCGAGGGCCACGCGGTCGCTGTCGACGCCTGCGGCCGTCACCTCTGCGACGACTTGGGCAACTTCGTCAGAGGGATTGAACACCCGGACACGCAGATGAGTCTCGCTGTCGATGCCTGCCACCGGCACAAGCCACGTCTCGCTGAGGCTGACCGACGCCAGCTCAGCGGCAAAGCCGCGCCGGCCGACGCTGCCGTCGTACATCACGAACGAATCCGCTGCGATGCGACCGGTGCGCGCCTGCACCGATGCGGCCACGACATCGCGCCTGCGCGCATGCTCGCCGACATCGACGGCGACCGAGCTCCACGCCGGGATCACGACCCCGGTCAGCTCCGGCACGACGAAGGGCCCGAATTCGGCTTCGGTGGCGAAGGTGATATCGACGATCGCGTCGCGCGGCAGCGGATTCATGATCGCAATCACCCCGAGCGCGTCTGATTGGGTGTCGCCGACGGGCACGTACCAGTTGGGGGCGAGCACGCTCGAGCAGCGGGCTTCGTCGATCCCGAGCGGGGACGTCAGCCTGCGCGTCACCGCCAGACCGCCCGACGAAGCCTCCACGAGGGCGCCGATGATCTCGTCGCGTGCGTAGTCGGAGGTATTCACCACGCCGGTGCTGAGCGGCGCCACGTCCGCGGTCACGAACTGGCGGCCCGTGGTGCGACCGCGCAGCTCGATCGACACTGACACCGATGCGCCGGTCATGTTGGTGAGCAGCAATTCGGTGGTGGTCTCGCCGAACCCCGGTGCGATGGCGCGCATCCCCACGACCGGGCAGAACCAGCTCGAGGTCAGCGCAGTCGGGGTCGGCACCTCGATCTGCGTCGGCGCCTCACCGGCGAGCGCAGCCGCTTCGGCGGGGACGCGATCGATGCGCGCGTCCACCACCAGCGCTGCGGCCACCGCCAGCGGGATCAGCAGCCTCGGCAGCCACCGCAGCACCCTCATCGCCGCCGCATCTTCTTCAGGCCGGCAGTCACGCGGTCCGCGAGCGGCGTGGGCTGGCCGATCGCCACCCAACCGATCGACAGCCAGATCAGCACCTGCGCCCACAGCCGGTCGGTGATCGCAGCCGAGCGCTCGTAGCTCAGCTCGGCCTGACCCGCGTGGGGCGGATCGAATCGCATCGCCCAGCCCTGCGCGGGCGTCGGGACGACCTCGGTGCCGTCCACACGGAGTCTCCAGCCCGGATCGAAGGAGTCGGCCACGAGCAGCGGACCGGTTCCCACTGGGCCGAGCTGCGACGTCGGGGACCGGTAATCGGTGAGCACGCCGATGCCGTCGCTCAAGTCGCTCACCACCAAGTCGGTCTGGTCGACAGCGAAGCCGTGCGGGATCGGATGGGCGAACTGCGCTCGCGACGACCACCACGCCTCGTTGCGAAACACCTGCACCGACGGATCCACTGCAAGGGGGCGAAGATCGATCTGGGAGGCCAATGCCTCTGCGACCTCAGCGTCAACTGGCCGATCCCAACCCTGCGAATACGACGGGCCCGAACGCTCGACCACCACGACGTAGCGGACGCCAAACGATCCCAGCAGCCGTCCCATGCGCAGGGTGTCGCCCGCCAGCCCCACCCGGACAGCGTCCAGCAGTCGCTCGTTGCCAGGTGTTGGGGGGGTTGCCCATTGATGGCGGACGTCGGGGTAGCCCCGGATCGACGTGCCGGCAGCGAGGCCGTCCATGCCCAGATCCGAGCCGTGCAGCGGCAGCACGTCGGGATCGCCGATCCACAGCACCCGATAGTCGGGCCCGACATCTCGATCATCGATCAGGCCCAGGGGCACCCGGTGGTCGAAGCTTGGTGCCGACCAGTCGCCGTCGACCGCTGCCCACGCCGTGGGCAGCACCATCGCTCCCACGGCAAGGCCGCTGATCAGCACCATCGCGCTGCGCACTCGCGGCGACGCGTCGCCGCCCGAGGCCGCCAGGCTCGCAGGCACGGCGGCAGTCGCCCAGCACAGGCCGACAGCGCCGAGCACCAAGCAGACTTCAGCCAGCGAGTCGCCGATCGGAATTCCGGCCAACACGTCGTCGGCCCAACCGGTGACGACCGCCCAGGCTCCGGCGAAGCCGGTGAGGCCCACCATCCAGCCACGAGCCGCCCACCACATCCGGCTCGAGCGCCCGACGAGCAGCGGCACTGCTGCAGCAGCGGCCATGCCCCAGCCCAGCGGCAGCTCGCCCAGCGGTCCCGTCTGGAAACGCAGGAGCTCTGCGAACGACTCCGGCGTCGAGGCCGTCGAGCTGCCGAGCGAGACGTCCAGGAACGCCCGCAGCGAGCCGAATTCGATCAGCCAGCCAAGGTGTGCCGCCGCTGCGAGCGCCGCTGCTGTGACCACCAGCAGCAGCCCGAGCCACGGTCTCCCGAGCGACGATCGGCCCGCGGCCCGCCGGATCGTCTCGGTGACAGCCAACACCGCCGCGGCGGCCAGCCCGAGCACCACGACGAAGGGCTCGAACGCTGCAGCGACGGCCAACAGCAGCCCCAGCGATGCAACCCGAGCGGCCGTCGCACGCCGGCTGCCCTCACCGGAGCGTCCGACCGCCACCGCGCCCATCAATCGGCTGGTCATCAGCACCACTGCGGGCGCGACGCCGTAGACCAGCAGCACGTCCCAGCGCCCGTAGGCCACCGCGTTGTAGGGCAGCGGGCAGGCCGCATAGAGCGCGAGGGCGATCAGCCGGCCGTTGCGACTGTTCGAGGGCGCACAGAGCTTCCACATCCCCACGAGGCCCGCCAGCAGCAGCCCCCACACAGCGATGTGGCGCAGCAGCCCGACGGCGCCGAGGACGATGACCCCGCCGATACCCAGCAGACCCGTAGCGGGATGCCCGATTCCTGCGTCGCCCACTGCGTCGACACGCCACCCGTCGAAATAGGCCCCGAGCATCGTGGGAGCATCGGCAAAGTGCGCGAACTGGCCGAATGCGGGGATGCCACCGGTGAGCAGATGGCGGGATCCGAAGGCGATCCCGCCCAGCACGAGCACCCACACCACCCACACCGTGCGGTGCGCGTTGCGCCGCCAGGTCCCCAGGATGCTCTCGTCGATGGTGGTACGCGCCGCCAGGCCGCCCTCGGGACTCAGGCGGTAGCGGAACCAGTCGGCCACCCGGATCGAGCCGCCCTGCTGCAATCGGCGCAAGTCGGCGTCACGCACGCGCCGGTACCGCTTCGCGGCGCCCCGCAAGGCGAACGTGCCCGCGAGCCTGCGGGCATTCCATGCCCACGCCAGCGTCACATCCGATGCCTGGGCGAACCGCCCGCGCAGGGCCGCGAAGAGCGCCTCGCCCAGCGCCAGCATCCCCGCGAGCAGCACCGCGGGCAGCAGGTGAACCCAGCCGTAGCACTTGAGCATCGTGCGAAGCCGGGCCCGATGATCGTGCTGGCGAGCCGAGGGGCCGAACGCGGCTGCGGGCGGTGCGGACGGCACCAGCCCCGTCGCCGCGGGCACGATGCGCACGCGCGACCCGGCGAGCTGGATCCGCCAGCACAGGTCGACCGCCGCGCCGTCGCCGTCAAGGTGATCGTCGAACCCGCCGACGGTGCGGAATATGTCCTCGCGGACCAGCATCGCCTGCGTCGGCGCCACGAACAGGTCCCGTGCTCCATCGTGCTGGGCCTGGTCCACCTCGCCCTGGCTGGCGGCGGGAATCCTCACGCCGAGACGATCTGCTGTACCGCCGAGGTCGCGCAGCGTCATGCCGTCGTCGGCGTCGAGCAGCTTCGGGCCGGCGATGCCGACGACCCTGCCAGAAGCGTTCTCGGCATCGTCGATGAGGAGGCTGATGGCGTCTGGTGCCAGCGCGACGCCATCGGACAGGAACAGCAGGTAGTCGGCTCCCCGCACCAGCGACGCGCCCCGGTTGTTGACCGATCCGCTGCGACGGCGGTGCGAGCCGCGGCGCTGGTCCCTGCGAGACGACGTCAGATTCGCCACCGCAGCGGTGGGAAGCACCTCGCGGACCTGGCGGCCCTGGGAACCCTCGGCGTCGCACAGCACCAGGACAGCGAGGCGGGGATAGTCCTGCGCGGCCAAGGCCCGCAATGCGGACTCGGTGTCGGGCCACCGAGATGAGGCGGTGACGATGACTGCCACCGCAGGCGGGGGCGCCAGCGCGGTCGGATCCTCGGTGTCCGGTGGCGTTGCGTCTGTCCAGACGGGTTCGTTCATGGCGATGTCATCGCTCGCCTACGGGACCGATGCAGCAGCGACAACACCGAATCCGGCACGAGAGGTGCGGTAGTCGGGCGCGTCCCCGTAGTTGAAGCTGGTGCCGTCGCCCCACACCAGCCAGTAGCCGTCACCAGTGGCCGTGGCAGCGAACGCGACCGCCCGCAGCCGGTTCTGCCTGCCGGCACGATCTCCATGGTGGTCTGCCACGCCGAGGGCATGCACTGCGGTGTCGGCGCCTGCCAGCCAGTAGCCGTCGCCATCGGGCCCGACTGCCAGCCCGATGCCCGCCGCGCCAGAGCGCAGCAGCGGCCCGCAGCCGAGATCCCGTGCGTCGCCGAACGCCAGGACGCGGCCGTCGTCGAGCGCCAGCCAGTAGCCGTCACCGGTCGGCGAGGCCTCGATGTCCACGACCTCGCCAGCCAGCCAGAGGTGCGCTATCGCGCCCCAGTGACCGGCCGAGCCGAAAGCAAAGACGTTGCCCAGCCTGGTCGCGAGCCAATAGCCGTCACCGTCGGGATGCGCAGCCATCGCCACGACGGGATCGCTCCCTGCGGCACCGACCGCGTTGCCGTGATCGGCAGCATCGCCGAACGGCTGGACATCGCCGCCGGAGGTCGCGAGCCAGTAGCCGTCACCGTCGGGATGCGCAGCCATGGCCGTGAAGCGGTCGGATGACGAGGGCAGCGTCCCGTTGCCGAGATGCTGCGCAGACCCGTCAGCGAAAACAGTGCCGTTGGACTTCAGCACCCACAGGCCGGGGCGCCCGGTCGCCGTCGACGGATCCGGGTCCCCAGTTGCCGGACGCTCGCACGACTGGCCATCGGGGAACTGCGGGAAGCGGTACCAATCAGACCGCAGGGAGAATCTCTTGCGGAATGGATCGCGGGCCCACCGGTTCCACTGGCCATTCTCGACGCCCGAGTGGCCCTCGAAGTCTTCGACGCCGTCGGTTCCGACGATGCGCATGCCGCGGGTTCTCCCGCCCCATGCGCCATTGCCGTTGCGGTGCGTGATCTGGATGCAGACAAGGCTGCCGATGCTCGGATAGGCCGCCTCGATGTCCGATCTGCTGATCCGGAACTCCCATGCGTGGTTGGAATTGCCGGCCGTCGAGTCGCCGAGATCCTGGACACCGGGAAAGCGCGAGCCCTCGTCGAGCCCGGCCGTCCAGCCGCCGCTCGACGCGTGATACTCGGCGAAGGCAATCGATCCGTCGTCATGAACGCGGATGTGTCCGGCGGTGTTGAGGATGGCCGTGTTGGTGTGGATGTACCGGGTGCCATGGTCGAGCGCCTGCCCGTCGCGCGCGGCACCGCCGTACACCTGGCAATTCCACCAGTCGCAGGTGTCAGTGAATCTCCCGTTGCGCTCGCGCCAAGCCGCCAGCGAGAGCACGTACGAGCGCGCCGCGATGGCCTGCGCCTCGAGGGCAGCAATGCCCCGGCCGTTGCCCGCCGCTCCCCACTCGGGGACGCTCTCGCGGGGCACGACGCCGCGCAGGTACTGCTCCAGCGGCACCCGGTTGAACGAGAACGGGCCGTTCTGGTTCACCACGCCGAGAACACCCCGGTAGGCGACCCGCCTCGACTCCACCGCTGTGTCGATGCCTTCGCAGTAGATCATCACCAAGAGCTGTGACTGGTCATCCACGGCGTAGTCGCTGTTCGACGGGACGGCTTCGACGTAGCGGTCGCCGCGACGGCTCGATGCGGAGAGCCCGTCGGCCACCAAGTCGCCGTTACGCCCGCAGCCGGCGTTCGAGCGCACCCAGAAGTCGCCGGAGCTGACGCCGATCCGCACGACATCGCCGCCGTCGAAGTGCCGTCCCGCCACCGTGAACGCCGAGTCAGACGTGACCAGCAGGTCGTTGTGATCGTTGCCTGTGAGATGCACCCAGATGTCGGGATTGCTCGACTCGGACTCGGTGGTGTTGCTGTAGTAGTGCTCGACGATCTGGTCGCTGCTCCAGCGATGGTCCACGGCATAGCCCAGCGCACCCCACTGGCTGAGGCCATTGCCATGCCCGAAGCCCCGGCCCTCCACCACAACCACGCTCGGGGCCAGTTCTGCGGCCTGTGCGCCTGCCGGCGGCACCGCGAACGCCAAGGATCCAGCCGCCAGCGCACACGCCACGGCAATGCCAACGAGCCGGCGGCACCTCGCCGCCGCGCGCCGCGGCATCGGGAGTTCCCGCACCCCTGTAGTGGTACCGGCCCCCGAGCGCTGCAGGTCGGATAGTGCGCCATGTGCGCCATGCGCATGCGCCCGCGCCCGGCCGCGCCGGTGCCCTCTGCTGCCCCCGGGGCAGGATTCCTGCATCGGAGCCGTCACTTCAGCTTGCGCCGCTCGATCTCGATGTCGCTCGTGACCATCGACGTCACCAGCTCTTCGAATGACATCTGGGGAACCCATCCGAGCACCCGCGCAGCCTTGGATGCATCGCCGACCAACAGGTCGACCTCTGCGGGCCGGAAGAACCGGGGATCGATGCGCACATAGCGTTCCCAGTCGTCGATGCCTGCCGCCGCGAAGGCGAGCTGCACGAAATCGCGTACGGCATGCGTCTGGCCCGTCGCGATGACGTAATCGTCGGGCTCGGGCTGGGACAGCATGAGGTGCATTGCCCGCACGTAGTCGCCCGCGAAACCCCAGTCGCGCTTGGCGTCGAGATTCCCGAGCGCCACCTCGTCCTGCAGTCCGAGCTTGATGCGTGCGACGGCGTTGGTGACCTTGCGAGTCACGAATTCGAGGCCGCGCCGGGGAGACTCGTGATTGAACAGGATGCCGCTGCAGGCGTACAGCCCGTAGCTCTCCCGGTAGTTGACGGTGGTGTTGTGACCGAACACCTTGGCCGAGCCGTACGGGCTGCGCGGGTGCAGCGGCGTCAGCTCGTTCTGGGGCGTCTCGCGTACCTTGCCGAACATCTCGCTGGAGGAGGCTTGGTAGAAGCGGATCGGGTTGTCCACACCGCCCACGAGGCGGATGGCCTCGAGCAGCCGCAGCACTCCCAGACCGGTGACGTTGGCCGTCAGCTCGGGCTGCTTGAACGACAGGGCCACGAAGCTGATGGCGCCGAGGTTGTACACCTCGTCGGGTTGGGTGTACTCGAGTGCTGCGATGAGCGATGCGAGATCGGCGAGGTCGCCAGGCACGAGCTCGACGTAGGGCAGGTCGGCCGCCATCGTCTCCGAGCGCGGATTGCGCTGACCCGTGATCAGCCCGACCACGCGGTATCCCTCGCCGTGCAGATACTCGGCCAGGTACTGGCCGTCCTGGCCGGTTATTCCGGTAATGAGGGCCGTCGGCACAGGTCGGCTCCGATTCGAGGATCGCAGGGCAGTCGTGGAGGGGCCCGGTTCAGGGTACGGGTCACCGCCGATCCTGTGAAGTCGCGAGCATCACCGCAAGACTCACCCGCATTGACGATGGGTTCCGGTACGGTGCCGCGGATGGCACGCCGCCCGCATCCCGGCTGGGTTCGCCCGTTGCGGGCGATGACGGCAGTCATGCTGGCCGCAACTGCGGTTGCCGCGGTCGGGAACGCAGCGGGAGCTGCTTCACGGGTCGATTCGGACCGGTTGTGGGGTGCCGACCGCTACGAGACTGCGGCGGAGATCGCGGCTGAGTATGCAGCCGCTGCTGGGCCGATCGACACCGTCATCGTGGCCTCTGGGGAGACCTTTGCCGACGCCCTGGCTGCAACGCCGCTGGCACGCGTGCGCAATGCGCCGATCCTGCTGTCGCCGCCCGATGAGCTGCACGAGGCAACCCGCAGCTTCATCCAGCAGCATCGGGTCGACGACATCATCATCGCCGGCGGCACCACTGCCATCTCCGACGAGGTCGAGGACGCGCTGGCCGGCTTGATCAACGGACGACTCGACCGGCTCGACGGCTCCGACCGCTATCGCACCGTGGTCAACATTGCCCGCGAGATCCGCGCCGGCGAGATAGGCGACTACTGCGGCGACGGGCGCCGTACCGCCCTGCTGGCAACTGGCGAGAAGTTCGCCGATGCCTTGGCACTGTCACCGCTTGCCTTCTCGGGCCCACATCCCGTGCTGCTCACCGAGCCCGATCGGCTGCCGGCGGCGGTCGAGAACTTCACCGCCGACTACGCGATCGAGCAGGTGCTGATTGCCGGCGGGCCGGCGGCGGTCGCACCCTCGGTCGCGAACGAGCTCACCGCTGCGGGCATCAGGGTCGAGCGCCTGTGGGGGCAGGACCGCTTCGAGACCGCCGCCGAGATCGCCGAAGCGCTGGCTGAACGCTGCTTCGGGTCCGATGAGTTCGGCCTCGCAGACGGCCGGAAGTTCCCCGACGCGCTGGTCGGCGGCGCTTTGCTGGGGCTGCGGCAGGCGCCGCTGCTGCTCTCCGAGCCGGCGCTGCCCGATGCGACACGCCGTTTTTTGGCCGGCCCGGTTCCCGATGCAGGCACCGTGCAGCTCACGATCTTCGGCGGACCCGTGGCGGTGTCCGATTCCGCAGCGGCAGCAGCAGCCGATGCGCTGAGAGGACTGGACCGCGAATGCGACCCCCGTGCAGACGCGCCGGGGGTTCCGCGTGACGTTGCGGTGCGGCCGCTCAATGGTGCACTCGAGATCCGCTGGAAGGCTCCGGACACGGTCGGCAGCAGCGGTCCGACCGGCTACCGGATCAGGTATCGGCCGGTCGGCGGGCAGTGGATCACCGTGCGCGGCGTCAGCTCGCCCGCGACCATCTCGCAGCTCCAGAACACTGCCCTCTACGAGATGCAGGTACGAGCCGACGGCAGCGGCTACGAGGTGTGGAGCCCGAGCAGCTTTGCGACCCCGTCGAACGCCGCAGGTGCTGTCGCGCCGGGCAGCCCCGGTCGCAGCCGCAGTGTCACCGCCGCGGCGCTGATCGCAGGGCAGCCGGCGAGCACTGCGGGGCAGGACTGCCCGCCCGGAACCGCCACGACATGAACGCTGGTCCGGCCCCCAGCGTCGCCGTGCTGGCCGGAGGCGTCGGGGCGGCGCGGTTCCTGCGCGGTCTGCTGCGTGTGTGCCGCCCCGCAGATGTGACCGCCATAGTGAACGTGGGCGACGACTTCACGTTGCACGGTCTCAACATCAGCCCTGACCTCGACACGGTGACCTACACGCTCTCCGAGCAGATCAACCCCGAGACCGGCTGGGGCCGTGCCGGCGAGACCTGGCGGGTGCTCACCGAACTCGGGCGCCTCGGCGGCCAGGACTGGTTCCGGCTCGGCGATCTGGACCTGGCGCTGCACCTGTACCGCACCCAGCGCCGCAGCGAGGGAGCAACCCTGTCTCAGGTGACCGGCGAGATCGCGGCCAGGTTCGGGCTCGAGCTGCGGCTGCTGCCGGTCAGCGACGACCCGATCCAGACCCGTCTCACGCCTGCGGAACCTGCGGACGCTCCCGAGATCGACTTCCAGGACTACTTCGTCGCCCAGCGTCACGGCGTCGCCGTGCGCGCTGTCCGGTTTGCCGGCATCGAAGCTGCCGAGCCAGCGCCCGGAGTGCTCGATGCGCTGGGCACCGCGGACATCGTCGTCGTGGCGCCGTCCAACCCCTTCGTCTCGATCGGGCCCGTCGTCGACGTGCCGGGAGTCCGCGAGGTGCTGGTGCAGCGTCGCGACAGCGTCGTCGCCGTGTCGCCCATCGTGGGCGGCGCATCGATCAAGGGTCCAGCCGGCGCGATGATGCGCGAGCTGGGTCACGACCCGAGCGCCGTGGGCATCGCGCGGCTCTATGCCGGGTTCGCCGGCACCCTGGTCATCGACAATGCCGACCGTGACCTGGCAGCCGCCGTGTCAGATGCCGGGATGGCGCCCGTGGTCACCGACACGATCATGAGCAGCCTCGACCGGGCCGCCGCACTGGCCGCAACGGCGCTCGACGCCGTGAGCGGCCCCTGAGAGAAACGAGAACTGCGTGACTGTCGAACTGCTTCCCGTCGAAGGCATCGGCGAGATCACCCACGGTGACGACCTCGGCGCAGTCATCTGGGGCGCCTGCGACGCTGCGCCC
The DNA here is from genome assembly GCA_022822525.1 of Acidimicrobiia bacterium. Classification (GTDB taxonomy): domain Bacteria; phylum Actinomycetota; class Acidimicrobiia; order Acidimicrobiales; family Poriferisodalaceae; genus Poriferisodalis. Next base: position 72,965 of record JAJEBN010000099.1, on the reverse strand, counting down.
GCCGGCCTGAACGATGGCGACGTGCTGGTGGTCACCCAGAAGATCGTCTCCAAGGCCGAGGGCGCCATGGAGCAGATCGACCCTGACGATCCTCTGTCGCACAAGCCCCTCGTCGAGCGAGAGTCGGTGCGCATCCTGCGCCGCCGCGGCGATCTCATCATCAGCGAGACCAAACACGGGTTCATCTGCGCAAACGCAGGGATCGACCTCTCGAATGTCGAGCGGGGATCTGCCGCGTTGCTGCCCGACGACAGCGACCGCTCGGCGAACAAGATCCGTGACCGCATCCGTGCGCTGTCGGGCCGCACCGTCGGGGTGATCATCTCTGACACGTTCGGCCGCCCCTGGCGGCGCGGCGTCACCGACGTGGCCATCGGCTGTGCCGGCGTCGCGGCCGTGGTCGACCTGAAGGGCACTGAGGATGCGCTCGGCCGCGAGCTGATGGTGACCGAGGTGTGCATCGCTGACGAGATCGCCTCGGCAGCCGATCTGGTGTGCGGAAAAGCCCGAGGCGTGCCGGTCGCCATCGTGCGGGGCCTCGATCCGAGCTGGCTGCGGCGGGCCTCGGTGCGCTCGGAGATCATCCGCGATCCCGCAGAGGACCTCTTCAGGTAGCGCGGTTCGCTCAGGCGGCCGGTTGGCGCACAGCGCGCAGGCGGGCGCCCGGCACCACGTACTCGCCCGAGCCGACGACCGAGTACTCGGTGAGTATCGCCGCCGCCCCGACCGTGACACCCGCGCCGAGCGCCGTGTCGCAGACAACCGCTCCGGCTTCGATGCGGCAGCCTTGCCCCAGCACTGACCGCTGCACGACGGCACCGGACCCGATCTCGCTCCCGCTGCCGATGACCGAGGTCCGGACGCACGCATCAGGATCGATGTCGGCGTCGAGGACGTCACCGCTGTCGACGACCCGCGCGCGGGGACGCCGCCCTTCGAGCAGATCGAGATTGGCCGCCAGGTACTGCTGCGGGGTGCCCGTGTCGAGCCAGTACGAGTCCGAAACCGACCCCGCCAGCATTCCGTCGGCGGCGAGGCGAGTGAAGACTTCCCGCTCGATGGACACGGCACGATCCGCAGGGATGCGATCCAGCACCGCGGGCGTCAGCACGTAGGTACCCGCGTTGATCGTGGGCCGGTCGCTGCGCGGGCCCGGCCGGGGCAACGCGCCGGGCTCGGGCTTCTCCGAGAAGGACAGCACACGGCCCGAAGGATCGGTCACCACGAGGCCGTAAGGGGTCGGGTCATCGACCGGCTGGAGTGCAATCGTGGCCTCCGTGCCCATCTCGGCATGGCAGCTCACCAACGCCCCGATGTCGAGGTCGGTCAGCACATCGCCGTTCAACACCAAGAAGGGGCTGTCGATGCCCGTGGCCTCCGCGGCAAACCGCACGGCCCCCGCCGTGCCACGGGGCTCCGGCTCGACGGCCACCTCATACGCGAGCTGCCCGATGCGCCCCCGGGGGTAGGCCGCGGTGAACGCCTCGGCCCGGTAGCCCAGCGACAGCACCACTTGGGACACGCCGTGACGCGCGAGGTGCTCGCAGACCCACTCGATCATCGGACGACCGCACACCGGCAGCATCTGCTTCGGGATGTCGCCGGTCAGCGGGCGCAGCCGGGTGCCGAAGCCGCCCAGCAGCAAGATCGCCTTCATGGTCGGGATGCCCCGGGGCGGCCCTCAGGCTCCCGGGTCGGCTTCGTCCTCGGCAGGGGTCTCGCCTTCGGCCGGCTCGGAAGTCTCCGGCAAGTCCGCAGGGACCGGCTCGCTCTCATCTTCGGATCCGCCCGGGACCGGCCCCTCCTCGAGCAGGTCGTCGTCGGTGAGGGGTTGATCCTCTGGGGGCAGATTCAAGTACGCCCGCAGGAAAGCATCATCGGGTCGCGGGATGTCCGCGCTGTCGACGCTGGGGTGGACGAATGCGAACACAAAGATCTGGCCGTCGCCCAGGAAACGCACATCTCGCAGGTCGTCGGTGAACGCCAAGGCCTTCTCGGCCTGCAGCGTCTCCCAGCGCATGATTCGCAGCTCTGCCCCGGGCTCGGCGACTGCGGGATCATCGCTCTCGGGATCTGGTGAGGCGCAGCCGTCGCCGGATTCCTCCAGGATTGTCCCGTCGGGCAGCTCGATCTTGGTGTCGTCGAATTCGACTTCGATCTCACGCATGAACGCCCCGACGGTGGCGAACTGGCCCGTGACGCCGGTGTGGAACGGATGGATGTGGATCAGCCCGTCGCCGTGGGTATGAATGCCCGAAGCGTCGTTGATGTCGTTGGGGTAGACGTCGAGGAGGAAGTCGTCGCAGTCGTAGATCGCGTAGAGCGAGTGCCAGTGATCGCCGAGCCGCGGCGGACCCGCTGGGGCGTTGGATGCCCGTTCGGACCGCGCGACCAGAATCAACACGACGCCCAATGCGACGACCAGCAGCATCGCCGCGGGAAACAGGAGGTTGCGCCGGGCCTGGAACCCCTTGCCAGTCCCGCCAGCGCTCGCGGCCTTGGCAACCTTCTTGGCTGCGGCTGATCTTGCCATACGGGCCGACAAGCTACCGGCGGTCAGCGCCGGCCGGGTCCGATGCGCCGGCGCTCAGCGCCGGCCGAGCCCCTCGTAGAGGAATCCTGCTGCTCGCAGCTTTGCGGGGTCGAGCATGTTGCGTGCGTCGACGATGCGTGCAGCCGCCATCTCGCCGGCCGCCCGCTCCCAGTCGAGGGCACCGAATTCAGGCCACTCGGTGAGCACAACCGCAACATGGGCCCCGCGCAGAGCCTCGAGGGCGGAGCCGCGCAGCGTGAGGCCAGCCGGCAGCTGCGCCTCGAGATCTGGACGCTCGTCGAGGTTGCCACCCAACGCGGGGTCGAACCCCACCAGGCGCGCACCTGCATCGCGGAGTTTTTCGGCCACCCTGATCGCAGGCGAGCCGCGCAGGTCATCTGTGCCGGCCTTGAAGGTCAGTCCCAGCAGGCCCACGGTGATGCCATCCAGATTCGGTCCGCCGCGGCCGGGTTCGAGCCGCACGATGCCGCTGGCTTCGTCCACGGCACACGCGACTTTGGCCACGACGCGGTCGAGCTGCTGCTCGTTCACGGCGATGACGCCTTCGAGCAGGTCGAAGACGTAGCCGGCGTCACTCGCGACTCCCACCAGCGCCCGGGTGTCCTTGGGCAGGCACGAGCCTCCCCAGCCAGGACCCGGCTGCAGGTACGCGGAGCCGATGCGATGATCGGTGCCCACTCCTTCAAGCACAGCGTCGACATCTGCATCGACGGCCTCGCACACCGCCGCCAGCGCGTTCACGAACGAGACCTTGGCCGCAAGGAAGGCGTTCGCTGCGTACTTGACCGTCTCCGCCGAGGTGGGATCGCACAGGATCAACGGTGCGTCGATGCTGTCATAGAGCGCCGCTACCCGCTGCGCGACCGAGCGGTTCTCCGCACCGATGACGATCCGGTCCGGCGCCAGGAAATCTGCCACTGCGGAGCCTTCCCGCAGGAACTCCGGATTGGACGCCAGCGCGACATCGGTGCGTCCGAGTGCGGCGCCGATCTTCGGTGCGGTGCCCACGGGCACCGTGGACTTGGTGACGACCACGGCACCGGGCCGCAGGTTCGTCGCGACCGAATCGATCGCTGACATGAGATAGCTCAACTCGGTCTCGCCGTCGCTCCGCAGCGGTGTCGGAACGCACAGGAACACGAAGTCACACGTTGCCGCCACCGCTGCCGCCGAGATGACGAACCTCAGGCCTCGCTGCGCGATGCCTTCGCTCACCAGCCGTTCCAGATCGTTCTCGCGGATCGGCACGACGCCGGCGGACAGCGATGCCACCTTGCCACGGTCGATGTCAGCGCAGATGACATCGTGGCCGAGGTGCGCGAAACACGTGGCGGTGGTCAGCCCGACATAGCCGGCGCCGACAACGAGGATCCGATGCCCGCTCGCAGCGCCGCTCATGAGGTGAGATCGGCTGCGGTCGGCACGTCGACTCTGCGGTAGCCGGGGTCGATGCGAGGCGGCTCTGCGCCGACGTGCAAGATCACCGTGTTGGCGTCGAGGTTGTCATGGCCGGCGAAGTCTGGCACAGGCACCAGGTGGCTGGCGAGCAGCCCTGCGGAGAGTCGGGCCTCGGGATCCAGGTAGATGACGGTGCCCCCGGGCGGCGCCTCCACACCCGGCGGCAGAGCCCCTGCAGCCTCTGCGACGAAGCCGAGCTCGCTCAGCTCTGCGGCGATGCGGTGGCGCTGGGTGCCGGTGACCTGAACGCGTACGCGCGCTTCGACGATGTCATCCCAGCCGATGCCCCGGAACACGTCCAGCACGCGCTGGTTGTGCTCGGCGCGCTGCGGATCGAGCCCGAGCGACCAGCGCACCGGTTCGTGAACATCGACCAGCTTCAGCCTGTAATCCTCGATGTCAGCGCCGAAGTCGATGTCTGAGAAATCGGACGCGAACCTCAGTCCGTCGCTGGAGATGCTCAGCGTGTCCGACGCAGACAGATGGTCGGCCGCGATGTCGAGCACCGAGAGCAGCCGGATCGGGTTGTTGAACAGGCCAGGCGCAACCTGCGCAGCTGCAATGCGCATGAACTCGCGTTGGCGATCGTTGCGGGCGAGATCATTCCAGACACCATGCCTCTGCCAGGTCCCGTCCGGCAGCTGCTCCTCGAGATGGCGGCTGCGGACGTAGGCGAGCGCCTGCCTGCCATCGAGGCGGTGGGTTCCGGCTCCGGTGAAGAACCCGCTGCGGCTGTCGCTCGGATCGGTGGCATTCGCCTTCGGCTGGTCACGCAACGGTCGATCGAAGCTCATCGTGACGCCGCCGATGGCGTCCACCAGCCGCAGGAAGGCTTGGAAGTCCACCTCCACGAAGTGCTGCAAGGTGATGTCGAGGCTCTCCTCGACCGTGTCGATCAGGCGGGCGGCGCGACCCGCCGTCGTGCGATCGCGGTTGTAGGCGCTGTTGATCTTGGCGACGACGCCGGTCCCGGCGATATCGCTGGTGCCGGCGATCTCCGCTGCAAGGTCCCGCGGGATGGACATCATCGCCGCAGTGCCGTCAGCGCGCAGCCGGATCACCATGATCACGTCTGCGAGCCGGTTGTCATCGGAGTGGCCGGCGCGCAGCGGATCGTCGGCCGCGAGCCCCAAGGTGCTGTCGGTGCCGACGAGCAGGAAGTTCTCACCCGCCGGGCCTCCCGCCAGCACCGCTTCGCCGTCGGGTGCGTCCCCGGCGCGTGGCGGGTCCAAGGCGACATCGGTGGGTGCGCCCGACACGGAGCCGTCGCCCGACATGTCCGCTTCACCGCTGCTGACGCCCCCCGCGCCTGTGGAGCTGTCAGGGTCTGCAGCCATGGTGGACGGCTGGTCGACCAGCACGTCGGCTGCGGTCACCGGCTGCTGGGGCGCCGATGTCAGGACGCCGGCCAGCTCGTGCCGTTCGATCCGTCCGAGCTGCACCAGCACATAGGCCGACACACCCGTCGCCGCTGCGCCGAGAAAGGTCAGGATCGCCAGCGAGACAAGAATGAGGCGAGTCCGCCAGCTGCGGTGGCTCACTCAGCTGCCTCGGAGAGGGCCTCGCTCAACGACGGATACACAAACAGGCTCTCTGCGATGTCCTGCACTCGCAAGTTCGCGCTGACGGCGAGAGCCACCACCGAGATCAGCTCGGCGGCGTGACGGCCCACGATCGAGCCGCCCAGGACCTGGCCCGTCAGCGGGTCCGAGACGATCTTCACGAAGCCGCGGGGGTTCTCGTCGATCAGGGCTTTGGCGTTCGCTCCGAAGGGCACCTTGGTGACGCGGATCTTGCGCCCCGTCGCAAACGCCTCGGCCTCGGCGAGACCCACATCTGCTATCTCGGGCTCGGTGAAGATGGCCGATGCCGCCTTGTCGTAGTCGAGATGTCGGTGCGGGCGGCTCTCGTGCAGGCCCATCGCGTGCTCCACGATCTTGCGACCCTGCATGGCCGCCACCGACGAGAGCGGCAGCTTGCCCGACAGGTCGCCGGCCGCGTAGATGCTCGGCACTGACGAGCACAGGTTGTGGTCGACCTCCACGAATCCCTCGCCGTTGACGCGGACATCGGTGTTGCCCAGGCCCAGACCGTCGCTGTTGGGGATCGAGCCGATGGCGAGCAAGGCGTGCGACGCTCGCACCATCCGACCGTCACTGCAGTTCACCTCGATCTCATCGCCGTGCCGCACGATGCTTGTCGCACGCGCTCCCTTGAGCATGTCGACGCCGAGATCGCTGAACGTCTGCTCGAGCACGGCCGCTGCCTCGGGGTCCTTGTGCGGGAGCACCTGCTGACGGCTCACGATCAGGGTGACCTTCGAGCCCAGCGAGGTGAACATGTGCACGAACTCGACGCCAGTCACCCCAGAACCCACAACCACCAGGTGCGCCGGCAACTCTGCGGGCGGGTAGGCGTCACGGGTCGTGAGAATGCGCTCACCGTCGATCGTCGCCCAGTCAGGAATGCGGGGACGGCTGCCAGTCGACAGCACGATCACATCGGCAGACAGTTCGATCGCTCCGTCGGGGGTGTCGGCGCAGACCTCGTTCGGGCCGAGCAGCCGGCCCGTGCCCTTGAGGATCTGCACTCCCTGGCTGACCAGCATCTGCCGGGCGACATCGGCCAGCCGGTCCTCGATGTCGCCGATGCGCTGGCGCAGGTGCGGGGTGTCGACGGAGGTGGAGACGTTGGCGAGGCCCAGTTCGTCGAGGTGCCCGGCGAAGCTGAGCGCCGAGCCGGTGGCGATCATCGTCTTGGAGGGCACGCAGTCGCGCAGATGGGCGGAGCCGCCGACGATGTCACGCTCGATGAGCGTCACCTCCGCTCCGTAACGCGCGGCGTAGGTGGCCGCTGAGTGGCCCGCCGGGCCACCGCCAATCACGACGAAGCGCTTTCGGGCCATGAATCCGCAGCGTACCTGTGGCCCCCAGCCCCTCTGTCGTCGCGGCCGGCGCGGTCGGCGGGCTCAGCTCAGGGTGGGGCTGCAGAGCCCGTCGAGCTCGGCGACCCTGATGCGCTCGCGGTTGTCGTAGGTCACCTCGTTGGCGGGATCGGGCCGCAGCCGGAACTCGCGGAACGACATCTCGAGGGAGTCGAACGCGATGATGCGGCCCGACAGCGAATCACCGATGCCCAGGATCAGCTTGATCGTCTCGAGCGCTTGGATCGACCCGACGATTCCCGGGAGCACGCCCAGCACGCCCGCCTCGGCGCACGACGGCGCGAGCTCCGCGGGCGGAGGCTCGGGCAGGTAGTCGCGGTAGGTGGGACCGTTGAGCGGATCGAAGACGGTGACCTGTCCCTCGAAGCGGAAGATCGAGCCGTGCACGACGGGGATGCCCAGCTTCACCGACGCGTCGTTGAGCAGGTACCGGCTCGGGAAGTTGTCGGCTCCGTCCACGACGACATCCCAGCCGGGCAGGATGTCGAGCACGTTGTCTGCACCGAGTCTGGTGTCGTAGGTCACCACGTTGATGTCGGGATTCAGCGACGTGAGGGTCTTCTTGGCCGAGTCGACCTTGCGATCGCCCACCCGGTCGACGTTGTGGAGGATCTGGCGCTGCAGGTTGGATTCGTCCACGACGTCCATGTCGATGATGCCGATGGTGCCGACCCCTGCCGCCGCCAGGTACAGCGCAGCGGGCGAACCCAGTCCCCCGGCGCCCAGCATGAGCACCTTGGCCTCGAGCATCTTGAGCTGGCCGGCCTCGCCCACCTCGGGCAGCAGCAAGTGGCGCTGGTAGCGGTTCCGCTGCTCGGGGCCGAGCGATGCCGGGGTCGACCACGGGCGGCCCTCGTCCTTCCAGCGACCGAAGCCGCCGTCCATCGAGACCGAGTTGGGATATCCCAGCTCGGCGAGCGTCTTTGCAGCGAACGCCGAACGGACGCCGCCGGCGCAATAGATGATGATCTCCGCGTCGTGATCGGGCACGCGGTTCTCGATCTGGGCCTCGAGGTGCCCGCGCGGGATGTGGACCGCGTCCGCGAGCGCGCCCTGCTCGTACTCGTCGGGTTCACGCACGTCGAGCACGACTGGCGAGCGCTCGGCGATCCAACCGGCTGCAGTTGCCGTGTCGATCTCGGTGATCTCGCGCTTGGTAGCAGTCAGCAGCTCGCGGAACGACGGCATGGCGGGCCTCCGATTTCGTCGCGTCAGGCCCTAAATCCTACCTAATTGGTCGGGATTTAGTCGAGCGTCACACAAGGCGGGGGGCGCCACCGCAGATCTGCGGCAGCACCTCCGAGATCGAGCGGCGCAGCACCATGTCTGCCAGGTGGTCCATTTCGGTGGGCTCCGCGTTCACGATGACGATGCGCGCTCCCGCCGACTTCGCTGCCGGCACTACCGCAGCGATGGGATATACGGCCAGGGTCGTGCCCACGGCCAGCATCAGGTCGCAGTTCTCCGCGGCAATCTGTGCCCGCATCAGGTCACGCGCCACCAGCTGCTGCCCGAAGCTGATCGTGGCGCTCTTGAGGATGCCGCCGCATTCGGGGCACGGCGGGTCGTCCTCGCCGAGCCGCACCCGGTCGAGCACGACGCCCATGTCGTCGCGGTAGTCGCACTCCAAGCACGCGACTTCGCGGATGGTGCCGTGCACCTCCACAATCTTGTCGGGGTCGGAGCCCGCGTCGTGATGCAGTCCGTCCACGTTCTGGGTCAGCAGCGACACCAGCTTGCGTCGGCGCTCGAGCTGCACCAGGGCTCGATGTCCTTGATTCGGCTCCGCTCCCCAAGATCGATGGTCCATGCGGGCGCGCCAGGCCAGCACGCGCACCTCCGAATCGGCCAGGTAGTTCTGCAGTGTCGCCTGCTTCTCGGCCGCAGGGTTCTTCGTCCACACGCCGTTGGGTCCTCGAAAGTCCGGGATGCCCGAATCGGTGGAGATCCCCGCACCGGTCAGCACGGTGATCGCATGAGCCTCGTCGATCCACGACGCCACCGTGCGCACGTCGTCGTCTGCGGGATCCGGACCGGCTCCAGCATCGGGGTCATCGGGGCTCATGTCGCCCAGTCTGACCGATGACGGCCAATGCGGTGGAACGCCTTCGACGCCGCAACGGTCACGATTTGCGGCTAGTGCCAGCCGCAGACCAGCTCGACCAGCGTTCGCACGCCGAATCCGGAAGCGCCCTTGGACTGCTCGCCGGCATCTGCATCGGTCCGCACGGGTCCCGCGATGTCGAAGTGCACCCACGGTGTCTCGCCGACGAACTCCGACAAGAACAGTCCGGCGTGCAGCGTGCCCCCGTAGCGGTTCTTGCCGATGTTGCGCAGATCGGCAATCGGCGAATCGAGCTGCTCGCGGTACTCGGGCGGCAGCGGCAGGTGCCACAGCAGCTCTCCAGCAGCGCGTGCCGCCGCCAGGGCGCGTTCGATCGCCGCGGGGTCATTGCCCATGAGTCCGCCGTACTTGTCGCCCAGCGCCACCATGCAGGCACCCGTCAGCGTCGCGAGATCCACGACCAGGTCGGGCTCCTCCTCGACGGCGAGCGACAGACCGTCCGCGAGCACGAGCCGGCCCTCGGCATCGGTGTTCAGTACCTCGACCGTCTTGCCGTTGCGGATGTGCAGCACGTCCCCGGGCTTGGTGGCCGTGGGTCCGGGCTGATTGTCGGTGCAGCAGCAGATGCCGGTGACCGCGATGTCGGGCGCCAGCCGGACGATGGCGCTCATCGCCCCGATGACTGCTGCGGCACCGCCCATGTCGATCTTCATCCACTCCATGCCCTCGAAGGACTTGAGGTTGAGCCCACCGGTGTCGAAGGTGATGCCCTTGCCGACCAGATGGACAGTCGCACGCGGCGTGGCGGTCGGCCGCCAGCGCATCCAGATGAGCGCCGGGGGCTCGGTCGAACCAGCGTTGACGCCCAGCATCCCGCCGCAGCGCTCGGCTTCGAGACGTTCGCGGTCCCACACCTCGACCGACGCAGTGCCCACGGCGGGATCGCCGTCGGCGCTGGCAGCTTCGATCGCGGCGATTGCTGCTTCGGCGAGGCCGGTGGCCGTGAGCGCACCGGCGGGCTGGTTGACGAGATCGCGGGCGAGCGCGATCCCGCCGGCCACAGCATCTGCTCGAGCCAGAGCGCCTGGCACGTCGGTCCCGTCGGGCGCTGGGAGCACGATCCGCTCAAGCGCCGCTGGCTGAGGCGGCTCCCCCTTGTGCTCGTCGAAGCGGTATGAGGCGAGCAGCATGCCCTCGACCACCGCGCTGAGCGCGACATCGGACCCGAGGTCATCAGCCGCAGCGGCCGCGAGCGCCGACGTCAACGATTCGAGCTTCGACGCCGAGCGCCACAGGTTCGCTGCCGCAGAGCGGATGTCCGCCGCAGCGAGATCGTCCGATCCCAGCCCCACGGCAATCGGCAGGGCATCGTCGGCGGCATCGGCAAGGCCGGCCATCAACGCAGTCGTGCCGGCGGAGCCGTCGAAGCCGCTGGCCGCGAGGTAGTTCGACGCAGCACCGAGCGTCTCGAGTGCATCGCTGCGAACCGGCCGGTCACCGGCGGCAGTCGGCGGTATGTCATCGCGGTCGGTGACGACATCGAAAGCGTCGATGGAGATACTCAGCGGCACGGCATCCTCAAATCTGTCGGGGTCGGCGCGGTCGCGGTTTGTCCGAACGCGAGCGCGCTCAGCAATCCGCAGCGCGGTTCTACCTGACGCAACCGGATGACGCGGGCAGTTCCCGACGTCTGCCGACGATCACGAGGTCGGGCGCAGGTGGACGACGTCCCCGACCGACACAGTGCGAGTGGTGCCCGCGTCGTCGCGGACCATCAGCCGGCCCTCGGCATCGAGGTCGCTGGCGATTCCCTCCAGCGCTCCGCCATTGGACGTCTCGTCGAAGGAGATGCGCACGCGGCGTCCGAGCGTGGCCGAGTTGCGACGTGCCTCCTCCAACAGCGATGCCGCTCTCATGCCGTCGCCGCGGTCCGCGCGGCACAGGCCCTCATACCGCTGTTCCAGTCCCTCGAGGATCAGGCGTGCGAGCAGCGTCCTGTCCACCGGTCTGCCGGACTCGAGGTTCAGGCTGGTCGCGATGCCGTCGAGCTCGTCGGGGACGGCGGGCCAACCGGTATTGAGGCCCATGCCGACGACGAGTGCGGTCAGTTCTCCCTCGGCGCTCAGCGATTCCGCCAGGATGCCCGCCAGCTTTCGGTCGTGGGGGCCGACTCCGGCAATCACGAGATCGTTGGGCCACTTGAGACTCGGCCGCACCCCGCTGACGCGATCGCACGCGTCGACTGCGGCAAGCGCGACAGCCAGCGTCACCAGCGCTGCGCGCGACGGAGGCAGCGGGCCGGGGGGCGGCCGCAGCAGCACCGACATCATGAGCGAGGTGCCCGGCGGGGCCGTCCAGCGGCGTCCTCGCCTGCCGCGGCCCGCAGTCTGCTCATCGGCGATGAGAACCATTCCCTCGGGTGCGCCTCGCCGCGCCCGATCGAGCAGTTCGGTGTTGGTCGAGTCGATCTTGCTGTGCCACTCGACGCTGGAGAACCTGGTACCGCCGACTGAGCCGAACTGCGCCGATTCGGCGGCCCTGGCGTTGCGCTGTCGAGGCACGCCCCGAGCGTAACGGTGGCACTCGGGGCGGCAGCCGACAGAATTGCCCGCTGCCGGTTTCAGACGGATCGGCGCAACCTGCGTGGGGTCGGCGGGCATCGGCGGCCGCTCCCCTCGGGACGTGACAGTTAGGAACTCACTCGTGTTCAGCAAGCTCCTCATTGCCAACCGAGGTGAGATCGCAGTACGCGTGATTCGAGCCTGCCGCGAGCTGGGCATCGGCACGGTCGCCGTGTACAGCGATCTCGACCGCAATGCGATGCACGTTCGGCTTGCTGACGAGGCGTTCGCGCTCGGCGGGCAGACTGCCGCGGAGAGCTACCTCAACACCGAGGCCATACTCGATGTGATCGAGCGCAGCGGGGCCGATGCGGTCCATCCCGGCTACGGCTTCTATTCCGAGAACGCCGACTTCGCCCGGTCGATCACCTCGAGAGGCGTGACATTCGTGGGACCGCCGCCGGAAGCCATCGAGGTGATGGGCGACAAGATCTCGGCCCGCCTCGCCGCCGAACGCTCGGGCGTCGCCGGTGTTCCGGGAACCACCGAGGTCATCACCTCGACGGACGAGGTCGCCGCCTTCGGCGACGTTCACGGCTACCCCATCGCCGTCAAGGCGGCCTACGGGGGCGGGGGCCGCGGCATGAAGGTGGTCAGCGGGCCCGACGAGATCGAAGCGGCGCTGTCATCGGCACAGCGAGAAGCCGAGGCGTTCTTCGGGCGCGGCGAGTGCTACATGGAGCGCTACCTCACCTGGCCGCGCCACATCGAGATGCAGGTCATCGCCGATCACCACGGCAACGCCGTCTGGCTGGGCGAGCGTGACTGCTCCGCCCAGCGCCGGCACCAGAAGCTGGTGGAGGAGAGCCCTGCGCCATCGCTCGACGACGAAGTCCGCACGGCGATGGGCGAGGCGGCGGTGGCGGTGGCACGCGGCTGCGACTACACGAATGCGGGCACCGTGGAGTTCCTCTACCAGGACGGCGAGTTCTTCTACCTCGAGATGAACACGCGCCTGCAGGTGGAACACCCCGTCACCGAGATGGTGACCGGGATCGACTTGGTGCGCGAGCAGATCCGGGTAGCAGCGGGCGAGCCGCTGTCGTTCAGCCAATCTGACATCACCTCGGTCGGTCACGCCATCGAGGCACGCATCAACGCCGAGGATCCCGCCGGCGGACGATTCCTGCCCTCGCCCGGAGAGGTGAGCGCGCTGCGCGTGCCCGACGGCTTCGGCATTCGCTGGGACGGCGGCTACGAGGCAGGTGACACCGTCAGCCAGTTCTACGACAACCTCATCGGCAAGCTCGTCGTGTGGGGCTCGGACCGGCCCACTGCGATCGCCCGCATGCAGCGGGCACTCGGCGAGCTCCATGTCGGCGGCGTCGCGACGACAGCCGCTGCGCACGCGGCGATCATGGCATCGGAGGATTTCCAGGCGGGAATCCACAGCACGAAGTGGGTCGAGGAGCGGCTCGATCTGAGCGGGGTGAGCGGCAAGGCCGACGCGGTGCCGGAGGTATCGGCCGACGGCGAAGCCGGGCCGCGCGTCCGGCGAGATGTCGTGGTGGAGGTCGACGGCAAGCGGTTCTCGGTGAGCGCGTGGGTGCCCGAAACGGCGCCGGCCGCCACTACGACCGCGACGGCTGCTCGCCCCCGGCGCGCGAGCGGCGGCGCTTCGGCGGGCGCCGGCACTGGCCAGGTGACGGTGCCCATGCAGGGCACGATCGTCAAGATCCTCGTGGAGGTCGGCCAAGAGGTCACGACCGGCGAGGGCGTGGTGGTGCTCGAAGCCATGAAGATGGAGAACAGCATCAACGCCGACCGCTCGGGAACCGTCACCGAGGTCAAGGTCGAGCCGGGCGACACCGTGGGTGCAGGCGACGTGGTGGTCGTCATCTCCTGAGTGCCTCCGGGGTCGCGGGACTGCCCGCTGCGAGAGCGGCGACCTCTCCGCTCCCGCGATCAGGCAGGTCCCAACGTCGCAGGCGCCGTTGCCGCCCGCACCGCTCACTGATCTGTTTCCTCGCCCCGCTGGTGTGTCTTCAGGGTGCCGATGTCGAGTTCTATGGCACGGACGCGACGCAGCGTTCGCTCGGCGATGACGCGGTTGGCACGCAGCAGGTCAGCCAGCACGCCGAGCATCACCAGCTGCATCGCCACGAGCAGTGCGACAGCCCCGATGATGAGCGACTGCACGTGACCTGAGCCGTCTGAGGTCACGAGGAACCAACCGAAGCGGGCGAAGAGGAAGACGCCGACTGCGGCGAACAGTGCCGCCGGCACGGCGAAGACCCGCAGCGGCTCGTGCATGGTGTAGACGCGCGCGATCGTGCTGGCGGCCCTGCGCACGTACTGGCGCTTGGACTTGAACAAGCGCGACGGCCGCGTTGTGGGATTCACCCGCACCGGCACATCGGTGACTGCAAGGTCTGACTTGCCGGCCTGGATCACGGTCTCGAGCGTGTAGGTGAACCGTGACACCACATTCGCTGCGAGCGCAGCCTCCCGGCTGTAGGCGCGGAATCCCGAAGTGACGTCGGCGACATCGGTCGCCGACGCCTGCCGGACCGTCCAGGAGCCGAGCCGCTGCAGCCGCTTCTTCAGCGGCGAGAACTCGGGGTGGTTGCGAATGTCCCGCGAGCCGATGACCAGATCGGCGCGGCCGGCAACGATCGGCTCGGTCAGCTTGGCGATGTCGCCGGCCTCGTACTGGTTGTCGCCGTCGGTGTTCACGATGACGTCGGCACCCATGCGCAGCGCCGCATCGAGACCACTGGCAAAGGCCACAGCGAGCCCCTTGTTCTGCGTCAGGCTCACGACGGCGTCGGCGCCGCAGTCTCGGGCCACCTTCACTGTGTCATCGGTGGACCCATCGTCGATGACCAGCCACAGCACGTCGCTGAAGCCGTCCACCTGCCGCGGCAGTGCACTCAGGGTTGCTCCCAGCGTTTCCGCCTCGTTGAGGCAGGGGATCTGGATGACCAGCCGCACCCGCCCATTGTGTCGGGTGCACCCGACGCAAGAGAACTCAGTGTCGGTTCAGTCGACGTCGACGTGGCGAAGTCGCACGGTGGCGAGCCCAAGGCTGGCTGCTGAAACAGCGGCGAGCACGATGACGGCGGTGACGAACCGGTACGTCGTGAAGCCCAGATCGACATCGGCGATCCGGGCCAGCAAGGCGCGGGCATAGCCACGCAGCGACAGCCGTTCCGCGAAATCTCCCAAGCCCACCGCCAGTCCCTCCCACAGCAGGATGTACGCGATCCCCCACAGCACGGCCTTGCGGAAGAGCAGGCCCGCCAGCACGAACAGGCACGAATACGCGATCGTCCCGAGCGCCGCCGCTGCCAGTGCTCCGAGTGCCACTTGGCCCGAGCCGGAGACGAAGTCGGTCGCGAGCCAACCGCCGATCACTGTCGGCGCGACGCACAGCGGCAGCGACACCGTGACCGAAGCCAGCGCAGCAGCAACGGCGAGCGGGGCACGGCCCATCGGCCGCAGCCACAGGTACACCAGCGTGCCGTCGTCGCGTGCGTCGCCCAGCGAGGCTGCTGCGAACACGAGCGACACGATGGGCACGATCACGATCAGGCCGAATCCGTCGGCGTAGCTCGCTCCGTCGAAGATCATCCCAGCAGTGCTGCCGCCGTTGCGACTCGACGAGATGCCCACGACCCAGCCGACGACGATCATGATCGCGCCCAGCGCACCGAGCGCAGCAACGCGACCCGCCGAGACGATCTGGCGGATCAGGACCCGGTAGCAGAGGGCTGTCGCGCGCACAGCGCCGACGTGCCGCCGCACGGTCGCGGGGGCTGCAGCGGTCGCCGGATCGCTCATCGCCGTTCCACCAGGTAGCGGAACACCGACTCGAGGTCCTCATCGAGCGGCAGCACGGTGCGCAGGCGCGTGTCGAGCCGGCGGGCCAGGGGCGCTATCTCGCGGCCGAGCCGGTCCACGTCGAGCGTGTCTGCGACGACAGCGTCCCCCTCGATGCGGACTCCGACGGCGGTGCCCGACTCCACCAGCGCTGCAGCCAAGGCTCGGGGCCTGTCGGCTTCGATGCTGACCCGATGGGGGCGGTCGTCCATCATCTCGCGCAGCTCGCGGTAGTCGCCGCTGGCAACCAGCCGCCCCTGCGCGATGACCAGGATGCGCGATCCCAGCTGGGCGACCTCTTCGAGCACATGGGAGGACACGAGCACGCAGCGGCCCTGCGCGCCGAGTATCTCGAGCATCTCGATCATGCGGCGTCGCTGGACGGGATCGAGGCCGTTCAGCGGTTCGTCCAGGATCAGCACGTCGGGGTTGTGCACCAGTGCGGCCGCCAGCTTGGTGCGCTGGCGCATTCCCTTCGAATACCCCGAGACCGTTCGGGGATCGTCGGGATCCAGCTCGACGAGTTCCAGCGCCCAGCGTGCAGCGTCGGCGGGGTCGGCGACACCGTGGGTCTCAGCTGCGATCTTCACGAAGTCGAGTGCGTCGAGCCGGTCGAAGAGGGCGTCTTGCTGGGGCGACAACCCAATCCTGCCGCGCACGTCGCGGTCCTGGCGAGCATCGGCACCCAGCACTCGTACCGATCCCCGAGAGGGCGGCGTCAGCCCGCACATCATGCGGAACAGCGTCGACTTGCCGGCGCCGTTGGGTCCGAGCAGCGCGGTGACTCCCGAACGGACGGCGAAGGTCACGTCCGACACCGCCACCACGTCCCCGAAGATCTTCGAGACGCCGTGCACCTCGACCATGCCGGCGGGCTTGTCCGGAGGCCCCGCACCGTTCGCCCCCGGCGAGGGCTGGCCCGATGACCCCCCACCGGTGGGCGTCGATCCGGCTCGGGGCTCCGGGGCCGGCATCGGGCGCGGGCGCCGGCTCACTGCGTTCCCTCGATGCGCCGGTAGCGCCACCAGACCACGGCGGCGCCCGCCAGCACCCACGCAGCGTTGGCGCACAGCACGAACCATGTCGCCAGCTCGCTCAAGCGTCGTCCCGGTGCTCCGTTGTCTTCCACGAACGCCAAGGGCGGGCCGATGCCGTAGATCCGGTCCTTGAGCGCAGCACCGATCTCGAAGAGATTGAACGCATACAAGCGCGGATCCAGCTCGGCAGTCTCAACCAGCGAACTCGTGACGAGACTGCTGCCGAGCAGCAGCAGGACGACACCGATCACGGCGAAGGCCCGGCGGTCGGTCAAGCTGGATACGGCGAGGCTGGCCGCGGTCATCGTGGCGGCGATGGCGATGCCAGAACCCAGAATGCGCACCAGCACCGTCAGCCACTCGCCGATCCCAGCCGGGCCCGACCCTTCCACGGTGTAGGCGACGAGCAGGAACAGCAGCGGCCCCATGGTGATGACCGACAACGTCACCGCGACTGCTGCAGCCTTCGAGGCCAGGTAGCTCCACAGCCGCAACGGCGTCGACAGGTACAGCGGCAGCATGCCGTTGCGGCGGTCCGCCACCAGGATCTCGGGCACCACGATGCCGCAGTAGAAGAACAGCGCCGCTTGGATGTAGCCGTAGTACTCGTGGTACTCGGGCAGGATGTTCTCGCTGATCAGGTCGATGTCGAGCACCGTGGCGATCCCCACGAACACGATCGCGGGCACCAAGGCGACCACGACTGCCAACCACGGAAGGAACTTGTGCCGGGCGGGCCGTCCCAGGCCGAGCGTGAACCTCATTGACGAGACAAGCACCGCTCGCACTGCGCCGGCAAGGCCGTGCCGGGGACCGTGATAGGGCCGGTAGCGCTGATCGAGGATCTGTGCGGCGCCGTCGGCGGCCTCAACGCCCGATTCCGTCGACTCGCTCATGCCGTCGTCTCGAACAGGTCGGCCAGGGTGCGGCGGCGTGTCTCGAGCCGCCGGATGCGCGCACCAGCATCAGCCACCGCATCCCGCGCTCGATCACACAGCTCGTCACGCTCCCCGCCGCCGAGTCGCAGCGTCGTGCCGGAGCGCTCGAGAGCGATTCCCGTCGCGCGCAGCGCACGCTCGACAGCGTCCACCGTGCCGGCTGGTTCTGTGACATCGACGAGTTCGACGAGGACGCCTTCGTCGTCGCCGATGAGCTCGCTGAGGGGACCGCACGCCACCAGCCGACCGGCATCGAGCGCCACGACGTGGTCGCAGACGCTCTCGACCTCGTTGAGCAGGTGCGAGGAGAGCACCACGCTGACCGAATGCTCACTGCTGATCTCGCCGATGAGCGTGAGCATCTCGCTGCGCTGGGTGGGGTCGAGCCCCGAGGTCGGCTCGTCGAGCAGCACGAGCTGGGGATCGGACGCGATGGCCTGCGCGAGCTTGACCCGCTGACGCTGGCCAGTCGACATCGTGCCCAGCGTGCGGGTCCGCTCCTCGCCCAGGCCGACCAGCCACAGGCAGTCCGAGGCCCGCGTGCGCGCTTCGCTGCGCGGCAGCCCGCGCACCTGGGCGAGGTGGCGCACAAAATCGACGGCTCGCATCTCGTCGGGCAGCACATCTCGCTCGGGAGCGAACCCGACCCGGGTGCGCAGCGCAGGGCCTTGGCTGCGGGGGTCGAGCCCCAGCACGTTTGCTGAGCCCGACGTCGGGGCACGCAACCCCAGCAGCGCATTGATCAGCGTCGTCTTGCCCGCGCCGTTCGCTCCGACCAGCCCGGTCACGCCCGGATGCAATTGGATATCGACGGCGTCGAGCGCGACCGTCGATCCGAACCGTTGAGTCAGCGCCGTCGTCGAGGCGACCGCCGCCGGCCCCGACGCGGTTTCGGCACTCACGCGCTCAACCTAGGCGGAGCGAACGGCTGCTCGCCGTCAGGTGGTGAGTTCGGCGACTAGTGATCCGCTTCGGCGAGACCGGCCACTGCCAGCGCCTTCTGCTTGGCAGCGTCGAGGTCGTAGTGCTTGCGCGTCACGATCCGCTGGGCATACAGGCCGCCCCCGGCCTGCAGGTTGGTCACGAACTTCCAGCCGCCGTACGAGTCGGCTGTGAGATCCCGGATGGTGTGCATCAGGCGTGCCCGGTACTCGCCGTCGACGTCGTGACGGGTGGACATGTACTTGCGGGCCAGCGGGCCGACGTCGGGATTCTCGAAATCGGCCGGAACCGGCGAGGTGAGCACCGCGCCGCCGGCGATGTCATGCAGGTGGCGCACCATGGCGCTGTAGTTCGCCGCCGCTTGGAACTTGCCGGCGTTGGTGTAGAGCTCGTTGGGGAACGCCGCCCCCTCGGGCCCGATCGAGCAGTGAGCGATGGCCGCTTCCAGCGCAGCCCGGATCAGCGTGGCATGGATGATCAACTCGGAGATCTTCTCCTTGACGTGGCCGATCCCCGCGGTGCCGTTGGCCTCGGCTACGAGCTGAGCCAGGCCGACGAGCTGATCGGCTTCCTCCACGAAGGCCGACAGCCCGCCGAGGCGCTCCCACAGCCCCAGCGCATGAGCGAACACCGCGGCGTAATGCGTCTCGCCGTCGAGGAAGACGCGCTCGTGGGGCACGAACACGTCGTCGAAGATCACGAAGCCCTCGGGATGGTGGTGCTCGCCCGACACCGGGAATGCCCGGGCATCCTCGTGGCGGGGCGCGTAGGTCGTGTTGATGATCTTGACGCCGGGGGCGTTCACCGGCACCGAGCAGCCGATCGACCAGTCTTCCTCGCCCGCCTTCATGGCCTTGGTGGGGATCGTGAGCAGTTCATGGCCGAACGAAGCACCGGTGATGTGCAGTTTCGCGCCGCGGATCACGACGCCGTCGCGCTGGCGGTCCACCACTCGCACATAGGAGTCGAGGTCATCCTGGCGGGCCGGCGGCCGGCTGCGGTCCCCCTTGGCGTCGGTGATGCACTGCGTGATCCGCACATCGTCACGCTGTGCTTCGTCGATGAAGGCATCCATCCGCTCGATGTAGTCGGGCTTGGAGTCGACCATGCGGCCGGCGGCGGTCTTCAGCGTCTGGATGGACGTGTAGGTGACGTGGGCCATCATCCCCGCCGAATGCAGCAGCGGGATCATCTCGCGCAGGTCGTCCGCGCTGCGCGGCACAGTCATCAGCGGCGAGGTGGCATCGGGCGCCGGGTCATAAAAGCGGTCATACCCCTCGGCCGTGGAATCGACCGTCTGTCCGAGGATCGGGTGGGTCTCGAGGTCGTCGATCTGCTTGCCCTCGAAGTAGGTCAGGCGTCCGTCTGCAAGCGATTCCTTGTACTGCTGGCCGGTGCGCATACTGGCATCCCCCATTCGTCCCGAGCGCTCTGCCATGAGGTCCAGAGCGGATGTCACGCTAGCTCTCTGACCGCGGGCGATCCCGTGAGTTCTGTGGGGCAGCGGGCAGCGCCGTCGGATGGGGCAGTAGAACGGTGGCCATGGACGACGCTTCAGTTCCCTCCCCCCTCAATCCGGGTGCGGTGTCCGCCCCGGCCGACATCACCTCGTCGACGGCAGCCGCGACGTACGAGCTCGACGGTCACATCGCCACCATCACCTACAACCGGCCCGAGGCGCTCAACGCCATCAACGGCGAGATGCGAGCGTGCCTGAACGCCGCGTGGCTCGAGTTCTACAACGACCCCGATGCCTGGGTGGCGATCATGACCGGCACCGGCCGTGCCTTCTGTGCGGGTGCCGATATGCGGGACCGCACCGGGGGCTCGGCGGGCATCTGGTCGGGCACGTTCTTCGAGACGCCCACCGTCAACAGCTACGAGAGCGGCTTGGAGCTGTGGAAGCCCACGATCGCGGCGGTGAACGGGGCGTGCATCGGCTACGGCCTCACCGGCGCGCTGGTGGCGGATTTCCTGATCGCTTCGGACCGGGCGATCTTCGGCATGCCGGAGGTGAAGATCGGGGTGCCGACCATCGTGGGATCGATGCGCATGCCGCCCAAGATCGGCTGGGCGAACGCCATGGAGCTGCTGCTGACCGGCGACAACGTCGATGCCGAGCGGGCCCACGAGATGGGCCTGGCATGGAAGGTGGTGCCGCACGACACGCTGATGGACGAGGCGCATGCGCTGGCCGAGCGGCTGTGCCAGGGAGCACCGCTCGCTGTGCGAGCCGTCAAGGAGGTCGCGTGGCGCAGCGCCCGCATGGGCTGGACCGACGCTGTGCGGATGGGCGAGTCGCTGCGCCGCCTCGTGGCAGCAAGTGACGACGCCAAAGAGGGCGGCCGGGCCTTCGCCGAGAAACGCCCGCCCGAATGGACCGGCGCCTGACCGCTCAGCCTGTGGACAGGGTCAGCCGGCGAGGGTGAGGCGGGCCACGAGGTCGGTGCCGAAACCGGTCAGGATCGCCAGGTAGAGCAGCCCGGTGGCCGCCATGACGGCGGCGTACTGGCGCTCTCGCAGCGCAGCCATGGCCACCGCAGCGAGCGCCACGGTGGACACGGCGCAGGCGATCCAGAACCAGCCGAGCAGCCCGCCGTAGCCGTCGTTGATCGAGCCGTTGAGCACAGCGATCATGCCGGTGGGCAGCAATAGCAAACCCACTTCGACCGGCCAGACGGCGCCCAGATGCCGCACCAGCTCGCGCAGCGGTTCACGGCGCAGCCCCGGCTGCACCAGGTACCAGTGCCCCAGCAGCATCGAGTCACTCACCACACCGAGGAACGCAGCACCGGCGACGACACGTGCGAGATGCAGGATCGGGTTGATGTCGCCGCTGGCACCGAGACCCGCAGCAACGACACCTACCGCGCCGGCGAGCGGGGCCGCCAAGTCCCAGCGGGAGTCAAAGCCCTCGATGGTCCTGCGTGGGCGAGGTTCGACTGGCTCGGCGCTCTCGCTGCGGCTGCCGTGATGGGGCTCGCCGAGGCCCGCGGCCGGTGAGTCGGGCCGGACCGAGCGCACCAGCGCCGCACCCGCGCACAGCGCCACCGCGATGCATGCCGCATCCCGCACCGCATTCGGCTGAAACACGAACCCCGTGACAGCAGCGATCACCGCTATCGCCCCGTACAGCGAGCGCAGCAGCCAGCCGTAGCCGAGCCCGACTTCACGTCGCCGGGTCGTCACCCACAGGTAGGCCAGTCCCCCTGTCGCCCACTGGCACAGGACCGTCGCAACTTCCACGGGCGCGCCCTCGGCCATGGGAACGCAGACTCCGCTGCCGGTGGAGGGGCTATGCCCCGACGGGCCGGCCGCCCACTTCGAGCGGCACGGCGGCGGCCGATTCGGCGGCGTGGTAGCTCGAGCGGGTCAACGGGCTGGATTCGACGTGGGCGAGGCCGAGTGCGGCACCCACCTTCCGCCACCTCTCGAAGGAGGCTGGCGGCACCCAGCGGGCGACGGGAATGTGATGGCTGGTGGGGCGCAGGTACTGGCCGATGGTCACGATGCTCACTCCTGCCGCAGCAAGGTCAGCCAAGACGGCGTCGACTTCTGCGTCGTCCTCGCCCATGCCGACGATGATGCCCGACTTGGTGAGGTGTCCCGCGGAGGCGCTGCGCGCCAGCAGGGTGAGGCTGCGGGCGTAACCGGCGGATGGGCGCACGGCGCGTTGCAGGCGGGCGACGGTCTCGATGTTGTGGTTCACGATGTCCGGACCCGCATCGAGGACTGCGTGCAGCGAAGGGGCGTCGCCGCCGAAGTCGGGCACCAGCACCTCGACCGTCGTGCCCGGCGACCGTCCCCGGATTGCCGTGATGGTCTCGGCGAACGCGCCAGCGCCGCCGTCGGCGAGATCGTCGCGGGCTACTGCGGTGACGACGGCATGATCGAGCGCCATTTCGGCGACGGCGTCAGCAACCCGGCGGGGCTCACCGGGATCGAGCGGGCCGGGCTGGCGGGTGTCGACGAGGCAGAAGCCGCACGCCCGTGTGCACCGCTCCCCGTTGAGCATGAACGTCGCTGTGCCCGCGCCCCAGCATTCGAAGATGTTGGGACAGCCCGCCTCCTCGCACACCGTGACGAGGTCGTGCTGTCGCATGACCCGGCGCAGTCGCAAGTAGCCGTCGTTGAGATCCATGCGGGCGCGCAGCCACGCTGGCTTCCGATCGGCAAGGTCCAGGCCGCCGTTCACGCCGGCTTGGGTCAGTCGCGCCCGGCTGCGCGGCGGGGCGACTTCAACGGGGCCGGGGCCCAGACCCCGGCTGAAGGCGCTGAGGTCTGACGGCCGGTGCCGCCAGGCCACGTCGGCCCGCTCGATGCTCCCCTCGCCCCATCGTGCCGCGGCGCGCCGGGCCACGGCATCGACCACCTCGGGCATGATCGCCGCGCAGCCTTCCGCCCGCAGCGACGTCGGCGGGTACTCGCTGATGCCGCAGGGAACGATCCGCTCGAACCACGACAGGTCGGTGTCGACGTTGAGCGCGAAGCCATGCATGGTGCGGCCCCGGCTGAGCCGCACGCCGATGGCGGCGAGCTTGCGGGGCGCGCCGTCGAGGTCGATCCACACGCCCGGGTACCCGCGCAGACGGCCGCAGCCACCCAGCCCCAGGTCTGCCAGCGCGTCGATCAGCACCTGCTCGAGGTCGCACACGTAGGACGCTGTCTCGGCCAGCCCGCCGCCGCGGCGTCCCGGCAGCGTGAGGATCGGGTAGCCCACGAGCTGGCCCGGGCCGTGATAGGTGAAGTCACCGCCGCGGTCGATGCGCACGCAGTCGGCACCGACCTCGGCGGGATCGACCAGCAAGTTGGCGTCGTCCGCGCTCGGTCCCGCAGTGAATACGTGGTCGTGTTCGACCAGCAAGAGGTAGTTGTCGTTGCTGTGCGAGAACAGCCGCCGCTGCAGATCGAGCGCCTCGGCGTAACGAACCCGACCCAGCCAGCGCACTCGCAGCGTTGTGGGCACCAGCCTCAGAGCTCCGCTCCCCAGTCGTGCTGTTCGAGCATCTGGCGGACGTGCCCCAGAAAGCCGGCGGCATAGCTGCCGTCGAACGCCCGGTGATCCCAGCCCATCGCCAGGTGGCCTACCGAGTGGATGACGATGCTCTCGTTGCCGAACCGATCCGTCACCACGACCGGCCGGCGGGCGACGCCGTCGGTGGAGAGCACCGCAACCTGGGGCTGGTTGATGATGGCGGCGGTGGTGTAGGTGCCGAATGAGCCGTTGTTGGAGATCGTGAAAGTGCCGCCGGTGATGTCATCGGGCGTCAGACGCTTCTCTCGTGCACGCCCCGCCAGCTCGTTCATCGTGCGCGCGACGCCGCGCAGGCTCAGCGAGTCGGCATCGCGCAGCACCGGCACGATGAGCCCGTCGTAGCTGAGATCCACCGCAACACCCACATTGCGGCGCCGCCACAGTCGCAGGCCACCCTCTTCGACGGATGCGTTCAGCCGCGGCCAGTGGCCCAGTGCGTCGGTCACCGCCGCCACGATGAACGGCAGGTAGGTGAGGCTGAAGCCTTCCGATGCCCGCCACGCCTCGCGATGTGCACGGCGTACCTGCTCGACATTCTCGTAGTCGACCTCGACAATCGTGAGCGCATGGGGAGACGTGGCAACCGAGTGCACCATGTGCTCGCCGGTCCGGCGTCGAATGTTGTTGAAGGCCTCGAAGCGGGAATCGCCGTCTGTCCATCCGGCGGCAGCGGCGGCTGCGACGGGCGCCGGCACCAGAGGCGGGCCGGGTGCCGACACTCGATCTGCGGCAGGCGGTGCTGTGGCGGCGGCCGTTGCGGCTGCGGAACGCTGCTGGTCATCGATGGCGTTGAGCACGTCGGATCGGGTGATTCGGCCGCCCACGCCGGTGGCGACGAGACTGGCCGGATCAAGGTCGTGCTCGCGCACCAGCCGCCTCACGACCGGTGACAGCAAGCGGCCGCCGTTGTGCGATCCCGGCCTATCTGGTGCGCTGTCGTTCGGAGCGGCCGCGGCCACCGGCGCGGCGACAGGTGCAGGCGCAGGTAGCGGAGTCGCAGCGGCGGGGGCCGTCTCGGGTGGCGGTGCCGGCATGGGCCGGGACTCGGTTGCGCCGGCTGCACCGGCTGCGACGGGCGGCGCCGGCGTTTCGGCCCCCTCGGAGACCTCGACGAGGGCCAGGACCGTGCCCACGTCCACCGTCTCGCCCTCGGGCACGCGTATCTCGGAGATGACGCCAGCCATCGGCGAGGGCACCTCGCTGTCGACCTTGTCGGTGGAGACCTCATAGAGCATCTCGCCCACCTCGATGGAGTCGCCCACACCCTTGAACCAGCGGGTGATCGTTCCCTCGGTGACCGTCTCGCCGAGCTGGGGCAGCACCAGGTCAGCCATCTCGCCGCCCCGTCCGGCGTGCGGCGCCCGATGCTGCGCTCATCCGTGCAGCCCCCGTCCCGTGAGCGACAGCATGGTCTCGCCGAACAGCTCTGAGAGCGTCGGATGGGGTTGCACCAAGGCGGCGACCTCGGCGACGGTGGCCTCCCAGTTGACCGCCAAGTAGCCCTGACCGAGCTGCTCGGTGACCCAGGGGCCCATCATGTGAACGCCGAGCACGCGCCCGGCGGTCCCGTCGCTCTCGCGCTCAGCCACGATCTTGACCAGGCCCTCGGTGTCGTTGACGATCATGGCGCGCGAGTTGCCGCTGTAGCGGTGCTTGGAGGTCACCACGTCGTAGCCGGCCTCGCGGGCCGCAGTCTCGGACAGCCCCGCGAAGGCCACCTCGGGATGGCAGTAGATGGCCCACGGCACGTTGGCATAGTCCACCGGCGCGGGTTCCTCGCCCAAGATGTCCTGCACGGCGACGATGGCCTCGGCAAACCCGACGTGGGCGAGCTGCGGCGTGTTGATGAGGTCTCCGACGGCGTAGACACCGGCCATCGACGTGCGACACCGCTCGTCGGCGATCACGAAGCGACGTTCGTCCAGCTTGACTTCGGTGTCGTCGAGCCCGAGATGGTCCGGATACGGCCTGCGGCCCACCGACACGACGACAGCGTCCACGTCCAGTCCGGCCGAGTCATCGTCGCCGTCGGAGGATTCGCCCGTCGTGTACAGCACGGTCGTGCCGCCGCCCTCGAGCGGTGTGTGGCCGGTGACCCGGCATCCGGTGAGCACCTTGATGCCTCGCTTGGAGAACGCCCGCGTCAACGCCTTGGCGATGTCGGTATCGACCCCGGGGACGATCTGGCCGGCGTACTCCAGCACCGTCACCTCCGCACCCAGGTCGGCGAGCATCGACGCGAATTCGCATCCGATGGCACCGCCGCCTATCACCGCCACGCGGCTCGGGATCTCATCCAGCGCCAGGACCTCATCGGACGTCATGACCAGCGAGGAGTCGCGGTCGAATCCGGGCAGCGTGATGGGCACCGAGCCAGCCGCAAGCAGAACATGGTCGCCGAGGAGGGTCTGCGAGCCTGACTCGTCGTTGTCCACGACGACGGATCGGTCTGCCGCCAGCCGACCGGTGCCCTCCAAGACGGTGACCTTGCGGCGGCGAAGCAGGCCCTTCACGCCAGCCTCGAGGCCGTCCACGATGCGCTGCTTACGGTCCTGCGAAACGCTGAAGTCCAGCTCCGGGGGAGCGACATTCACGCCGAACGTGGCTGCATCGCCGACGGTGCGCCAGACCGCTGCGGTCTCCAGCAATTCCTTCGCCGGTATGCAGCCGCGGTGCAGGCACGTTCCGCCCAGCCGGTCCCGTTCCACCAGCGCGACTTTCATGCCCGCGGCCCCGGCATACAGCGCCGCTCCGTAGCCCGCCGGTCCCCCGCCGATTACCACGAGGTCGTAGCGAACCGGGGCACTCGTCTCGCCGTTCATCGCTTCCTCTGCCATCGCGCGACGAGGGTACGCCGCCCTGCCTGTCCGTTTGCGCCGGGAGCACTCGGGCCACGGCGTCGCCTGCCGACTCAGCCTCTACGGCCACGTCAGCACGCGGACGGCGAACGCCACCAGGATGACAATGCCGGTGGCGAGCGCCAAGCCAAGCAGCGCCCGGGTGCTCACGCCGACGAATGTAATCCGCCCTATCGCCGATCAGCCCCCAGGTAGGCTCACACCGTGAAATTGCTGCGCTCTCGAGGCGCTGTCACCGCGGCGACGACGTTGATCTGCTTGGGCATCTTGGCCGGGTGCGGCGACGACGGCAGCGTGACGCAGCAGCCGCCTGCGACGGCAGCCGCAGCAGACCCCGCAGCGACTCCTGCGACCACCGCGGCGCCGGCCGGCTCGGCCGCCGACCAAGCCGCTGCGACGACCGCTGCTGCTGCGGCACCCGCCGAGACGCGAGCAGAGATCCTGCAGCTTCAAGGCGCTCTGCTCGATGGGCAGCAATTCGACTTCGCCATGACCGCCGGGAACGACGTCTTGCTGTGGTTCTGGGCGCCGTGGTGACCGGCGTGCAATCGTGAAGCGCCTGCGGTCGCAGCGCTGAAGCAGGAGCACGGCGAGAATCTGGTGATCGTCGGGGTTCCCGGAGGCGACTCCCAGGACTCCTACCGCAGCTTCGTCGCCAAGCACCAGTTGGGTGACGTTCCGCAAGTCTCCAACGAAGACGGCGAGCTGTGGGGACAGTTCGGTGTGAGTTCCCAGCCCCGGTGGGTCCTCGTGCGCGCCGACGGCAGCACCGAACGCGGTGGCGGTGCTCCGCCGCCCGACATCGTGTCCGACGCCCTGTCACCCGCATAGTTGCGGCCGTGAAGCGCAGCGAGGAACGCCTCGTCAGCGTCGAGAGGTTGATTGCCGCTCCTGCGGAGAAGATCTTCGCCGTGCTGACTGATCCCAGCCGCCACCGCGAGATCGACGGCTCGGGGACGTTGGCCAAGCTGACCACCAGCAACGCCCCGCTCACGCTCGGCAGCACGTTCTCGATGCGCATCAACGTCGGCATCCGCTACACCGTGAAGAACCGCGTCCTGGAATTCGAAGAGAATCGCCTGATTGCTTGGGCGCACTGGCAAGGTCAGCGCTGGCGCTACGAGCTCGAACCCCAAGACGGCGGCTGCACGCTCGTGCGCGAGACCTTCGAGTGGGGAACGGCGAAGCTGCCGCGCAGCATCGAGCTCATCGGGGCTCACCGCAAGAACGTGCAGAATATGGAGAAGACGCTCGAGCGGTTGGCTGCCCTGGTCGAGAACGGCCCCGACGACGACGCAGCCTGAGCGGCGCCCTCCCAGCAAGCCCACGCGAACACCGCCGCGGCGATCAGTCCCCGGGTTCGATCACCCAGACATCGCCGTCGAACACCTCCTCGAGTCGCCGGTGGAGGTCCGCGAGGGTGCGGTCATCGGGTCGCCGCACGAGGAGCGCCTCGTTGCAATTGCGCATGAACCAAGTGTCGCGGCGGCGCATTGCCTTGCCGAACGCTTCGCCGTCGACCGGTGCCGTGGCGGCCAGCACGAACTCCCCCATGGCCTGCTGGCGCAGTTCGGCGAAACGGCGACGTGCCGATGCAGGCCAGCGGGCGTCGAGGCCCTCGAAGGCGAGCACGACGACGTAGGGCACTCCGGCCGCGAGCGCTGCCTCGGCGCCGATTGTCTCGGCGCCGAGGCCGAGACCGCTGGCAACCACGAGATCGGGCTGCATCTCACGCTTGGCGACCAGCACGTCACTGAGCTGGCGCAGCACCCTGCGAGAGATCGGATTCTCGTTGTAGCCGCCGAGCTCGGGCGGGCGGTGGCCCAGCACGGCAAGACCATGGCCGGTGATCTCGCTGCTCTCGCCGGAGGTCGCGAGGCCGCCGGCCGCCTGCGGGCCAGGATCACCCGGCACCGATCGTGGATCGGCGAGCTGATCGAGCACGCCGTCGTCGAATCGGCCGCCTCGCAGGCCCCCACCGGCGCCTGCCGCGTGCACCGCCAAGGCGTCCGCGGCGGAATTCAGCCGCTGGCCTGCATGGCCTTTCACCCAGGCGAAGGAGATATCGCCGCGTGCCCGCACAGCGTCGATGAACGGCTCCCACAGATCCCGGTTGGCCACAGGTTCCTTCTTGGAGTTCAGCCAGTTTCGGCGATGCCAGCCCTTCCACCACTCGTCGGTGAAGCACTTGACCACGTAGGTGGAGTCGCTCACGATGCGCAACGGTCCGTCCAGCGATTCGACCGCGCGGGCCGCGGCCGTGAGCTCCATCCGCTGGTTCGTCGTGGCGGGTTCGTGACCGCACTCCCACGGTCCCGCGTCGACGACATACGCCCAGCCGCCGGGACCCGGGTTGCCGAGGCAGGAACCGTCGGTGAAGACCTCTCGCGTTGCCGCGTTCGATATCTGGCTCATCTAGGTGCGACACTAGAACCCATGCTGTTCGACGGGCTGCATGAGCAGATTCCCGACATCGACCCCGACGAGACCGACGACTGGCTGCAGTCCTTCGCCGCAGTCGTCGAGGAGCGGGGCAAGAACCGGGCGCGCTTTCTCATCCGGCGGCTCATGTCCAAGGCCCGCCAACTGCAGGTCGATTTTCCCGCCACCGTCTCGACGCCGTACATCAACACCATCGCCCCAGAGCACGAGCCGTGGTTCCCCGGCGACGACGACATCGAGAAGCGCCTGCGGGCCTTCATCCGCTGGAACGCCGTCGCGATGGTGACCCATGCCAACTCGTGGGCCGACGGCATCGGCGGACACCTGTCCACCTTCGCCAGCTCAGCGGCGCTGTACGACGTGGGCTTCAACCACTTCTGGCGCGGCAAGGACGACGGCGAGCCCGGCGACCACATCTACATCCAGGGCCATGCTGCGCCGGGCATCTACGCACGGGCCTACCTCGAGGGCCGCCTCGACGACACCGACCTCGAGCACTTCCGCCGCGAGATCGGGCGCACCGGGCTGTCGTCGTATCCCCACCCCCGTCTCATGCCCGAATTCTGGGAGTTCCCGACGGTGTCCATGGGACTCGGCCCGATCATGGCGATCTACCACGCCCGCTTCAACCGGTACCTGCACAACCGTCGCATCGACAACACGGCGGCATCCAAGGTGTGGTGTTTCGTCGGCGACGGCGAGACCGACGAACCCGAGACGCTCGGGGCGCTGCACCTCGCGGCCCGCGAACGGCTCGACAACCTCATCTTCGTCGTCAACTGCAACCTGCAGCGGCTCGACGGTCCCGTGCGCGGCAACGGCAAGATCATCCAGGAGCTCGAGGCCAACTTCCGCGGCTCAGGCTGGAACGTCATCAAGGTGATCTGGGGCGGACGCTGGGACGAGCTGCTGGCCCGGGACCGCGACGGCGTGCTGCTCAACAAGATGAACGAGACCGTCGACGGCGAGTACCAGCGCTACTCGGTGGAGAGCGGGCAGTACATCCGTGAGCGATTCTTCGGCCCCGATCCCCGGCTGCGGGAGATGGTCCAACACCTCTCCGACGAGGAGCTGCAGACGCTGCCCCGCGGCGGCCACGACTACAAGAAGCTCTATGCGGCCTACCAGGCGGCCGTGGAGCACGAGGGCAGCCCGACAGTCATCCTGACCAAGACCGTCAAGGGATGGTCGCTGGGCCCTGATCTCGAAGCCCGCAACGCCACGCACCAGATCAAGAAGCTGAATCGCACCCAGCTCATGACGATCCGCAACCGGCTGCGCCTCCATGAGGAGATCGACACCGATTTCGATCCCGACGATCCGCCGTACTGCCGACCCGAACCGGGCAGCGCCGAGCACGAGTACCTGATGGCCAGGCGCAAGGCACTCAACGGCCCGCTGCCCAAGCGCATCCGCAACTGGTGCCGCAAGAGCCTGCCCATGCCCAGCTCGAAGCCGTTTGAGGAATTCGCCGCCGGTTCGGGCGCGATGGCGGTGTCGACCACCATGGCGTTCACCCGGATGCTGCGCGCCATGACACGCGAGCCAGGATTCGGCGATCGGGTGGTGCCGATCATTCCCGACGAGGCCCGCACGTTCGGGATGGACTCGCTGTTCCGCGAGCTGGGCATCTACGCCAGCCAGGGACAGCTCTACGAGCCGGTCGACCACGACCTGCTGCTGTCCTACACCGAGCACATCGACGGCCAGATCCTCGAAGAGGGCATCACCGAAGCAGGCGCGCTGGCCAGCTTCACCGCTGCTGCGACGTCCTATGCCAGCCGCGGCGTGCCGATGGTTCCCTTCTACACCTTCTATTCGATGTTCGGATTCCAGCGAGTGGGCGACATGATCTGGGCCCTGGCCGACATGCGCGGCCGCGGCTTCCTGATGGGTGCCACCGCGGGCCGCACCACCCTGATGGGCGAAGGCCTCCAGCACCAGGACGGGCATTCACCGCTGCTGGCCTCGGTCGTGCCGCCGTGCCAGGCCTACGACCCCGCGTTTGCCTACGAGCTTGCGGCGATCGTGCGCGACGGGATCCGGCGCATGTACGGCGTGGGCGAGGACATCTTCTACTACCTGACGATCTACAACGAGAACTACGTCCAGCCGCCCGAGCCCGATGACCTCGCGGTCGAAGATCTCCTGGCCGGGCTGTACCGCTATGCGCCCGCTCCGTTGGGCCGCGCGCACGGGGGCACGATCCTGTTCTCGGGTTCGGCACAGGGCGCCGCCCGGGCGGCGGCTGACCTGCTGGCCGCCGAGCATGACGTCGCGGTCGACCTGTGGAGCGCCACCTCGTACAAGTCGCTGCGCGAGGAAGCCCTGTCGTGCGAGCGATGGAACACGCTGCATCCCGACGAACCGCAACAGGTGCCCTTCGTCACCCGCCAGCTGGCCGACGGCACCGGACCCGTCATCGCAGTGACCGACTTCATGCGGGCCGTGCCCGACCAGGTGTCGCGCTGGATCGGCCGCGACTACACGTCGCTGGGCACCGACGGATTCGGGCGCAGCGACACCCGCAGCCGCCTGCGGGAGCACTTCGAGATCACCGCCGAGCACATCACGGTCGCCGTTCTGTGGCGGCTCGCCGAGCTGGGCGAGATCGACTCGACTGCGGCAGCGGAAGCGATCAAGCGTTACGGCTTGGCCACCGACAGCGCCGAC
Source organism: Acidimicrobiia bacterium (assembly GCA_022822525.1). GTDB lineage: Bacteria > Actinomycetota > Acidimicrobiia > Acidimicrobiales > Poriferisodalaceae > Poriferisodalis. Next base: position 41,576 of record JAJEBN010000099.1, on the reverse strand, counting down.
CCCTGGTCCTCAGCAGCGCACTGAGCTTCGCGGCCGACGGACATGTCCGGTGATGTCCGGCCTGCGCCGCCAGACTGTTCCGATGCCCAGCGACATCCCGTGCCCGCAGCGGTGGTTCGACGACTACGAGGCCGGTGAGCGCTTCACGTTCGGCTCGACGACGATCGACGAGACCGAGATCATCGAATTCGGCCGCAAGTTCGACCCCCAGCCGTTCCACATCGATCCCGAAGCCGCCCGTGACACCGTGTACGGCCGGCTGATCGCTTCGGGGTGGCACACCGGCTCGATCATGATGAGGCTGCTGGGCGAGCATCTGCTGGGGCCCTCGAGCATGGGCTCGCCGGGCCTCGACGAGCTGCGCTGGCTGGCTCCGGTGCATCCCGGCGACCGTCTCACCCTCGTGGTGGAGGTGCTGGAGCTGCGCCCGAGCCGCTCCAAGCCAGACCGGGGCATCATCAAGATGTCCCACGAGCTCGTCAACCAGCACGGCACCACGGCGGTCCGCTCGGTGGCCAACATGATGATGGCCCGGCGCCCCTCCGAGCAGCGCCCGGCGAGTTAGGCGTACTGGGCTGCTGCCTGGCGCTCCAGCCAGCCGAGCAGGATGGCCACCGCTCGGGGGTCGTGACGGATGCGGTGATCGGCGCCCTCGATGAGGCGCAGCTCAGCGCTCGGGTGCCCCGCAGCCAGATGGCGAGCCTCTTCGTAGGGCACCTGGCGGTCGTTGATGCCGTGCAGGATCAGCAGCGGCCGGTCAGCCAGCTCACCCACGGCGTCCATCGCCCGGTTCTGCTTCAGCTCACGGTTCCAGGCGCTCGTCGATTTGGGGAAGCCGTCAGATCGGATGACTCCCACGTTGCGGCAGTGCTGCAGGAACGCCTTGGGGTCGCTCGCCCAGTCGTCGAAATCCGCCCTGGGGGCCATCGCCGCCACGCCGCGAATCCGGGCGTCGCGGGCGGCCGCCAGGATCGCCACCGAGCCGCCGGTCGTCGAGCCCACCAGCCACACACCCCGGCAGCCTTCCGAGAGCACGTGGGTGACCGAGCGGCCGATGTCGTCGATCCAGCCGAGCAACGAGAAATCGCCGTCGGACTCGCCGCAGCCGCGCATGCTCACGGCGAGCACCGTCCAGCCTTGCGCCTCGGCGATGCGCTCGGCGAAGAGCTGGTAGGTGCGGTTCGGCACGCCGGGCCGCTGCATCGACGGGAAACCGTGGCAGAGCACCACTGCAGGTCCGCTGCGGACAGGTCGTTTCGGTCGCACCAGGATCGCTGCGAGCCCCGGGCTGCCCTCGATGGCGGTCTCGGTGACGTTCGTGCTCACGTCGCTGCAGGCTGTTGGGCGCACGCCGTGTGCGCCGCCGACGAGAGGCGCATGGCCGTGCCCTAGCGGCAGAGCCGCGACAGGCGGTAACCGCGGTTGCGCGCCTCGGGCAGCTCGTCGGGTCCGAATGTGGCGTAGGACTGCGCCGACACGATGTCGGCCACAGCGGCGGCTATCTGTTGTGCCACAGCCGGATCGTCTGGCTCAGATTCCATGTCGTAAGCGATCTGGCTCCGCTTGTCGCCGACGAACCGGCAGCCGGCGAGCTCCCTCGGGATGTCCATGACCAACATTCTGCCGTCCGGCAGCGACACGGCGGGGCTCAGCTCCCGTCACCACGCACGGCGGCGAGGGCCCCGATGCGCTGCAAGTACTCCAGATGGGCCGCGCTGGCGGCGGTGACCTGCTCGAGCGTGACCTCGTGACCCTCATGGCGCAGCGCGCGGTACAGCTCGGTGGTGGCGGCTTGGTCGTCGAGAACTGAGGTGGCCCCAGGATCAGACCCAGCGTCCGGCAACGAGGCGTCCTCGTCGTGCGCCGGGGATCCGAGGCCGAACTGCAGTTGATTCAGATGTGCGCGCAGAAGCACTTCGAGCTCGTCGGCATTCAGACCTGCAGCGATGTCATAGGGCAGCAATTCGCTGACGTACGCCGCTGCCTCAGCGAGGCGCCACACGGGCTCGCGGCGCTGACGACCGAGCCGTTGAGCCTGCGAGCCCACCACGCCCGCGGCGACCACGAAGCCGATCACCAGCGAGATGATGAGGACCGCGAGAATCACGAACAGCTCCCGGACCGCCGAAGTGCGGCGCGGTGCACCGGCCGCCGCGTGGGTTGGTCGTGGCGCCTACAAGCCGATGCGCTGGGCGAGCTTCTCGCGGTGGTACGCGGGATCGCCGAAGATCAGCTCAGAGCTCTTGGCACGCTTGAAGTACAGGTGCGCGGGGTGCTCCCAGGTGAAGCCGATGCCGCCATGGATCTGAATGTTCTCCGCTGCGCAGTGGAAGTACGCCTCAGAGCAGTACGCCTTGGCCAGCGACGCCACCGACGGCAGTTCGTCGTTCATCTCCGACGCGCACCAAGCGGCGTAGTAGGCAGCCGACTTGGCTGACTCGACCTCGAGCAGCATGTCGGCGCACTTGTGCTTGATGGCCTGGAACGAGCCGATCGGTCGGCCGAACTGCACCCGATCCTTGGCGTACTGCACCGCCATGTCGAGCACGAACTGGGCCCCGCCGACCTGCTCGTTGGCCAATGCCACAGCAGCCAGATCGAGCACCTGGTCGATGTAGGCGAAGTTGTCGGTGTCGCACAGGTGCTTGGCTGGCGTGTTGTCGAAGGTGATGCGGGCCTGCTTGCGGGTTTGGTCCATCGTTGCGAGGTTCTCGCGGCTGAGACCGTCCGCGTCGCCCTCCACCGTGAAGAGGTGGATGCCGCCGTCGCAGCGCGCAGCCACCACGAACAGGTTCGCAGTGCCGCCGTCGGTCACGAACATCTTCTCGCCGCTGATCGTCGCCGAGTCGCCCGTGTCCGAGGCCTCGACCTCGATGCCGTCGGCGTCCCAGCTGCCGCTTGCCTCGGCCAGCGCCAAGGTGGCGATGATCTCGCCGGAGGCGATGCCCTCGAGCAGCTCCTCCTTGGCCTTCTCGTTGCCCGAGTGCAGGATGGCGTTGCCGGCCAGCACCACCGTCGAGAAGTAGGGCGAGCACAGCAGGCTGCGGCCCATCTCCTCGAGCACGATGCCGAGCTCCACATAACTGGCGCCCTGTCCCCCGTACTCCTCGGGGATGATCAGCGCCTGCAAGCCGAGCTGTTCGGCCATCTGCGACCAGACCGCGGGGTCGTAGCCGTCGTCGGTCTCCATCAGCTCCCGCACGGTGGCCTCGGACGACTTGTCCTCCAGGAATGAGCGAACGAAGTTGCGGAGCTCTTCCTGCTCCTCGGTGAATGCAAAGTTCACGGACATCCCTCCGGGCCAACGCAGCCTGCGCGCCGACGCAGCCTGCACGCCGGTCCAATAGTCAGGCGAAGTTCTATCACCCAGACGCGGAATCGGCTCATCCGCGGCCGATTGATCTGGATGGAACCTCGCCGTCGAGCCGGGCGTTAGCTTTCGTGACGGGCAGCCCCCACCCGGGCACACCGGTTCAACCCCCCAGCCGGTGCCCGTCCAACTCGACCCGGAGGCCGAGCCGATAGGCGAAGCCGCAGCCCGAGCGGCCCGTGAGCGCAGCGAATGAGAGCGGGAGACAAGACATGAGGCAATGGGAAGGCTTGGCTGCCGGCGAGCCGCATCTTCAGCGAAACGGGCAGACATGAACGACAGTTCCGGCGAGGCCACCGCAGCAGCGCCCTCCGCATCTGAGGTCCCCGGCGGCACGGGCATCAGCCGGCTCATCCGTCGGCCTGGCTCGGTCGCCGGGCTGCTGGCAGGCGTGGCCGGCGCAGCAGTCGCGCTGGCATTCGGCGAGTTCATCGACGGTCTGGTGGACACGATCCCGTCGCTCGTGGTCGCCGTCGGCGAGGCACTGGTGGACTACTCGCCCGACTGGGCAGTGAAGCTGAGCATCGAACTGTTCGGCGAGAAAGACAAGGCCGTGCTGGCGATCGGCATCGTCGGCGTGTCGCTGATCATCGGCGGGCTGCTGGGCGCCTGCGCGATGGCGCCACAGCGCCGGTGGGTGCCGTTCGCCGGGTTCGCTGCGTTCGGCGTGATCGGCGGCTGGACCGCTGCGCGCAACCCGATGAGCCCGTTCGTGGGCTCGTGGGTGGTTGCCCTGGCCGCCGCTGCGCTCGGCTATCTCACGCTCAGGCTGCTGCTGAGGGTCGCCCCAGCCCGTCGCTCCACGCCCGCAGATGACCGAGCATCCCCCGCGCCCGCCGCCGAGGCGGCTCCTGAGGCGGCCCCCGACTCCGGCCGCAGAGCATTCTTGCTCGGCATCGGCGGTGCCGGTGTGGCGGCTGTGGGTCTCGTCGCGCTCGGCCGGGGCGTGCGCGGCCCGTCCGCGGCGGAGACTGCCCGAGCCGGCATCGATTTGAGCTCGAAAAGGCCGCCCCCCACGACTGCGGCCTCCAGTGCGGCGACTGCTTCGGGCCCCACGTCGACGACCGCGGCGGGGCCCTCGGTTGCCACCCAGGTCGCCGCGCTGGACACGCTCGACGAGGTCGTCGGCATCTCGAGCTATGTGACGCCCAACAACGAGTTCTACCGGATAGACACGGCGCTTACCGTGCCGCAGGTCGACCCTGCCAACTGGAAGCTGAGTTTCACCGGCATGGTCGACAATCCCTACGAGCTGACATTCGACGAGATCCTCGCAATGGATCTCCAAGAGCACGTCATCACGCTGTCGTGCGTGTCGAACCGGGTCGGCGGCAACCTGGTCGGCAACGCCGTCTGGACAGGTGTGCCGCTGGTGGATCTGCTCGAACGGGCGGGCGTGCAGCAGGGCGCCGACCAGGTCGTCGGGCGCTCGGTGGACGACTGGACCGCCGGGTTCCCCACACCGCTGCTGTACGACGGTCGCAACGCCGTGCTGGCCGTCGGCATGAACGGCGAGCCGCTGCCGACGAGGCATGGCTTCCCTGCTCGCCTGGTCGTGGCGGGACTGTACGGCTACGTCTCGGCCGTGAAGTGGATCGAGGAGATCAACCTGACCACCTGGGACGCATTCGACGGCTACTGGGTGCCCCGGGGCTGGTCGAAGCGGGGACCGATGAAGACCCAGAGTCGCATCGATGTGCCTGGCAGCGGCGACCGCCCGGTGGCGGGAACCGAGACCGCTATTGCCGGCATCGCCTGGGCGCCCACGCGGGGCATCAGCGGCGTCGAGGTCCGCGTCGACGACGGCCCGTGGCAGCAGTGCGATCTCGGCGAAGCACTGGGCGACGAGAGCTGGGTGCAGTGGCACCTGCCCTGGACACCCACCGCGGGAACACATTCGCTGCAGGTGCGAGCCATTGACGGCACCGGCATGACCCAGCCAGAAGGCCCCAAGGACGTCCGTCCCGACGGCGCCGAAGGCTGGCACCGAGTCGCCGTACGAGTAGACGCCGCCTGACCCGGGCGTCGCAGCGGATCTAGCTGCGGAAGCCGCAGCGGGCTCACTCGTCGGCCGGCGTTTTAGGATGCAGCCATGGCTCTGCACTGGTCCGCGACCGGAATCGAAGTCCACAAGCACGTCGTCCGTCCCGTCGATGGCGATCTGCCCCACGGCTTCCCCGACGACTTCGACAACAACGTCTTCACCATCCGCTGCACCGAGACCGGCGAAGCGATGCTGATCGACGCCGCGAACGAGCACGAGCGCCTGCTGGAGGTGTGCCGGGCGCTCGGCGTGACACTGGTCGTCGAAACCCACGGTCACTGGGACCACATCCAAGCCGTGCCCGCCGTGCGGGATGCCGGCATCGAGGTCGCCATCACGGCCGAGGACTCGTCGATGCTTCCCAGCTACGACCTGATTCTCGAAGACGACTCCGTGCTCGAAGTGGGGCGGCTGCGCATCCGCACCATTCACAATCCCGGCCACACCGCCGGATCCATGAGCTTCCACGTCGAAGGAACTCCGCTGCTGTTCACGGGCGACACGCTGTTCCCGGGTGGGCCGGGCGCCACCGGCTTCGGCGGAGACTTCGACCAGATCATCCGCAGCATCGAGCACCGCATGTTCTCGGCGTTCTCAAGCGACACGATGGTGCTGCCCGGGCACGGCCTCGACACCACCATCGGCAACGAGTCGCCGCACCTGCAGGAGTGGATCGACCGCGGCTGGTAGCCGCCAGCCTGTTGCTACGCGACGGCTGCGTCTAACCCGTCGCTACGCGACGGCCGAGCGACCTGAACGCGATGTAGAAGGTCACGATTGCGAGGCCGAAGATGGCCGCGGCGCCCTTGCCGATGGCCGACCAATCCCACCCGTCGAACAAGATGGCCCGCATCCCCTCCATCAGGTACGTGACGGGGTTCCACGCAGACACTGTCCTCAGCCAACCGCTCATCAGTTCGCGCGGCAAGAACGACGGCGTCAGGAACGCGAACGGGAAGAAGATCAGGAACGAGGAGTTGACCGCCGCCGGATTCCCGGTGCGCAATGCGACGGTGTACGGGATGCCGCTGTAGGCCACGCTCCACGCAACAGCGAGCAGCAGGAACATCAGCAGCCCCAAGACGCCGGTCTCGAACCACACCCCGAACGCCAAGCCCATCGCCACCACGAACAGCGCGAGTCCGAGCGCCATAACGATGTCGGCCACCATCAACCCGAACAGCAGCGTGGACCGCCGGATGGGCGTGACGAGCATCCGGTCGAGATAACCGGACTGGATGTCGATGACGAGCACGCTCGCCCGGGAAATGCCGGTGACGGCAAAGATGATCGCGACCGGCAACTGGAACGCGCGGTAGTCGAGCCCCACCCCGCTGCCCTCGGGCGCCTGACCCTCCACGAACGACTCGAGTGCGCCGGTGTTCACGACGAAGAAGAAGACGGGGATCATCAGCGCCGGGACCACAAACTCGGGTTCCCGCACCACGCTGCGCACCGCCCGCCGCGCAATCGTTGCGATGTCGGTCAAGAAACTGACACGGTGCGTCAGACCGCCACCAGGCGTGAGTCCGTCACCCCGCGCCACCGCAGCGTCGGTCATCTCCCGCCTCCTGACGTTGCGACCGCATCGTCCACGGCCGAGTCCTCTTCGGCCGCGACTGCGTCTTCGGCCGCGGCTGCATCATCGGCCGCAGCCTCTTCGGCTGCGGCCATGCGGTAGCCGGTTGCTTGGAGAAACACGTCATCGAGCGACGGCGTGCGCACCGTCAGCGCTGTCGGATGCACGTCGGCGCTCGCCAGAGCCACTGCCACAGCGCCGACCAGCCCGGCGCCGTCGGATGTCGCAATGGTGACGCCGAGCCTGCCCGACGTCACACCGTCTGCACCTGGCACCGACGACGCCACCTCTGCTGCTCTGCTGATGTCGCCAGGCTCGAGATCCACCACGATGACGTCGGCACCGACACCCCGCTTCAGCTCAGCGGGCGTGCCCTGCTCCACGATCCGGCCGTCGGCCAGGATCGCGATCCGATCCGCGAGCGCGTCGGCCTCCTCCAGGTACTGCGTGGTCAGGAAGACCGTCACGCCCAGCTCGCTGTTCAGGCGGCGCACCTCCTCCCAGACCTGCGTACGGCTCACCGGGTCGAGGCCGGTGGTGGGCTCGTCGAGGAAGATCACTTCCGGTGCATGGATGAGCGACGCCGCCAGGTCGAGGCGCCGCTTCATGCCGCCGCTGTAGGTGCTGACACGGTCGTCGATGGCATCGCCGATGTCCGCAAGGTCGATGGCCTGGGAGATGGACGAGGCCCGGTCGGCGGGGCGCAGCCCGTACAAGCGGGCCTGCAGGTCGAGGATCTCGCGGCCGGTCTGCTTCTCGTCGAGGGCGGCCTCCTGCATGGCCACGCCGATGCGGACGCGGACCTCGCTAGGGTTCTTGGCCACGTCATAGCCGGCCACCCGTGCTGAGCCCGCCGTGGGTGCCAGCAGCGTGCACAGCATGCGCACCGTCGTGCTCTTGCCGGCGCCGTTGGGCCCAAGGAAGCCGAAGATCTCGCCTTGGTGAACGAGCAAATCCACCCCGTCCACCGCCCGCTTTGCACCGAAGTCGCGCACCAGCCCGGAGGCTTCGATGGCCGTCACTGGCGCTGCGGAATTCGATTCGGACACCGGCGGCAGGCTACCGAGCGGCCGGTGTCGCCGGCCCGGGAATAGCGGGCCTTTTGCTAGCCCGGCAGCTGCGGCAGGACGTCGATGTGGCGGGTGGCCGACTCCCAGGCGTGGGCCAGCTCGAGCACCGAGCGGTCGGCGCGGTGGCGGCCCACGAGCTGCAGGCCGACGGGCAGCCCGCCGGCAGTGAATCCGGCTGGCACCGAGATGGCGGGATGGGTGGTGACGGTGATGTCGCTGCAGGAGCGCATCCAGTCGATGTAGGTCTCGAACTCGACGCCGTCGATCTCGGTGGGGTACTCGACTTCGACGTCGAACGGCGGCACCTGGGTGGTCGGGCACGCCAGGAACTCGAAGCCGCCTTGGTCGGGCGACATGAAGGAGTCGACGGCGGCGAACAGTTGGGAGTGGCGGCGGCAGGCGTCGGTGTACTCGCTCATGGTCATGTTCAGGCCCTTGTCGATGTTCCAGGCCAGCGTCTCCTTGAACTGATCCCGGTGCTGTTCGAGCAGCTGGCCGAAGCCGACCGCCATCACCCAGGCCCTGCGGGCCTGGAAGATCTGCGGGGCGTCGGTCAGGTCGGGCCAGGCCTCGACGACCTCGCAGCCCAGGTCGGCGAGCACATCGGGCACGTTTGCCGTTGCCGCCCGGACCGCCGGGTCGATCGGGAGACCGCCGGCGTCAGGCGACCACGCCACCCGCACACCGCGCAGGTCCCGCTCCAGCGAGCCGGCGAAGACATCCGGCGACTCCTGGTTCGACACCGGCGAGCGGTCATCGGGGCCGGCCAGCGCCTGCAGGAAGAACGCCACGTCGGCCACTGTCCGGGCCATCGGACCCTCAACGGCCAGCGGGAACCAAGCATCCATCGCCGTGGTCGACGGCACCCGTCCGGGCGAGGGCCGGAAGCCCACGATGTTGCAGAACGCAGCCGGGTTGCGCAGCGAGCCGCCCAAGTCGGATCCATCGCACAGCGGCAGCATCCGGGCGGCCAGCGCCACTGCTGCGCCCCCGCTGGAACCGCCGCAGGTCTTGCCGATGTCGTAGGGGTTGCGGGTGATGCCGAACACCGGGTTGAACGTGTGCGAACCGGCGCCGAACTCGGGCGTGTTGGTCTTGCCCACCATCACAGCGCCGGCCATTCGCTGACGCTCCACCACCAGCGCATCGATGTCGGGGACGAAGTCGGCGAACAGCGGCGAGCCCATGGTGGTGCGCACACCGGCGGTCAGCGCCAGGTCTTTGTGGGCCACAGGCAGCCCGTGCAGCAGTCCCAGCGACTCGCCTCGGGCCTGCGCTTCGTCGGCAGCGGCCGCACGTTCGGCCGCCAGCTCAGGCGTGAACGTGACAATGGCGTTGAGGGCAGGGTTGACCTGCTCGATGCGCTCGAGATGTGCCGCCAGCAGCTCTCGCGCCGAGATCTCTCCGCCGGCCAGCATGGCCGCCATCTGCGTCGCCGACAGCCCGCAGATACCCGCATCATTCCCGGTGCCTGAGTCCATAGGGTCATTCGACCACAGACGCACCCGCACCGCCGCGTAAGTTGCAGGTCATGAGCCAGTCATTCACTGCTGGGACCAGCGACGAGAACCGTCGCACCAACCAGACCGTCGAACTGCTGCAAACGCTGATCCGCAACGAGTGCGTCAACTACGGCACGGCCGACTCCGGCGGCGAAGTCCGCAACTCCGACACCATTCAGGCCTACCTCGAAGGCGCCGGACTGGATCTCGAGGTGTTCGACGCGGCGCCGGGCCGGCGATCGCTGGTGACCCGCATCGAAGGCAGCGACCCGGACGCTCCCACCCTGTGCCTGATGGGCCACACCGACGTGGTGCCGGTGAATCGTGACGGCTGGAGCCGCGACCCCTTCGGCGGGGAGCTCATCGACGGCGAAGTCTGGGGCCGCGGCGCCGTCGACATGCTCAACCTCACCTCCTCGATGGCGGTGGCAATGCGGCACCTGGCCCTGACCGGCTACCGGCCCAAGGGCGACCTCATCTATTTCGCCTGTGCCGACGAAGAAGCCGGTTCGAATTACGGCGCTCGCTGGATGGCCGAGAACCACTGGGATGTCATCGGCGCCGACTACGTGCTGACCGAGAACGGCGGCCTGCACTCGGGCTCGCCCGACGCCCCGTTCATCGGCATGAACATCGGCGAGAAGGGCGTGGCGTGGCGGCGACTGCGAGTGCGGGGCGTGCCCGGCCACGGCTCGCGTCCGTTCCGGCAGGACAACGCCCTGGTGAAGGCCGCCGCAGTAGTGCACCGGATCTCGGAGTACCGGCCACCGCCGAAGTTCCACGAGCTGTGGCGCGAGCAGGTCGACACGCTGGGCGTCGACGACGAGACCAAGGCCATCATGCTCGACGAGAACCTCATCGAGGACTGGCTCGACGCCCATCCGAGCGCGTCAGCGGCCGCTCACCTGTACTCGTGCACCCACACATCGTTCTCGCCGAACGTCCTGGGGGCGCCCACCGCCATGAAGACGAACGTCATCCCCGATCACGTCGACATCGAGGTGGACGTGCGGACGCTGCCCGGCGAGGGCGCTGCGGAGGTGCAGGCGCATCTCGACGAGGCCCTCGGTGATCTGGCTGACCAGGTTGAGGTGGAGATCATCATGAACGACCCGGCCTCGGTGAGCCGGGTGGAGACGCCGCTGTGGGACGCGCTGGAGGTGGCGGTGGGGCGCCGCTTCCCCACGGCCCGGCTGACCCCGCAGCTCATCATCGGGTTCACCGACTCCCGGGTGTATCGGGACATGGGCGCCATCGCATACGGCGCCGGCCTGTTCAGTCCCGAGCTCGACGGCGGCGACTACGGCGCCCGGTTCCACGGGAACGACGAGCGCATCGACGTCGAGTCGCTGGCACTCACCACCCAGCTGTGGCTCGACGTGGTCGACAGCCTCTGGGGCTGAAGGCGGGGCCTACGAGCTGACGGGCCCACGGACCTGCGCCGGTTGGGGCATTTGGGCCCAGCCATACACTGCGGTTGATGGCACAGGGCGACACAGCGCCGGAAGGCGCGGCAGCCAGCACAGCGCCGGATGCACCCCTCTTCGAGATCGACGATTTGGGCGTACGGGCCGTCGACGGCCCGCAGATCCTGCGCGGCGTGGATCTGGTGGTCCACGCGGGCGAGTGCCACGCCATCATGGGTCCCAACGGCTCGGGCAAATCGACGCTGGCCACCACGATCCTCGGATCACCTGAGTATGAGGTGACCGGCGGGGAGATCCGCTACCGCGGCGACGACGTCGCCGAGTGGGACCCCGACGCCCGCTCGAAGGCCGGGCTCTTCCTGGCGTTCCAGTACCCGCAGCACATTCCGGGCGTGTCGGTGCGCAATTTCCTGCGCCAGGCAGTCTCGGCGCGCCGCGGCGAGGACGTGTCGGCCATCGAGATCTACGTCGCCATGGGCGAGTGGATGTCGCGGCTGGGCATGGACGAGTCGTTCATGGACCGCTACCTCAACGAGGGCTTCAGCGGCGGCGAGCGCAAGCGCAATGAGATCCTGCAGCTGGCCTTGCTCGAACCCGACGTGGCCGTGCTCGACGAGACGGATTCGGGCCTCGACATCGACGCGCTGCGGGTGGTGGCCACCGGTCTGCAGCAAGTCCGCTCCGAGCGGCCGCACATGGGCGTGGTGCTCATCACCCACTACGAGCGTCTGCTGGACGAGATCGAACCCGACTACGTCCACGTGCTGGTCGGCGGGCAGATCGTGGCCTCGGGCGGCCCCGAGCTCGCCGCCGAGCTGGAACGCGACGGCTACGAGCCGTTCGAGCAGAGGGCCGCAGCGTGAGCGCCGGGGCCAGCCCCGAGATCGACGGGGCCGTGAAGGCGCAGTTCCCGCTGCTCGAGCGCAGCGTCCACGGCCGTCCGATCGTCTACCTGGACTCTGCGGCGTCGTCGCAGAAGCCGACGGCCGTGCTCGACGCCATGGACGACTACTACCGCACCATCAACGCCAACGTCCATCGCGGCGCGTATGAGATCGCCGCCGCCGCGACCGAGCAGATGGAGCAGGCCCGGACAGACGTCGCCCGGTTCATCTCGGCTCCCAGCGCGGACGAGATCGTGTTCACCAAGAACGCCACCGAGGCCATGAACCTGGTGGCCCGCTCGTGGGGCGGCTCGAACCTCGGTCCGGCCGATGCGATCGTGCTCACCGAGATGGAGCACCACGCCAACATCGTGCCGTGGCACATCCTGGCCGCCGAGCGGGGCTTTGAGATCCGATGGATTCCCATCACTCACGACGGCTGTTTGGACCTCACCGACCTCGACCGCCTGCTCGACGGGGCGAAGCTGCTGTCGGTGACCGCCATGAGCAACGTGCTCGGCACGCTCAACCCGATCGGTCGCCTTGCAGCCGCCGCTCACGAGGCCGGTGCGCTGCTCAGCGTGGACGCCAGCCAGTACGTACCGCACCTGCCCACCGATGTGGGGGAATTGGGCGCCGACTTCATGGTGTTCACCGGGCACAAGATGTGCGGCCCGACCGGCGTGGGCGTGCTGTGGGCCCGCATGGAACTGCTGGACGCCATGCCGCCGTTCCTGGGCGGCGGCGAGATGATCCTCGACGTCACCAAGGAAGGCTTCCGGCCCAACACGGTGCCGCACAAGTTCGAGGCGGGCACCCCGCCGATCGCCGAGATCGTGGGCCTCGGGGCGGCGGTGAGATTCCTGGAGGGGCTGGGCATGGACGCCGTGCGAGCCCACGACGTCAGCCTCACGGGCTACGCCTTGCGGACGCTCACCGACCGCCACGGCGACGACATCACCGTGCACGGACCCTCAGAGCCCGCGCAGCGCGGCGGCGTGCTGTCGTTCGTGTACCGCGACGTGCACCCCCATGACATCTCCCAGGTGCTCGACCAGAGCGGCGTGTGCGTGCGGGCCGGTCACCACTGCGCCAAGCCGCTCATGCGATGCCTCGGCGTCTCCGCGACGACGCGGGCCTCGCTGTACGTGTACAACGACACTTCCGACATAGATTCGCTGACCGAGGCGCTCGACGAAGTCGGCGCGCTGTTCGGCCACTAGAGGCAACGGACCGGGACGAGACAAGATCCAATGGCTGGGCTCGAAGACCTGTACCGGGAGATCATCCTCGACCACTACCGGAACCCGCGCAATCGCGGCGAGCTGGAGTGCCCGCCGGCGCACCGCAGCGAGGGATTCAACCCGCTCTGCGGGGACGAGGTGGTGCTGACCTTCGAGATGGACGGCGATGTGGTGACCGACCTCCGCGTCGGCGGGTACGGCTGCTCGATCAGCCAGGCGTCCGCGTCGATGATGTCGGCTGCGGTGATCGGCAAGACCATCGATGAGATCCGCGATCTGACGCGGTCGTTCAAGGCCATGATGTCGATCCATGAAGAGTCGATCGGCGGCGACGGCAGCGAAGCGCTCGACGGTTCTGGGACCGGTGATTCCGGGAGCTCTACCGACGGGGCGCTGCGGCTGGGCGATCTGGAAGCCTTGCGGGGCGTGGTGAAGTTCCCCGTGCGCATCAAGTGCGCCACCCTCGGCTGGAACGCGCTCGCCACCGGCATTGACGAGACGGTCGCAGCAGGTTGACGTCGGGAAGCTGCGGCTGATCCGCTGCATCGGCTCGGTCTGATCGGCAACACTTGCTAGGCCAATACGAACATCGAAGCCGGTTGCGGCGGAAGGCATGACCTATGGCTCGAACACGCAGCCGAGCGCCATCTGTTGCAATGGTCTGCCGTGGCTGAGGAGGCCGACCGGCGAGGCGAACTCGTCGAGCGAGCACGGCAGTTGGCGCCGAAACTGGCGGCACGCGCCGTTGCCAACCCGTGGGCTCGCCGTGTGGAGCCCGATGTCATCGACGAGCTGCGCGGCGCCGAGCTGCTCACGATCGGCCAGCCGAGCGCCAACGGCGGCCAGGAACTCGACTGGGTCACCTACCTCGAAGTGAATGCGGCGCTGGCCGAAGGCTGCCCCTCGACTGCCTGGCATTCGTGCGTGGGCAACGCCCATGCCTGGCTGGTGGGCCACTGGCCCGATGAGTGCCAGGAGGAGGTCTACTGCGACGGGCCAGACATCTACGTGGCCGGTGTGCTGGTCGACCGGGGCGATGCCACCCCTGTGGACGGCGGCTGGAAGATGAGCGGCTTCTGGCCGTTCGGCTCGGGCATCGATCACGCCGGCTGGGTCATCCTGGGCGGCCACTTCCCATCGCCTGACGGTGACGGGCAGGTCTCGGGCATGTTCGTGCTGCCGGCCGAGGATGTCTCGGCGCTCGACGACTGGCACGCCAACGGGCTGCGGGCCACCGGCAGCAGCAGCCTCATGGTGAAGGACGCATTCGTGCCCGAGCACCGGTTCATCCGCGGTGACGTGCTGGCGTCGGGCCAGACGCCTGGCATGGCCCGCAACGTCGGCTGGATCCAGCGCAGCTCGCTGATGCCGACGCTGGCCTATGCGCTGGTACCGCCGGCGTTGGGCGCCGCACGTGCCTCGCTGGCCGCATTCGCCGAGGAGGTCGACGGCAAGATCATCAGCCACGTCGATGTGCCCCAGACCGATTGGCCGCTGACGCACCGCCAGTTCGCCGAAGCCCACGCGCTGGTCGACCAGGGCGAGCTGCTGATGCGACGCACCGCAGAGCTCCTGATCGCCACCGCACGCAAAGACGAGGCCCTGGAGCTGCCGCTGCGGGCGAGGGTCCGCCTGGACTGCGCATACGGAGTACGCCGCTGCCTGGAGGCCGTCCAGACGCTCTACCTCGCCACCGGCGGTCGTGGCGTGCGCGACTCCAACCGCATCGGCCGCCTCCAAGCCGACCTGCAGGCCATCAACATGCACGCCATCACAGCGCTCGACCCAGCTCTCGAGGCCTACGGCCGCATCCTCATGGGCCACCCCCCTCGCACCCCCCGCCTCTAGCAGTCCGGCGGAAGCCGGCGCGGGTTACCAGCGGTGGCCGGGAGGGACTCCGGTCATCCACTCCGAGATTCGGCGTGAGGTGCCTGGTGTGGTGCCGGGGGGCAGTTCGCCCGGGGGGAAGAAGGCCACCTCCGCGATCTCGGGAGAGGCTGATTCCTCGACACGCCAGTCGGTCACCACGAACACGACGATGTGGTCGCTGCGGTTGCCGTGGCGTGAGGAGTACACGCCGAGCACGTTCTGGGGCGTCTCGGCCACGACGACGCCGGTTTCCTCGCGCAGCTCCCGCGCCACCGCCTCGACCAGCGCCTCGCGGGTCTTGACGCCGCCGCCGGGCAGGAACCAGCCGTCGCGGTACGTGTGCCGCACCAGGCAGACGCGGCCCTTGTGGTCCACAACGAGCCCACGTACGCCGAGCGTCACCCTGGCAGGTCGCAGCCGCACCCAGAACTCGAAGAGCTGGTGCAGCATCCGGCGCACGCCGGGTTTCGACTCGACCGTGCCCTCCACGACGGGCACGGGCGCGGGCCGCTCGGTGCGGTCGGGTTTCGTGCGCCGCTTCAGGCGTGGCAGTCGCATCGAGCGGCAGTCAGCCCGCGGCGCCTGCTAGGCCATCCATCGCACGAGCCAGCGCCGCATCCAGCTCGGTCACGCCGCCGCGGTCGTGGGTGTTCAGCGCCACCTCCACCGTGCTGTACACGTTTGACCAGTTGGGATGGTGGTCCATCTTCTCGGCCACCAGGGCGGCGGCGGCCATGAATCCGAACGCCTCCACGAAGTTCCCGAAGCGGAACGTGCGGCGCAATTCGCTGCCCGACACGTCCCATGCCCCGAGTTCGGCGGCGAGTTCGGTCAGTTCGTCCTGCGTCAACAGCTCTCGTGCCATCGGTTCACCCTCCCCAAGTTTCCCCGCGCCCAGTCAACACCAACCGGCGAGTACATCGAAAGATCAATATCCCGCGCGCGTCAGTGCAAGAGCCAAGCGAGTTTCAGCGCCGCTCAGCCCAGTTCGTCGAGCGGGTCTGCCCAGGGATCGGCAAATGGATCCTCCGGACCAGACGCCCCCGTTCCTACAGCCGGGGTGCTGCCGAGCCCGCCGATCGACACTGCCACGCCGGCATCGGGCTCTTGTGGAAGATATGGCGCGTACCCGTCGGCCTCGAGCGCCTCGGCAAGCTCAGGGCCGCCGGAGTCCACAATGCGGCCGTCCACGATCACGTGTACCTCGTCGGGCCGGAGATACTCCAGCACCCTGGTGAAGTGGGTGATGGCGAGCACTCCAAGACCGGCCTCGGTGAGCGCCTCGATGCGGTTGGCGCAGGCGCGCAGCGCGTCGATGTCGAGGCCGCTGTCGATCTCGTCCAGGATGGCGATGCGGGGCTGCAGCACGGCGAGCTGCACCGTCTCGTTGCGCTTCTTCTCGCCGCCTGACATGTCGACGTTGAGCGGCCGGGCCACCAGTTCGGCCTTCAGCCCGACTGCGGCCGCCTCGGCTTCGAGCAGGCTGCGGGTGCGTTCGAGCTGCTCAGCACTCGAGCTGTCGTTGCCGGCCCGCAGCGCGAGTGCCTCCGCCAGTGCTTGAGCCGCTGAGACACCCGGCACCTCGGTCGGATGCTGCATGGCCAGGAACAGCCCGGCCTGCGCCCGCTCCCAGGGCGCCAGGCTCAGCACGTCGACGCCGTCGAGAGTGACCGATCCGGCGGTGACCTCATAACCGGGGCGGCCCATCACGACGTGTGCGAGCGTGCTCTTGCCCGAGCCGTTCGGCCCCATGACTGCATGAACCCGCCCGGAGGACACTTCGAGATCCACACCCTGGAGGATCTCAGTGTCGCCCGCCGATGCGTGCAGTCCCTCGATGCGAAGCGTGTGCGCGGCGTCGGCGGTCGGAGCACTCATGGCAGCACCACCGCCACGCCGCCGTCGCCGGTGCGAATCTCATACACCGGCACCGGCTGGGTGGCGGGGAAGCAGTTCGGCCGGCCCGTGCGCAGGTCGAAGCTCGACGAGTGCTGGGGGCATTCCAGCGCGCACTCGTCGGACCACACCCAGCCGTCGGCCAGCGAGTAGTTCTGGTGGCTGCACTGGTCGCCGATGGCGTAGAAGTCGTCGCCGATGCGTGCGAGCGCAATGCGGTGACCCTCGACGTCGAAGCGGCGGGCCTCTCCGTCGGGCACGTCGTCGTGCTGGCACAGCACAACGGTGCGGGCGTCGCCAGTCGGGCTCATCACAATGCCGCCGTGAAGTCGGCGTCGGACACGAGCTCGTCGATGCGCCGGCGCACCGATGCCGAGATCTGCTCAGAGGGCAGCGCATCGAGGACTTCGTCGAAGAAGCCACGCACCACGAGAGCCTCGGCCACGTCGGTGGGCACGCCCCGGCTCTCGAGGTAGAAGCGCTGGTCGGCATCGACCGGCCCGATCGAGGAAGCGTGGCTGCACTGCACGTCGCTGTTCTCGATCTCGAGGTTCGGCACCGACTCGGCCCACGCATTCGGCGACAGCTTCAGGTTCCGGTTGGTCTGATCGGCCTGGACGTTCGAGGCGTCGGCTTCGATGCGGATCAGCCCGGTGTAAACGGCCCGGGCGTAGTCGTCGACTGCCCCCTTGAACAGCAGGGCAGACGTGGTGTGCGGCGCGACGTGGGTCTGGAACGTGCGGAAGTCGAGCGTGGAGGTGCCACGGCCGAAGTACACGGCGTCGATCTCGCTGTGGCCGCCCCGGCCGGTCATGTCGGTTCCGATGCGGGCCCGTGCGTAGTCGCCGCCCATCGCCACATGACCGATCCGCAGATTGGCGTCGCGGCCGACGTCCGAGCAGAGGTTGGCGATCTGCCAGGCGGCCCCGCCCAGCTCCTGCACCGTGACGTGACCGAGGTGTGCACCATCACCCACGCTCAGCTCGGTCAGCGGGCTGATCAGCGCCAGTGCGTCACCACCGGTGTGATGCTCGATCACCGTGGCTTGGCTGGTTCGACCGGCCATCACGACGAGCCGGGGGAACCATGCCAGCCCCTCGACGTCGGTGTGGACGTGCACCACGATCGGCTCCGTGACCACGGCATTCGGATCGATGCTGACCGCCACCGGGGCTGTCGCCAGCGCCAGGTTCCAGTCGCCGAACACATCGGGGCCTTCGGGCGCCACCGTGCCGATCAGGTCGTCGGCTCCGTTGCCGAGCGTGTCGACGCGGACGCCGTCGGCCCGCACCGACACTTCGACGACCGCGCCGTTGGAGATGTGCACGACCGCTGCGGCGCCGTCGTCGACGCCGCTCATCAAGCCAGCGGGCCCCCTAACGCCGCCCGGCGCCGCAAAGGCATATTGCGCAGGGTCGAGATCGTCGATCGGGGTGTACCGCCACACCTCTTCGGTAAATGAGGGCCGACCCGCCGCGACCGCCCGGTCCGCCGCGGCGCGGCGCCGCTTGGTCAACGCGTCGGAGCCATCGAGCGCGTCGACGAGGTCGGGGGTGAACACGCTGCGGAGGCTACCGGCGCGCCCGTCAGGGCCTAGCGGGCCGTGATCAGACCTCGCCGTCCTTGCGATCGTCGCGGTTCGCCCGACGCTTCGCACGCTTTGCCTTGCGGGCTGCCTTGCGATTCTTCGACCTGATGCGGATGCCCTTGCGCCGGGACTGCTCGGCGGCAACTTCTTCGAGGATTCGCGGACCGGCCTCGTTCAGGATGTCCTCGGCGGCGTCGAGGAGGTCGCCGATGGACTCGTCCACGCCGACGCTCTCGGGCTCGGTGGCGAAGTTCCGAACACCCAGCGATCCGTGCTGCCAGCCGGCATCGAGACGCCGAGGCGAGTACGACGGGCAGTCCTCGGGGCAGCGCCACGGGGCCTCGGGGGCCAGATCGAGGTTGCACTTGCGCACGGTGTCGCCGTTGGGGTAGGACCGGCTCTCGTAGTGGCGACAGTTGGTCCGCATCGGCATGGCAGCCGCCTCCTTCAGCGCTGCGAAATCGCCTCGGCCAGCGCTATGGCCCGCCGGGCTTCGTCCACGTGAAGATTCTCGACCATCTTGCCGTCCACGGTCACCACGCCGCGACCTTCTGCCACCGCCGCCTCGAATGCCCCGATGACCTGGCGGTGGAAGTCGAGCTCATCAAGGCTGGGCGAGAAGGCTTCGTTCGCAGGGTCGACCTGGCTGGGGTGGATGAGCGTCTTGCCGTCGAAGCCCAGGTCGGCGCCCTGGCGGCACACGGCTGCGAAGCCGTCGGCGTCGCGGATGTCGTTGTGGACGCCGTCGAGAGCGGTCACACCGGCTTCCCGGGCGGCCACCAAGCAGGTGGCGAGGTGCGGCACCAGCGCAGCGCGGTCGGGCGTGATGGTGGCGTGCAGCTCCTTGGCCATGTCGTTGGTGCCCATCACCACCGCAGCAGTTCGCTCGAAGCCGGCGATCTCGCGGGCGTGAGCGATGCCAGACGGAGTCTCGATCATCGCCCAGATGCGCACCGAGTCGGGCGCACCCGCGGTGTCGAGCAGGTCCGACACGGCAGCGAGATGCGCGGCGCTCGACACCTTGGGGATGACCACGGCCGAGGGGGCTGCTGCACCCGCTGCCCTGATGTCGTCGCGACCCCACGGGGTGTCGAGCCCGTTGCAGCGGATGGTCAGCTCGCGGTAGCCGTACTCGCCCGATGACGCGGCGGCGCACGCGCCCTCGCGGGCGGCTTCCTTGGCGTCGGGCGCGACGGCGTCCTCTAAATCGAAGATGAGTGCGTCGGCGCCGATGGCCTTGGCCTTCTCCAGCGCCCGGGCGTTGGCGGCCGGCATATAGAGCACCGATCGGCGCGGGCGGGGGCTAACGGCGGCGGCGCTCATATGGAGTCCAGACTCTCTCAGGCGGTCTCGAGCCCGTACGCGGCGGCCAGCTCAGGATCGGCCGCAGACAGGTCACGGGCGAGCTGCAGCACCACCCGGCACTGCTTCACGGTCGCGTCGTCCTGCATCTTGCCGTCGATCATCACGGCGCCGGTGCCATCGCCCATCTCGGTCACCACCCGCTGCGCCCACGCCACCTCGGCGGGCTCGGGGCTGAACACCTGCTTGGCGATGGCGATCTGGCTGGGATGCAGGCTCCACGCGCCCACACAGCCCAGCAGGTAGGCGTTGCGGAACTGGTCCTCGCAGCCGACGGGGTCGGCGATGTCGCCGAACGGTCCGTAGTAGGGCAGGATCCCGGCGGTGCCGCAGGCGTCCACCATGCGCGCCAGCGTGTAATGCCACAGATCCTGCTGGAAGGCAGTGCGTGCCGCGTCTGCCCCGTCGCCCTCGGGCGCCGGATCGGTGCGCACCAGGTAGCCGGGGTGCCCGCCGCCGACCCGGGTGGTCTTCATGCGACGGTCGGCTGCCAGGTCGGCAGGCCCGAGCGACAGGCCCTGCATGCGAGGGCTGGCCAAGCAGATCGACTCCACGTTGGCCACGCCGCGAGCCGTCTCGAGGATCGCATGCACCAGCAGCGGCTGCTCGATGCCCACCCGGGCTTCAAGCTGAGCCAGCAGCCGGTCCACGTAGTGGATGTCTTCGGGGCCCTCCACCTTCGGCACCATGATCACGTCGAGCTTGTCGCCGATCTCGTGGCACAGCGCCCACACGTCGTCGAGAAACCACGGCGAGTCGAGGCTGTTCACCCTGGTCCAGAGCTGGGTGTGGCCGCGCTCCCACGCCTTGCCCACCTCGATCAGCCCGGCCCGGGCAGCGTCCTTGCTGTCGGCCGACACGGCGTCTTCGAGGTTGCCGAGCAGCACGTCGACCGTGGGGGCGATGTCGGGCACCTTGGCGCGCATCCGCTCATTCGACGGATCGAAGAAGTGGATCATGCGCGACGGCCGGAACGGGATCTCGCGCAGCGGAGCAGGCGCCCCGAGCGCCAGCGGGGCGAAGAAGTCTTTGGGACTGCGCATCAGCCGATCGATCCCTCCATCTGAAGCTCGATCAGCCGGCTCCATTCGACGGCGTACTCCATCGGCAGCGTGCGGGTCACCGGCTCGATGAAGCCGTTCACCACCATGCCCATGGCCTGCTCGGCCGACAGGCCGCGGCTCATCAGGTAGAAGAGCTGCTCGTCGGCCACCTTCGACACCGTGGCCTCGTGGCCGATCTCGGCGTCACGCGAGCCGATCTCCTGGTACGGGTAGGTGTCTGAGCGGCTGTCCTGGTCGAGCAGCAGCGCATCGCACTGCACGTGGCTGCGGCAGCCGCTCATGCCGTCTTCCACCCGCACGAGGCCGCGGTAGGTGGTGCGCCCGCCGTCCTTCGAGATCGACTTCGACACGATCTTGGAGGTGGTCTCGGGCGCTGCGTGCACCATCTTGGCTCCGGCGTCCTGGTGCTGGCCGTTGCCGGCGTAGGCCACCGACAGCACCTCGCCCGAGGCCTTGGGCCCCATCAGGTACACCGCCGGGTACTTCATGGTGAGCCGCGAGCCGATGTTGCCGTCGATCCATTCCACGTGGGCCTCGTCGTAGGCGGCGGCCCGCTTGGTGACCAGGTTGAACACGTTGTTCGACCAGTTCTGGATGGTGGTGTAGGTGATGCGCCCGCCCGGCAGCGCCACCAGCTCGACGACAGCCGAGTGCAGCGAGTCGGTGGTGTACACCGGCGCCGAGCAGCCCTCGATGTAGTGCACCGTGGCGCCCTCGTCCGCGATGATCAACGTGCGCTCGAACTGGCCCATGTTCTCGGCGTTGATGCGGAAGTAGGCCTGCAGCGGCATCTCCACCTCGACGCCCGGCGGCACGTAGATGAACGACCCGCCCGACCACACGGCCGAGTTCAGCGCAGCGAACTTGTTGTCGCCCGGGGGGATGATCGTGCCGAAGTAGCGCTGCACGATGTCGGGGTAGTCCTTGACGGCGGAGTCCATGTCGCTGAACAGCACGCCCTGGGCTTCGAGGTCTTCCCGGTTGCGGTGGTACACCACTTCGGACTCGTACTGGGCGGTGACCCCGGCGAGGTATTTGCGCTCGGCCTCGGGGATGCCCAGCTTCTCGTAGGTGTCCTTGACCGAGTCGGGCAGCTCTTCCCAGGCGTCGACCTGACCCTCGGTGGGCTTGATGTAGTAGTAGATGTCGTCGAAGTAGATCTCCGACATGTCGCCGCCCCAGTTGGGCATGGGCTTGCGCAGGAAGGTCTTGTAGGCCCGCAGACGGAAGTCGAGCATCCACTGCGGCTCGTTCTTGAGACTCGACATCTCGCGGATGATCTCTTCGTCCAAGCCCCTGCGCGGCTTGAAGACGTAGTCCTCCTCGTCGCTCCACCCCAACTTGTACTTGCCGAGGTCGATTCCGACGGTTGGCTCGGCGATGTCAGTCATGAGTTCAGCCTAACGCCGCCCCTGTCGGGGTCCGAGTGCAGCGCGCGGGGCGGAGCGCTCAGTCGAGCAGGGCGGGGGCGAGGCGGCGCCAGCCGTCGAAGGCTGCTGGGGGGTCACCGGCCAGGACCTGCACGCAGACGTGGTCGGCGCCGGCGTCGAAGTGGGCGTCGACACGGGCCTTGACGTCGTCTTCGGTGCCCCAGGCCACGATGGCGTCGACCAGCTTGTCGGACGGTCCGCCGTCGGGGCCGCCGTCGATGTCGGCCTGGGTGAAGCCCAGCCGCAGCAGGTTGTTGGCGTAGTTCGGCAGGCCCAGGTATATGGCCATGTTCTTGCGGGCCAGCGCACGGGCCGAGTCGGCGTTCGTGTCGAGAATGGCCATCTGCTCGGGATACAGCGCCGCGTCGGGGCCCATGGTGTCGCGGGCCACCGCCGTGTGCTCGGGCGGCACGAAGTAGGGGTGGGCGCCGGCGGTTGCGGTGGCCGACAGCTCGAGCATCTTGGGGCCGAGCGCCGCCAGCACGATCTCGGGCAGCTCCTGGGGGCCGTGGGCCATGAAGCGGGCCTTGCCCATGCGCTCGAGGTACTCGCGCATGTAGCTGAGCGGCTTGGAGTAGTCGTGCTTGCGGATGTACTCGACGAGATGGTGGTGGCTGACGCCGAGGCCCAGCAGGAAACGCCCGGGGTGGGCCTCGTCGATGGTGCGCAGCGTGTTGGCCATGGTCATGGGGTCGCGGGCGTAGATGTTGGCGATGCCGGTGGCGATCTTGATGGCGCTGGTGCCTTCCAGCAGGCGGGCGGCGGCCACGAAGGGGTCACGCCCGACGGCTTCGGGGATCCAGAAGGCCCCATAGCCGAGTTCCTCGACTTCGGCCACGAACTCCACGCCCTGCGCGGACGGCAGTGAATCGAGCACCCCCGTCCAGATGCCGATACGTCCCAAGTCGATGCTTCCCATGCTCATGGGCCGTGACGCTACCGCTGCGGATTGCGGCGCGTCAGGGTGTCGACCGGGGCGAAGCGAAGCGCGGTATCAGTCGAGGCGGCGCAGTTCGCCCATGTAGCGGACCCGGCGGTCGAGGTAGTTCTGCACGCCGGGCAGGATGAGCGGGACGGTGTCGACGCCTTCGCGGATCTTGGCGGGTGTGCCCACCGCGATCGTGCCCGGCGGGACCTTCATGCCGCCCGGCACCACGGCGCCGGCGCCCACCAGCGCCCGCTCGCCGATCTCGGCATCGTGCAGCACGATTGAGCCGGTTCCGACCAGGGCCTCGTCGTGCACCACGCCGCCCTCGATGTGCGCCAGGTGGCCGATGGTGCAGCGCTCCCCCACGGTGGTCGACCATTGCTCGGTCACATGAAGCACGGCGTTGTCCTGCACCGACGATCCAGCCCCCACGACGATGTCGTTGTCGTCGCCGCGCAGCACTGCGCCCGACCAGATGGACGCCTCCGGGCCGATCGTCACCCGTCCGATGATGATCGCCTCGGGCATCACGAAGGCGTCGGGGTGGATGTCGGGCACATGGTCGCCAAGCGCATATATCGGCACGTCGCCACGCTAGTGGTCAGCCTCTGAATTGATGGAGTGACCGGCGCAGCTTGCCGGGTACGGTGCTGGCTCCATGACGCAGGCTCCGGTGGCATCGCAGCAGCCGCACGTGCGGCGCATTCACGGCACCGAGACCGACGACCCGTGGTACTGGCTGCGCGAGCGGGACGACCCTGCCGTGCGGGAGTACCTCGAGGCTGAGAACGCCTTCACGGAAGCCTCGACTGCCCACCTGGCGGATCTGCGCGAGCAGATCTTCGGCGAGATCAAGACCCGCACCAAGGAGACCCACCAGTCGCTGCCGACGCCGAAGGACGACTGGGAGTACCGGGCCCGCACGGTGGAGGGGCTGCAGTATGTCATCCATGTGCGGCGCCCCCGGGGCGGCGCCGACGATGACGAGATCGTGCTGCTCGACGAAAACGACCTCGCCGAGGGCCACGAGTACTTCGCCGTCGGCGACCTGGCCGTCAGCCCCGATCACCGCCTGCTCGCCTACACCACCGATACCGACGGCGACGAGCAGTACGCGCTGAGGGTGGTCGACATTGCGACCGGTGAGGTGCTGGACGGCCCCGACGTGCCGGCACCGGGATGCGGGCTCTCTGAGCTGAGCTACGGGCTGGTGTGGGCGAACGACAACTCGACGCTGTTCATGGTGCGCACCGATGATGCCCAGCGACCCAATCGGGTGATCCGCCATGTCGTGGGCACCGACCCCGCCACCGACGTGGAGTCCTACCGGGAGGACGACGAGCGGTTCTGGGTGGGCGTCGGCGCTACCAGCAGCGAGCGGTTCGTGGTGATCGGCTCGCAGTCGAAGATCACGTCGGAGCACCGGCTGGTGGATGGCGACCGGCCGGATGCCGAGCCGCTGGTGGTGCGCTCGCGCAGCGAGGGCATCGAGTACGGCGTCGACCATCAGGGCGACCGGCTGCTGATCGTCACCAACGATGGCGCACTGGACTTCCGGCTGGTCGAGGCGCCCGTGCCGAGCGCAGGCGACGCCCCGCCCGCGGACGCCGGCAGCGCGTGGCGCGAGCTCATCGGTGCCCGCGACGGTATTCGCATCGACGGCTTGGACTGCTTCCGGGACTTCGTGGTGGTTCACGAGCGCCAGGACGGTCTGGTCCGGCTGCGGATTCACGACACTCGCGACGATCAGTCGAGCGGGTTACGTCCGAACGGTGCAGATTCGGGCGGGCTTGGCCCGTCATTCGAGATCGAGATGCCCGAGCCGGTCTACGAGGCCGGCGGCGGGGCGAATGCCGAATTCGACACCCGCCGCTACCGGTTCGGCTACACCTCGATGGTGACGCCGCCCTCGATCTTCGAGCTCGACCTCGACAGCGGCGAGCGGGAGCTGCTCGACCAGCTGCCGGTGCTGGGCGATGTCGACCTGAGCGCGTACAAGACCGAGCGCATCACGGCCACGGCGCCCGACGGCACCGCGGTGCCGATCAGCTTGGTGTGGAAGCCGGACGCAATCAGCTGGCCCGCGCCTTGCCTGCTCTACGGCTACGGGGCCTACGAGATCGGCATGCCTGCGTCGTTCTCGACGGCCCGGCTGTCGCTGCTGGACCGGGGCGTGCTGTTCGCCATGGCCCACGTGCGCGGCGGCGGCGAGTTGGGGCGGGCCTGGTACGAGGGCGGCAAGCTCGCCGACAAGCACAACACCTTCGACGACTTCGCGGCCTGCGCCGGACACCTCGCAGCAGCCCGATGGGCCGACCCGCAGCGGATCTGCGCCCGGGGCGGCAGTGCCGGCGGCCTGCTGATGGGAGCGATGGTGAACCGCCACCCGGAGCTGTTCTGCGGTGTGGTTGCCGAGGTGCCCTTCGTGGACGTCCTGAACACGATGCTCGACCCGGACATCCCCTTGACCGTCACCGAGTACGACGAGTGGGGCGATCCGAATGACCCGGCGGCGTTCGAGACGATCCGGTCGTATGCGCCATATGAGAACGTCGAGGCCATCGACCACCCTGCCCTGCTGGTCACTGCTGGGCTGACCGACCCGCGGGTGCAGTACTGGGAGCCTGCCAAGTGGGTGGCCAAGCTGCGGGCGACCACTACGTCGACCAAGCCGATCCTGCTGCGCACCGAAATGGGTGCCGGCCACGGCGGGCCCTCAGGCCGCTACGACGCCTGGCGCGATGAGGCGTTCGTCCTGGCGTTCATCTGCGACGTGCTCGGCGTGGCGTAAGCCGCGCGCAGACAGGCAGACAGCACGAGCGGCGCAAGCCACGCACAGCCGATGCGGGCGGCGTCGACAACGCGACGCTTGCGGCGTCGGTTTAGGTCAGCGCCAGTACGGCGAGTGCGGCCAGCACACCGTTGCGCAGGAGCGAGCCGGCGCCGACCGGTTTGGAAGACCAGCGGCCGAAGCAGGCGCAGGCGGGACGCTCGCCCACCGGACGCGTCAGCACGCGCATCAGCGCCGCGCTGAATGCCGCCAGCAGCGCTAGCGCCACCCACGCCGGCCACGGCTCGGCAACGCCTGCCGCCAGGGCCGCCCCCAGCGCGATCTCTACCGGCGCGATGAGGGGCACTGTCCAACGGGGCGCACCCATCGCACGGGCAGCGCCGGGCCACGACGGGTCGCGCAGCTTCAGCGCCCCCGATGCCAGAAACAGCGCACCCAGCACAATGCGAGCGACGGTGCCGATCACCGCCGCCCGCCCATCAGCCCGACGTCACGCGAAGGTGCCGTAGCCACCCTTCCAGAACAGCAGCGGATCCTTGGCATCGAGCACTTCGAGCTCGACTACCCGCCCCACGACGATGTCGTGATCGCCGCCATCGTGCACGGCTTCGATGGTGCAATCGATGTAGGCGATCGAGCCCTCGATGATGGGGGCGCCCGTAGGTCCAGGTCGCCACTCGACGTCGGCAAACTTGTCGTCGGCTCGGCTGGCCATGACGCCGCAGGTGGCCATCTGGTCCTGAGCCATGATGTTCACGCAGAAGCTGCCCGCGGCTCGGATGTCGCCCCATGACGACGAATCCTTGGTGGGCAGGAACGCCACGAGCGGCGGGTCGAGAGACACCGAAGTGAACGAGCCGATGGCCATGCCGACCGGTCGGCCCTCGATCACGGCGGTGACGGCGGTGACGCCGGTCGGGAAATGCCCCAGCACATCCCGGAAGAGCCTGCTGTCGATGGAGGGCTGGTCGCTCAAGTCAGTCACGGCGCCAACCCTAGACAGCCGAACCCTGCCCGGGCCGCCCCCGGTAAGCCACATATAGCCTCCGGCCATGGCTTCGAGCACTGACGGGAACACGGCCAACGACACGGCGGCGAGCGTGCCGCAGAACGGATTGGTGGCCGTGGTGAAGCGAGATTGCCCCACGTGCGAGCTGATCGAGCCGGTGCTGGCCGACATCGAAGCCCGAGGCTCGCTGACCGTGTTCACCCAGGACGATCCCGCCTTCCCCGAGGCGGTCGCAGCCAGGATGCACGACGCCGACCTCGGCTTCTCGTGGCATCACGACATCGAGACCGTGCCGACGCTGATGCGGTTCGACGACGGTGCCGAGGCCGGGCGCATCGTGGGCTGGTCCCGACCCGAATGGGAGTCGTTCACCGGGCTCGACAGCTTGGGTGCCAGCCTGCCCGAGCATCGTCCCGGCTGCGGTTCGCTCTCGGTCGATCCGGCTCACGTCGACGCCCTGGAGGCTCGCTTCGGCGGCTCGGGCCTGAGCGCTCGCCGTATCGAGTTCGGCAGCCAGGAAGACCTTCACGAAGCGATGTTCGACCGGGGCTGGTCCGACGGCCTGCCGCTGGTGCCGCCCACCGCTGAGCGGGTGGCGGCGATGCTGGCGGGAACGTCGCGTGCCCCCGGCGACGTAGTAGCCAACGTCGCACCCGATCTCGCCGACTGCACGGTTGAGAAGGCCGCGGTGAACGCAGTGATGGCCGGCTGCCGGCCCGAGTACTTCCCGGTGGTGCTGGCTGCGCTGACCGCCGTGTGCAACAACACGTTCAACATGCACGGGATGCTGGCCACCACGATGCCCGTCGGCCCTGTCTTCATCGTGAACGGGCCGATCGCCCGCCGGATCGGCATGAACAACGGGATCAACGTGTTCGGCCAGGGCAATCGCGCCAACAGCACCATCGGCCGGGCAGTGCAACTCATCGTGCGCAACGTGGGCGGCGGGCGACCCGGTGAAGTCGACCGAGCGGCGCTCGGTCAGCCCGGCAAGGTGGGCTTCTGCTTCGCCGAGATCGAAGGCGGAGATGCGCACTCTGAACCAGGCGGCAGCGAAGGCGGTGGTGCCGGCTGGGATCCGCTGTGCACCGACTTCGGCTTCGAAGCCGGCACCAACACCGTGACAGCCTTCCCCGGCGAAGGGCCCCGCTCGGTGGTCGACCAGCTCTCTCGGGATCCCGAGTCGCTTGCGCGCACCATGGCGGCAGCGCTGAACGCGATCCACCACCCGAAGCTGGTGCTGGGTTTCGATGCGATCCTGGCGGTGGCGCCGGACCACTCCCGCGTGTTCATCGACAGCGGCTGGACCCGCCAGCAGACTGCCGAACGCATCAACGAGCTGACGACGCGCCCGGGTGCCGAGCTGGTGCGCGGCGCTGGCGACATCGCCGAAGGCGTGCCCGAATTCCTGGCCGAAGCCGATCTGCCGAAGTTCCGTGAGGGCGGCCTGCACCTGGTGCACTGCGGCGGCGGCGCAGGGCTGTTCTCGGCGGTCATCGGCGGCTGGGTGAACGGCGAGGTGGGCGCCCAGCCCGTCTGCGTCGAGGTCGACCCCTGGCGCTAGCACGGCCACCTCGTCCTCGCTTGCCGCTCTTGTTCGCTCCGCTCACGGGCCGCTGAGGCCCGGGGGCGGCTACAGTCGACCAGGACGTGCCCACCGGATCCAACACAGGGGGGACCACATGAGCACTGTCGTCTTGGACCCGACGAACGAAGCGGCACCCGCCCATCGTGAACGGGTCACCCGGCCCGATTCGCTGGACGGCCTCACCGTGGGCCTGCTGGACATCAGCAAGCCCCGCGGCGACCGCTTCCTGAACCGGCTCGAGGAACGGCTGACCGAGCGAGGCCTGCGTGTCGAGCGCTACTCCAAGCCCACGTTCACCAAGCCGGCCCCGGTCGACCTGCGCCACGAGATCGCCACCAAGTGCGACGTGGTGATTGAAGCGCTAGCCGATTGAGGCAGCTGCACGTCGTGCAGTGTGCACGACATCGCTGATCTGGAACGCCGCGGCATCCCGTCGGTGTTCGTCGCCACCGTCCAGTTCGTCGACGGGGCCGAGGTACAGGGCAAGGCGCTCGGCTTCGACCCGGCGGCCGTGTGGGTGGAGCATCCCATCCAGGACCGCACCGACGACGAGATGGTCGCCATCGCCGACAAGGCCTTCGACGAGCTGATCGAACAGCTCGTAGCTGCTTGAGCTACGAGCCCAACAAGCACAGCGTGGCTGCTTAGCCCAAGCGAAGCTGTCTGGCCGCTGCGCTGACCAAGCCCTCGGCAATCAACTCAGCGACAAGCCGCTGAGCGCGGGCTGCGTCGTGTTCGAGCCGCATTGCCGCAGCAGCCCGTGCGGTTGGCAGCGGGCCATCTGACAGCGCTGCCAGCAGACGGCCCCGAGCCTGGCGATCGCTGCCCTCGAACGGCGCCTGCCGCGCACTGACCCCAGCGCTGCGGTCGGCCGGATCCGGCTGGCCCGAAGGCTCCGAGCCCACGACAGCGCTCCCCCACGCGCACCACGGCTGCACCGGGCAGCGGCCGCAGCTCGGGTCTCGCCTTGTGCAGACCTGGGCGCCGAGATCCATCATCGCCTGGTTCCAGGCCCAGCTCTCGCCTACGGGAACGAGCTCGTCGGCGATGTGCTGTGCTTCCCTGGGGCCCAGCCGGCGACCTGTCCAGCGGGCAAGGATGCGGCCCACGTTGGTGTCCACCACGCCGGTGTCGAGAGCAAAGGCAAACGCCTGCACTGCCCGCGCGGTGTACGGCCCGACGCCTGGAAGCGCCAGCAAGTCGTCGAGATTGGCAGGCATTCCGCCCCCATGCCGCTCGGTGATGATTGCCGCCGTCTGCCAGAGGTTGCGCGCTCGCCGGGGATAGCCCAGCCCCTGCCAGGCAGCCAGCACCTCGGCGAGCTCCGCTGCTGCACACTGCTCCGGCGTAGGCCAGCGCTCAGCGAACGCCTCGAAGTACGGCAGCACCCGGTCCACCTGGGTCTGCTGCAGCATGACCTCCGAGACCAGCACGAGCCACGGGTCGCGGGTGCGCCGCCACGGCAGATCTCGCCGCTCGGCCTCCCACCACCCGATCAGGCGCGCGTGGCGCCCGTCACGTTCATCAAGCCCCGCAATCGGCGCGCCATGCGAATCCGGCCCGGCAGCGGGCACACTCATCCGCGAACGCCGGGCGCAGCCGCCAGCGCAAGCGATCAGCCCTCGCCGACCGCTGCCTCGTCGCTGTAAGGGAAGCGCCGCTCGGGCGCAGCCTCCCGCTTCCAGATCATGACCTTGCGGCGGAAGTAGCACACCTCTTCGGAGCGCTGGTTGAACGCCCGGGTCTCCACCGTCACCACACCCCGGTCGGGCCGCGAGCCGGACTCGCGCTTGTCGAGCACCTTGGTGACTGCGTAGATCGTGTCGCCGTGGAAGGTCGGGCGCGAGTGCGTCAGCGTCTCGACTTCGAGGTTCGCAATGGCGGCGCCGCTCACGTCAGGCACGCTCATGCCCAGCACCAGCGAATACACGAGGTTGCCCACCACCACGTTCTTGCCATGCACGGTCTCGTGCTGGGCGAACCACTCATTGGTGTGCAGCGGGTGGTGGTTCATCGTGATCATGCAGAACAGGTGATCGTCGGCCTCGGTGATGGTCTTGCCGGGCCAGTGCCGGTACACGTCGCCGATCTCGAAGTCCTCGAAGTAGCGCCCGAACGGGCGGTCATGGACGGTCACAGGAACCTCCGTGCGGTGGTCAACAGCAGTGTCGCTGGTGCGTGGACCGAGTCATCGTACGGCGCACCTACTTAGCCTGTGCGGCTGTGACGACGACGGGGACGAGATGACTGCCGACGCTGGCCTTGCTGTGACCGATCCGGACATGTCGGCCGCGGCCGACGCGCTCGCGGTGGGCAACGCCGCTGTGAGCCGTGCATGCAGCCATGCGGTCGGCATGGGCGACGACCACCAGTGCTTCCTGTACGACCTGGCCCATACCGCATCGGCGCTGCGCATCTGCGATTCGCTGGTCGCGTGGGGTGCGCTGGGCGACGCCGAGGCCCGCCTCGCCTGCGGCTTCATCGCCGACGCCCTCGGCGAGTTCCACGCCCGGCTGTTCGCCCGCGAAGCCCAGTGGGGTCTCGAGCCCGGCGCCTTCGACGGCGCCCGAGACTTCGTGGCCGCCTACCGC
Source organism: Acidimicrobiia bacterium (assembly GCA_022822525.1). Lineage (GTDB taxonomy): Bacteria > Actinomycetota > Acidimicrobiia > Acidimicrobiales > Poriferisodalaceae > Poriferisodalis. Next base: position 10,340 of record JAJEBN010000099.1, on the reverse strand, counting down.
AACCCCGCCTATGTCGCCACGCTGGCCGGGCTCGACGCACCCAGCCACCTCGACGACGACTTCGAGCTGGTGGCAGAGACCTTCCGCCGCTTCGGCGAGGACAAGATCGCCCCCGCCGCCGAGCACATCCACCGGGGCGACACCGACATTCCCGAGGACATCATCGGCGGGCTGGCCGAGCTGGGCTGCTTCGGCCTGTCGGTGCCCGAGGAGTACGGCGGGTTCGCCTCCGGTTCTGAGAGCGACTACCTGGGCATGGTCATCGCCACCGAGGAGCTGTCGCGCGCCTCGCTGGGTGCGGGCGGTTCGCTCATCACCCGGCCCGAGATCCTCACCCGGGCACTGGAGCGGGGCGGCACCGAGGAGCAGAAGAAGCACTGGTTCCCCCAGATCGCCACCGGCGAGACCATGGTCGCGGTCGCCGTCACCGAGCCCGACTACGGCAGCGACGTGGCCAACCTGGTGGTGTCGGCGTCGCCCACCGAAGGCGGTTGGCTGATCTCGGGCACCAAGACGTGGTGCACGTTCGCCGGCCGGGCCGACGTGCTGATGCTGCTGGCCCGCACCGATCCCGACCGGCGCAAGGCCCACCGGGGCCTCAGCCTGTTCATCGTGCCCAAGCCCCAGGCCCAAGGCCACGATTTCCAGTTCACCGACGAGCGAGGCGGCACCATCGAGGGCCGGGCCATCGCCACGCTCGGCTACCGGGGCATGCACAGCTTCGAGATCGCCTTCGACGACTGGTTCGTGCCCGCAGAGAACCTCATCGGCGGCGACGACGGGATTGGGCAGGGCTTCTACCTGCAGATGGCCGGCTTCGAGAACGGGCGGCTGCAGACGGCGGCTCGTGCCGTTGGCGTGATGCAGGCGGCCTACGACGAGGCCCGCACCTATGCCGACGAGCGCAAGGTGTTCGGCCAGCCGATCGCCGACTACCAGCTGACGCAGGCCAAGCTGGGCCGCATGGCGGCGATCATCGCTGCGGCCCGCCAGTACAGCTACGAAGTCGCCCGCATGATGGCGCGCGGCGGCGGAGCGCTCGAGGCATCGATGATCAAGGCGTATGTCTGCAAGGCCGCCGAGTGGGTGACCCGCGAGTCCCAGCAGCTCCACGGCGGGTTCGGGTTCGCCGAGGAATACACGGTGAGCCGGCTGTTTGTGGACGCCCGGGTGCTGTCGATCTTCGAAGGCGCTGATGAGACGCTGTGCCTCAAGGTGATCGCGCGCCGGCTGCAGACCCAGAGCGCCTGAGCGGCGCCGCACTGCGGCCCTCCGGGCCTGCAACCAATCAGCTCGCCTGCACGGGATAGCTTCGGCGCGTGCATCCGATGGAGCACCTGCGCTATGTGGCGCGTGCGGGCGACCTGTCGCAGGACGTGCTGGTGCGCGAGGCCGCGTCAGCATTGGGTGCGCTCGCGTCGGACCCGCTGGAGCTGGTCACGGTGTGCCGCCGGATCCTCGACAAGTACCCGATCGCCGGCGCGCTGTGGTCAATGGCGGCCCGGGTGTGCACGTCAGCACAGCCGTACCGGGCGGCGCAGGAGTTCGCATCCGAGATGCGCGCTGACGCCACCGCGGATCACGCCGCAGAGGCACTGCCCGACGGCGCAGCGGTGTGCCTGGTGGGTTGGCCCGATCTCGCAGCCGATGGTCTTGAGCGCCGGGCTGACATCGACGTGCGCATCATCGATGCCTATGGCGAGGGTGCCGGCCTGGCCCGACGGCTCGCCGGTGAGGGCTGCGAGGTGACCGACGTGCCGCTGGCCGGACTCGGTGCTGCGTGTTCGACGGCGGGAGTGATCCTGATCGAAGCCGCCGCGGCCGGGCCCGAGGCCGTCATTGCGGCGGGCGGTTCCCACGCCGCTGCCGCGGTCGGGTACGTGTCGGGCGTGGAGGTCTGGTGCGTCGTCGGGCAGGGGCGGGCGCTGCCACCGCAGCTCTTCGATGCTGCTGCGAGCACGGTGGGCGACGACCCGTGGGAATGCGACGAGGAGATCGTGCCGATCGGCCTGTTCAGCCACGTCGTCGGGCCGGATGGCATCGAACCGGCCGCAGGCTGGCAGCGCGCCGACTGCCCCCTTGCCGCCGAGCTGCTGCGCCCGCCGATCTGAAGTCCCAAGATCGGGGTGAACCGTGGCCGCGCGCCTTGGGAGCGCTAGTTTGCCTGCCGTGCTTGCTGTGCCTGCCACCGACATCAAGCTCGAAACCGTCAGCGGCCACGGCCACACGCTGGCCGAATGGCTCGTGGTCTTCAACCTGCTCGTCGTGATTATCGATCCATACACGCGCCAGAGCGGATGGATCCTGCCCACGGCGTCACGCGTGCTGTTTCACTACGAGGAAGCCGACATCCGCTGTGCGTTCGTGGTGTGCAGCGATGCCGACGGCGCTCGCAGCTTTCTCGGCCGATTCGCTGACGAGCACCTGGTGCTGCTGGACCCCGATCGGGAATTCGTCCGTGCCCTGGACCTCGAGACGCTTCCCGCCCTCGTGCACCTCGCTCAGGATGCGAGCGTGATCGGCTCAGCGCAGGGCTGGCGTGCCGACGAGTGGTACGACGTGATCACCGGCGTGGAAGAGGTCATGGACTGGCGGATGCGCCCCGTGCTGCCGGCAGAGAACGACCCCGGCAACTTCGAAGGCACGCCTGCGCTGGGCTGACGCGCGGAGACCTGCCGGCTCGCCTTCCAACCGGCTCATCCACGGTTCGTCAGGGCAGCTGGCCTTTCTGGCGGTACATCGACTGGTCCGCTGCGTGCAGCAGGGCGCCGGGAGATACCTCGCCGCCACGACCGGTGGCGCTTCCGACACTGACCGTGACGCCCATCTCGGCGAGGGGATCGGCGGTGCCGCTCGCGAGCGTCGACCCGCCGAGCGCGGCGTGCAGGCGCATGACGATGATCTCCATGTCGTCGGCGCTGCGCAATCCGCCGCACACCACGACGAATTCGTCCCCGCCGACTCGAGCCACCACATCGGACGGCCGCACGGCGCCTTGCAGGCATTGCGCCACGGTGACCAGCACCAGATCGCCTGCGAGGTGGCCATGGTGGTCGTTCACCTGCTTGAAGGCGTCGACATCGCAGAACGCCACACCGACCACCCGGCCAGACCTCGCTGAGCGCATCAGCTCAGCGCGCAAGTGGGCCAGCGCCCCGTCACGAGTCGAGACGCCCGTCAGAGCATCGGTACGCCAAGCACGCCGCCGACGGCCCGACGCCCACCAGACCCCGCCGCCGAACGCTGCCGCCAGCGCGGCTGCGCCCACTCTCAGCCTCGACGCATCCCTCCCGCTCACCGAGCGCCTCCGCGGGACGCATCGACCGGGCGGGCCTCGCTCATCGGGCGGTCCAGCCCCCGTCCACCATCAACGAGCTGCCGGTCACATAGCTGCTGGCATCGCTGGCCAAGAACAGCAGCGCCCCGTCCAGCTCGTGCTCGTGCCCGGGGCGCCGCATCGGGGCGTTCCGGCTGATCCATGCCATCGAGCGGTCGTCGTCGAACATCGGGGCCGTCAGCTCAGTCTCGAAGTAGCCGGGGCACAGTGCGTTGACCCGCACGCCCCGGGTGGCCCACTGCACGGCCAGGTCGCGAGTCAGGTTCACCAGACCTGCCTTGGACGCCGCATACGCCGGCTGCAGGTTGGGCGCCGAAGCCACGTGCCCGTGAACCGATGCCACGTTGATGATGCTGCCGGTGGCCTCACGGCCGAGTATGTCCGCGGCGACGAGCCCCGCCAGCAGGAAGCACGCGTTCAGGTTGATGTCGACGACATGCCGGAAGCTGTCCACGTCGGCCTGCTCGCCGGGGTTGATGGCGTCGCTCACCCCGGCGTTGTTGACCAGCACGTCGACCTTGCCGTAGCGGTCCACCACCTGGGCCACCAGGTCTCGGCAGGCGGCGTCGTCGCCCACATCGCACGGCACGGCGAGTGCGTCGGGCAGCTCGGCGGCCAGCGCTTCCAGCCGGTCGGCCCGCCGGGCGGCCACGGCCACCTTGGCGCCGGCGGCTGCGAACACCCGGGCGAAGCGAACGCCGAAGCCGCTCGAGGCGCCGGTCACCAGGCACACCTGCCCGTCGAGCCGGAATGGCGAGGTCAAGTCGATCTGCCCGTTCGCTGCGGTATCACTCATTGACAATCCTTCATCGCGGCCGGCGTTCGCCCATCAGCGCACGAGCGTACGGCGCGCAGCACCGCCGTTCATGCCGAAGCGGCAGTCACGCAGCAGCGACGACCGCGCAGCGGCGTGCGTCGCGCCGGCCGGCCCAGCGGCGCCCGGGTCGAGGTGGCTGCGGTGCCCTAGCGTGGACCTCATGAAGATCCGGATCGGCTTCGGGCTGGGAACGCGCAGCTTCACCAACGACCACGCCACCTTCGACCCGTTCGTGGATGCGCTGGAGGACAACGGCTTCGACTCACTGTGGCTGAGCGAACGGCTCGGCGGCGAATGCCCCGATCCGATCGTGGGGCTGGCCTACGCCGCCGGTCGCACCAAGCGCATGAAGTTCGGCATGTCGGTGCTGGTGCTGCCCGGCCGCAACCTCGCCGTGCTGGCCAAGGAACTTGCCAGCCTCGACCGCCTCTCCGACGGCCGGCTGCTTCCGGCGTTCGGGCTGGGCGTGGCCGATGTGCACGAGCAAGCCGCCTTCGGCGTCGAGCGCCGCCAGCGGGCGAAGATGTTCAACGAGGCCCTGCCGTTGCTGAAGCGCTTCTGGGAGGACGAGCCCGTCACCCATCACGGCGATTGGTATCACTACGACGAGGTGTCGCTCCTGCCGAAGCCTGCCCAGAAGCCGATGGACATCTGGCTGGGCGGAGCAGCCGAAGTGGAACTGCGCCGCTGCGGGCGCTTCGGCGACGGGTGGCTGCCGTCGTTCTGCACGCCCGACATCGCTGCGGCCGGCTGGAAGATCGTGAACGAGGCCGCCGACGAGCACGAGCGCTGGATCGACCCCGAGCACTTCGGCGTGCTCATCCCCTACACCCACGGCGAGATCAGCCCCGGCTACAAGGCGATCCTCGAACGGCGGGCGCCCGATGCCGACCCGGGCGACATCATCCCGACCGGCTGGGATGGCTTGCGCGACCAGATCCAGCGGTTCATCGAGGTGGGCGCGTCGAAGTTCGTGCCGGTGCTGGTGGGCGAGCCCGACGACTGGTTCGCGGAGCTCGAAGGCGTCGCCAGCGCCGTCCTGCCACTGCAGAACTAGCGACCGCGCCGCTCGGCGTCAGCCAGCGTTCCCGGACGCCGCTGCATGACGCGGCGGCTGGGCTCTTCGATGTCAGCCGGCGTCTCCGGCCGCTGCGGCGGGATTCAGCAGCGCTTCGAGCATCTGCTCGACGGAGGCGCTGCGGGAGTTCTTGAACTCGCCGAGACGGGCGAATACCTCGCTGGCGGCGCGATGGAAGCCATCGGGCAGCCCGGCCGATGCGAATGTGTCGGCGATCTCGTCCATCTCGCCCACCCAGCGCCACGCTTTGGGCGCCGACCGGATGGCCGTGTAGGTCAACCGTTGCGACAGTCCTGATTGGGACAGGCCCCACTCGGCGGTCAGCTCGTCCGACACGCCCTCGGCCGCGGCCAGCGCCGCGACCGCTACGAGCAGCGCGTTGGTGCCCTTGGTCCACGACGCGTAAGCCATCTTCAGCGCCGAGGCAGCGCCGATGTCGCCGCCGTCCAGCACACGGGCGTCCAGCAGTGACCCGGCGAACTTCGCTGCGACACGGGCAGCGTCGGGGCCTGCGAGGTACAGCCGGGTGGTTCCCGGCTCCCGCGCCGGCGGGCCGATCAGGCTGCCGTCGACGAAGTTCTCGAAGCGGGCCGCGATGCGCCGAGCCGTTGCCGGCGAGACGGCGTTGGCGTCGACGAAGCAGCCCGCAAAGCCGGCATCAGCCACCGTGGCGGCCAGTGCTTCGGCGCCATGGGGCGGGCAGACCGAGATCACGATGTGTGCTTCGGCCACCAGCGATGCCAGGTCGCCCGCATCGGTGAGACTGGCGTCGGCCGCCCGCGCACAGGTCTCGACCGAGCGTCCCTCGCTGGCCCACAGCACGGTGCCGGAGCACGCCGCGGCCACGGTGACGCCCATATCGCCGGGGTGCAGCACCCCAGTGACGCCAGCGTCCGGTGCTCCGTCCGACACCTCGCTCACGCTGCCAGTCCTAGCAGGCGTGCTGCGACGAGGACTCCGCTGCGGGGCCCTCGCCTACCTCGTTGTCGCTGCCGTCATGGCCGCCGCCCAGGTAGGACGTGCGCAGTGCCGGGTTGGCCAGCAGCGCCTCGGCGGTGTCGTCGAGGACGACCCGGCCGGTCTGCAGCACCCAGCCCCGATCGGCGATGCCGAGCGCCATGTTGGCGTTCTGCTCCACCATGAACACCGTCATGCCGGCCTCGTGGATCTGGGAGATCAGCTCGAAGTTCTGCTGCACCAGCGCCGGCGCCAGCCCCATCGACGGCTCGTCCATCAGCAGCACCCGCGGCTGGGACATGAGCGCCCGGCCGATGGCCACCATCTGCTGCTCGCCGCCCGACAGCGTGCCCGCCTTCTGAGCCAGCCGCTCCTTGACGCGCGGGAACAGCTCGTAGACACGCTCCATGTCGGTTGCGATGGCGTCGCCGTCCTTGCGCAGGTAGGCGCCGAGCTGGAGGTTCTCGCGCACGGTGAGCCGCTTGAACAGGCGCCGGTTCTCGGGAACCATCGTGATGCCCCGGGCCACCCGGTAGCTGGTCGGGCGATCATTGACGACCTCGCCGTCGAGCACCACCTCGCCGGAGGTGGGCTTGAGCATGCCGAGCAGCGTCTTCAGCGTGGTCGACTTGCCGCTGGCGTTGCCGCCCAGCAGGCACACCAGCTCGCCCTCGTAGATCGCCAGGTCGACGTCTCGCAGTGCATGCACTGCCCCGTAGTGCGCGTTCACCCTGCGCATTTCCAGCAGCGGGATGCGCTCGGCACTGCTCGCCGTGCCGCTGCCTGCGCTGCTCACGACGCCGCCCCGTGGCCCAGGTACGCCTCGATGACCTGCGGATCGGTCGACACATCGGCGTAGTCGCCTTCGGCGATCTTCACGCCGTGGTCGAGGACCACCACCCGGTCGGAGACCTCGCGCACCACCTCCATGTCGTGCTCGATGACCACGATGGCGAAGCCCCACTCGTCGCGCAGCCGGCCGATCAGGCCCGTCAACTCCGCCGACTCGGTCGGATTCATGCCCGCAACAGGCTCGTCCAGCAGGATCAGATTGGGCTGGGTGGCCATCGCCCGGGCGATCTCCAGCCGCCGCCGGTTGGCATACGACAGGGTGTAGGCGGGCTGGTCGAAGCGGTAACCGGTAAGCCGGTGACCGAAGAACGACAGCACTTCCTTGCCCCGCTCGGCGATCTCGGCCTCTTCGTTGCGGAACGCCTTGGTGTACAGCAGCGCCCCGAACACGCTCTGGCGGGTACGGCAGTGCTGGGACACCATCACATTCTCGAGCACGGTCATGTTGGCGAACAGTCGGACGTTCTGGAAGGTGCGGGCGATGCCCCGGGAGGTGACGCGGTTGGGGTCGAGGCCGATCAGCGACTCGCCCTCGAAACAGATGTCGCCCTCGCTGGTGGCGACCGTGGCGGTGATGGCGTTGAACAGCGTGGTCTTGCCGGCGCCGTTGGGGCCGATGACCGACACGATCTCGCCCGGATACACCGCCAGGTCCAGCCCGTCGAGGGCTTTGAGGCCGCCGAAGTCGACGCTGAGATCGCGGGTCTCGAGGATGGGTTCAGGCCCTGGAACGTTCATGCCCGATCCTCGCCGTGCTCGACGTGGCCATCCTCGGTCTGCCCGCGCAGCCAGGCATCTTGGGCCAGCTCTTCCTGGTGCAGCTCACGGGTGCGGCGCACGCTCGGGATCAGGCCCTCGGGCCGCGCCAGCATCATCCACACCAGCAGCGCGCCGTAGATCAGCAGCTTGAACTCGGAGAACTCCGCCAGCAAGCCCGGCTGCTTGGGACCGCCGAGCACGCCGATCAGTACCGCCGAGCCGGCGATGACGCCGACGATGTTGCCCATGCCGCCGAAGATGACCACCACCAGGATGACGATCGACACCAGTATCAGGAAGCTGGCGGGAAACACCGAGCCGACCTTCGCCGAGAAGATCGCCCCGCTGAACGACCCGAGCACCGCACCCACGACGAACGCCAGCAGCTTGACGTTGACCGTGTTGATGCCCATGGCCTCTGCCACCGTCTCGTCTTCGCGCACCGCCATCCACGCACGCCCGATGCGCGACCGCTCCAGCCGCCACGAGACATAGATCGCGATCGCGCAGAACGCGAGCACGAGATAGAAGACGCTGCGCGGGTCGGTTCCGGCCACCTCGGCCAATCCGAAGATCTCCGCGCCCGGGATGTTGGTGATGCCCTGGGAGCCGCCGAACCAGCCCGACAGCCAGTCCGACAGGAACAGCAGGCGGATGATCTCGCCGAATCCGAGCGTGACGATCGCCAGGTAGTCGCCGCGCATGCGGATGACCGGGGCACCGATGAACAATCCCACCAGCCCGGTCAGGATCACGACGCCGATGAGCGCCACGAACCACGGCAGCTCGGGGTTGATGCGCGGCGATGTGGCCGCGGTGAGCACCGCCGCGCTGTAGCTGCCGACGGCGAAGAATGCGACGTAGCCCAGGTCGAGGATGCCGGCGAGGCCGACGACGATGTTCAGCCCCAGCGCCAGCAGCACGAACAGGCCCACATTGGCCAGCAGCTCATTGGTGAGCTTGCCTGCGAACATCGGCAGGATGACGAGCACCGCAGCGGTCGCCAGGATCAGGCCGCCCTGCGCCCGGTTGCGGGCCGGGCCTTCCAACGCATCGATGCGGGCCTTGGCCCCCTTGATGCGGCCCCGCCCGACCAACGCCAGCACTCCCGATCCGGCCGCCAGGGCGATGGCGCCGGTGATGGTGAGCCCACCGCGGGGGGCATAGAACCAGTCGATCAGCGCCTCGATGCCCATGCCCTCGGCCAAGTCGGTGGTCAGCGATTCGAGCACCGCAGCGCCGAACAGCGTGAGCACCATGGTCCACAGCACGCGCCGTGCCAGCGGCGGCACTACTCGCAGCAGGCCGGCCGCAGCGCCCACGGCCGCGCCGATGGCGAACCAGATCACCACCGCGAATGCCGTGCCTCGGTTGAACGCCAGCAGGTCGGCCAGGATCGGGCTCCAGTTGACCAGCGGTTCGCGCAGGTTGAAGTTGGCGATGAGGATTGCCAGCAGCGACAGTCCCCCGCCGACGAGCGCGCCGCACGCGGCCCCGCCGACGACCTCGTGGGCACCGGGGCGGTGGAACGGCACGCCCTCGCGCCGGAGCTGGTGCCCGACGCGGCTGCCGGCCGCGAGCGGCAGCACCACCAGCGAGAGGTAGCCCAAACTGAGGACGCCTTCGATGATCGCCCGGCCGTCGAGCTTGACGGGCATGTTGGACAGCGAGATGAAGATCTGCCCGACGGCGCCGATGGCACCCATGCGGGCGATGCGGCGCCAGTCCTGGGCAAACGGCGGACGCGGCGGTGCGTCGTCGTCGGAGCCGCCGACGCTCGGCCCCGTCTCCGGCGCAGGTTCCGACGCTGGTCTGGGAGGCGGTGCCGGATCGGATGGCGCAGTGAGGCTCATGCCCGGTCCTCCGCCGGAAGTCGCTCGCCGAACAGGCCGGCCGGCTTCACCAGCAGCACGATGATGAGCATCGAGAACGCCACGGCGTCGCGCAGCTGCGACACGCCGCTCACCCCCAGCGGCTCCAGGATCAGCAGCGGCCCGACCGACTCGGCCACCCCGATCGACAGTCCGCCGGCCATTGCACCGCCCAGGTGGCCGATGCCGCCCACCACGGCCGCGCTGAACGCCTTGATGCCCGGCAGGAAGCCTGTGGTGTGGATGACGCTGCGGAACAGGATTCCCCACAGGATCCCGGCCATCCCCGCCATCGCACCGCCCACCGCGAACACCTTCACTATGGTGCGGTTCACGTCGATGCCCATGAGCGCCGCTATCTCGGCGTCCTCGGCCACCGCCCGCATCGCCTTGCCGGTCTTGGTGCGGTCGACGTAGTACCACAGCGCCGCCATCGAGAGCGCCGCCACGACGATCACCAGGATCTTGGCGCCCTCGATCTGCAGGAACGTGTGCTTGGCCTTCACCCAGTCGGGCACGTCGGGGTAGGACTTGCTGGCCGGCCCCAGCAGCACCACCGATGCGTTCTGCAGGAAGAACGACACGCCGATGGAGGTGATCAGCGGGATCAGCCGCGGCGAGCCCCGCAGCGGCCGGTATGCGACCCGCTCCATGATCACCGCCGTCAGC
>JAJEBN010000010.1 GCA_022822525.1 Acidimicrobiia bacterium | reverse complement strand
AGCGATCCGCTTCTCGTGGCCGTCCAGCTTGCCCACCTCCACCGCCGTGCCGATCTCGTTGTAGGGCAGCGTCATGCGGCACAGGGCGATGTTCTTGCGCAGGATGGGGGAGATGGTGCCGCTGGTGATCTCGCCGACGTGGTTGCGCCCCACGTACACGCCGTCGCCGAGAGCAGCTGGCTCGCCGCCGTCGAGCTCCAGTCCCACCAGACGCCGCTGCGGATTGTCACGCCGGTCAAACAGTGCGTCGCGGCCGATGAAGTCGTCTTCCTTGGTCTTGAGCGGGACGGTGAAGCCGATCCCTGCCTCGTAGGGGTCGGTCTGGTCGCAGAATTCGTGGCCCGCGAAGACCAGCCCGGCCTCGATGCGCAGCATGTCGAGCGCGCTGAGGCCCATGGGCACGAGCCCGTGGGGGGTGCCCGCCTCGAAGATGGCGTCCCACACGGCCGGGGCGTCGGAGGGGTGGCAGAACACCTCGAAGCCGAGTTCGCCGGTGTAGCCGGTGCGCGAGACGACGATCGGGATGCCGTCGTAGTCGCCGATGCGGGCGATCGCGAACCGGAACCAGCCCAGCTCGGAGACGGTCGGCTGGTCTGGGCGAGTCCAGATGACCTCGTCGAGGATGCGGCGGCTGTTGGGCCCCTGGACCTGCAGGTTGTGGAGCTGCTCGGTGGAGTTGCGCACCCACACGTTCAGACCCAGCCGCTCTGCCTGGGTGCGCAGCCAGACGCCGCTGTAGCCGAGCTGTCCGCCGATCCAGCGGAAGTTCTCGCGCCCGATCCGGAACACAGTGCCGTCGTCGATCATGCCGCCGGTGGGATGGCACATGGCGGTGTACACCACCTGCCCGTCAGCCAGCTTGCGGACGTTGCGGGTGACACAGGTCTGCATCAGCAGCTCGGCGTCGGGCCCGGTCACCTCGTACTTGCGCAGCGGCGACAGGTCGATGGCTGCTGCGGCCTGCCGGCACGCCCAGTACTCCTCGACGGCGCCATGGGCCGTGAAGTGGTCGGCCAGCCAGTACCCGCAGTACCCGCTGAAGCTGCGCGTCAACGCCGCAGTGCGGGGGTGGAATCCGGTCTCTTTGGTGAGCTGGGCTTCGGAGTCCGCGGTCATTCTGATGGCCGTCGCTTTCTTGAACATGTTTGCTGCGGGATACACCCGCACCGCGATGTCGGTGGGGTTCCAGCCATTGGCAGCGTCGACATCGCACGGGCAGGCGGTGCTGACGCACACCAGATCCTCCAGCGCCCGCAGCAGCACATAGTCGCCGGGGCGCGACCATGGCTCGTCGAAGTAGATCTGGTTCGCGTCGTCCACCTGGGTGTTGTAGAAGAAGTTGATCGCCTCCCAGCCGCGCCGTGGGGCGACGTTGTAGGGATCGAGCACCCCGTTGATGTTGTCGGTGCAGTTGACGTGGCCGGGGTAGCCCATCTCCTCGTAGTAGCGGGCGTTGCAGGCCGTGTTGAAGGTGTCGTGACGGCCCACCGTGTCCTGCACCACCTCGATGAGCGGCTGCATCTTCGCGTTGAAGAACTTCGAGTACAGGCCCGGTGCCGGGCAGCTCGCCCCCATGAGCGATCGGGTGATGGTGGCGTCAAGGCAGAGCTCGTCGCCGGCTTCGAGGTCGGCAACCGCGAAGCACTGGAAGTCCGAGCACTGCCGGCCCTCCATGTCCACCACCTGGAACCAGTCGCCCTTCGACACCTGGTAGGCACGGGCGGTGCTGGCGAGCACGATGAAGTCCTGGCTGGGGTCGGCCAGCGGGGTCGGCAGCAACGGCTCGGCGTCATTGCCGGGCGGCTCGCGACGGTGGACATATGCGATGAGGTCGGTCGGCGGGGCGCCGCCGTGCGCCGACATGGCAGCGCCGGGTGCTGCGACCACACAAGCGAGATCGTCGAGCGCCCTCACGCGAGCGGTGCTGTTCGCGGGTGTGTCGCCGCCGAGCAGCCTGAGCGGTGTCGCTGCCTGGATGGCGGGCATGTCGATGCCGGCCCGCTCGAGACCGGCCCGCACCCGTCGGGCGTCGTGCAGCGGCGCTGAGAGGATGCCTACGGCAGCCGGATCGGCTCCCCCAGCGGTTCGGGCGCTGCTGCCAGCACCATTGAGCTCAGCGACTTCGAGCAGGCCCGGATCCGACCGCCCGCCGGCGTCGAACGCGACCAGCTCGCAGGGCTGGCAGCCTTCGGGATCAACGATCTCCAACTCGTCTCCCGCGTCGAGGGCCAGCACTGTTGCCCCGCCGCCGGTGACCCGGTACCGCTCGACTCCGGGGCCGAGCAGCATCAGGCCGGGCACCGCCGCGGACTGGTCCGCAAGCAGCAGCGTCATCGCCGCCGGCCCAGCGGGCCCCCCAAGAACCAGCGCGGGGGCTCGCCGGGGTCGCGACCTTCACCCGCAGCAATGCCGGCGAACATGTTCCACCCGAGCAGCACGACGGCCGCCGCGCAGGTGATGAAGGCGACCTGGGGCCCGAGGCCCGGGTCGGGGCTGCCGATGCCCGAGGGGCTGACGAGCTCACGAACGGCGATGGCGCCGGCAAACCCGGCACCGATCCACGCCGGGCGCCAGCGAATTTGCACCAGCACCACCGTCACCACGCAGATGACCAGCAGCACCCGACCGATGCCGGTGGAGATCCCGCGCACCGTCTGGTTGCCGCCCAGTCCGGCGTTGACGTGCCACGGCAGGAACATCGCCGCGCCGGCCACTGCCACGCACGCCTGGGCGATCCACTTGCGGGCAGCATTCATAGCGTCAACCTAGAAGAGCCTCAACGCGTCAGCAGACGCCGCGCCACCAGCGGGCGGCGCGGCGTCTGCCTTGTGGTGCGTGTGCTGACTGCTGTCAGCCGACGACCTGGATCGCGATGATCGCAAAGACGATGCAGGCGATGGTGAAGACCACCACGCCCATCTCAACGGCCTTGTTGTGACCGTGCAGTCCTTGGAACTGGATTTGCTTGCGTCGAGCCATGTCAGTCCTCCTAGCTGTACTTGTCAGCGAGGCGGTCGGCTGCATCGTTGAGCAGCTTGTCCTCGCGGATGGTCACGAGCAATGCGGCCACTACAGAGACCGCGATCCCGATGAAGGCAAGGACGTACGAGGCGGTATTGCCGCCGGGACCCCAAGTGAAGTACCCGGTCGTGCCGTCAGCCGCTTCGATCGCCGCTTCCCAGCTGTCGTACGGGAAGGTGTTCATTCAGTCCTCCTTGGTGCTGAACGAGGTCAGTGTTCCTGTCGATCGTGTCCTTGTTGGCTCTGCTGCGCCCGCTTGCGCTTGCCCCAGTACCCGGCGGCTGCCACCAGCAGGTACATGAAGAACAGCGCAAAAGCGAACTGCAGCCATGAGCCGGACACGATGCGTTAGCGGTTCGCGGCGAGTTCGGCCCGCAGAGTCTCCTCTGCAGTTCCCTCCGACCCGTCGGCATGGACGATGGGCTCGTCGGCTCGGCCGAATTCCGGATAGAAGTCCGTCTCGTACTCGGCCATGTCGAGGCCTTCGACCTCCACTTCGGGCGGCACCCGCAGCAGGTTGAACTGCTTGAGGATCCACGATGCGACGTAGCCCGTGGCGAACGACAATGCGAAGATTGCCGCTGCACCCACGAGCTGGCCCAAGAAGGAGGTCGTCACACCGGCGGGTCCTGTCGGGTAGCCCCCGGCGAAGATGCCGATGAGCATCACCCCCCAGAAGCCCATGACGCCGTGCACCGACACCGCTCCGACCGCATCGTCGATGCGAGCCTTCTGCTCGATCCAGTTGCCCACGTGGTAGGCGAGGCCTGCAGAGAAGAAGGCCAGGATCAGCACCAGGTTCGGGCTGTAGATGTCGGCGCCTGCCGACACCGCCACAACGCCGGCCAGACCACCGGAGATGGTCCAGAACGGATCGCCCTTGGCGAAGATGTAGCCGCCGGCGAACCCGCCTGCGAAGCCCATCGTGATGGTGTAGGTGATCGCCGACAGTGTCGCCGGGTTGAAGTAGATGTTCGCCCAGCCAGGCGTCGTGTCTGCCGTGATGGCGAGGCACGCCGCGTAGAACGCGTAGAACGCCGTGAAGATGATCATCAGGCCCATCAACGTGAGGTGGAGGTTGTGGGGCTTGAAGGCCCGTGTACCGCCATTCGCGTCGTAGCGACCGATTCTCGGCCCGAGGTTGAAGAGCACCCCGAGTGCGAAAATGCCGGCCACGCCATGGACCACGCCCGATGCGGCGAAGTCGTGGTAACCGAAGTGGGTCACCAGCCAGCCGCCGTAGCTCCAGCCCCAGGCGGCCGCGACCACCCAGACGATGCCGCCCATGAGGGCGGTGAGCCAGAGGTACGCCGAAATTCGGATTCGCTCCAGCACGGCTCCGGACATGATCGAGCCTGTCGTCCAGGAGAACAGTACGAACGCTGCCCAGAAGACGCCAGTGATGTTGTCGCCTAGGAGACTGCTGAGCAATTGAGTGCTGTGGGCGTCGGTTTGGTGTTGTGACGCGGTTGGCGGGTTTGACGGCTGGTGCGGGAGTCGGCGGCGTGGGGGGGTCAGGCGGTGGCCCAGTTGGTGCCGTTGTGGTGCAG
>JAJEBN010000009.1 GCA_022822525.1 Acidimicrobiia bacterium | reverse complement strand
CTGCAGGCACAGACGGTCCGACGCCCGGGGCCGGTGACAGCCCAACGGGTGATCATCGGGCGCCCGCGGCAGCAGCGGCTCCACCGCCGCCCAGATGACATCCACCACAGCCTTGGTCAGAGCGCGCATGATGAAACCGGCGTCCACGGTCGTCAGGTCAAGGACGACCCCACCAATACACCGGGGAACCAGACGACCCGTGGACGGCCACCTATCCGCGCGGCCCCTAAGCAACACTCGGCGTGTGTCGGGCTCCACTCCAAGTTCCCTCGGTGGGCTGGTGTCTTGGCGATGGGCTGTGACGGGCCGAACGCGGCGTCATGACGGTCTGATGGCGAGAATGCTGAAGTGAGCGATCCGCAGCCGCCGGCTGCGCTGTGGGGTGACGAGCGTTACGGCGGTGCGTGCGTCGTGCTCGCCGATGATGTGCCGTTGGGGACGGCTGACGGCAGCGGGCTGCCAGATCGTGGCCTGCCCAGCTCATCGATGCCAGAGCGGCTGACGGCAGCGGCGTTGGCGGTGACGCATGAACAGCTGCGGCGGGGCCGTTGGGTGAGCCGGATTCGGTTGACCGACGACCGTTCTGCTCGAGAAACGGTGGCGCAGCTGCGCGCCGACGGTCACGCCGCTGTGCTGGGGCCGCCTGACGAGACGCACGCCGTCGGGTGGCGAAACCGCAACCGTGCGGTGCAGGTCGGCGGGAAGCTGGCCGTTTGCTTCCCGTGGGCAGACGCTGACGCTGCGGCGGTGGTCGAGGTCGACGCTGGCGACGCATTCGGAGCGGGCACTCATCCATCTACCCGGCTCCTCGCTGAGTGGCTCGCGGAGCACATCAGCGGCGGCGAGCGGGTGCTCGATGTGGGGTGCGGCAGCGGGGTGCTGGCGCTCGTAGCGGCGCGGCTGGGCGCTGCCGAAGTGGTGGGCATCGACATCGAACCGGCAGCGATCGCGGTGGCCGAAGCCAATGCCCAGCGCAACGGACTCGACGCCGTGGCCAGCTTCGGCGTAGTCCCTGTCTGCGGCGCCGAACTCGGTAGATACGACGTGGTCGTTGCCAACATCACTGCTGGTGTGCTGATGCCGCTAGCCGGCGACATTGCCGAGCGAGTCGCAGCTGGAGGCTGGCTTGCCATCAGCGGCATTTCCGCAGCCCAGACTTCGGCGGTCGCTGCCGCCTACCTCCGTCACGGCATCGAACTAGCCGATCCCGTCCGGCTCGACGACTGGGTCTCGCTGTCGGGGCGAACGGCGTAGGCCGTTTCGAGAGCTTCCTTGAGCGTGCTGCGCAGACTCGCAGCAGAGCCTGGCGCTGATTGTTACGAGCTGGGGGCGGGATAGTTGGCCCAGGCGGTGACGCCTTGGTAGCCGCCGTCGACGGTGATTGTCTGGCCGGTGACGTAGCGGGCTTCGTCGCTGGCGAGGAAGGCGACGACGTCGGCGATCTCCTCGGGCACGCCCCAGCGGCCCAGAGCGATGTGGCGCTCGAGGCCGTCGGCGAGACCGGGGATCTCGCGGCCCGCCGCCCACATCTCGGTGATGATCAGACCGGGCGCCACGGCGTTCACTCGGATGCCGAACCGGCCGTAGGTGGCTGCCTGCGAGCGGGTGAGCGAATCCAGCGCAGCCTTGGTTGCCCCGTAGGTGGGCAGCTCGCTCACGCCGACGGAGCCGGCGATCGACGACATGTGGATCACCGAGCCGTTGCCTCGCTCGCCCATCTGGCGCGCCAGCGCCCGGGTGGTTTCCAGCGGCGCCAGGTAGTTGAGCTGCAGCACTGCCTGTTCGCCGCCGGGCTCGCGCCGCTCGCCTCGGCCTGCGTTGTTCACCTATATGTCGACACCGCCGAGTGCGTCCACCGCGGCAGCGGCCAGATCAGCACCTGCACTGGCTTCGGCAAGATCACTCTGGATCACCACGGGGTCGTGTGGCAGCTCGGCCGCGATCCGTTCCAGATCGTCGGTGGTCCTCGCCGCCAGCGCCACACGTGCACCGTCGCGGGCCAAGGCCCGGGCGCAGTGCTCACCGATGCCCCGGCTCGCCCCCGTTACCAATGCCGTCCGTCCGTTCAGCCGTTCTGTCACGTCGCAATCTCTCATTCCTGCTCAGCCAGCGATTCCGCCAAACCAGAGGCGCTAGATGCCGAGGTCCTTGAGGTTGTAGTCCTTGATGGCCTCGCGGGCTGCATCGTCCCAGACGAACTCGCGCTCGCGCCCATGACACCCATTGTTGTCAGTCGGCGACGGGTTCGCTGGATTGCTCGGCGGGCGTCGGCGGGTGGCATGACCGGTTGGACAGTCGGGCGGCATAAATTATGCTCTGCCACATATGCTGAGGTGACAATATGCGCACCATGATCATCCTCAACGACAACCAGCACGCCCTCGCCAAGCGCAAGGCAGCCCAACAAGGCATCTCCCTGTCGGAGTACATCCGACGGCTCGTCGACCGAGATCTCGAAGAGGATGCTCCCGCGCAGAGCATTACGGCGCTATTCGGGCTGTTTGACAGCGGCGGTTCGAACATCCGCAAGAACAAGCATCAGATGATCGGCGAGGCAATTGACAAAATCTACGCCGACAAGGGCTTGTGAGCCCACGTGGCGACGTTCGTCGACACCAGCATCTGGTACGCGGCTGCGGACGAGAGCGATACGGATCAGGACTTGGCTCAGTCGATCTTGGCTCAGCATGTGGATTCGCTCGTCACCAGTGATCACGTTCTGGTTGAACTGTGGAACCTTGTGAGGATCAGATCTCATCATTCGGCAGCGCACCAAGCCGTCAGCGCGATTCACGCCTCACGCACTCGAGTTGAGTGCACAACCGACGCCGATCTCCAAGCCGCCGAGACGATCAGGCAGCAGTTCGACGACCAGGCATTCTCGCTGACGGACCGGACGAGCTGGGCACTCATGGAGCGACTCGGTATCACCGAGGCGCTCTCGCTCGACGACCACTATCGGATCTACAGGTACGGTCCCGAGCGGCGTCGAGCGTTTCGAGTGCTGCCATAGAGCCGCCGCACAGACTCACAGCAGAAGCCGATGTCGGCGGCTTGTTCGCTGGCGAGGGCTGTCGCAGCGGCCTCGATCGTGTTCTCGCTCGCAAACCGGTCTGGACAGCCTGCAGCGAGTGCGTAGCGTCGTGCACATGGCAGACGGGCGAGGCGGTGGGACGCTGCGGATCACGGGTGCCCACGTCCACTTCGACAGCACGAGGGCGCTCGACGGGGTGGACCTTGCGGTCGGCGACGGCGAGATGGTGGTGCTGCTGGGGCCGTCGGGCTGCGGCAAGACCACGCTGCTGCGCGCTGCCGCGGGACTGCAGCCGCTGGACGCCGGCCACATTGAGCTCGACGGGCGCGACCTGACCGGCCAGCGCCCCGACCAGCGCGGCATCGGCCTGATGTTCCAGGACGAGGTGCTGTTTCCCCACTTCGATGTCGAGGGCAACGTGGCGTTCGGGCTGCGCATGGCCAGGGTGCCTTTCGCGGAACGGCGCCGACGAGTGGCTGAAGTGCTTGAGCTGGTGGGCCTGGCGGGCTTCGAGGGCCGTGATGTGGCCACGCTGTCAGGCGGCGAGGCCCAGCGAGTCTCGCTGGCACGGGCCCTCGCACCTGAGCCGAGGGTGCTGCTGCTCGACGAGCCGTTCGGCTCGCTGGACCGGCTGCTGCGCGAGCGGCTGATTGACGAGCTGCGCCCCGTACTCGATCAGGTCGGTGTCACCGCCGTTCACGTCACCCACGATCATCACGAGGCGTTCGCACTGGCGGACCGCATAGCGGTGATGGCTTCGGGCCGTCTGCTGCGGATCGGCACACCCGAAGAGGTGTGGACCGATCCCCGCACCGCCCAAGTAGCCCGATTCCTCGGCCACACGAACGTGTTCGGCTCCGAAGTCCCGCCGGCGCTGGCCAGTGCCGCCGGCCGCCCAGACAGCTTCGTGCTGCGCGCCGACCGCGTCGAGGTCGGCGTAGCCGAAGCGAGCGGGTCAAGCGCTGACGACGGCGCTGGCGAGGGTCGAGCTGTCGAGTTGCTCGCCACCGTCATCCGGCGGCGATATCGAGGTGATCGCTACGAGCTGCGACTCGATGTCGATGCGGGCGGGGTGAGAACCTCCCTTGACGCCATCACACCCCACGGACCGGCAGCCGGTGAGAACGTGAAACTGCGGATCGGCCCAAGCGCCGTGCTCGCGCTCGTCGGCTGAGGCCCGCCCAGCAGCGTCAGTTCACCGCCCGCTCGTGGCCCTCCCAGTACGGCTTGCGCAACTCCACCTTGCGGATCTTTCCCGCTGCGTTGCGCGGGATCACCTCCATCCGCTCGAGAGCCTTGGGAAGCTTGAATCGCGCCAGCCGTTCAGAGCAGAACTCGACGATGTCGTCGAGGGTCGGATCCTCGCCCTCCGCGGGCACGACGAGCGCAAGGGGTGATTCACCCCATTGCTCATTGGGAATCCCAATGACGGCCACATCGGCCACCGCCGGGTGAGCCATGAGCACATTCTCGACTTCGGCGGGATAGATGTTCTCGCCCCCGGACACGATCATGTCCTTCGCGCGATCCTGGATGAACAGAAAGCCGTCCTCGAGATAGCCCGCATCACCCGTGGCGAGCCAGCCGAGACCGTCGTCATCACGCCCCTCGGGAAACGCCTCAGCGGTTGCATCGGCATTGTGCCAGTAGCCCTTCATGCTCTGGCGGGATCTCGCCCAGATCTCGCCCGTCTCGCCCTCGGGAAGATCCTGGCCGTCGGTTCCGACGATGCGGAGCTCCATGCCGCCAATCGGCTTTCCGGCCGAACGAAGCAGCTTCGCTCGTGGTCCGCCTGGATCGTGGTCGTCGGGCGCCAGCCAGCTGACGATGCCGGCCTCGGTGAGGCCGTACATCTGCCCGAAGGAGCATCCGAATAGTCCCATCGACGCCAGCAGGACTTCCTCGCTGATCGGTGAACCGCCGTAGACAATCGTCTTGAGCGAGGAGTAGTCGACATCAGACGCTCCCGGGATCGACGGCAGAACCTGCAAGATCGCGGGCACCATCGCCGACACCGTCACCCGGTGAACGGGAATGTCCGCGAAAATCCGGGCCGGGTTGACGTCTCGGTGGATGATGTTGGTGCAGCCGACCGAGAGGCTGATGTGCGAGGGGGCCGCACCCCCGATGTGGAACAGGGGCAAGAGCTGCAGGACGATGTCGTCGGGGCTCATGTCGACGAGCTCGACGAATGGCTCCACCAGCGCCCCGAGATTCCGGTTGCCGATCTCGGCGCCCTTCGGCAGCCCGGTCGTGCCAGACGTGTAGAGCTGCAGCGCAGTGTCGTTCTCGCCGACGGCACGGTCTGGGTCTGCCGTGGAGTGCCCTTCGATCCACGAGCTGTAATCGGGATGCTCGCCTCCGTCCCCGACGATCACGATAAGCGGGTTGCGAGGGAGATCCATCGAGTCGAGATGGCCGAGGAACTCGGCATCCACGAACACCACTTTGGCCTCGGCATTGTCCAGGATGTAATCCATCTCCGGTGGTGCGAGCCGCCAGTTCACCGCGACGTTGACGGCGTTGAGCTTGGCGGCTCCGTACGTCACGGTGAAATACTCGGGCCCGTTCTTGCCGATGAACCCGATGCGATCCGACGTATCCACGTTCGCGGCCAGCAGCGCATGAGCGACCTGGGAGGACTCGGCGTGCAAGTCGGCGAACGTCAGCGTGCGTTCGTCGCAGATCAGGGCAGGCTGATCGGGCCGCTCGGCAGCGTGCCCCCGGACGATTCCCGCTAGTTGGAACATGTCTGTCTCCTCGGAGTGAGTTGGTGTGTTCGGAAGGCCAGCCTCGACATTGGCGGAGTCTTCGCGTCCATGACCGAGTCTCCGATCGGCATCACGCGGGCGTGAGGAGCGCCTCGAGGTTGGCGCGCATGATGAGTTCGATGTCGCCGTCGCTCATGCCCGAGAGGCCATTGGCGAAGTCGTTCGGGTTGGCGATGCCTTCGGGATGAGGCCAGTCGGAGCCGAACAGGACCCGGTCAGCGCCGATCAGATCCGCCAGGCGGGGGATGTCGTCCTCGTGGAACGGGGCGACATAGACGTGCCGGCGGAATATCTCGCTGGGCCTGTCGCGCAGCCTGCCGCCGGGCCAGGGACCGCCCCGGGCCATGCCGATCATCTTGTCCATGGCTCGCAGCAGGTAGTCCACCCACAGCGAGCCGTATTCGATGGTTGCCACTCTCACGTCAGTAAATCGGCCGAATAGATTGCCGTAGATGAGTGCGGAGACCGTCTCCATGATGGGCCGGTCGCCGAACATGTGTGTCCACTGAAACGCCGACTGCTGGTATGCCATCGGATCCGGTCGGTCGCCCCAGTCCGACGACAGGCGGGCGTTGTAGCCGGAATCGCCGACATGGATGCAGCAGAGGACTTGTGCCTCGTTCATGCGAGACCAGAACGGATCAAACCAGGGATCGGCAGGTGATCGCCCTGCGGCTGGGCCGGCGGTCAGCACGACAACCCGAGCGCCTCGCGACAACACCCAGTCGAGTTCTTCGCACGCAGCGTCGCGATCGGTCAGGCTGATCATCGGAGCGCAGAAGATGCGGCCCTGCGTCGCGAATCCCCATTCTTCGTCGATCCAACGGTTGAATGCACGGAAGTTGTCCCACAACAACTCGGCATCGCCCTCGAAGGTCGGCTCCACGAACACGGCCGTGCTGGGGAAGACCATCGTGGCTTCGACGCCCTGGCGGTCCATGAGTACCATGCGTGCAGCGGGGTCGAGCGCTGCCGGGTCGATCGGACCGACGAGGGAGGAACCTCCGTGCCCCCCCGAGGTCGTTGCCTCACCCGACTTAATCGAACGCATCATCTCGCGCAATGACCCGGGCAATGCCGCCTCGTGCTGGAAGAAGCCTTCGGGGTGGAAGACGCTCACTGCGCGGCCATCGACCACCGGCTGGTCGACTCCGTCGATCGTGGCCAGCTGGAACGCACGATGCTTGCGGTCTGCAGGCATGTGGCGCACAAAGCAGTCCGGCGTCTCGTAATAGTGGCTGTCTGCGTCGAACGTCTGGTACGCCAGATCAGTCACGGCGCCTCCCTTGTCAGACAAGCTGCACTGCATATTCATGACATAGTGTCACGATTTTGTCAACAGCACGGTGGCACACTGGGAAGAGTGACTGAAGTTCCTGCGGCAGTCGAAGCGGCTGACGCACTCCCGCCGACGCCGAAGGGCCGCGTGATGCGTGCCTGCCTGCTGGCTGCGACCGCCGAGGCACTCGCCGATCAGAGTGCAGGCCGGCGTCGACTGCGTGACATCAACGTCATCGAGATCGTGAACCGCGCCGGCACCAGCAGAACGAACTTCTACCGGCACTTCCGCGACGTCGAGCACGCGCTGCTGGAACTCGGCAAAGAGCCCATGCGGGATTTCGTCGCGATTGTCGAGCAGCATCCGCTTGGCGCGGGCGCTGTCGAGCACTGCGAGGTCAGGGACTGGCTGCTCGCGGTGCTCGAGCTTCAGGAGCACCATCACGCTCTGTTGAGGTCGCTCCAACTTGCTGCTGAGGCGAACCCGGGCGGGCCATTGAGCCTTCAGTGGGAAGATTGGCGGTCGCAGCTTCGTGGCGCGGTTCGCTCCTGGATTGAAGACGCTCGGTCCGCTTCAGCCAGCAACGACTCGTTTCCGGCCGGAGACCTCGCCGAGGCAGTGGCAGAGGCCGGCGACGCTCTGCGCCGGCGTTGGGTTCGCAAGCATCCGCAGGGCCTCAGCGCCGAGCATCTCGCCGAGGTGGCAGACCTCGCCACGCAAGTCTCGTTGCGGCTCATCATCCCGACATCGCACTAGCCGCAACGATTCGGGACATCGACGTCTCCGACATGCCTGCGACGCCGCTCGTGGGTGCACGCCAGCGGCTTGACAGCATCGAAGGCGGCCGACATACTCCCGATTAGTGACACAGCGTCACCAATTCCGATCGGACATCGAACAGCTGCACTCATGAACTTCGAGTACCCACCCGCGGCTGAGCAATTCCGATCTGAACTTCGCCAGTTCCTGGCAGAAGAGCTGCCCGAGTGGTGGAACCGGCTCTTCGTCGACGATGAGCGCATCATCCCGTTCACACGCCAGCTGTGCCGAAAGATGGCCGAGCGAGGGTGGCTGACGGCGGCCTGGCCCAGCGAACACGGCGGCGCTGATGCTGACGAGTGGATGCAGATGGTGGTGCGCGAGGAGATGTGGGCTGCGGGCGAGCCTCGCGGTCCCCAGTACATGAATCTCAACTACATCGGGCCCATGGTCATGAAGTTCGGCACCCCCGAGCAGCAGGAACGCTTCTTGAAGCCCATGGCCGCTGGCGATGTCATTTGGTGCCAGGGGTTCTCCGAGCCCGGCTCGGGATCTGATCTGGCATCGCTGTCGACGTCAGCAACGGACGGGGATTCATGCTTCGTCGTCAATGGCCGCAAGATCTGGATCAGCTACGCCACGATCGCCGAGTGGTGTCTGCTCTTGGCACGTACAGACCCCGACTCGAGCCGGTACAACGGGCTCTCGATGCTGTTGGTGGACATGAACAGCCCGGGCATCGACGTTCGCCCGATCCCCTCCATGGTCGGCCCCATCGAATACAACGAAATCACATTCTCCGATGTCGAGGTGCCCTACGACTGCCTGCTGGGCCCTCGCGACGCCGGGTGGTCGGTCGCGATGTACGGCTTGACGCGAGAGCGCATCGGCATTGCTTTCCATGCCAGCCTGAAGACCGTCTTCGACTCGCTGCTCGACTATGTCCGCAACACCGAGGACTCAACGGGGAGGCCTCTCGCCGAGCGACCGTCGGTGCGCGCCGGTTTGGCCCGGCTTCATGCCCACTACCGGGCAGCGAAGCTGCTGGGCTATCGGGTGATCGCGGCAGAAGAGGCGGGGGTCATGAGAGAGATGGATCCCGCGATCTACAAGGTATTCGCGACCGAGGCGTACGTGTTTGCCAGCGAGGTTGCCCTGGAGTCGGTTGGCACCAAGGGACAGCTCACCGAAGAGGATCCGCTTGCGCCAGCCGCCGGCTTTTTCCAGCACTGGTTGCACAGCATTCCGGGACTCATCGGCGCCGGAACCAATGAAATCCAGCGCAACATCATCAGCCAGCGCGGCATGGGCCTTCCTCGATAGCGAGCACCATCTCATGGATCTGCTTCTCGACGAACGACAGGCACTGGCGCAGAGCGCCACACGTCAGTTTCTCGCCGCCGACTTCAGCTTCGAGCGCGCTCGCCGAGCCGAGGAAAGCCTGGACGGTTTCGATGCCGAGCTGTGGTCTCGGGTCACCAGCGAAGGCTGGAATGCCCCCTCCCTCGCCGCCGCTGCCGGCGGCAGCGGACGCGGTCTCGCCGACCTCTGCGCAGTCGCGGAAGAGTTGGGACGGTCCGCAGCGTCGACACCGCTGGTCGCGAGTTCAGGTCTTGCGGCGACGCTGCTGCATTCCGTGCCGTCAAGCCCGCTCGTCGATCAGCTGCTGACCAAGCTCTCAACGCAGGGGGCCGTCATCACTGCTGCGCTGGTCGAGGAAGCCGGGCGAGATGAGCGGACGCCGCCGAAGCTCGTCGTGAATCGCACTTCAGTCGGCATCACCGTGTCCGGGGTCAAGCTCCTGGTGCCCTATGCCTCGGCCGCCGATGTGTTTTTGGTCTCGCTGTCGGACGGCCAAGGCGAACTGGTGATTGGCGCCGTCGATGGGGCTGCTGCTGGCGTGACAGCCATGCGACACCGGACGACTGGTGGCGATCCGCTGTTTCGAGTGCAGTTCGATGGAGTTGAAGTCCCAGAGGAGCGAATCTTGGCCAGGGGCGCGGCGGCAACCGCGGCGCTTGACGCGGGACTGGACGCGGCTGCGGTGGTGGCGATGGCCGAAGCGATCGGCTACTGCGAGGGGATCATCGATCTCACTACCGAGCACGCGAAGTCACGCGAGCAATTCGGCCGACTGATCGGTTCGTTCCAGGCGGTGTCGCACCCGCTGGCAGATATGCGTATCCGCACCGATGCGTGCCGGTTGCTGATGCTGGAGGCCGCCTGGCTGATCGATCAGGGCAGCTTGGCGACGCTGGAGGTTGCGTCTGCGAAAGCCTTCACCAACGAGGCCGTTGCCCGCACGGCGATCGACGGCCATCGGCTCCACGGCGCCATTGGATATTCGAACGAGTGCGACCTGCAACTGCTCACCCGCCGCGCTCGAGCGTTCTGCCTGGCATACGGCGGTACCGATGAGCAACTCGAACGCGCTGCCAACGCGCTAGGGCTCTGAAGGAATTCTCGACTGCAGAAGAGAGGGCGAATGATGGGCGATCTCTTGGAGACGTTTGAAGACGGTGTGCTGACGCTGACCATGAACCGGCCAGAGGTTCGCAATGCGCTCAACGTCCCGCTCGCGCAGTCGCTCAATGAGGCGGCCCGTCGAGCGGCGGACGACCCGGCGGTGCGCTGCCTGGTCGTGACCGGGGCTGGCGGGGCGTTCTCCGCCGGCGGTGACATCAATGCCTTTCCGTCTTCCGACGGTGATGACGCGCCTTCGCCGACGCCCCTGGTACCGCAGGTGCATACCTTGCGTCAGGCCGTCGAGTTCTCCCGGCTGGTGCACGAGATGCCGAAGCCAACATTGGCCGTGATCCCGGGACCTGCGGCTGGTGCCGGACTCTCGCTCGCGCTGGCATGCGACCTGCGGTTCTGTCTAGACACTGCCAAACTCACGACGGCTTTTTCGAGGATCGGAGTCTCGGGCGATTGCGGCGGTTCTTACTTCCTGCCGAAGATTGTCGGTGCCGCGAAGGCGCGTGAGCTCTACTTCACATCTGAGGTCATCACCGGTCGCGAGGCCTACGAGATCGGGCTCGTCACACGTGTCGCGGGAGCGGAGAGTTTCGAGGAAGAGTCGCGAGCCTTTGCGAGGAGCCTCGCGGACTTGCCGACCGTCGCCATCGGCTTCATCAAGAAGAACCTCAACGCAGCCGAGGACGCCACAATGAGCGACACCTTCGACTTGGAGGCCACGCACATGGCGCTCGCGTTGGAAACCGATGATCACAAACGGGCACTTCAGGCCTTCGTGAACCGGGAGCCGGCGGTTTTCGAAGGCCGTTGACGGTCGAGGCGTCGCTCGCTCGCGGCTACGAACGAGTACCCCGGAGGCGGAAAATGGGCGTTGTCGATCAGGCCAGCACTTGGCTCGACCGGCATTGGGATCCCGAGATGCCGCTCGGCGAGTGGTGGGAATTGCTCGCAGAATCCGGCTGCGGCTATCCGAGCTGGCCGGCCGACCGCTATGGGCTCGGTGCGAGCGTTCACGAAGCGCGGGCCATCGTCGCACGGCGCATGAGCTGCGGCATCCTCGGCCCGCCGACGGGGGTCGGCGCCTATCTCGGGGCACCGACGCTGCTGGCCCATGGCACGACCGATCAGATCGATCGATTCCTCCCGGGCATCGCGAAGGGAACCGAGACGTGGACCCAGCTGTTCAGCGAACCCGGTTCAGGCTCGGATCTGGCTTCGTTGGCCACGCGTGCAGATCGTGACGGCGACCAGTTCATCATCAACGGCCAGAAGGTCTGGAGCAGCGGCGCCCAGTACGCGGACTTGGCAATCCTGCTTGCGCGCACCGACTTCGACCAGCCCAAGCACCGGGGCATCAGCTTCTTCGTTATCGATATGCGGCAGGAGGGCGTCGAGGTCCGGCCACTCACCGAGATGACCGGCGGTCAGACCTTCAATGAGGTGTTCCTGACCGATGCCGCGGTGCCGGCTGAGAATCTCGTCGGTGGTCTGAACCAGGGTTGGCGAGTGACGATGACCACGCTGTCGCACGAGCGTGACTCGGACAATGCGGCGGCTGGCGTCGGAGGCGGGGTCTTCTATGGCAGGCCCGATCTTGCAGACTCGTGTGCCGCGTACATGGCACCGAGACGAACCGAACAGCTCGACGGCGTCGAACTCTGGATGGACCCCGCAGCGCCCGAGATGCCGGCGCGAATGGCCAAGGCGTTCGGACGGACTGGCGATGCGATCGCCCGTCAGGACTTGATGCGGATCCACATACTCCGTGAGGTGATGCGTCTGAACGGCCTGCGTGCCGAGGCTCGCCGGGCTCAAGGCCACGAACCGGGGCCAGAATCGTCGACCGGCAAACTGCTGACCTCAGAGCTGGGCCGGATGATCCGCGACGTCGGCCTTGCCATGGAGGGGCCCTACGGGCAGCTTCTCGGCGACGATGCCCCCGAACAGGGAGTGCTGCAGGTCTACGGCTTGTTCATTCCGGCGATGAGCATTGCGGGCGGCACTGACGAGGTGCAGCGCAACGTGCTCGCCGAGCGTGTGCTGGGCCTGCCGAGGGAACCAGATCTCAGTCGCGATGTTCCCTACCGGCAGCTCCAGGTCGGAACGCAACGCGAGAGGTGAACGGCGGTGCTGGGCTTGGCGGTCGACTCTCCGACCGGCGACCCGGCGTCATGATCGGAGGACCAATGACCGAACAAGGAAACGAGCTGGCAGGCAAGGTTGCGCTCGTGACCGGAGGTGCCAGTCCCCGGGGGATGGGAGCCGCTGAGGGCAGGCTGTTCGCTGCGCAGGGTGCGGCCGTTGTCCTTGCCGATGTCGCGGACGAGGAGGGACACCGGACTGCCGGCGACATCGAGGGAGCCGAGTACGTCCATCTCGATGTGACTTCCGAGGCCGAATGGGACAATGTGATCGCCGGGGTGGCGAATCGTCATGGGCGACTCGACATCTTGGTCAACAACGCTGGCGTGGCGCGACTCGGCCAGCTTCTCCACACAACAGTCGATGACTGGAATCTCACCGTGGCCGTCAACCAGACCGGCGTCTTTCTCGGCATGCGGTCTGGGGCGAGGGCGATGATCGAGGCCGGAAATGGCGGTGCGATTATCAACATCAGCTCTGTCGCGGGCATGGCGGGCCTCTTCGGTTCGACCGCCTATGGAGCCTCGAAGTGGGCCGTACGCGGGATGACCAAGATCGCCGCCAAGGAATTGGGTCGGCACGCGATCCGGGTGAATTCCATCCATCCCGGCTTCATCGACACCGACATGTTGGCTCAAGCCGGCGACAGCTACGAGCAGCGCGCCCAGATGGCCAAGTCGACACCGATCGGCCGCCTCGGTGTGCCCGACGATGTCGCTGCTATGGCGTTCTATCTGGTCACTGACGCCGCAAGTTTCATCACTGGGCAGGAGTTTGTGGTCGACGGGGGTTGGCACGGTTGACGAGGTCGCGTTCCCGGCCGTGCTCGGAGGGTTCCCAGTAGATGTTGCCGGCCACCTCGTCGGGCCGGTGCTGCTGGGGAACCCAGCCGCTCGGGTCGTCATGCGGGTACTGGTAACCCTCGCCGTGGCCCAGCGACGCGGCGCCCTGGTAGTGGGCGTCTCGCAGGTGGATCGGCACCTCACCGGCGCCGGCGGTACGAGCGTCGGCCTTGGCTCGGCTGAGCGCGACCGTGACCCGGTTCGATTTGGGGGCGGTGGCGAGGCGCACGACGGCGTGTGCCAGGTTGAGCTGGGCCTCGGGCAGCCCCACGTACTCGACCGCCCGGGCGGCAGCTTCGGCCACCAGCAAGGCGGTGCTGTCGGCCATGCCGATGTCTTCGGAGGCCAGGATGACCATGCGTCGGGCGATGAAGCGAGGGTCCTCGCCGGCGTCCAGCATGCGGGCCAGCCAGTACAGCCCGGCGTCGGCGTCGGAGCCTCGCAGCGACTTGATGAACGCGCTGATGGTGTCGTAGTGGCCGTCGGCGCCGTAGCGGACCGCCTTGGCATCCACGGCGTGCTCGGCGTCGGCCAGCGTGACGTGAGCGCCTGAAGTCGATGCCTCAGGAGCAGCGTGGGCTGCTCCGCTGATCTCGATGGCTTCGAGGGCTTCTGCCTCTTGGCGGCGTTCGGCGAGCGCCACCGCCACTTCGGCGCTGGTGAGTGCGTGGCGCCCGTCGCCGCCGCTGCGGGCAGCGATGTGGTCGATGGCATCGGTGTCGGCGGTCGCGCCTTCGGCCTCCAGCGCCCGGTTGATGAGGGTGCGCAGCGCGCCGTCGTCGAGCGGCATCAGCCGGAACAGCGTCGAGCGCGACAGCAGCGGCGGGTTCACCTCGAAGTGCGGGTTCTCGGTGGTGGCGCCGATCAGCACGATCAGGCCGTCCTCGACCGCCGGCAGCAGCGCATCCTGCTGCGCCTTGTTGAAGCGGTGCACCTCGTCGAGGAACAGGATGGTGCCCCGGCCGTGCTCGCCGATGCGCAGCCGCGCCTCGGCGAT
Source organism: Acidimicrobiia bacterium (assembly GCA_022822525.1). Taxonomy (GTDB): domain Bacteria; phylum Actinomycetota; class Acidimicrobiia; order Acidimicrobiales; family Poriferisodalaceae; genus Poriferisodalis. The sequence goes on along the minus strand of JAJEBN010000009.1, from coordinate 2,532 downwards.
GACCTCGCGCACGTCCTTGACTGTGGCGCTCACCGCCGACAGCTCGCAGAACTCCTTGGCGGTCGATGCGGCGACCACCCGAGCCAGCGTCGTCTTGCCGGTGCCGGGCGGTCCCCACAGGATCACCGACGACAGCCGGTCAGCCTCGATCAGCTCCCGCAGCGGCCGTCCGGCGGCAAGCAGATGGTCTTGACCCACGATCTCGTCGAGGGTCTGGGGCCGCAGCCGGGCCGCGAGCGGGGCCTGGCGGGACAAGCGCTCAGCGCCCGCAGCTTCGAACAGCCCCTCGCTCACGCCTCGACGGTACGCCGCTGCCGATCCTGGCGCGCGCAGCATGGGCCACTGGATGCAACCGCAGCTCAGTCCGATGGTGTGGGCGCGTGCAGCGAGCGCCGCGATCACAGATCGGGGTGATCGACCTCGTAGGCGCGGATGCGCTTGGCGAAGCTCAGGTCATGGCCCGCGGGATCGAAGATCGGGAACATGCGCTCGCCCCAGGGCGCGTCCCGCGGCTCGGCCTGCGGCGTCAGGCCCGCATCGATCGCCCGCTGGTACAGAGCATCCACGTCATCCACGTGGAAGATCACCCGACCCCAGCCGGTCTCTGCCTCCGCCGTGCCGCCCACCGCGATCAGGTTCACGAAGCAATCGCCGCTGCGCAGGGTGCTGAACGGGGCATCGTCGCCGCCGTAGGTCAGACGGAATCCCAAGGCTGCATAGAACCCGACCGATGCCGCCATATCGGCGGTCCGCAACGTGATCGCATTGATCGACTCGACGCCGGCCACAGCGCCATTGTGGCCGCGCAATCCGGTGGCGCGCCGACTCGGCCCCGGTGCGCCTCGATCCCGCCGAGTGCGCGGGCGTGGCAGGCTCGCCGACGGGCGGCCGTCCGTAGCATGAAGCAATGAGCAACTACGCCCATGTGGAGCTGCTTCCCACCGGCCCCGCCGATGTGACCTACCGGCACCTCACGTCCAACCATGTGTCGAGCGTCACCGCCGCCGGCCGGCGCTTCCTGCAGGTCGAGCCCGAGGCGCTGCGGCTGCTCACTGCTGAGGCCATGCGAGACATCTCGCACATGTTCCGCACCGGTCATCTGGCCTCGTTCGCTGCGATCCTGGACGATCCCGAAGCTTCGGCCAACGACCGGTTCGTCGCCCTGGAACTGCTCAAGAACGCCAACATCGCCGCCGGGGGAGTGCTGCCGAGCTGCCAGGACACCGGCACGGCGATCATCTGGGGCCACAAGGGCGAGCGCGTGCTCACCGGCACCGCAGACGAGCCCGATTTCGATGACGCCGAAGCCATCTCCCAGGGCGTGGCCGACACGTTTCTCACATCGAACCTGCGCTACTCGCAGATGGCCCCGCTCGACATGTTCACCGAGCGCAACACCGGCAACAACCTGCCCGCCCAGATCGAGATCTACGCCTCGCCGGGCGACGAGTACGAGCTGGTCTTCATGGCAAAGGGAGGCGGCTCGGCCAACAAGAGCTTCCTGTTCCAAGAGACCAAGGCCCTGCTCAACCCCGACAGCCTCACCCGGTTCCTCGACGAGAAGCTGCGCACGCTGGGCACTTCCGCCTGCCCGCCGTACCACCTGGCGGTGGTGATCGGCGGCACTTCGGCCGAGTTCGCGGTGAAGGTGGCCAAGTACGCGTCGGCCAAGTATCTCGACACGCTGCCCACCGCGGGCAGCGAGGCCGGCCACGGCTTCCGCGACCTCGAATGGGAAGGCCGCATCCTCGAGCTCACCCGCCAATTCGGCATCGGCGCGCAGTTCGGCGGCAAGTACTTCTGCCACGACGTGCGGGTCGTGCGCCTGCCCCGTCACGGAGCGAGCTGCCCGGTGGCGATCGCCGTGTCGTGCTCAGCCGACCGCCAGGCACTCGGGCGCATCACCGCCGACGGCGTCTTTCTCGAACAGCTCGAGACTGACCCCGCCCGGTTCCTGCCCGAGACGGAGGAACAAGAGCTGTCGTCCGGGGTGGTGCCGATCGATCTGGATCAGCCGATGGACGCCATCCGCAACCAGCTCACCCAGCATCCCGTCAAGACCCGGTTGTCGCTCACCGGCACGCTGGTGGTGGCTCGCGACATCGCCCACGCCAAGCTCAAAGAACGCCTCGACGCCGGCGACGGGCTGCCCGACTACCTGCGTGAGCGCCCGGTCTATTACGCCGGCCCTGCCAAGACGCCCGAGGGCTACGCCTCTGGCTCGTTCGGCCCCACGACTGCGGGACGCATGGATTCCTACGTGGAGGAATTCCAGGCCGCCGGGGGCAGCCTCGTCATGCTGGCCAAAGGCAACCGTTCTCGCCAGGTCATCGAGGCGTGCGCTCGCTACGGCGGCTTCTACCTGGGCTCCATCGGCGGCCCGGCGGCTCGGCTGGCCAAGGACTCGATCCGCAAGGTCGAAGTGCTCGAATACCCCGAGCTGGGCATGGAAGCCGTCTGGCAGATCGAGGTGGAGGACTTCCCCGCGTTCATCGTGGTGGACGACAAGGGCAACGACTTCTTCAGCGAAGT
>JAJEBN010000101.1 GCA_022822525.1 Acidimicrobiia bacterium | reverse complement strand
TCACCGTGCCGCTCGGCTACTCCTACGGCGGCGGCGCCACCGCCACCGACTGGGGCTCAGGCGTGCGAGGCGCCGACGAGCTGCCCACCGACTTGGTGTTCGAGCCCGGCCAGCGCTACCACAAGTTCCGCATCGTCGCCGTCGGCTCCCACACCCCCGACAGCCCCAAGACCATCACCGTCACCTTCGGCACCCTGCCCGAAGGCGTCACTGCCTACAGCGACGACGACCACCACGACACCATCACCATCACCTTCGACGCCGACAGCTAGCCGCGGCGATCACTTCGAAGCAGAGGTAGAGGCCGCCGAGCAAGAGACCGGCTTCGGTGGCGACGTCGCTCTAGTGAACGTTCGGCGAGCCTGCGATACTCCCGGGAAGGGACGCCGCCGCGAACAGAGGAGCGCCGTGAGCGATAACCGGGCGCAGCGCTACCGCCTCGCCGGATGGTGGACGGGCCGGCGGCTGGTCGATCGATTCGAGACCTACGTCGCCGAGGGCCCCGACCGGCTCGCGCTGGTCAGCGGCGGCACCGCCATGACACGGTCCGAGCTGTGGCGCGCGTCCGGCGAGGCTGCCGAGCAGATCCGTTCGCTCGCCGGCACCGGCCGGCGGCCGGTCGTGATTCACCTGCCCAACTGCGCGGATTGGATGGTGATGTTCCTGGCGGTGCTGCGGGCGGGCCATGTGCCGGCCACGACGCCCGTCACCACGCCCGAGGCCCATCTGCGCCACATCTTCGAGCTCACCGGGCCGGCGTTGGCGGTCTGCGACGGCCAGAACCGAGGCAGCAGCTCCGCAGACGTCGTCCGGCGAGCCGCCGCCGAGGCGGCCTGCGAGCCAATCGCCGTGGCCGCGGCAGAGGGAAGTCGGCTCACGCCGGACGGCCCGACGATCCCGCCGACCGCCACCGCCGAGGTGCCCGAGACCACCGCTCACCTCATGTTCACCTCGAGCACCACTGGGCCGCCCAAGGCGGTGAGCCACAGCGAAGACTCGCTGGCCGCGCTCAACCTGCAGTTCGCCGAGCGCTTCGATCTCAGCCAGGACACGCCGCTGTTCATGCCGTCCCCGCTCGGCCACAGCGTCGGCGCCATACACGGTTGCCGCCTGTCGCTGTTCGTGGGCGCGCCGCTCATTCTCCAGAACGAATGGGATCCCGGCGCGGCCTTGGAGCTGGTGGCCCGCCACGGCGCCGACTTCACGGCGGCAGCCACACCGTTCCTGCTGGATCTGGCCAATGCCCACTGGGACGGCAGCGAGCCCAAGCTGGCGTCGATGCGGAGCTTCCTCTGCGGGGGCGCCCAGGTGCCGCCTGCCCTCATCCGGCGCTGCCGCGCCGAGCTGCCCAACACGTTGGTCACCCCGCTGTGGGGCATGACCGAAGGCGGCCTCACCACCTGTGTTCGGGCGTCGACCGAATCGCAGGTCGAGACCACGGTGGGGGTGGGACTGCCCGGGCTGGAACTGCGCATCCTCGACGCCGAAGGCGCGCTGGGTGATGAGGGCAGCGGCGAGCTGGTCATGCGCGGTCCGGGTGTGTTCAACGGCTACTACGGCCAGCCCGATCTATATGCCGCGGAGATCGTCGGCGACGGCTTCTTCCGGACCGGTGATCTCGCTTGCATCGACGCCGACGGCTACGTGTCGATCACCGGACGGCTCAAGGATCTGATCATCCGCGGCGCCGTCAACATCTCGCCGGTGGAGACCGAGAACGCGATCGCCGCACATCCCGACGTGGTGGGCGTGGCCGTGATCGGATGGCCCGATGAACGCCTCGGAGAGCGCATCTGCGCTGTCATCCACGCCCGCACGCCGCTCGGCCTCGACGAGGTGCTCGCCTTCTGCGCAGAGCAGGACCTGCCACGCCGGTACTGGCCCGAGCGGCTGGTGCGGGTCGACGGCTTCCCGCGCACAGCAGCGGGCAAGATCCGCAAGCGGCAGCTCCGCGACGAACTCGTCGCCGCCGCCGGTCCTGCCGAGACGACCCTCGGCAGCGACGCCGACCCCGATCAGGACATGAGCCGATGAGCAGCGTCGAGCTGGGCGACATCACGGTCAACTACTCCCGGCGCAGCTCGGGGCCGCCGGTGGTGCTGCTGCACGGGCTGGCCGAGGACCATCAGTCGTGGGACGGCGTCGCCGACCATCTCGGCGGGTTCACGGTGTACGCGCTCGACCTCCGCGGCCACGGCCAGACCACAGCCGGCGAGGGCACCGGCACGCTGACGCAGCTCAGCGGCGACCTCGATGCGTTCTTGCGCAATGTGACCGGCGCCGCAGCAGTGGTGGGCTACTCGCTGGGCGGCACCATCGGGCTCCGCGCGGCGACCGAGCCGGACACGCTCATCAGCCACCTGATCGCGATTGCCACCTCGTCGGTGGTCGGCTCGGCTGCGGCCGAGTTCTTCGCAGGGCGCATCGCCCAGATCGAAGCCGGCGACATGAGCGGTTTCGCCGCGGGCCTGCGCGACGACACGGCCGCCCAGATCGTCACCCCGTCCGACGTCGACGCCGTGACTGCGAGGAGGCTCGACGCCGTCGGCGACGGCAGCGGCTACATCAACGCGGCCCGGGCGATGATCGGGGTCCGGTCCGAGCCGCTCAACCCCCTGCTGGACCACGTCGAGGTGCCCGTGGACATCATCGGGGCATCAGACGACGTCTTCTGCCCCCGTCGGGCATCGGACATCATCGTCGAGGGTGTCGCCGGCTCCCGCTACCACGAGATCGCCGGCGCCGGCCATCTGATCTCGGTGGACCAGCCCGATGCCTACGGCACGCTGATCGCCGGGCTCCTGCGCGAAAGGCAGTCGACATGAAGCGCCGCTACGGCATCTCGATGGGCGTCAGCCCCCGCGAACCGTTGACTCGCACAGCCGAGTTGGCCCGGGCCATCGACGAACGGGGCTTCGAGGCACTGTGGTTCATCGACTTCCAGCTCGGCATGAAAGACGTGTACGCCGCCATGAACCTGGCAGCGCTCTCCACCGACAGGGTGCTGATCGGGGCAGGCGTCACCAACCTGGTCACCCGTCACCCCACGGTCACCGCCAACGCCACCGCAGCCCTCGACGAGCTGTCCGGCGGCCGTGCCGTGCTGGGTCTCGGCGCGGGCTGGTCAGCGGTGCTCGGCGCCGGGGGAGTGCCGTCGAAGGTGGCCGAGCTGCGCTCGGGGATCGACGAGTTCCGGCAGCTCTTCAGCGGCGAGCCCTGCGATCTCTACGGCAGCCAGGTTCGCCTGGCCGCCGCGACGCGCCAGATCCCCATCTACCTGGCCGTGTCCCAGCCCGCCATGCTGCAGCTCGCCGCACAGACCTGCGACGGCGTCGTGCTCATGGGCGCCGCCGATCCCGAGTTCTGCGCGTGGCAGCTCGAGTTCATCCACCAGGGGCTGGCCGCAGCCGGTCGCGACCGATCAGAGCTCACCGTCGACCTGTTCGTCACGATGTCGATGGACGACGACCGCCAGGCCGCCGTTGACGATGTGAGGGCGTGGGCCGTCAGCCAGGCAGCCACCTTCCACCCGTGGAAGCGCATGCCGCCTGCGTGGGAGCGATTCCGCCCCGAGTTCGAGCGCGCCGCAGACGCGTACGGCCTGGTCGACCACCTGTCGCTGCAGGCAGAGCACAAGCATCTCGTGTCCGACGAGTTCGTCACGTCGGTGGCGCTCGCGGGCGACCGCGGCACCTGCGTCGAACGGATCGGCGAGCTCTGGCAGCTCGACATCGACCGGATCACCTTCGCACTGCTGTCAGGCGGCCGCGAGCAACGGCTTGCGCAGCTCGCCGACGAAGTCATTGCCAACGTCGAAGCAGGGGGAGCAGGCTGATGACAACGGATTCGCGAGTGGCGCTGGTGACCGCAGCCGCCGGTGCCGGCATCGGGGCTGCAGCAGCGAGGCGGCTCGCCCATGACGGCTTCGATGTGGTGGTCACCGATGCCCACGAGCGCCGATGCCACGAGTTCGCCGAGACGCTCGCCGGCGAAGCGGGGCGGCCGGTGAGCTCGTACCACCTCGATGTCACCGACCACGCCCAGGTGCAGCGCGTCGTCTCAGAGGCAGCGGCGGCCAAGGGCAGGCTCGATGTGCTGGTCAACAACGCAGGCTGGTCGAAGATCGAACCGGTGGCCGAGATGTCGGTGGAGACGTGGCAGCGCTGCCTCGACGTCGACCTGACCGGCACGTTCGTGTGCATGCGTGCTGCGCTGCCGCACATGATCGCCGCAGGCAGCGGCTCGATCATCAACATCTCGTCGATCGCGGCCTGGGAGATGTCGGCCGAGCACGGCGCGGCCTATTCCGCTGCCAAGGCGGGCGTGCTCGCGCTCACCCGTGTGGCCGCTGCCGAGAATGGGGCCCACGGAGTGCGGGTCAATGCGATCGCCCCGGGCCTCATCTACAACGACTTCCTGCGCAGGATCTACCCGGAGGAGTTCTTCACGAACTACCTCGCCGAGAAGGCGTTCCTGGGACGCATCGGGCAGCCCGACGATGTCGCAGCCATGGTGTCGCTGCTGGCGTCGGAGGAGTCGAGCTACATCACCGGCGAGGTGTTCACCGT
>JAJEBN010000026.1 GCA_022822525.1 Acidimicrobiia bacterium | reverse complement strand
GATGCGGTCGAGTTCGTCGGCGAAGTTCGGGTCGTCGGTGCGGGGCCCGTCGATCTGGTAGTTGAGAGTGCGGACGTCCCGGATCTTGCGGCCCATGCGGATGTCGACCTCGATGCTGTCGAGCTCATAGCCGCCGCTGTTGGAACCGGTGGTGAAGTCGATGGCCTGGGTGAACACGGCGCCGAGCTGGGGGGTGTCGCCGCTGAGGTCGAGCACGGTCCCGACCCGCGCATAGGCGTTGCTGTTGGACCCGCGCGTCTCCCATTCGATGTCGGCTCCGCTCGAGTTCGAGAACGCTTCGCATTGGGATTGCGTGGGCGGGCCGGGCGGAAAGCTGAGTCCTTGAAATACGCTGGCATCGGTATACAGGACGCTCGGCGTCACCTCGTCGTTCCAGCAGCCGGTCACGCTGCCGGTGTTGCGCTGGGCGAGGTTGGACACCATGAGCTTGACGGGGTCGTCGGTGATGTCGGTGACGGTCACCGAGTAGGCGCCGAAGTACAGCGACGAGGCGTTGGGCACCCCGGCGTGGCGGACCACGCCGCTGTCGGCGTCGACGTGCACCCAGTGCTTGGCGGGCATCGTCCAGGCGTGCTCGCATTCGAACTCCATGATCGCGGTGCCGTCGTGGTTGCTGTCTGACACGTCGCCACGTGACCCCCACGAGCTGTCCCACAGCTGAATGCTGCCGCCGGTGTTGAAATCGCCGCCGAAGTCCACCTCGACGCGGTAACGGCGACCGCATTCGAGGCCGTCGATGCGGAACCAGTCGCCCTTGCGGTAATCACCCCGAGTGCACGCACCGCTGGTGGCGCACGCCGCGATGGCCGCATCAGACAGCGGCCGGTCGTCGGCTTCGGTCAGCGTCCCGTACACGGTGCCGCCAACCGACACCACACCCGCCGTGGACGCGTCAGTCGGGAAATCAGACCCCGCCGGCTCGCTGCCCGCCGGCAACGCCCGCGCCTCGCCGCGCACATGTGTGATCAGCGCTCTGCCCGCCTCTGCGGCCTTGGTGAACACCGGGTCGCCTGAGGGGCCGACGTCGAGCATCACATCGCCGACCCCGCCGGGGAAGTCGTCGAGGGTGTAGTGCTGGCGCATGTCGCCGTCGATGGACCAGCCCGGCTGCGATGTCGTGGCCAGGGCGCCGGAGGGTTTCGTCCACAGTTTGAGGTCGTCGGTGCCTGTGCTTTGGACGCGGATCCAGTAGCGGCTGTTCCCGTGGAGGTGCGCCCCTCTGGGAGCGTCGAACCGTATTTCGCCGTTTGTCTTGGCGTCGAAGTCGCGGTTGCCGTCGTTGGTCAGCTCGAACAGGACGTCGCCAGGTTGGCCGTGCAGGTCCGCCAAAACGTCCACCCTCGCCTTCGCCGCCGAATTTGAACTTCCGTTAATTGTCACGTTGGCATTCGACAGGTCGTAGCCGGCGGGGTTCGGGCCGGTGGTGAACGCCTGATACCGCCGAGCCCCAGACGCGAGAACCGAGGTAATGCCAGGAGCCGGCAAGTTGGCCACCAAAACCGGGCCCTCAGCAGGCACGGCCACATCCAACCTGCCAAGCAAGGAAGTGGCACTGCTAACTCCGTCGTTGTTGCGGGCGCGGATGGAGTAGGTGTAGGTGGTGCCGCGCTCTACGGTGCGGTCGGTGAAGGTGGTCACGTCGCCTGCGATCGTGTCCAGAGTTTCAAAGCTCCCTGAGCCTTGGACGCTGCGAGTGATGGCGTATTGGGTGACGGTGTGGCCGACGGGGGCATCCCAGTTGAGGGTGACCTGGTCCCAGCGGATTCCGGTGGCGGTCACGTTGGTGGGCGGGTCGGGCGGAGCGCGGGTGCCGATGCGGTTGTCGCCTTTGTTGCCGCCGCCTTTGCCGATGCGGGTGCCTGTCTTGGTCTGGACGCCGTCGGACGCGCCCTGCCCCTCGCCGTCGCCGTCGCCGTCGTCGTTGTTGTCGTCGGTTTGGGTCTCGGCTGCGGGCTCGGGGCGGCAGCCGGTGTCGGCGATGGTGTCGATGCGCTGGTCGGCGCCGTCTCCGGCTGCGGTGAGGGCGACGATGTAGCTGCCTATGCCGAAGCCGGCGATGTGCTCGCTGGACGCCGCGATGTAATAGGTGCCCGTCGCAGCGGCGGTGAACGTGGCCCCGAAATAGTCCCCGCCGCGGTCGGTGTGATCCCATCCGGTGCCGTCGACCAGGTCGCCGTCGGCGTCGTAGACGCCGAGCAGCAGCAGCGCCAGCGCGGTGCAGGTGTCCTCGTCTGCGCCTCCGATGAGCTCGATCTTGTAGCTGTCGCCCGCAGTGAGCTGCGCGGCGAACCAGTCGACGTCCCAGGAGCCCTCGATCGTCTCGATCACGCCATGAGCGGCGTCGTCGGCGGCCACCTGGCCGGTGGTGTCGGTGCTGGCGGGCAGATCCCCGCCCACAGGCTCGGACACGCTCGCCGCCACCGTCTGGGCCGTCTCGGTCGACGGCTCGGTCGTCTGGGTCTGGGGCTCGGTGGTCTGGGGTTCGGTGGTGGGCGGCTCGCTGGTCTGTGTCTGCGGTTCGCTGGTGGGCGGCTCGCTCGTCTGGGTCTGTGTGGGGGGCTCGACGGGCGTGGAGGCGACGGTCACCGTGAGGGTGTCCGACCACGGCCCTGCTGAGCCGGGCCCGTAGCGGTTGCGCATCTGCACCTTGTAGGACACGCCCTCGCTCAGCCCCGACAGCGTGAGCGACGTCAGCGACCCCGCGGGGTACTCGTTGGCGCGGTGAGTCTCATCGGCGAACCGGTAGGACAAGAACTCCAGGTCTGCTCGCGCCCAGCGGATCCGGTAGGTCTCAGCAGCAGGGTTCGGCTGGTCCCACGAGATTGTCAGCTCCCCGGGGTTGTCGCTGGTGAGCGACAGGTTCTGCACCTCACGCGAGGTGGACCCCGCAGCGGGCACCGACAGCACCGACGCCAGCAGCAGCCCGGCCGCCAGCGCCAGCGCCGCTTTGGACCGCGTCGAGGCGGTCACAGCGCCCCACCACCGCCAACGCCGGCGTGTGCCGTTCCGCGGGGGGGGTATGAGCGAGCGCAGGACCTGTCATCTTCAACGCCTCCCAAGCGGTTGCCCGAGCGGACGCGTCAGCGCCCGGATTTCCCTCAAGCTACCCCAAACGACACTGCCAGAACACCGTGAAGCCATAATGTCCATTACTACGACAGATCACAGCGGTTGCCCGCGCGGACGGCGGCCCGCGCAGGCGAGACCCGCCAAGCACCGCTCAGCCGGCTGCGTCACCACATCGATGAGACCGTCAGCCACGCAGCCAGGAGGCCACGCATGACCTCGAAACGTGTCGATCCCGCTGCCTCCGCGGATTCCGCCGAGGTGTCGTGCCCGAAGTGCGGTGCGGCGATGGTGCGCCGGGTCGCGAAGCGGGGCGAGAACGCGGGGAGCGAGTTCTGGGGCTGTTCGACGTTTCCGAAGTGCAGGTCGGTCGTGCCGATCGAGGTGGCAGGGCCGCAGGAGCCCCCGGCTGGTGACCGAAGCGATCAGAGGTGTCGGTTCAGCAGCCCGCATCCTGAACCGCAGAAGGGACTGCTGCGCAAAGCCGCCGCAGCGATCCACGGCATCTGGCGCTGGAATCTCGAATCAGACGAGCCCGATGCGACCGACCGCTGGAATCCCGAGCATCGGCTCATGGCTGAGCAGCTTCCATTGGCGCTCGATGCGGTTGGTCCGGCTGCAACCGGCGGCTTCGGGCGTTCGCGACCAAGGACTCTCCGCTCTATTGCCGAGGCGCCAGCATCCACTTGTTGCCGCGGGTTCGGGGCTCTGCATGCGTGGGCTGCACCATGCCGTCAGCTCTGAGGCGGCGCAGCCAGTTCAGCACCGTCTGTTTCGATGTGCCGAGCGCCGCTGCGAGATCGGCGCTGCTGCGCGGTCCGGCCTCGAGCAGGCGCATCAGCTGTTCTGGAGTGCCCTTGCAGAGCTCACGTGACCGAGCCTGCTGCCCGGCATCCATCTCCGACGTGCGTGCCCATGGATCGTGGCCGAAGGCGCCCCCAATGCGGTCGGAGCCGCCGAGAGCCGACACACCGAGGCGGAAGTACTGATCCCGTACCGTCACGACGAGCTCGCGTACCCGGTCGTCCAGTTCCGGCGGTCCCATTCCCATCCGGTCGAGGGCTTGAACCGCCGCACGCAACCCCGAACCCCGGTTCTCGCAGACCGGCCTGCCGGTCCCCGGGATGACGACGTCTTCCAGCAGTCGTGCGAGCAGCGCATTGCGGGTGCTGTTGATGGGTGATCCGATGAGCTGCGCCACGTCGCTGCGACCAGCGTGCACGCCGTGCAAGCCGCCGGGGCTCGCAACCTCGAATCGGCCCGGATACAGCGAGATACGCACCTGCGTGCCATGCGCCGTCGGGTGGTAGTCGCGATGCATCAGCGCGTTGGCGACGATCTCGCGAATGGCCTCGGTGGGGTAGTCCCAGATGTCGGCCCGACCGGCACCTTCCACCACTGAGCGCCGTCGCATGTTGCGCTGCATCGCCGAGACGGCCTGCGCCACGATTGCTGGTATCGGCCCGTCGAGCGGCTGGTTGTCGATGAACCGTGTTCCATCGGCGAGCGGCGAGCCGTCAGCGGTCGGCAGCACGACGAATGAAGCGGCCAGCTGAGGCACGAACTGCTGCGGATAGCGGCCGAGCGCCAGCAAGCCCGCGAGCGTGACTGGCGAGTCGGGTCGCGCTTCGCTCAGCACGCCGAGCATGTGCAGCACTTCGTGGTCGGCGGCTTCGGTGAAGATCTCGCCGCGGCGCTGGCGAAGCCGTCTCAGCAGGTCGCTCACCAGCGCTTCGTTCAGGTGCTCCAGCCGTGCAGCCTCGACCGGCGCGGCATCGTCGGTCGGCTGACCGCGACCCGAGACCATCACATGTATCTCGTAGTCCGTGAGGCGTCGGTTGCCGTCGTGTACCCGCCCGCCGCAGACTTGACTTCGATCGTTTCGAGATCGGTGGCTGCAGCCCGAAGCAGCGGCACGGCCGCGTCGAGTTCCGCTTGGAGTTCTGCCGACGCAGAATCGGGGCCGACCCGTTCGACGTTCACAGCATCCATGCTACCGGCTTTGCGCACATTGCGGAAACTTTGTGCACAAGTTAAACCATTGTGGAAACATTTGTGGAAAGTCTTGGCCCGCTACGTTGTAACACAACACACTCAGAAGGTCACGATGAGCTATCCCGCATCGCTCCGGCCGCCAGACGAAGTGCCGGCGGCCGCTCGTGAGGCCATCGCCATGATGCTCGACATCGATCCCGCCGACGTGGGCCCGATCGACATGCATGTGCAGGATCAGGGCGGCGCCGGGGCGCCGGCCTGACGGCGAGATGCGCCACACCCTCGTGGCTATGGTGACCGTCGACGGGAGGCGCGGAGCCCACCGCCTGCGCAGGGGAACCTGAGCACTCGGCCCTGAGCCGACTTCAGGCGGACCGGCCTCCCGTTCTGCGCGCCAGGTGCGCTAGAAGGGCACTTCCTCGTCGATGAGCCCCAAGTACTGCAGCACTCGCATCTGCACCTCGTTCAGCTTGGGCCGCGGGACGCTGCCGGTGAGGTCTTGGAGATCCGACTTGGGAATGGCTTGCAGCGCAGGCACCCGTATCCAGCATTTCTCGGGCACGTTGCCTTCGCCGGCTGCCAGCTTCACGCAGAGCTCGGTGCGGAATCTGGTGGACTTCGAAATCGGGCAGCCGAGCACGACACGCCAGTCGTCCTGATCGTTGTAATCGGCAGCGCTGAGAACGAGAAACGGCCGGCGTGCATCGTGCACGTTCCGATGCCTGCCGTCATCCAGCGAGATCAGTTCGTCCGCGACCAGGTAGATGCCGCCGGTGACAGGCCGGGCCACAGCTAGTCGTCGAGCAGGATCCGGTTCGCTCGCGCTCGGCTTGCTCGTAGCGGATTCAAGATTTCCGGGCTGCAGCCGGGTGGTGCCGGCTCTTCGTCATCGACGTGATTGTCGAGCATGCGCTGGAAACGGCGCAGTGTCGCAGACGCATCGGGGATGGAAGGCGAGTCCCCCAGGTCGAGGATCACGTTGCGTTCGCCGTCCGCCTGGGCTTCGCGCATCGGCTCGGTCTCATAGGTGAGGTCCTTGAGCTCGGTCGGGCTGAGGTCACCGTGCTCGGAGAGCACGGCGTCGAGGTGCACCAGAAAACGATCTGCCTCGTCCAGGCTCGTCGTCTCAGACGTGGCCCGCAAGCGGTACTCAGGGTTGCCGAAGAAGTTGCTGGTCTCGTCGATGACGATGTCGCCGTTCGCGGCCAGTTGCTTCTCGACGCCATAAAGATCGTCCGAGAACGGCCCGTAGTGGCGCCACTGCCACACCACACCGGAGCCCGTGACGCCGTCATATTCGACTGAACGCAGATCGGCCAGATACAGCAGCTTGGCGTACTTGGTGCGTGTTATCCACAAGTTCCGGGCCGCTGCAAGCCCCAACAGCGCCTTCATCGCCTCCGATGTACGAGACACATCGGTACGCAGACGGGTCACACGTTCAGCGTATCCACCTCCCGATGACTGGCCTCGACAACCCGGCTTGCCCAGCACCATCACAACCCCTGCTCCTCGTACTCGACTGCGGATAGGGCGACATCCTCGCGAAGAGGTGTGACAAGCACCGTGGACAGCCGCTGGACAACAGCCACGCCGGTTCGCTGTCCAGACGAGCCGGGCACAGCCACGAGCCCGGCTAGCTTCGGAACGCCATGCCGAGGGGTACGTGGCTCAACATCTTGAGACAAGCAGGCCTTCGCGGGAGTTCGCGATGAAGCTGACCTAGTGTCCTGAGTGGGGAATTTGTTGCATATATGCGGCCATGGTGTCGAAGATCTGGTCGGCGGTCTTGTGCCAGGTGAATGGTCGGGGGTTGTCGTTCCAGTTGTCCACCCATGTGTTGATGGAGTCCTTGAGCTCGG
>JAJEBN010000039.1 GCA_022822525.1 Acidimicrobiia bacterium | reverse complement strand
CACACCCCGATGCAGCTCGCCGACCCCGATCTCAGCTCGATGTTCGACACCGATCCCGACGAAGCCCGCCGCACCCGCCACGAGGCGTTCGGAGACTGGGCCGACGGCGAGACGCTCGTGATCGGCACCCACTTCGGGGGCCCCACCGCCGGCATCATGGTCCCCCACCAGGGCGCCTACCGCCTCGACTGCGACTGATGCCCAGGGGCTGAGTCCCGGGCCCAAACGACCCGTGAGCGAAGTGATCAAGAGGCTGTTGCCCTGCGCGAACCGGTGTCCAAGCGGTCCGCGGGCGACGGCGCTAGTGACCGCTCCGCAGCAACCGCGCAATCCCTGACATCAGGCGATCGGGCCGGTCCGAGCGCAGCTCGCGCTTATCGGCCGCTCCGAGCAGGGCACGGCTGACGCGCACGCCAAGCCAGCGCAACGGCTCCGGCTCCCAACGGCGCGAACTCACTCCCACCCAGGGCAGGCTGGTGCGCTCGGTATCGCGCTCGGCGATGAGTTCGGCCATAGTGCGGCCAGCCAGGTTGGACGCTGCGACGCCCTCGCCCACATAACCGCCCAGCACACCCTCGCCGGCACGGGGGTCGAAGCGCACACCGGGCAGCCAGTTGCGGGGAATGCCCAGCACACCGCCCCAGCGGTGGGTGATGCGAGCCTCGGCGACCTGCGGCAGCATCGCTGCAAGCACCCGCCAGATCCGCCGGTGCATGCCCAGGTGCGTCTCGGCGGCAGGCACGATGCGGGAGCCGAAGCTGTAGGGCACCCCGGTGGCGCCGAAGGCGATCCGGTTGTCGGCAGTGCGCTGGCCATAGGTGACCATGCGGCGGTCGTCGGCAAAGCTGGGACGGTTCGCCAAGCCGATGTCGTCGAAGACTGCGTCAGGCAGCGGCTCGGTGGCGATCATCCGCGAATAGACAGGCAGGATGTCCCGTCGCAAGCCCTGGAGGTCCCTCGTGTACGCCTCAGTGGCGCGCACGATCACCGGGGCCCGAACTTCGCAACGGCCGCGGCTCGCCGGCGAGCTGCGAGCGCCCTCTGCGGCAATCTGCACTGCGCCGCCGTCGAAGCCGGTTACACGTGTCTGCTCATAGATCTCCGCCCCGGCCGCTTCGGCGGCGCAGGCCAGCCCCAGCGCAAGCTTGGCGGGATCCACTACCGCAGAGGGGCCGAGCAAGACACCGCTTCGCACATCGGTGGCGTTGAGCTGGCCGCGTGCTTCGTCAGCGTCGAGCAGACGGATCTCGTCCTCGGACAGGCCGAAACGGCGAGCCGCGGCTATCTCGGTGATCTGCCGCTCTGCTTGGGGACTCGTGCGAGCCACCCGGATGGTGCCGCCCTTGGCGTAGTCGCAGTCGATTCCCTCGGCGGCTGCCACACGGCCGATCTCGTCCACGGCGTCGAACACGGCTCGCAGCAGGCGCCTGGACTCAGACGGGTTGGAGCGCCGTGCGTAGTCGGCGACCGAACCGGCCAGCTCCCCCACTGCCCAGCCGCCGTTGCGCCCCGACGCCCCGAAGCCGCAGTGGTGCCGCTCCAGCACTGCCACACGCATCGCAGGCTCCAGCTGCTTGAGGTAGTAGGCGGTCCACAGTCCGCTGAATCCTCCGCCGACGATGGCGACGTCGACATCAAGATCGCCCTCGATGCCGGCACGGGGCGCGACTGGCGGCTCCAGCCGGTCGATCCACAGCGGCGTCGTCGAAGCCGTCTCCAGCGACCAGGGATCCGAGCTGAGTGCAGCGGCCATCTCCTTCGAAAACTACTGCCGCTGACAGCTGCTTCCCGGCGCAGGGATAATCTCTCAACCGGCGGCTGAGTGCGGCAGGCGCCGCGGGGGTGCTGGGATGCGTGAGATCGAAGCCGTGTCGGCCGGCGAGCGCTCGGGCCTGCGATACGCCCGGATCCTCCCCGAATGGGCCGCCGAGCTGGAGGCCCTCGAGCTGGCCTCCCACCCGACTGCAAATCGTGCCGACCTCTACGACGCCCAGGGTTTCGCCCAGCTGGCGCAGGACTTCCCCGAAGGCTGCTTCGCTGGATTCGACGGCGACGAGCTGGTGGCCATGGGGGTCGGCATCCGCTGCAACTTCGACTGGGGGAACCCGATTCACACGATCGCCGATCTCGTCCCCGAAGATCACAGCGGCAGCGGGCACGATCCCGAGGGTCGTTGGTACTACGGCACGAGCATCGCCACCCGGCTCTCCCACCGTCGCAAGGGCATCGGCGCCGAGCTCTACGTGCTGCGCAAGCAGGTCTGCATCGATCTGGGCTTGGACGGCATCGTGGCAGGCGGCGTCATTCCCGGCTATGCCGAGCACAAGGCAAACATGACGGCCGACGAGTACATCGCCGAGGTGCGCGAGGGCCGGCTGTACGACCGGACGCTGAGCTTCCAGATCGAGAACGGATTCGAGGCAGTGTGCGGCTTGCCGAACTACATCGCCGATCCGGCCACCGACAGCTGGGCGGCACTCATCGTGTGGCACAACCCTGGACTGCAGGGCACCGGCGCATGAACGCTGCCGCCGAGTCGCCATCGAGCGGCGGAGGCCTGGTGGCAGGGGCCGATGCCGGGACCGTCGGCGACCAGGCGTTCCGCTCCCCCGAGCTGCACGGCCGCAAGCCCGAGATGACCTACGGCGGGGCGCTGTCGTTCCTGCGCCGCCGTTACACCCGCGACATCGCCGACGCCGACATCGTCGTGTCCGGCATTCCCTTCGACATGGCCACGTCGAACCGGCCCGGCGCCCGGCTCGGTCCCCGAGCAATCCGCGCAGCGTCGACAGGACTCGCCGAGCTCGACGCCTACCCATTCGGCTTCGATCCCTTCGAGCACCTCGCAGTGGCCGATTACGGGGACTGCTTCATCGACTACGGCCACCCGACCGAAGCAGTCGAGCGGATCGAGAACCACGCGGCTGAGATCCTCGACCATGACGCCCAGATGGTGACCTTCGGCGGCGATCACTTCGTCACCTACCCGCTTCTGCGGGCCCATGCGGCCAAGCACGGGCCGCTGTCGCTCATCCATTTCGACGCCCATCCCGATACTTGGCCCGACGATGAAGGACGCCTCGACCATGGCTCGATGTTCCTTCGGGCGCTGCGTGAGGGCATCATCGATCCCGAGGCGTCGGTGCAGATCGGCATCCGCACCCACAACGACGACGACTTCGGGTTCACGGTGCTGGGCGCCCCTTGGGTGCATCGCAACGGACCCGCCGCCGTGCTCGAAGTGGTGCGGGAGCGTGTCGGCGACCGTCGGGCCTACGTCACCTTCGACATCGATTGCATCGATCCGGCCTTCGCACCCGGCACCGGCACCCCGGTGGCAGGCGGGCTGACCACGGCGCAGGCACTCGAGATCGTGCGCGGGCTCACGCCGTTCGACATCGTCGGGATGGACGTGGTGGAGGTGGCACCCGCGTACGACGTGTCCGAGATCACCGCGCTGGCTGCGGCCACCATCGCCCACGACTTCATCTGCACCCAGGCGATGCGCGCCGGTGCCCCATACGAACCGCTCGGGCTCACATGAGCGACGACGCAGCACCCGCCGCTACCCCGCCAGGCGTGCCTGCGGTGGAAATGCACGGCATCTCCAAGCGATTCGGTGAGGTCGTCGCAGTCGACGGCATCGACCTGCACATCGGCGACGGCGAGTTCTTCGCTCTGCTCGGACCCTCGGGCTGCGGCAAGACCACCACGCTGAGGATGATCGCCGGCCTCGACATCCCCAGCGAAGGGCGCCTGGCGATCTTCGGCGAGGAAGTCGCGTCGCTGCCTCCCGATCGACGTCCCGTCAACACCGTGTTCCAGGCATACGCCCTGTTCCCGCACATGACGGTGGCCCAGAACATCGCCTTCGGTCTGCAGATGCGCGGCATCCGCGGCCCCGACGCTGACCGCCAGGTCGCCGAGGCCACGACGCTCGTGCAGCTCGAAGGCATGGAGCACCGCCGCCCCTCCCAGCTCTCAGGCGGTCAGCAGCAGCGTGTCGCCCTTGCACGAGCATTGGTGAACCACCCCAAGGTGCTGCTGCTCGACGAGCCGCTCGGAGCGCTCGACCTCAAGCTGCGCCAGGAGATGCAGGTGGAGCTGAAGGCTCTCCAGCGCGAGGTGGGCATCACGTTCGTGTTCGTCACCCATGACCAGGAGGAAGCCCTGGCCATGAGCGACCGGGTGGGCGTCATGTCGGAGGGCCGGCTGCTGCAGGTCGGCACACCGACAGAGGTGTACGAGCACCCCGCCAACCGCTTCGTGGCCGACTTCATCGGGCGCACCAACCTGCTCGAAGGTGTCACCGAGGGCCCCTCCGCGATGCGCCTGGACGCGGGTGCGGTGGTGGCCGCGCCGAACGAGCTGGCCGCCGGCACACCAGCGGCGCTGAGCGTCCGCCCCGAGCAAGTACGACTGCATCGCCACGGCGAGGCGCCCGAGGGTGAACCATGCCTCGACGGTGTCATCACCGACGCCACCTACTTGGGGCACGCCTTCGTGTACACGATCGCTGTCGGGCCCACCGCCGGTGCCGGCGGGACGAACGATGGCGACCGGACCGCCACCATCACTGCACGCTCAGAAACCGGTTCAGCAGCACTGGCCGCCGGTGAATCGGTCTCGGTCAGCTGGACGCCTGCGGCGACGACAGTGGTCGCGGACTGATGCCGTCGCTGCGTCGCGCCAAGCCTGCTGCGACGCAACCGACGCCGACTGGGCCCGATGCGCCGGCATCGTCGACGCCGACTGGGCCCGATGCGCCGGTGCCGCTGACGCCGGCTGAAGTAGCCGCGCAGCGCCGAAGGCGCCGCACCGGCACGCTGATCGCCACGCCTGGGGCGCTGTACCTGCTGATCTTCTTCGTCGTCCCCCTGGGCCTCATCACGGTGTACTCGTTCGCGACCCGCACAGCCACAGGCCGCACGTCGCTCAGCGGCTGGAACCTCGACTCCTACGAGCGCATCGCCGACGACGTGATCGGGGGCATCATCGCCCGTTCGGCCTGGCTGGCGTTCCTGACCACCGTTCTGTGCCTGGTGGTCGCCTACCCCTTCGCCTACTACCTGGCCACCCGTCCACCCCGGCTGCGCGCCCGCCTGCTCGTGTTGGTGATGATCCCGTTCTGGACCAACGGGCTCGTGCGCATCTTCGCGATCCGCTTCCTGCTGGGATCGAACGGTCCTGCCTCGGCGCTCAGCGAGGCCATGGGCTTGGGCACCTTCCGCATCTTGTTCACCCCCACCGCGGTGGTGCTGGGCATGGTGTACGGCTTCCTCACTTTCATGGTGCTGCCGCTGTACGTGGCGCTCGAGCGCATGGACTGGCGCCTGGTGGAGGCTGCACGCGACCTCTACGCGAGCGGAGCGAAAGCCTTCTGGCGCGTGACCGTGCCCCTCACACGCTCGGGCATCGTGGCGGGCTGCGTGCTGGTGTTCGTGCCCAGCTTCGGCTCCTATGTGGTGCCGGAGATCCTGGGCGGCGCCAAGACACTGCTCATCGGCTCCTATGTGGCACGCCAGTTCCAGGCGGCCCGCAACTGGCCGCTGGGCGCAGCGCTCAGCGTGCTGATCATCGTGGCGATGCTCGTCGCAGTGGCGATCAACCAGCGCAACTCCGCCAACGCCGAGCGAACGCAAGGTGTCGCGCGATGAGGAGTCGCAGGTCATGAGCACCTTGGGCACCGCCGGCACCAAACGCTCGGCCAGGCACCTGCTGAAGGCCAATGCATGGTTCGTCTTCGCGTTCCTGTACGTGCCGATCGTGGTGCTGGTGGTCTTCTCGTTCAACGACTCCGAACGGGTCAATGTCTGGCAGGGCCTCTCGGCGCGCTGGTACGGCGAGGCGCTTGGCAATACCCAGGTGATCGGCGCACTGCGTGTGTCGCTCATCGTGGCGATCAGCTCGACCATCGTGTCTACGGTGCTGGGCACAGCGGTGGCGCTGGCGCTCGACCGCTACCGCTTCAAGGGCCGGCGAGCATTGGACGGCACCGTCTACCTGCCCATCGTCATCCCCGACATCACCATGGCGGTCATGCTGCTGGTGTTCTTCGCCGAGGCGTTCAAGCTCATCGACATCATCGGCCCGAGGTTCACGCTGGGCGTCACGACCATCGCGCTCAGCCATATCGCGTTCAACATCTCATTCGTTGCTGTGGTGGTACGCGCCCGGCTGGATCAATTCGACCGCACGCTCGAAGAGGCAGCGCGTGATCTGTATGCCACGCCGTGGCGTACGTTCAGGAGGGTGACGCTGCCGCTGATTGCGCCAGGGATCGCCGCCGGCGCCCTGCTGGCGCTGACGCTCTCACTCGATGACGTCGTCATCTCGGCGTTCACGGCAGGACCGGGCGCCACGACGCTGCCGGTGTACGTGTTCAGCACTATCCGCCAGGGCGTCACGCCGGAGCTGAACGCCATCTCGACGCTCATGCTGGCCGCGTCGATCACGCTGGTGGTGGCATCACTGGCCTTGCAGCGCCCGAGGAGCACGACGCCATGATCCCCGGCCGTGAGTGCTTTGCCGCACGCCATATTGCGCCGCCCCGGCGTACAGCCCACCGCGCCGCTGCGGCGCACTGCCAGCCCAGTCCCGAACACGCAAGCGAGACAGCGACGCTCTATCGGAGCGTCCAATAGGGAGGAACCATGATCAGCCTTGCGAAGACCGCGTCCTGGACGAGCCGGGCCCGATGGCTAGCACTCGCCGCGGCGGCGGCCCTGCTTGTCGCTGCATGCGGCGGCGGGGCCAGCGACAACGCCGCCGATGACTGCGAACCCGGCGAGACCGATGGCGATCTCGCCTTCTACAACTGGGCCGACTACATGGACGACGAACTGCTGCTGGCCTTCGAGGAGGAGACCGGCGTCAGCATCGACTACACGGTCTACGAGTCGAACGAGCAGATGCTCAGCCAAGTCGAGTCAGAAGCGGCGATCTACGACCTGGTCGTTCCGTCGGACTACATGGTGGCGCTGATGATCGAAGAGGATCTGCTGCTGCCGCTCAACTACGACGCGCTCCCGAACTTCTCCAACCTCGACGATGCGTGGGACAACCCGCCGTTCGATCCCGATCACCGTTATCACGTGGCGTACCAGTGGGGCACCACCGGCATCGGCATGACCTATGACGCGCTCGATGCGATCGGCGGAGAGTCGTCGTGGGCGGTCATCTTCGATGCCGACACTGCAGCGCAGGTGCCCGGGGGCATCTCGATGCTTGACGACGCTCCCGAGGCCGTATCCGCAGCGCTCAAGTACTTGGGCTACAGCATCACCGAGATCATCGAATCAGGCAACGAAGACGCCATCCGCGAGGCGGGAGCTCTGCTGAAGGCCACCAACGACCGGCTGGTCAAGTACGACTCGGTGACTTACGGCGACGACTTGGTCAACGGCGAGGTCGATGTGGCGCACGGCTGGAGCGGCGGCTTCGCCCAGGCATTCTTCGAGACCGACGCCTATGAGACCCACGTGTACACGATCCCTGCGGAGGGCGGCGTGCGCTGGGTGGACACCATGGCCATCCCGCACAATGCAGACAACGTGTGCTCGGCCCACGCCATGATCAACTTCCTGCTCGACGCGGAGAACGGCGCTGCGCTCACCAACTACACGTATTACGGCAGCCCGAACGAGGCTTCGACGCCGTTCATCCTCGACGAGATCCTGGAGGATCCGGGCATCTACCCGCCGCCGGACGTCTACGAGCGGCTGGAGCTGATCCCCCAGATGGGCGACTTGGGCCTGATCGTGCAGGACATGCTGACCGAGGCCAAGAGCTGATCATGTGACCCGCTGGGTGGGCGTGTCTCAGTTGCGGGGCACGTCCACCCAGGGCACGTCCTTGTCGATGCGAGGCTCGCCCGGCAGGCCGAGCACCTGCTCGCCCAGGATGTTCCGCATGATCTCCGAGGTGCCGCCCTCGATCGAGTTGGCGCGCACCCGCAGGAACCCGTGCTGGACACCGCCGTCGGAACCGTCGACCGACAGATCCCCCGGGCGGCGGAACGTGTAGTCGTAGCCGACGAGCCCGTCTGAGCCCATCATGTCCACCGCGCAGGTCATGAGCGCCTGATTGAGTTCGGCAAACGCCAGCTTGGCGATCGACATCTCAGGCCCAGGATTGCCCTTGCGCCGGTTCGCCCCAGCACGCATGTTCGTGAGCCGCAGCACTTCGGCACGGGTCCACAGCTTGGTCAGCCGATCACGGGTGACGTCGTCGCGATCGGCCTTGTCACGCTGGTCCCACAGCTTCACCAGAACCGAGATCGGCCCGGAGCCCCGCTTGGGAGGACCGGCACCGCCCGCACCGATGGCGCTGCGCTCGTTCATCAGCGTGGTCAGCGACACCCGCCAGCCGTCGCCCACGTCGCCGATGCGGCTCGCATCGGGCACGCGCACGTCGGTCATGTAGACCTCGTTGAACTCGGCCTCGCCGGTGATCTGGCGCAGCGGGCGCACCTCCACACCCGGCGCCTTCATGTCGAGCGCGAAGTACGTCATCCCGCGATGCTTAGGCACCTCGGGATTGGTACGAGTCACCAGCATCCCGAAGTCGCCGAGGTGAGCCAGGGTGTTCCATACCTTCTGGCCGTTCACGACCCACTCCTCGCCGTCAGCAACTGCCCGTGTCGCCAGTCCGGCGAAGTCGCTGCCCGCACCCGGCTCGCTGAACAGCTGGCACCACAGTTCCTCACCCGTGAACATCGGCCGCAGGAAGCGCTGCTTGACCTCTTCGCTGCCATGGGTGTGGATGGTCGGCCCGGCCAGGTGCATGAAGAACGTCACCGGCTTCAGGGGCCGGGCGCCAGCCGCCCGCAGCCGCTCTTCGACCCGGCGCTGCAGCTTGGGGCTCACTCCCAGGCCCCCATGGCCCTCGTCGAAATGCACCCACGCCAAGCCGGCGTCGAACTGCGCACCGCGGAATTCGGCGTAACTGAGCTGCTGGGGATCGTGCGAGGCGAGCAGCTCGTCGATGGCTGCATCGACCCGAGCCGCAGCGGAATCGACGGCCGCGTCGGCAGCCGGGGCGTCAAGCGTGTCAGTCATGGCGCCAGTCTGCCAGCAGTGCGCAGCGTCGGGCGCTGCGCACCATCAGACGCAGCAGGTACTTGGAGTCAGTAGCGGTCGCCGGAGAAGGACGGATCGCTCTTGGCGAGGAATGCCGCTGCCCCGTCAGCCATGTTCCGGGGGATCAGCACCGCCTGGTGCCCCATCTCCACGTCGAGCTGGTCGGCCAAGCCACGTTGCATGGCACCGTCCACCGATTCGCGGATACGGCTCATGGCCGCGGGCGAGCTGCGACGCAGGACATCGACGACCTGCCGGACAGCGGCGTCCAGCTCCTCGTCTTCGACGGTCTTCCACACCAGGCCCCAGTCTTCGGCCTGATCGGCAGACACCCGGTCGCCCAGCAGTGTCATGCCCAGTGCCCGGGCACGGCCCACCCGCATCGGCAGCTGCCAGGTGGTTCCCAGGTCGGGCACGATGCCCAGCCGAGGCCCAAAGGTCGCCACGAAGAATGCCGAGCGCGCAGCGATCGCCACGTCGCACGACAGCGCCAAGCCGATGCCTCCGCCCGCAGTGACGCCGTTGATGCGAGCCACGGTCGGCACCGGGCACTCGGCCACGGCCCTGATCGCCGGGTGGAACACGTTGTCCATCGAGTCGGTGGTGGCTTCGCCGGCGGCGCGGGCGTCGAAGCTCTCAGCGTCGTCGGGGGCCGCATTTCGCAGGTCAGCGCCTGAGCAGAAGCCGCGGCCTGCGCCGGTCAAGATGACGGCACGCACCCCGTCGTCGGCGGCAACCATGCCGAAGGCCTCGGTGATGTCGTTCATGAACTCGTCGTTCATCGAGTTCAGCGTTTCGGGCCGGTTGAGCGTGACGGTGGCCACGTCGCCCGCCGGATCCCGCTCGACGCCGTAGTCGACCGTCCCATTCGACGGCTGCGGCTGGCTGCTCATGACAACTACTTGTAGCGGTAGGTGATGCGTCCGCGGGTCAGGTCATATGCCGAGACTTCGACCTGCACCCGGTCCCCGGGAAGGATCCGGATGTGGTGCTTGCGCATCTTGCCGCTCAGGTGACCCAGCACCTCGTGGCCGTTGTCGAGCTCGATGCGGAAATGACCGCCCTTGAGCGCCTCGACGGTCTTTCCTTCGAGCAAGATGGCGTCGTCTTTGACTTTCGGCACGTGGATTCCCTGGTCGGCGGACAGATCATGCGTGCCCACCGCGGTGAACTCGCAGGCCCCAAGAGGGGCGACACATCATGGTAGCCGAGCAGGTCTGAAACCGCCCACGGGCCCTGTTCCCGCAGGAAATCTGACCTGGCAGCACCGTCAGTGGCGCTTGACGCCGCCGTACTTCATGCGGGTATCGGACATCGAGGCGATCTGCACCTCGTCGTCATTGATGGCCGCGGCCACCAATTCGCCCATGAACAGCGTGTGCGTGCCCAGGTTCACGCTGTGGCGCACCTCGAAGTCCATCCAGGCGGCCGCGTCGGCAAACACCGGCGCCCCGGTGGCGGCTTCATGCACCGCCCAGCCGTTCAGCGTCCCGGTTCCCGGTCCGTCGCCGGGGGCCGCTGCCTCGTAAGCCGCCGGCTTGGAGAACTTCACGAACGGCCGGGTGTTGGTGGCATCCCACAGGTTCACCGTGAACGACCCCCCGTCGGTGATCAGCCGGTGGGTCACCGCCGTGTTGTCCACGCCGATGCCGATGATCACCGGCTCCATCGAGAGCTGCGTGATCCAGCTCGTGGTCATCGCATTGCGCTCGTCGCCGGATCGTGACCCCACGAGCGCCAGCGCATTGGGGATCTTCCATGTCACCCGGTTGACCAGTTCGTCGGGCAGCTCCGCAGTTGTCATGGCTGCACCCTAGGCAGGGAAGCCTCACCGGTCCGCACCACTGCTCCTCAGGGACCGGCGAAGAGCGCTCGGCTAGCGTAAGCGCCACGGCTTCGGGCTGACCGGCCCGAGGGCAGCGAGCGCGTACGCGGCGAGCACAGGGACGGCGACATGGCATATGACCTGAAGATCACGGGCGGAACGATCATCGACGGAACGGGAGCGCCCCGCTACGTCGGCGATGTGGGCGTCTCCGACGGCAAGGTGGTGGCGCTCGGTTCAGCCCCCGCTGAGGCCGCCGAGACAGTCGATGCAACCGGACGCATCGTGTGCCCCGGGTTCGTCGACATCCACACCCACTACGACGCGCAGATCATGTGGGACCGGCTGGTGAGCTGCTCGCCATGGCACGGCGTCACCACGATCGTGATGGGCAACTGCGGCTTCTCGGTGGCGCCCACCCGGCCCGAGCACCGCGACCTCATCATGCGCACGCTTGAGAACGTCGAAGGCATGAGCGTGGATGCGCTGCGTGCCGGCTTGGGCGACTGGGGCTTCGAAACGTTCCCGCAGTACCTCGATGCGCTCGAGTCCAACGGCGCAGCGGTCAACATGGCAGCGCTGATCGGCCACACCGCCGCCCGCATGTACGTCATGGGCGAAGAAGCCACCGAACGTGAAGGCACTCCCGAAGAGATCGCCGCCCAGCGTGACCTGGTAGCCGAGGCGCTGCGGGCCGGAGCGCTGGGCTTCGCCACGTCCAAGGCGTCGACCCATGTCGGCTACGAGGGACGCCCGGTGCCGAGCCGCGCAGCCACCACCGACGAGATCGTCGAGATCGCCCAGGCGCTGGGCGACGTGGGCGGCGTGATGCAGGCAACGGTGGGGCGAGGGCTGAACCACGACGAGTTCGCTCGGATCGCCGAGACCACGGGAGCGCATGTGAGCTGGACGGCGCTGCTGGGCTCAGCCCGGGGTCCGGGCAGCCATCGGGCGGATCTGGAGCGTGCTCGTGAGATCGCCGACCGGGGACTGCCGGTATACCCCCAAGTGGCCGTGCAGCCCATTCAGTTCGAGATGAGCTGGAAGGCACCGTTCATCTATGAAGCGCTGCGGTGCTTCACCCCGGTGTCCCAGAGCGATCTGGAGGGCCGCAAGCGGTTCTACGCCGATGCCGATTGGCGGGCCGAATTCAAGGAGAAGGCCGGCAACGGCGGCAAGATCGGCGACCGCTGGGCGCGTACAGAGATCAGCTACCTGCCGCACAACCCCGAGCTCGAAGGCGGCAACATCCAGGAGCTGGCCGACGAGGCGGGCCAGGACCCGGTCGACTGGGTGCTCGACGTGGCGCTCGAAGCCGACCTCGAGATGCGCATCGTCCAGGATGTGATCAATCACGATCCCGACGACATCGACGAGCTGCTGCACGACCCCACGACGGTGATCGGGCTGTCCGACGCCGGGGCGCACGCCAGCCAGCTCTGCGACGCCAAGTACTCCACGGAGTTCCTGCAGACGTTCGTGCGGGGCCGCCAGAGCTTCGACCTCGAGACTGCCGTCCACATGCTGACCCAGCGGCCCGCCGAGGTGTTCGGCATCGCCGACCGGGGCACGCTGGCCGAGGGCAAGCCCGCCGACGTGGTGGTGTTCGACGCCGACGAGGTCGGTCACTTGGGCAAGCGGCGGGTGTACGACCTGCCTGCGGGCGCTGATCGGCTGATCTCCGACGCGAAGGGCATCGACGCGGTGGTGGTGAACGGCACGATCATCCGGCGCGACGGCGCCGATGCGGTCGATCCGCACGGCCCGCTGCCGGGCAAGCTGCTGCGCAACGGCAAGGGCTGAGCGGCCTGTTGCGCGGCGCGAGCCGCATGGCAGGCTTGCTGCCGTGATCGACCTGCGCTCAGACACTGTTTCCAAGCCGACGCCCGAGATGCGGGCGGCCATGGCAGCCGCCGATGTCGGCGACGACGTCTGGGGCGACGATCCCACCGTGAACGAGCTCGAGCGCTACAGCGCCGAGCTGCTCGGCAAGGCTGCCGCTCTGTACGTGCCGAGCGGCACCCAGTCGAACCTGTGCGGCCTGCTGGCCCATTGCGAACGGGGCGACGAGTACATCGTCGGCCACCACGCCCACACCTACATGTACGAGGGCGGCGGTGCTGCGGTACTGGGCAGCATCCAGCCCCAGCCGGTTCCGACCGACGAGACGGGAATGCTGGATCTCGATGCGGCCGAAGCAGCCGTGAAGCCCGACAACAGCCATTTCGCTCGCACCAAGCTGCTCTGCCTCGAGAACACCATCGACGGCATGGTGCTCACGCCGACCCAGCATCGGGAGGCCCGCGACTTCGCCGACCGTCACGGCCTCGGGCTGCACCTCGACGGTGCCCGCCTGTGGAACGCAGCGGTGTCGCTGGGCTGCTCCCCCGCCGAGGCGGCCGAGCCGTTCGACACCGTGTCGGTGTGCCTGTCCAAAGGCTTGGGCGCTCCCGTCGGCTCTGTGCTTTGCGGCACCGATGAACTGGTCGGCCGGGCCCGTCGCTGGCGCAAGGTGCTGGGCGGAGGGATGCGTCAGGCCGGCATCATCGCTGCCGGCGGGCTACATGCCCTCCAGCATCACATCGACCGGCTGGCCGACGATCACGCCAATGCGCAGCGGCTCGCAGCCGGGCTCGCAGCCATCGACGGCATCACCGTCACCAGCTGCAACACCAACATGGTGTTCTCACAGCTCGACCAGAACGACCCGACGCTCGGCAAGCGTGTCGAGGGACGCGGCGTGCTGGCCGACTGGCGTTTCGGCCGCTCGCGCATGGTGCTGCATCTCGACGTCAGCGAGGCCGATGTCGACACCGCGCTCGAGGCCATCGCCGCCGAACTGGCGACCTGAAATTCGCTTCGCGCGGATGCGATGCCGCACCTGCGGTCACGAATTGGGCCAGCCTCTCCGAGTTCGAGCTACAAAACGCCTGCTCTGACCACACTCGTTTGAGGCTGGCCTCCCGCCCGACTATATGCGGCGCCAAAATCGCGAGCGTTCGGGTTTTCGGTGCGATCAGTCGGCGACGAGCTCCCGGTCGGCTGCTCGGGGCTCGCAGACGTAGTCGTCGAGATCGGCTTCCTTAGTCATGTCGAAGTAGTCGACATTTCGCCATGGCGAGTTGACCACGATGCGGCCGGCCTCGTTGCGGTAGTAGCTGGTCATGCCGGGATGCATCCACACCATGTTCTCGTGGGCATCGTCGACGCGGTCGCGATACTCGTCGTGAACATCTCGCCGCACTTCCACCGAACCGAGCCCCTCGGCGCACATCTTGGCGATCATGTCCATCACGTAACGCACCTGCATCTCCACCACGAAGATCAGGCTGCCGCCGTGGCCGGGCTGCAGGTTCGGCCCGTACAGCGTGAAGAAGTTGGGGAAGTCGGGCGTGACGGTGCCGAGGTAGGCGCTGGCGTCGTCGTCGCCCCACGATTCGCGCAAGCTGCGGCCCGAGCGGCCGGTCGCTTCGTAGGTGGTGATGAACCGCAGCACATCGAAGCCGGTGGCCAGCACCAGCACGTCGGCTTCGCGCTCGGTGCCGTCCGCGGTGCGGATGATCTGGCCGGAGATCTCGGCAATCGAATCGTCCACCAGCTCCACATTCGGATTGCGCAGCATCCGGTACCAGCCGTTGTCCATCAGCATGCGCTTGCCGAACGGCGGGTAGGTGGGCAGCACCTTGTCTGCCAGCTCGTCGGCCCGGTCGCCCAGCTCGTCGATCACGTAGCGGGTGAAGTAGGCCCGGTGGGCGTCGTTCTGGGCGTTGAGCGACCGCTCGGGGTGCTCCCAGTCGGGGTCCTTCTGCAGGGCCGTGTGGATGCGGTCGTTGAACGTCCAGCCCAGCCGCACCCGGTACCAGGCCCGGTACAGCGGCACCGCCTCGAACAGGGTCCGCATGGCGTCGGGGACCGGCTTGCGGAACTGGTCGAACGGCGCGGCCCAATGGTTGGACCGCTGATAGATGGTCAGCGATTCCACGTCGTGCTGGATCTCGGGGGCTGTCTGCATGCAGCTCGCCCCGTTGCCCACGATCGCCACGCGCTTGCCGGCGACATCGGCATCTGCGGGCCAGCGCGCGGTGTGCCACGTCTCGCCGCTCCACGACTCGAGGCCGTCGATGTCGGGACGGATCGGCGGGTTGAAGATGCCCGCAGCGCTGATGATGACGTTCGCCTCGATGATCTCGGCGGCGCCGTCGACGCCCTGAGCGTCGCCGTGGGAACCGGGCGCGGTCGCTGCGCCGTCGTCGTGGCGCCGCAGACCTGTCTCGTCGGGCGTGGCGCTCAGGCCGAGCCGACCGGTCTCCCAGCGGCCTTCGTTGTCGGCCGCCTGGCGCACCTCGGCCCGCCAGATCTGCCGTTCGGCGTCGTAACTGATGCGCTCCACCGAGGTGTTGAAGCGGATGCTGTCGCGCACGTCGAAGTCGTCGGCCACCTTCTCGAGGTAGCCGTGCAGCTCGTCGCGCAGGCAGAAGTACATCCTCCAGTCGTGCGGGGCGAACGAGTACGAGTACAGGTGGTTCGGCGTGTCGACACCCGCGCCCGGGTAGCGGTTCTCCCACCACACGCCGCCGACCGTGCCGTTGCGCTCCACCACTTCGTAGGGCACGCCGGCCTGCTGCAGGTTGATCGCAGCGCACAGTCCCGAAGCCCCGGCACCGATCACCAGCACCTTGAAGCCCGGCGGCACGTTGATCGGATCGTGATCCAAGAACTTGGCCAGGCCGAGCTGCGCGGCAGTGAAGGCGCCGTACTCGTCGGGCACGTGCTCGCCCATCGCAGTGCTGAGCATGCGCACGATCAATGCGTCGTCGGGCTCGCCGATCGCCATCGGGCGGCCGTCCCGCCATGCCGCAATGGCTTCGAGCGCCGCTTCGCGCACTTCGCGCTGATGCTCGGGCGCCAGACCGCCGGTGTCGTTGTCGCCGAGCCCGGGCTGGCGCTTGGGCCGGTACGGATCGTCGAGCCATCCCAGCTCGCCGGTCATCTGCACCAGCACCATCAGCAGCGTTGGGATGTTCGCCACGGCCACTGCTGCAGCCAGCGTCTCGTCGTCCACATCGGGGCGGCCCGCGGCTGTCGGTGCGCCGTAATCAGACCCACGCGCCCCGTTCGCTGCGTTCGCCCCGTTCGATCCGCGCGCCTGCGTCGTCTGTGACATTGCTCCCCCTCGGCCCGCAGGCCAGCGTAGGCCGTGACGCCGACTCAGGCCCGGAGAAGGGACGGTCAGGCTGTGCGTGGCTCGCGGCGCAGGATGCGTTTGATGCGGTTGACGGCGGGCGTCCAGAGCCACTCGGGCTCGGTGAACCGGCGGTGGTTCTCGCCGGGCAGCTCCATGGGGTCGTAGTAGTTCTTGTCGGTGTTCTTCTTCAGATACGTCGATTTCTTCAGCACTTG
>JAJEBN010000095.1 GCA_022822525.1 Acidimicrobiia bacterium | reverse complement strand
GCGAGGGCGACGCCTGGGGGCAGCGTGCCGAGGCGGATCTCGAGCCATTCGCCGTTGTCGTCGGTGTTGTCGTCGACGGCCCAGATCTCGAAGGTGGCGGTCTGCTGGCCCACCCCAAAGGTCACCTCGTCGGGCACGCCGGTGTAGTCGTCGCCGGTCAGGCCGGCGTGGTGGGCGGTCTCGATGGGGATCGTCACCTCGCGGTCGGCGGGATCGCTCAACGCCACCACCACTGTGGCGGGGCCGCTCGACTCCGAGGGCCGGTACCACGGCCCGTCGCTCGCGACCGACATGTGCACCGACAGGTCCGCCGGTTCGTAGGTGTCGGTGCAGGTCACGGTGATCTCGTGGATCGAGCTGTCGTCGAGCGGCAGCGGCCAGCCGTCTGGGGGCACATCGGCGCCGTGGCGCCAGTCGACGATGCGCGCGTCGGTGATCCGCACGGTGATCTGGTGGTCCCCGCCCGCCGCCGAGTCGTGGCCGCAGGTGACGGCGACCTGCACCGAGCGGTGCTCGATGTAGTCCAGCTCGCCGGTCTCGCACAGTCCGCTGACCAGGCAGTCGAGCCCCGGCGGGGAGACGAACTCGTCGCGGAACATGTACGACGGGCCGCTCACCGATCCCGCCGTGCCGCCGGTGGTGACGTCGAGGGTGGAGGTCCATTCCCAGCGCACCGCCACGCCCCAGAACCAATCGCTGGTCACCTCAGCGGGCGGGTCCAGCGTCAAGGTGAACTCCACCTGGCGGCCCTCCTCGGCGGTCCCAGCGGCCCGGTCGAAGCCCAACGCGGTGGGCGGCACGTCGCCGGGGGAGTCGGTGATGTTCACCCGCATCGATGTCAGCGGCCCTGCCAGCAGCCCGTCGGGCACCTCGAGGCTCAAGATCAGGTACTCGCCGTCGTCGTCGTCGGCGTCTTCGAGCGCTGCCACGGTGAACGACGCGAACATCCCGCCCGGCTGGAACGACACCGCCACCGGGCCGATCACATAGTCATCCTCAGAGGCACCGTCGTGGTGGGCCACCGCGACCGGCACGGTGTAGGGGCGCCGGTCCTGGGGGAACTCCAGCCGCACCCACACCTGCACCTCGTCGCCGCCCTCGGCCAGGGTCACATCAGGGCTCCAGAACGGCACGTCGTACCAGGCGAACTCGAGGTCGCGGGTGAACGACACCGGCACCCACAGATTGCGGTCCGCGGGCGGCGGCGGCACCCCCAGCGTCACCGACTCAGCCACCGCGGACGCCCGCTTGCCCGCACCCTGGGAATCGGCATACGACGCAGTGGCCCGCAGCCACCGGCCCTCCTCCTCAGCAGCAGGAATCAGCAGCGGCTGATCGGCGCCGGCGATGTCGCGGAACGGCCCCGACGGCGAAGCAGCGCTCGACCACTGCCAGCCCACCGCACCCACCACGCCGTCGTCGTCGGCCAGCGTCGCCTCGATGGCCAGGCCCACCGCGGCGTCGCCCACGATCGTCACCACCCCCGGGTCGTCCGCGTTGGTCACCTCGATGCGCAGCGGAGCCTTCGCGTCGACGATCATGTCGGCCTGGTCGATGATGTTCTGGCGGTCCGACGCCTCCAGCACCACCCCATAGGTTTGGCGGGTCTCATAATCCAGCGCCGCCCCGTCGCGCACCCGCAGCTGCCCCGTCCTGCAGTCCCACTCGAAATCACGCTCGAACGCAGCCAAGTCGTCGCCCGGCACGTCATCGTCGTCGGCCACCGAGCAATACACCCGGTCGCCGTCGCCGTCGGTCACCCGGTAGTTGCCCACCGACGTCCCCGCCCTCGCATGCTCGGACACACTCACCGGCGAGGTCACCTTGGCGAACTCAGGCTCGATGTTGGAGCGCCGCACATTGCGCACCGCCTGAGCCGTGACACCCGAACCCGACTTGCCCGACCCGTGCCCATCGGCATAGGAGGCGGTCACCCGCAGCCAATAACCCTGATCGGCCAGCACCACCAGGTAGTCACGGCCCACCTCACCCGCCAGATCCACGAACGGCCCCGACGCAGACGACGACCGCGACCACTGCCACCCCGACACGCTGACGCTCCCATCAGGGTCAGTCACCTCACCCCGCAGCGTCACCCCCACCGCAGCCGTGCCCGAGGCCACCACCGTGCCGGCCTCGTCGACGTTGGTGACCTCCACGGTCAGCACCAGCGAGTCGTCGATCTCGCAGTCGCGGAAGTCGGCGTGGCCTTCGGAGCTGCCCGACGCGTCGTCGCAGTCGGTCGCGTTCACCGTCACCTTGTACGACCGCCGCGTCTCGTAGTCGAGCGACGCGCCCGCCCGCACGCTCACCTGCGCAGTGGAGGTGTCGAAGTCGAAGTCGCGGTTGAACGCGGCCAATTGGTCGGCCGCGTCGGCGTCGTTCGTCGGCGCCAGCCAATGCTGCACCGCGTCGCCGTCGGAGTCGCTGGCAACAACCGGCCCGCTCACCGCCGACGAATCGGGGGCGTTCTCGGCGATGCGGCGGGTGGCGGTGTCGCCCTCGCTGAAGGTCGGCGTGGAGTGCCGCACCACCGGCCCCAGGGGCTCCGATTCGGCCGACTTGCCGTGGCCGAACGGGTCGCTGTAGCGGGCGGTCACCTTCAGCCACTGGTCCAGGTCGGCGGCGGCGGGCGAGTACGTCGCGGTGTCGGCGCTGGCGATGTCGCTGTAGGTGCCGTTCTCGGTGGCCGATGTCGACCACTGCCACAGCACCGTCGACACCGCCCCGTCGTCGTCGTGGAGCGTCGCGCTGAGCGTGCCCTCCACGTTCGGGTTGCCCGTCACGGCCACCGTGCCCGCTTCGTCCACGTCGGTCACCTCGACCGTCAGCGTGGTGGAGGCGTCGATGCTCGGCGTGCCTGTCTGGGGGTTGCCCGAGCTGTCCTCGCCGTCGGTCACCCGCACCGTCACCTCATAGGACGGCTGCGTCTCGTGGTCGAGCGTTGCGCCGGCTCGCACGGTGACCTGCCCGGTGGAGGTGTCGAGCACGAAGTCGCGGTTGAACGGCGCCAGGTCGCCCGGTGTGCCCGAGCTGGCCACCACCGAGTAGGTGAGCGCGTCCATGTCGGGCTCGAGCGCTGCCACCGGTTCGCCCACCGCGGCCCCCTCAGCGGCGTTTTCGGCCACGCTTCGCTCGGTGGCGGGCGGGAAGCTCGGCGTGGAGTTGTCCAGCACCTCCACCGGGTCGGATCTCGCCATCTTGTCCGAGCCCTGCGGGTCGGTGTATCTGGTGGCGGTGACCTTGAGGTACATCCCCAGGTCGCTCTGCTCGGGGGTGTAGGTGTCGGTGTCGGCGTTGGTGATGTCGTCGAAGGTGCCGTCTGCGGTCGACGACATCGACCATTTCCAGCGCACCGAGCGGGTCGGCCCGTCAACGTCGCTCAGCGACGCCCGCAGCGGCGCCCCCACCACCGCCGGGGTCTGCAGCGCCACGGTGCCGGGCTCGTCGACGTTGTCGATGGTGACGGTCAGCACGACCACGGCGTCGAGCGACGGGGCGGTCTCGGTGGCGCCCGAGGCGTCCTCGCCGTCGGTGGCGTGGATCTCCACCACATAGGTCGACCGGGTCTCGTAGTCGATCTGGTTGCCCGCACGCACGGTGATCTGACCGGTGGCGGCGTCGAGCACGAAGTCGCGCTGGAACGCCGCCGCATGCTCTGCGGCGCCGGGAACATCGGCCGCGGCCACCGAGTGGGTGACCGCGTCGCCGTCGTCGTCGGTGGCCTGCACCGCCTCGCCCACCACTGCGCCGTCGGCGGCGTGCTCTGACACCGACCGGTCGGCGGTTCCCTTGAACAGCGGCCGCGCGCCGAAGTCTTCCTGGAACTGCTCGAACGCCGGGCTGGTGTGCGCGGCGAGGCCGCGGATGCGCAGCTTCAGCTCGTCGGCCGGCAGTACGTGCGACCAGCGATCTCCCGGGTCTTCGCTGTTGTCGTAGCTTTGGTGGTCATTGCCGATGATCCAGCCTGTTGCCGGGGTCACCGTGTCTTCCCCGTGGGTGTTCGCGGTGGCGATGCTCACCGCTCCGGTCTCATTGGAGCGCCGCTCGAGGGTGATCCAGTAGGTCGTATTGGGCTCTAACACGACCCCCGGCAGAGCGAACGTCTCCAGCGTGGAGGTATCGGTGTCGGTGCTCGGCGGGTAGTACAGGCCGGCCACGTGGTTGGAGCTGTTGGTCGCATCGGGGCGGTAGCCGCTCTGGAACTTCCAGATG
Organism: Acidimicrobiia bacterium; assembly: GCA_022822525.1. Lineage (GTDB taxonomy): Bacteria > Actinomycetota > Acidimicrobiia > Acidimicrobiales > Poriferisodalaceae > Poriferisodalis. The sequence goes on along the minus strand of JAJEBN010000095.1, from coordinate 6,929 downwards.
TCGAGGCCCACCGTTGCGCCAGATGCGATGCTCAGGCCCGCCTCCACCGACCACACCGCGAATCGTTCCTTTCCGGTGGTGAAGGTGGTGGCCACTTGGTCGAACTGGCCGGTTTTGATCTCCGCCGCGGTGCCCGCCGTCTGATCGATGTTGGACACCAGCGTGGCCAGTGCTGCCGGCTCGGCGGCGATCTCGGCGGGCGGCCCGGGGCCGTGCTCGTTCCAGGCGCGCACCTGGAGGGTGTGGCCGGTGCCGTTGGTGAGGTTGTCCACCAGCACCCGCCGCTCCGCCGGCAGGTCGTTGCCCATGGGATAGGTGTCGGCGATGGGATTGGAGTTGACGGTGGCCCAGTCGCTGTACTCCGAGTCGTCCTCGGAGGTCTCCTTGTAGCGCGTCTCGTAGCGCGCGATCTCGCCGCGCCCCAGCGAGCCCGGCGGCTGCCACGACACCCTCACGGCCTCGAACGCCCCCACGGCCGAAACGCCCCGCGGCGGCCCGGGCGGCCCTCGCAGCGCCACGCCATGGATGTCGATGAGCGGGGTCGCGGAGTTGCCAAAACCGAGACTGGAGGGGGAGGCACCGACTTGGACGCTGTTGGCGATGCTCCAGCCGTGGGCCGCTCCGGGGTCCTCGTCGTCGGAGTTCGTGAAGGCGACGCGGTTGCTGCGGGGCACCCACCGCAGGTAGTAGGTGGTGTTGGCCTCCAGGGACGTGCCCGTCGGCGCTGTGAACCGGTTCACCTGTCCCGCCACCAGGGTGTCGGGGCTCTTCAGCGCGGCCACCACCGCGCCGGCGGCGGAGCTGCTGGCGTACTCGCGCACCTCGACGTTGACCGATCCCCCGCCGTCGAGCAGGTGCATCCCGATGCTGGTCAGCGCGTAGCCGGCGGGGTTGTCGCCGGTGGTGAACGCCAGGTGAGGATTGGCGAGGGTGAGGCTGCCGGCGGAGCCTTGCTCGGTGTTCTTCACCAGGGTGGCGGCGGGCACGCCGACCGGCTCGGTGGTGGTGGTGTGGGCGAACTTGCCGTCGGCGTCGCCGTCGTCGTAGTCGGCGGTGGCCCGCAGGTAGTAGTTCGTGTCGCTGCTGGTGGGGGTGTAGGTGGCGTCGACCGCGCCGTGGATGGTGAAGAAGTTCCCGTCGGGCCACAACGAGCGCGACCACTGCCAGCGCAAGCTGTCCGCGATGACCGTGTCTGTGTCGGCGAGGGTCGCGGTGAGCGCCTCGCCGACCTCGGGGAGGGCGTCGCCGTCGGCGTCGGCGATGGTCACGCTGCCAGCAGTGTCGGCGGCGCTGCGCGGCGACGCCACCAACGCCATGCGCAGCACGATTCTGCGGGGGATCTCGGCCTCTGCTGCGAGCGCGATCCACCGTGCGCCGTCGTGGGCGAGCGCTTCGTAGTCCAGCGACCAGCCCGCCAAGCCGCCACCGTCGGTGGGAAGCGAGTCGCGGTCCAAAGGCAGATCACCGACCCACTCGGCCCTTGTCGCGTAGCTCACAGCGGAGGTGATGGCTTCTCTCACGTGGCGCACGACCACCCAGTACTTGGTGTTCGGCTGCAGCCGCACGCCCTCGGGATGGGTGAATTGATCGAAGTGCTTTGTTGGGTACACGAAATCCCCGGGAATGAGCCGGTCGTTGCCGTGCTCGCGGTCGCGCACCAGCCGCGCCGCCGCCACCGGAGCAGCCGCGGGCACCCCGCCGCTGTCCGCGTGAATCGCCCACGTCAGAGGCGAATCGTCATCCGTGGTGAATTGGTCGCTTTTAAACTCCTCCTCGAGCCCCAAGCGCACCTCGCGCAGCACATAACCGTCGGGGTGCGCTCCGGTGCTGAACGCCTGCGCCCCCGGAGAGCCGGTGATCCCTACCAGCAGATTCTGGTAGTGGCCTTCGCCGGCGTTGGACACCGCCGCAGCGGGCAGCACCGGCTGAAGCGTGACGGCCTCGTCAGTGACGTCCGATCTGAACGCATTGGAGAACACGACCTTCGCCTTGAGCCACATCCCCAGATCGCCCTGCGTGGGCGTGTAGTACTCGCCGGTGCCGCCGTCGGCCGCGGGGATGTCCACGAACGGGCCGTCTGGCGATCTCGACCGCTGCCACTGGTACTGCGCGTCGTGGATTCGCCGGCCGGGATATTCCAACCGCGCCCGGCTCGCGATCCCGACCTGCGCCGACCCCAAGAACACGCCCGCATAGGCATCCCAGAACATATTCCCTTGGTCGAGACCGATGTTGGAGATGAAGTAATCCGAGGTGCCGCCCACCGACATCAGGAAACTCCGCCCAAAGATTCGACCACTCCATCGGTCTAAGTATTCGCGTATCGAATTGCCGATGCTGAAGTTATAGAGCTCGTGGTCCGCGTAACCGATGGTTATGCCGAGGTCATCCTCGTATGCGGAGGTGGTCGTCCCCACGCTGATCGTCCCCGACCCCGAATCGCGGCTCAGCACCACCCAGTACGTCGTGCCTGCTGTCAGGGTCACATCGGAGTCCGCAGCGAACACGGCCCGACGCGGAAGGTTCAGATCTGTGCTGATTCCCGACGGCGTCGTCAGCGTGCCGTCGGTGATCGGGCTCGCCGCCGGCTTGCCGCTGTTGTCTGCGTGGATCGCGACCTGCGGCACCGTGCCCGCCGACGCCGCCACATTCAGCACCACCGACGACAGCGCAAAACTCAGCCCTGCCGCCTCCGGCACTTGAGTCGTGGTGAACGACGTGGCGGCTTGAGTCCCCTGGGCGGCCAGTCGCAGCGTTGCACCGGGGGTCTGCTGGTAGCGGTTCGACACATAGGGGCCCGGCTCCATGTCTGCCTTTGCGCCGTACACTTGGATCTTCAGGTTCGCGTCGAGCGTGCCGCTGTAGTCGCCCCAGCTCCCAAACTGGTACGCCCACACGTTGGAGCCCTCGGTGAAACCCGGCACGAACGCCGCGTCCACCCCCCGCTCCGACGTGGTGGTGCCCAAGCTCACGCCGTCGGCGACGCCTTTGGTCTCGGACACCTCGATCCAGTACTGGCGATCGGGCTCCAAGAACACGCCATGGACCGGGTTCACCCTGAAGTCCTCAATCGTCGACGCGCTGGTATCCACTACTCCCGAGAGCGTCGCCAGCACCGCGCCCGGGAAATACCGACGCGCAGTGCCTGCGAAACCGTCGTCGAGCTGGAGACCATCGACGTCGGTGGCGCGCACCCGCACCTGCACCCCCGAGTTGGATTTGACGCCCACCGCGACACCCACCGAATGCAGCGTGTAACCGCCCGGATGGTTGCCGGTGGTGAACATCTGCGCGTACGTCGTCCGCCCCGTAGCCGTCCGCAGCACCTGCCCGGCGGGCTGGAGGCGATTCGCCAGCAGCAGGGAAGCGTCCTGAGGCCGTTGCTCGATCTCGGCAGGGGCGCCGGGGCCGTGCTCGTTGACGGCGCGTACCTGGAACCGGTAGTTCTGCGCGATGCCCTGGTCGAGATCGCTGAAGGTGATCGTGCGTTCCTCGGCGAGGTCGCCGTCGCCGTCCACGTCGACGTCGGCCCAGTCAGTGAAGAAGTGCCGCAGGGGGTGCCTGTAGCGGGCCTGGTAGCCGATGCTGTCGCCGTGCCCGGTGTGGGCCGGCGGCTCCCACCACAGTCTCACCGCGTTGAACCCGGTCTCAGTCCGCAGGCCGGCGGGCGGGCCCGGTCGCCCCCTCAGCGCGTAGCCGCGGAACTCGACGCGGGGAACGTACTGTGTGTCCCCTGAGAGGTCGGCGCCGCTGACGCTGGCGTTCGCGACGGCCCAGCCCGGGTCGGCGCCGAGGTCCTCGCTGTCGGAGTCGGTCATGCTGATGTTGTCGGCATCCGCGATCCGCAGGAAATAGGTGGTGTCGGCGTCGAGGGTGGTGCCTAGGGGGGCGCGGAACCAGTTCACCTGGTTTGCCGTCAGCGAGTCGGGCCCCACGAGCGCTGCCACCACGGCGCCGACGGAGGTGCTGTTGGTGTGCTCGAGTATCTCCACCGCTCCCGACGCCAGCGTGCCGGTGCCCCAGGCGATGCCGATGCGGTCGAGCGCGTAGCCGGCGGGGTTGGCGCCGGTGGTGAACGCGGTGTGGAGATAGGAGATGTTTGCGGTTCTGGTGGCGCTCTGCCCCGTGTTCTTCACCAAGGTGGTCGTGGCGACCCCGACCGGGCTGCGCAGGATGGCCTGGGCGAACCTGTCGCGACCCTTGCGGTCGTCGTACTCCACGGCGGCCCGCAAGAAGTAGGCCTTGTCGGCGTCGACGGGGGTGTAGGCCGCCGAGCGCGCCCCGGGGATCAGCCTGAAGTTCCCGTCGGGGTGTGCCGCCCGCGACCACTGCCAGCGCACGCTGGCGGCGATCGCCCTGTCGGGGTCGGCGAGCGTCGCGGTCAGCTCGTCGCCCGTCTCGATGTCGCCGTCGCCGTCGGCGTCGGCGATCGTCACCTTGCCCGCGGTGTCGCCGGCGCGGCGCGGCGTCGCCGCCACCCCCATGCGGATCACGCCCTCGCCTCCCAGCTCGAGCGCTTCCGCGTAGGTCTCCCAAGTCTCGTCGTCCGACGCCAGCGCTTCGTAGTCGATCGACCAGCCCGCCAGCCCGCCGGGGTCCATGGGGTAGGCGGCCCGGTCCGGCCGGAGGCTGCCGAACTCTTCGGTGCTCGCCGAGAGCCACACCGGCGCGGACGGGTCGGGGTCGGGCGTCAGCACCACCCAGTACTTCGCGCCGGGCTCGAGCGGGACGCCCTCGGGGTGGGCGAGCTGGCTGAAGACGTACCCGTCATTGTTCACATAGGCGGGGCTCACCGAACGCGCCGGCAGCACGGGCTGCGACGCGGGCTCGCCGCCGTCGTCGGCATGGATCGCCCAGCTGAACTGCCGCGCCCCCGCCCCGCTCAGGGCGAGGCGCACCTCGTGCAGCAGGTACCCGTGAGGGTGATCGCCCGTCGAGAACGCCTGCGCCAACCGGTAGCCCTCAACCGCGAACACGGACGGCCACACCCACAGGTAGCCCGCGTTCGATACCGCCGCCGCAGGCAGCACCGGCTGGCGCGTGACGGTCTCGGCCCGCAGGCGCGGCCCGAACGCGGTGCGGTAGTCGATCTTGGCCTTGAGCCACATGCCCTGATCGGCGCTCGAGGGGATGTAGTGCTCCTCGGTGCCTCCCTCGGCGGCGGGAATGTCGGCGAAGGGGCCGTCGGGGGCGGGGGAGCGCTGCCACTGCCAGCGAACGTCTCTGAAGTGCCTCATGGGGTTGTAGGCGAACGCCTGCACCCCCACCCCGACCTGCGCCAGACCGACCGAGACGCGCGGGCTTCCCTCCGAATGGCCCCCGATCCCGTCGGTGGTGCCGTTCAGCGACATCCGGAAGCTGCGGCCGTCGTTGTCGGGCCGGAAGTCGTCTTCGCTTCCGAACGGACGGATGGATTGGCGGAGGGAGTCGGTGATGCCCCAGCCGCAGCAGGACACGCCGCGGAACGAGAAATCGTCCTCATCGTTGGACTTGGTGGTGCCCACGCTGATCTCGCCCACGAACATGGGGCGCTTGATGAGCACGTGGTAGGTGCTGTTCTTCGCCAGGCGGACCCGGCTCCCCAGGGTGAACACTTCCTCTCTCGGCGCGTTCAGGTCGCTGGTGAGCCCGCTGACGATGCGCGTGGTGGAGAGCTTGGTCGACGGCCCGCCGCTCTCGGGATCGTTGCTCCAGATCTCCACCAACGGCACGGCGCCCCCCTTGGCTGCGATGCTCAGCGTCACCGAGGTCAGCAAGTAGCCCCCCGAATGGCTGCCGGTGGTGAACGAGTTGGACAGCTCAAGAGTCGGCGAGCCGATCTTCACCACTGACGCTCGGGGCTGCTGGTACCGGTTCGACACATAGGGGCCCGGGCCCATGTTCGACGTGCTGCCGTGCAGCCGGAGCTTGAGATTGCCGCCTCGCCGGTAGCTGATGTCACTCCAGCTCGAGCCGTCCTTCTGCCACAGGCCGCCGCCGAGCGTCCAGCCCGAGCCCGAGCCGATGTCCACGTCGGCGTCGACGGAGGTGGCCAACTGGAGGCTGCCCGCGCCCGAGCTGGATTGCACGACCTCGATCCAGTAGCGCTGGTTGGGCTCGAGCTGCACGTCATGCGCGGTGAATCTCTCGAGCGTGGCCGTGTTGAGGTCGATTCCGCGCGGAGCCGACAGCTCCACCAGCCTCGTGCCCGGCACGAAGAAGTACTCGCTGGTGTCGAGCTCGGCAGATCGCAGCCACACCTTCGCAGTAGCGAAGTTCCCCTCGGACAGGCCCAGCTCCACCGACGACAGCGAGTAGCCGCCCCGGTGATCGCCCGTGGTGAACATCTGCGCGAACGCGGCCCCAGAGCCGGCAGCGGTCACCACGTCGCCGTCGTCGCCGCCCACGCTGGACACCAGCGAGATCGCCTCGCCGCGCAGCGTGAACTTCAGCTCGTCGTCGTTGCGGTGGATCCAGCTCGTGCCGTTGTGCTCCTCGATTCTGTCGCCGATCCTGAACCCGTAGGCAGAGTCTTGGGTGTTGGTCTGGGCCGTGGCCACGCTCACGGCGTCGTCGAGGTCGTCGGAGTTGGCGGTGCGTTTGAGCGCCACCCAGTACGTGGTGCTGGGCTCGAGCCGCACCCCGTTGGAGGAGGTGAACTCGTCGAAGGTGTCGTCGTCATCGTCGGGCTTGACGCGCAGGGTGGCCAGCACCTTGTTTCCGGGCGCGAGGTTGCCGTTGTTGCGGATCTCCACCTCCACCCCGGCGCCGGGGCCCATGACGAGCCCCATCGCCACCGACTTCAGCAGGTAGCCGCTCGGGTTGTTGCCGGTGCTGAACGACGTGGCCACCCGGCGGTCCAGCGTGGTCGACAGGCTGTAGTCGGTGCCCGCCGATTCTGTCTGGTTCGACACCAGCACCACCTGGTCCTCGACGAGCTCGGCGGTGTC
>JAJEBN010000077.1 GCA_022822525.1 Acidimicrobiia bacterium | reverse complement strand
GCTGGGGCACTTCGCCGTCATGGTGCGCGACATCTCGCAGCTGTTCGTGGCGGGGCCGCCGGTGGTGAGCCACGCGATGGGCTACGACATATCCAAGGAAGATCTCGGCGACTGGCGCATCCACTGCACGAACGGCTCGGTCGACAACCTCGCCGAGACCGAGGAAGAGGCGGCCGAGCTCGTTCGACGGTTCCTGTCGTACCTGCCCTCGTCGGTGTACGAAACGCCGCCGGTGCTGCCGCCCGATCCCGACGATCCGCCGGACCGGCGTGAGGAGGAGCTGCTGACGCTGATCCCCCGCAAGCGCACCACAACCTTCGACGTCCGCCGGGGCATCGAGCTGATCTGTGACCGGGGCTCGTTCTTCGAGATCGGCTCGCTGTGGGGAACCGATCAGGTCGTCGGCTTCGCACGCATGAACGGCCACCCCGTCGGCGTGCTGGCGTCGGACAGCCGTCACCCCAACGGTGGCGCGCTGACCGCCGACGGGTGCGACAAGCTGACGCGCCACATCGACCTGTGCGACCTCTTCCACATGCCGATCCTCAACCTCTGCGACAACCCCGGCTTCGCAGTCGGCGTCGAGCACGAGATCGCCGGCACCATCCGCAAAGGCGCCACGTGGATGACGGCGTTCGCCCAAGCCGCGGTGCCCATCTTCACGGTGCTCATGCGGCGCAGCTTCGGCGTGGCCGGCAACAACTACGCCACGCCCCGGCGCCAGCACAACTCCCGTGTGGTGTGGCCGGCCGCCGACGTGGGCGGCATCCCGCCCGAAGGCGGCATCGAGGCCGCCTACAAGCGGCAGCTCGCCGAAGCTGACGACCCGGTGGCGCTGCGAGCGGAGCTCGAAGCTCGCATCGAGGCGGCGCGTGGCCCCATCGGGCCGCTCAACCGCTTCCAGATCGAGGAGATGATCGACCCTCGTGACACCCGGCGGCTGATCTGCGAGTGGATCGAAGGCGCGTACCGGGTCGTGAACCGGCCGGCCCAGCTCGTGCCCCGCCCGATCGCATACCGTCCCTGACCTCTATTTGGGCCCTGACCTGTTCGGCTCTGATCTGGCCGGGTCGGATCACACAGATTCCACGACCCAGACAGCGGGAGCGGACCGGCGGCGCATCTGTTCGGCCTCGTCGAGCTCGGATGAGCCGCCGACAGCGCCATTGATGCCGTTGCCGGCCGGCACGGCACGGGCGCGGAATTGGTCTGCTTCTCTTTCGCGGGCGATGATTTCGACGGTGGTGCTCCGAGACTCGTTGGCGGCGAACCAACCGGTGTCGGCTTGGCCGCCTCCAGCCGGCTCGGGAAGATCACGTGTGACGGTCAGCACGGGGGTCGGCGTCGGCCTTGCGGATCGAGGCCGGACCGGAGCCGCCCACGCTGTTTCCGGTGCCGGAGATGTGAGGTAGTCGCGGGCCGGATTGCCGGCGAAGCTGTAGACGACCAGACCCACCACCGCGATCGCTGCCAGAACGAAGAACGCGGACCGGTAGCTGTACGCATCGTTGAGGACCCCGGTGAGGAACGGCCCGCCGGCCAAGCCGGACACCATCAGCAGCGAGCCGAATCCGTAGATGCGCGGGTAGTCCCGCACACCGAAGGCGTCGGCCAGGATCAGCGGGTGGAGCATCAACAGGTTGCCCATGGCGCTGCCGAGCACCAGCACGCCGAACAGGATGGCGAGCCCGCTGCCGGCAACAGCCAGCAGGCAGAGTCCGATGGCCTGCACCACCATCAGCACCATCGTGAGCCAGCGAAGCGAGACCTTCAGCGCCGCAACGCCGCCGCAGATCCTTGCAACGACGCTGGTGCCGGCCAGCACCGCAACCGCGGTCGAAGCTGCAGCGTCTGAACCGAGCCGGTCACCGGTGAGCTTGTACATGTGCTGGATCGCCCCGACCTGGCTGCTCATCACCAGCACGAAGCCGATGGCGGTGAGGATGAAGAACCGTGTGCGGATGGCCTGCTGGTACGGCGTTCCGGGCGGCGGCCGGTCGGGGGTACCGCCCGACTCCTTCGATCGGCGCCCCCCATCGGGCTGCAGCCCCACATCCTTGGGCCAAGCTCGAATGAAGAACCACGTCGAGATCAGCAGCAGCACGCAGTACACCACGGCGAACCTGGGCGCCCAGAAGATCAACGTGTCCGCCTCGATTCGAACGCTCATCTGCGGCAGCAGGATGATGCCGCCGAGCGACAGACCGGTCGACGAGATTGCCATCGCCACCGAGCGTCGGCGCTCGAACCAGCGCGTCACCAGCGTGGTGGTGGGCACCAGACCGCAGAGCCCGAAGCCGATGCCGAAGATGGACATCACGACGAACATCTGCCAGCCGCTGCGCACCTGCGAGAGCAGGGCCATTCCGACGGTGCTGATGACGGTGCCCGCGGTGATCACCCAGCGAGCGTCGAAGCGATTGACGAGCTTGCCCGTGTAGTAGCCGCACAGACCCGAGGCCAGCAAGAAGATGCCGACGCCCGCACCGGCGAGTCCGGTGCTGAAGCCTTGCTCGTCCACGAAGGCATCCAGGAATGCTCCGAGGGCGTAGAAGACCATGCCCGAGGTGACGAACATCACTCCGAAAATGCCGGACAGCACCAGCCAGCCCCGAAGGGACCGCTGGCTGGGCTCAGCGGTCGCCACCGGCACACTCATCGTCACACAGCCTGCCAGCTAACTTGCCCGGATGCGCCGCCGACGCAGGGAGCAGTGAGCCGATGGAGACGATGAAGGCGGGCCGCATGGTCGACGTGGGTCGCATGGAGTGCGAAGAGATCCCGGTGCCAGCCTTGGACGTGGCCTCTTCAGACGTCGCGCCGTCATCACGGCCCGATGCCGCTTTGGGCATGACGGCGGTGAGCTATGACGTGCTCATCCGCTCGGAGATGGCGTCCATCTGCGGCAGCGACCTGCACATGGTGATGATGGGCGCCGGCATGATGCACCGACCCCCGTGCCCGCACGGATTCCCCGGCCATGAGGGCATCGGTACGGTCGTGGACAGCCACGCCCCGCACCTGCCTGAAGGCACCCACGTCCTGACGTTCCCCAACCCGCCAGTGGGGGAGTGCTTCAACACGTACCAGCGGGTCAACTCCAGCTACTGCGTGCCGCTGCCCGAATGCGACAAACCCAGGTCGCACCTGCTGATGGCACAGCAGCTCGGCACCGTCATCTATGCCATGCGTCAGCAGCCCCGAGACGTCACCGGCGAGACCGTGATGGTGATGGGACAGGGCTCTGCCGGGCTGTTCTTCACGCACCTGTTGAAGCGGGCCGGGGCGGAGCGGGTCATCGTGTCGGATCTCTCGCCGGCGCGGCTCGCCGTGGCCGAGTCCTACGGCGCGGACGAGTGCCTGAATGCGGCCGAGCTCGGGAATCCCGGCGTGATCGAGGCGGTCAAGGACATGACAAACGGCCGCGGGGCGGACTATGTCGTGGAGGCGGTCGGCCGCTCGGACACGTTTCTCGACTCAGTCGAGCTCGTGCGCATGGACGGTCAGCTCTTGTGGTTCGGACTGCCGTCCACCGACGACAACATCCATGTCCGCTTCCAGAAGTTCTTCCGCAAACGGCTGTCTGCCGCGAGCACCTACGGAGCCCAGGACGAACCGGGCTCCATGTCGTTCCGCCAAGCGCTGCAGCTCATCGCCTCGGGCGACATCGACGTGTCGCCGCTGCTCAGCCATGTGTTCGACGTGAGCGACATCGGCGACGCCTTCCGGCTGGCGCACGAACCCCACGGCGCCGGCGCGCTGAAAGTCTCGGTCAGCTTCGACTGACCCCAGCCGGCTCAGTCGAGCGCGTCGAGGGCATCGACGAGGATGTCGAGCCCCTCGTCCAGTTCGGCTTCGGTCACGTTCAGCATCGGGGTGACGCGGATGACGTTGCCGTACAGCCCTCCCTTGCCCACGAGCAGGCCGCGGTCCTTGGCGGCCTCCACTACGGCCGTCGACGTCGGGGCGTCGGGTTCGATGCTGCCCGGGTGGCAGAACTCGATGCCTTGCATGAGTCCCTTGCCGCGCAGCTCGGCGACATGGGGCGACGCATCGCACACGGGCGCCAGGCGCTCATGCATCTGCGCCCCCCGCTCGGCAGCGTTGGCCTGCAGGTCGTTCTCGAGCACGTAGCGCAAGGTGGCCCGACCCGCTGCCGTCGAGAGGGGATTGCCGCCGAAAGTGGTGAACGACGTGCGGGTCAGGCAGTTCATGAGCTCGGCTCGGGCGACGATGCCAGCCAGGGTGATGCCGTTGCCGACGCCCTTGGCGAACGTGATCGCGTCGGGGATGATGCCGTGGGCCTCATAGCCCCAGAAGTGCTCGCCCGTGCGACCCCAGCCGGTCTGCACCTCGTCGGAGATGAACAGGATTCCCTCGGAATGCAGCACCTTGCCCAATGCACCGAAGAAGCCGTCGGGAGGCACGGCGAATCCCCCGACACCTTGGATCGGCTCGGCGATCAAGGCGGAGAACCCACCGGAGTCGGTCATGTCGATGAGCTGGACGAGATCCTCGACACACGCATTGGTGTACGCATCGTCGTCGAGGGCCTGGAAGGGGCTGCGCAGCCGGTAGCCGCCTTGCACGAAGTGCACATCGAGCCCGCTGTGGCTGGAGGTGGACCATCCCCGGTGGCTGGTGATGGCCTGGGCCGTGAGCGAACGGCCGTGGTAGCTGTTGCGCATCGCCAGCACCTGGTTGCTCTTGCGAAAGTTGGTGGCCAGCAGGATCGCGGTGTCGTTCGCCTCGCTGCCCGAGGTGGTGAACAGCACCCGTGGATCCGCGATGCCCGAGACGGCGGCGACCTCCTCGGCGAACGAGATCATCTCCTCATTCAGGTACAGCGTCGAGGTGTGCATCACCTTGGCTGCCTGGGACTGCACGGCCTGCACCACGGCGGGGTTGGAGTGCCCGATCATGGTCGTGAGGACCCCGCCGAAGAAATCCAGGTAGCGGTTGCCCTCATAATCGAAGACGTAGCTCCCCTCGCCGCGGTCGATCGAGATCGGCTGGGCGTACAAGGGGCTGATGAAGCTGGGCAGGACGGCCCGGTATCGCTCCGCAAGCTCGGCGGTTGTGGCCATAGCGGGCTCACTTTCGCATCGTTCGGAAAAATCGGATGCCCGAACCGCAGCCTCCGGCGCATGCGGAACGGGCACTGGGAACTTCGAGCACATCGTAGAGTTCGCGCCTATGGCGGGGTTGACGAAATGGGTGGTGCAGGCCTACGAAACGGCCCGCAGCGTCATGCAGTTCGGCGAGTTCGAACGCGATGCGGACAAGCGGCACCTGATCCGCGCGGCCGACGTGTCAGATCTGCGCCGCATGGCGAAGCGCCGGATGCCGGGCGGCTGTTTCGACTACATCGACGGCGCGGCAGAGGACGAGGTCAGCGCCGAGCGCAGCGTCTCTGCGTATCACCGTTGGCAGTTCCGGCCTCGAGTGCTGCGAGACGTCACCGATGTGGACATCTCGGGCAAGGTCCTGGGCCAAGAGGTGCCGATCCCGCTCGTCATTGCACCGACCGGCTTTGACCGCATCGCCCACTCTCAGGGAGAGCTGGCCGTGGCCCGCGCCGCCGAACGCGCCGGCATCCCGTACTCGCTGTCCACCATGGGGACGCGCTCGGTGGAGGAGGTCGCCGACGTCTGCGACGGCCGGAAGTTTTTCCAGGTGTACGTGTGGCGTGACCGCGAGCTGATGGCTGACTTGCTCAAGCGCTCGGAGGCGGCCGGCTACGAGGCCATCATGATCACGGTCGACACGGCAGTGCTGGGACGTCGCGAGCGCGACGTCCGGCATGGCTTCAGCCTTCCCCCCAAGCTGGGTCCCGACACGATCGTTGACGGGCTGTTGCATCCCCGCTGGCTGCTGGACTTCCTCAGCAACGAGCCGATCAAGTTCTCGAACTGCGAAGGCGCGGCCGGCGGCGACGGCGGCGATGCGGTGGCCCTCGCCGACTACATCAACAGCCAGTTCGATCCGTCGCTGTCATGGGACGACATCGAGTGGTTCCGTGAGCGCTGGGACGGCCCGGTGATGCTCAAGGGGGTGCTGTCGCCCGACGACGCCAAGATCGCCGCCGACATGGAGCTCGACGCCGTGATCGTGTCGAACCACGGCGGGCGCCAGCTCGACGGGGCGCCGGCGCCGGTGGAGTGCGTGCCTGCCATCCGCGAGGCGGTCGGCGATCGCTGCGAGGTGATCTGCGACGGCGGCATCCGGCGCGGCAGCGACATCGTGAAGGCGCTGGCTTTGGGCGCCGACTCGGCGATGATCGGCCGGGCGTACCTGTATGCCCTTGGCGCCGCTGGCGAGACCGGCGTCGACTGGGTGCTCAACTACTTCGTCGAGGGGATGACCCGCACGATGCGCCTGAACGGTGTCCGTTCCACTGCGGACCTGACCCCTGACCTGCTCGAACGAGTCTGAGGCAACACTGATGGCAGAACAGACATCACCCGGGCGCGCCCTCGGCGATCGCTCGCTTCCAGATCGTGCCGGGTCTGCGCGCACGATCCCAGATCGTGCCGAAGTCGTCGTCGTGGGCGGCGGCGTCGTGGGCTGCGCGGTTGCATACCACTTGGTGCGGCGAGGCATCACCGACGTGCTGCTGCTGGAGCAGAACCAGCTCACCGCGGGAACCACCTGGCATGCAGCGGGTCTGGCAGCGCAACTCAAGTCGACCTACAGCCTGACCAAGCTGGCCACCTACACCGTGCGGCTGTTCGAAGCGCTCGAGGACGAGACCGGTCAGGCGACGGGATTCCGGGCGCCGGGCTCGATCTCGGTGGCATCCGATGCCGAGCGCTGGGAGGAGATCCTGCGCGGCGCATCCATGGGCAGGTCCATCGGTGTCGAGTCCCGCGAGCTCGACATGGACGAGCTGTCGCAGATGTGGCCGCTGATGCGAACCGACGATCTGGTCGGCGCGCTGTACCTGCCCGACGACGGGATGGTGTCGCCGGTCGACGTCACGATGGCGCTGGCCAAGGGCGCGCGTGCTCGCGGGTGCCGCATCATCGAGGGCGTCGCCGTCACCGGGCTCGAGACCCGCAATGGTGCCATCAGCGGCGTCCGGACTGAGCCGGCACGCGGCGCCACCGGGGGCGACCACCTCATCGAGACCGAGACCGTCGTGCTGGCCACGGGCATGTGGACCCGTCGTCTGGCTGCACAGATCGGCGTGAACGTTCCGCTGCAGGCGTGCGAGCACTTCTATGTGGTCACCGAGCCGCTCGAAGGGCTCGACACCTCCACTCCCATCGTGCGCGACCCCACCAACTACACGTACTTCAAGGAAGAGACCGGCAAGCTGATGGTCGGCTTCTTCGAGCCGGCAGCCAAGGTGTGGCGCCTCGGCGGCATCCCGCGCAACTTCAAGTTCGGCACGCTGGACGAGGACTGGGACCACGTCGGCCCGGTCTACGAGCGTTCGTGCCACCGGGTGCCAGTGCTGGCCGACTGCGGAGTGCAGCTGTTCTTCAACGGCCCCGAATCGTTCACTCCTGATGGCACCTACTACCTCGGCGAGGCACCCGAGGTCGACGGCTGCTTCGTGGCTGCGGGCTTCAACTCCGTGGGCATCCAGTCCGCCGGCGGGGCGGGCTGGGTGCTCGCCGACTGGATCGCAGACCGGCAGCCGCCGATGGACCTGTGCGCAGTGGACATCCGCCGGGCCATGCCGTTCCAGGCCGACGAGACGTATCTGGGCGAGCGCATCAGCGAGAGCCTCGGACTGCTGTATGCGATGCACTGGCCGTTCTTCCAGTACACGAGCGCCCGTGACCAGCGCCGCTCGGCACTGCACGACGCCATGGATGCGGCGGGCGCCGTGTTCGGCGAGACGGCGGGCTGGGAGCGGGCCAACTGGTTCGCCGAGCCCGGCCAGGAGCGGGAGTACCGCTACAGCTACGGCAAGCAGAACTGGTGGGCCAACGCGGGCCGCGAGTGCGATGCCGTCCGCAACGGCGTGGCGGTGTTCGACCAGTCGTCGTTCGTCAAGTTCACCGTGCGGGGCCCCGATGCGCTGGATGTGCTCGACACGCTCAGCGTCGCCGACGTCGACGTGCCGGCAGGACGTGCCGTGTACACCCAGTGGTGCAACGAGCGCGGCGGCATCGAGGCTGATCTGACCGTCACCCGGCTGGGCGAAGACGACTTCTGGGTGGTCACCTCGGCTGCCTGTCAGACTCGTGATTGGACGTGGCTGCGGCGCCACTGTCGCGGAAGAGATGTCGAGATCGCCGATGTCACCGACGACTGGGCGGTGCTGGGGCTGATGGGCCCACGCTCGCGCGAGCTGCTGAGTCGCGTCACCGACGCCCCGCTGGACAACGAATCCTTCGGCTTCGGCAGTGCTCAGCACATCGACGTCGCGACAGCAGGCGGCTCGATGGCGGTGCTGGCCGTTCGCATGAGCTACGTGGGCGAGCTCGGCTGGGAGCTCTATGTGCCCAACCAGCGAGCGGTTGGGGTGTACGAGGCGCTGCGGGACGCCGCCGCAGCGGCCGACGATCTGGATCTGACGCACGCGGGCTACCACGCCATGAACACCTTGCGGCTCGAATGCGGCTACCGCCACTGGGGCCACGACATCAGCGACGAGGACACGCCGCTGGAGGCCGGTCTGGGCTTCGCGATCGCGTGGGACAAGCCGCGCGACTTCATCGGCCGCGTGGCGCTGGAGGCACAGCGCCACGAGCCCCGCACGCACCGTCTCATTCAGTTCCGGCTCGACGACCCCGACGTGCTGGCCTACCACGACGAGCCAATCCGCCGCGACGGCGAGCTCGTCGGACGGGTCACGTCGGCCATGTGGAGCTACACCGAAGACCGCTGCCTGGCGATGGGCTACGTGACGCACCCGACCGCGGCCGACCCCGAGCCGCAGGCCGTCACCAAGTCCTGGCTCGAGGCCGGCAGCTTCGACATCGAGATCGCCGGTCGCCGCATCGCTGCGACACCGTCGATCCGCAGCTTCTACGACCCCACCAACCAGCGCGTCCGCCTATGAGTCTGCAATCTGAAACTTAAACTTTCAGATTGCAGACTCTTGCAGGTACGATGCGACCATGATTCGTCGGGAGATCGCCGGTCGTTTGCTGCGGCTGTTCGGGCAGTTCCCGTTCGTGTCGGTGACCGGGCCGCGTCAATCCGGCAAGACGACGCTCTGCCGGTCAGTGTTCGACTCTTCAGACGTCAAGTACATCAGCTTGGATGCGCTGGATGTTCGCGGACGAGCCGAGCGCGATCCGCGAGGGTTTCTCCGGGATCTCGGCAGGCCTGCCGTGATCGACGAAGTTCAGCATGTGCCGTCCCTGTTCTCGTATCTCAAGGAGCTGGCGGACGCCAGCGGAACGAACGGCCAGTACGTGCTCACCGGCAGCGAGAACTTCAAGCTCAACGAGGCAATCAGCGAGTCTCTGGCGGGCCGGATAGCACAGCTGCGCCTGCTTCCATTCTCTTTCGACGAGCATCGCCGGGCCGGCGGGGCCGATTCGCTCGACGAACTGATGTACAACGGCTTCTACCCGCGCATCATCGACCAGCATCTCGATCCTCGACAGGTGTTGGCCGACTATTTCGACACCTACGTCGAGCGGGATGTGCGCCGCATGGGCGGTGTCGGTGATCTCTCGACGTTCCGCCAGTTCGCGGCACTGTGCGCGGGACGGATCGGCCAGCTCGTGAACCTGTCATCGCTCGGGGGAGACCTCGGAGTGACACACACGACCGTCCGGCACTGGTTCACGGTTCTGGAGCGGAGTTACATCGCGTTCCGGCTCGAGCCGCACTTCGCCAACATTCGAAAGCGGCTGGTGAGGTCGCCGAAGCTCTATTTCTACGATGTCGGCCTCGCCAGCCACCTGCTGGGTATTCGAGATGCCAGTCAGGTGGCGACGCATCCACTGCGTGGCCAGCTCTTCGAGAACGTCGTTGTAGTTGAAGCCCTCAAGTATGGATACAACCGTGGGCATCATCCCCGGTTCAGCTTCTACCGAGAGTCGGGCGGCCTCGAATGCGACCTGCTGTACGAAACAGGGCGCGGCATCAACGCCATTGAAGTCAAGTCGGGCGCAACCGTCGCCCAGGATTGGTTCCGACCGCTCCGCAAGGTCGCCGACGTGTTGCCCAACGTGACTTCCAAGACACTCGTTTATGGCGGGGAGAGTTCGCAGACGGGCACAGACTTCGATGTCGTGCCGATTGGCGAGTTCGCAGCAGCGCTGGAGCGATTCGATTCCTGAGGATCGTCGCCATGCGTGGTCAGTCCTCGCTGCTGGAGTATCGCTCGCCGTCTGAATCCAGCTGACGAGAATGCGCGCAGTGGTGCGCGGAGTGGTGGTAATTTGCGCGCACCACGTCGGCATGCCGCGGGGTGCGAACCGGGGGGTTCGGCTCACGTCTGGCCTGGACAATTGGGGACCTGTGTATGTCTGAGCAGGCCCGGCATCACTGAGCATGCCTGAACAAGCGCAATGCGTCATCATCGGCGGCGGGGCCATGGGGGCCGGCCTGCTGTACGCCCTCGCGCACGAGGGCTGGACCGACACGATCCTGGTCGAGAAGGGCGAGCTGACCTCCGGGTCCACCTGGCACGCGGCCGGTCTGATCCCCAACTTCATCGGCGATCTCAACATGGCCAAGGTGCACCAGGAGGCGGTCGCTCTCTACCCCCGCCTGGAGGCCGAAACAGGCCTGTCGGCGGGCTGGCACGGGTGCGGCGCCATCCGGCTGGCGCGCACGTCCGACGAGGCCGACTGGCACCGCTACGTCCACGCCATGCTCACCCAGATCGGCGTGGAATCGCACCTGATCGGGCCCGCGGAGATTGCCGAACGGCACCCGCTGCTGACCGATCTCGACGACGTACGGCTCGGGTTCTACACACCCCATGACGGCTGGACCGACCCGTCGAGCTGCACGAACGCCATGGCCAAGGGCGCCCGCGACCTCGGCTGCCGGATCATGCGCCACACGCTCGTGACCGGTATGTCCCAGCGCCCCGACGGGAGCTGGGATGTCACGATCGTGCGTGGCGGTGCCGATCCGAGCCGGCGCCGCAACGGTTCCAACGGCGAAAGCGAGCGCGAGACCATCCACTGCGAGCACGTCGTGAACGCCGCCGGCCACTACGCGCCCCAGCTCGGCGCCATGATCGGGCTCGACGTTCCCATCGTGTCGGTCATCCACCAGTACCTGGTGACCGAGACCGTGCCCGAGGTGGAAGCCCTCGATTTCGAGTTGCCGGTGGTGCGCGACCCCCGTGCCTCGTGCTACTACCGCCAAGAGATCGACGGTCTGCTCATCGGGCCGTATGAGATGTCGGGTTCCCGGTCCTACGGCGTCGACGGCATCGACTGGGACCTGCACTTCCACCTGCCCGGCGAGAACCTCGACGTCCTCGAAGAATGCCTCGACTTCGCTCAGCAGCGCATCGGCGTGCTGTCCGACGCGGGCATCAAGCAAGTTGTGTCCGGGCCGATCACCCACACCCCCGACTCGGGCTATCTCATGGGGCCCGCACCGGGGGTGCGCAACTACTGGCACTGCAACGGGGCATCCATCGGCATCACCCAAGGCCCAGGTGCCGGGAAGTTCCTGGCGCAGTGGATGGTTCACGGCCAGACCGAGATCAACGTGCGCGCCATGGATCCGCGCCGCTTCGGCGACCACACCGGCCCCAAGTCGCAGTTCGCCCTCGAGAAGGCGCTCGACGAGTACCACGAGATGTACCAAGTGCGGCTGCCCGGCGAGCAACGAGCCGCCGGCAGGCCGGTCAAGACCACGCCGCTGTGGGGCCGCTTTGACGCGCTGGGAGCGCAGTGGCAGGAGATCTACGGGTGGGAGCGCCCCCAGTACTTCTCGCCCGACGGCACGCCTGAAGCGCACTCGTTCCGTCGCTCCAACGCGCATGACATCGTCGGCGCCGAGGTGCGCGGCGTTCGTGAGCGGGTGGGCGTGGCCGATCTGAGCGCATTCGCCAAGTTCGAGGTGACCGGGCCCGATGCGGCCGCCCTGCTGGATCGGCTGTCAGCCAACCGCCTGCCTGGGCGCGACGGCGGCATCCGCCTGACGCACATGCTCACCGAGCTAGGCGGCATCGAGTGCGAGATGACCATTGCACGGCTGGCGCCGGACCGGTTCTGGCTGGCCTCCGCGATCATGGGCCAGAGCCACGACCTCGACTGGCTGCGCGATCACGTCGAGTCCGGCGAGCAGGTGAGTGTGCGCGACGCCACCGACAGCACCGCCATCTTGGGGGTGACCGGCCCGCGTGCACGTGACGTGCTGTCGCCGGTGACCGACGCCGACCTCAGCAACGACGCATTCAGCTGGCTGACTGCCCAGCAGATCTCGGTGGCAGGCGTGCCCGTCATCGCGCTGCGGGTGTCCTACGTCGGCGAACTGGGCTGGGAGCTGCACTGCCCGATGGACGATCTGGCCCGCATTTATGACGCAGTCGCCGAAGCCGGCGAGCCCCACGGCCTGGTGCACTTCGGCAGCTACGCCATGAACGTCATGCGCATCGAGAAGGCCTACAAGGCATGGGGCAGCGAGCTGACCACCGAGATCACGCCGGTTGAGGCCCGACTCGGGCGGTTCGTGGACTACAGCCGCCCCTTCCTCGGCCGTGACGCGGCACAGGCTCGCCGGGAATCTGAGCAGCAGGGCGAGCCGTTGTCGATGGTGCTCGTGTATTGCGAGGTGGACACCGAGATGGGTCCGATGGGCAACGACCTCCGCGGCAATGAGCCGGCGTTCGCGCCGGGCAGCGACGAGCCCATGGGCATCGGCACGAGCGGAGCCTGGGGACACACCGTGGGCCGCAGCTTGGCCTTCGTGTACGTCGACCCCCAGTTCGAAGCCCCCGGCAGCACCTTCGAACTGGACCTGCTCGGCGAACGTCGCACCGCGACTGTGCTGGCCGAAGCGGCCTACGACCCACGCAATGCGGCGCTGCGCGCCTGAACCCGACATGGCTGCGCTGTCGCATCTCTGACCCTGAACCACAAGGACCCGGCGTACACCGCCACTCACAACACAGATTGCCCCAGGAGGTGCCGGCAGGAGATGTCTGACACGGCTGCACCGTCACCCGAGACTGCTGAGGCGCCCCGGCGGCGCCGCGGCGGCGGCCGGGCTGGCCGCATCGCCGTCCGCGAAGCTGCGCCCGAGCGCGATCGCCGGCCTGTTCGCCCGGGCCTGCCCGCGGGTCGATTCAAACCGCTGACTGAGAGCGACATGCAGCAGGTGTACGACACCGCACTCGGACTGCTCGAAGACGTCGGCATGGGCGATCCCCTCGACGAGTTCGTCGAGGCGGCGACGCCTGTCGGCGGGTGGGTCGACGACAACGGACGCATTCATCTGCCTCGCGGCGT
The DNA here is from genome assembly GCA_022822525.1 of Acidimicrobiia bacterium. Lineage (GTDB taxonomy): Bacteria > Actinomycetota > Acidimicrobiia > Acidimicrobiales > Poriferisodalaceae > Poriferisodalis. Next base: position 11,557 of record JAJEBN010000077.1, on the reverse strand, counting down.
CGTGGAACGCGCCATCGAGACGGCGGCCAAGGAGTGGATCTGGCACGGCTTCGACGACGACCAGTCGGTGCACGTGGGCGGCGAGCACGTCTATTTCGGCACGTCCGGCGCCGCGGTGATGATGTACGACCACGAGACCGGCACGTTCCGCGATTCGCTCGCGCAGGACGTGTACGACTGCGGCCGTTTGGTCGACACGCTCGACAACCTGCACTTCTACGTGCGCACCGTGGTGGCACGCGACATGGTCGAGACCCGTGACCTCGACATGACCACGGCATACGCAGTGATGTGCAGCACCACCAAGCCTGGCGGATCGTCATGGTTCGAGCCGGAGTGGGTGTACGAGTCGGTCGAGATGTTCGACCTCGTGCTGGGCGGCGAGGGCGAGTTCGCCAAGCGCCCGTTCATCGCGGCCAACAACACGTTCGTCGTGCCACCGCTTCGCTTCGCTTACGACTCGGCGAGGTGCCTCGTCGCGCAGGTGCGCACGGGCATGCCCATCAACCTGCTGTCGGCCCTGCAGGCCGGCGCTACTGCGCCTGCGGCGCTCGCAGGCGCTCTGGCGCAGGCGGTGGCGGAGTGCCTCGGGGGGTTGACGTTCGTGAACCTGCTCTCTCCTGGGCATCCCTGCCTGCTGGGCTTGTGGCCGTTCGTGTCCGACCTGCGCACGGGTGCCATGAGCGGGGGATCGGGCGAGGAAGGAATCCTCAATGCCGCAGCGGCCGAAGTGGGCCACTGGCTCGGGCTGCCCACCGGCGTGGCGGCGGGAATGACGGATTCCAAGGTGAACGACGCCCAAGCCGGCTACGAGAAGGGCCTGAACGTCGGGCTGGCCGGCCATGCGGGAGCGAACATCGTCTATGAGTCGGCGGGGATGCTGGCGAGCCTGCTGGCCTGCTCGTACGAGGCGCTGGTGATCGACAACGACATGCTGGGCGCCATCAACCGCACCGTGCGCGGCATCGAGGTGAACGCCGACACGCTGTCGGCCGAGCTCATCGGCGAGGTCATCGCCGGGCCGGGCCATTTCTTGGGCTCGTCGCAGACGCTCGAGCTCATGGAAACCGAGTACCTCTACCCGCTGGTGTCCAACCGGGACACTCCTGAGGATTGGACCGAGGCGGGCAGCCGGGCGGCGCACGATGTGGCCCACGACCATGTGGTGGCCACGCTCGAGAGCCACTGGCCGTCGCATATCAGCCCCGCCATCGACGCCGTCGTCCGCGACGCCTTCCCGATCGGCCTGCCGCCCCAAGGCCCCGCGATCGAGGCGGCTACGTCGTAACGCCGCGCCCTGCGCCTCTTGGTGCAGCGACTCGCGGCCCTGGCGCAATCTGAACGGCGGGCTGTCGGTGGTTTGTGTCGGCTGTGAGCGGTCGCTAGATTCCGAATCAGCCCGGTGCACATTCCGAATTAGCCAAGCGTGCATTCCGAATTAGACAGAGCTTCATGCTGGATCAGATCATGCAGAGCGGAGCGCTCATCGCTCGACACGCCGAGCCGCAGGTGCGCGCGGCTTTGGCCGACACTCGCATTGTCGCCATTGTCGGGCCGCGCCAATCGGGCAAGACGACGCTCGCCCGCCGCATCGCCGGCGGCGATGGCCGGCAGTTCGTCACCCTCGATGACGAGCAGTCGAGACAGTTCGCCCAAGAGGACCCGAGGGGATTCACCAGCGGTTTGCAGCGAGCAGTAATCGACGAAATTCAGCGAGCGCCGAGTCTGATCTTGGAGTTGAAGCGGATTGTCGACGAAAACCCGCGCCCCGGGCAGTTCCTCATCACCGGTTCAGTCGACCTGTTCGCAGGTTCAATGTCGCCAGACTCCTTGGCCGGGCGCGTCGAAACGGTCGAGCTGTTGCCCTTCTCACAAGCCGAGATCGCCGGCACACAGCCGTCCTCGTTCATCGATCGTGCATTCGCGAGTGACTTCGCGGGCCTGCCTGCTGCCGGACCCACCGACGACCTCGTGGAGCGAGTGGAGCGCGGCGGCTTCCCCGAGGCGCTGACGCGCGCCTCTCCTGCCAGGCGACGGTCATGGCTGCGCAACTATGCGCGCGTGGTCGCCGAGCACGATGTCCGCGACATCGCCCAAGTCGCCAAACGCGACGAGCTGCCTCGCCTGATCGCCCACGCAGCCGTCGCAGCCGGCGGACTGCTCAACATGTCCGCACTCGGCACGCGTCTCGGCGTGGACGGCAAGACTGTCGACCGCTGGCTCGTGCTGCTTGAGCACATGTTCCTGATTCGCAGGGTGCGCGCCTGGCATCGCAGCGACCTAAAGCGCTTGGTGAAGGCACCGAAGCTCCAGTTCCTCGATTCCGGCCTGCTCGCAGCACTGCAAGGCGTAGATGCCGCGAGCATCGCCAGCGACCGGCAACGACTCGGCCCTCTGCTGGAGAGCTTTGTCTACGGGGAACTCGCCAAGGCCGTTGCGCTCAGCAGCGACCTGACCACCGTCAGCCACTACCGCGACAAGAGCGGCGCAGAAGTCGACTTCGTACTCGACCGCTCGCCGGGCGCCGTCGTCGGCATCGAAGTCAAGTCGCGGGCCACGGCGCACCCCCGAGATTTCACCGGGCTGCGACGCCTGAAGGACGCCGTAGGCGCCGGCTTCGCCTGTGGAATCCTCCTTCACAACGGCGACCGCGTGCAGCAAGCCGCACCTGGTCTGCTCGCCATGCCGGTCAAGATGCTCTGGGAAGCCTGAGTTGGCTTCGGTGGCGCGCGCCCATGAAGCTTCGAGCCGCTGGACAATGTCCGCGGCAATATCGTGCGGCTCGCGACCGTCTGTTTGCACCTGTTCGAACTGTTCGTAGCCAGCGGCTCGACCGACTAACGGGTCCCCGTCAAGGGCATGGGTTAGGCCGCCGCGGGGATATTCAGCGTTGCGAGCAGCGCGCCGACACGTTGGCCGATGTCGTCGCGTACCCCGCGTACGACCTCGATCGGCTGGCCGGCGGGGTCGCTGAGCTCCCAGTCCTCGTAGCGCTTGCCCGGAAAGATGGGGCAGGCATCGCCGCAGCCCATCGTGACGATGACGTCGGCAGCTCGGGCGATCTCATCGGTCCACGGCTTGGGGTACTCGCCGGTGATGTCGATACCGATCTCGCCCATGGCCTCGATGACGGCGGTGTTGGTCTCGAGCCCGGGATCCGAACCGCCGGAGAACACGTCGACGCGGCTGCCTGCAAGGTGCCGGAGCCAGCCGGCCGCCATCTGGGAGCGCCCCGCGTTGTGCGTGCACAGGAACAGCACGGCGGGTACGTCGAGCGAACCGACTTCCAGCCGCTTCAGCGCTCGCAGCCGGTCGCGGGTGAAGCGTTCGATGAGCAGCGGCAGCCAGTCCAGCAACCTGGCGCCAGCCTTCAGCTTCGTGCGCGAGTCGAGCATGTAGCGCTCGATGGTCTCGGCATTGAAGACGCCATCGAACTCGTCGCGCAGGCGAGCCGAACCCTGCTTGATCAGCAGCAGCTGCTCGGTGGTGAACTCCGGCAGGCCGATCTCGTGATCACTCGCGGTGAAGTTGCGCGGTGCAGCGCCGTCCGGTGTCGAGTTCGTGGACATAGGTGCTCCTGGGTCTACGGCCGCGCAGCTGCCGCCGCGCAGCATCCGGCTCAGCGTCGTAGGTAAGCGGCGACCGCGAGAGGGATCAAGCGATGTCGCGGCATCGTTGGCCGATGTTTCCGCAATGTTCGCGCTGCCGGCTCGGCGTCGTAGCGTGATCCTGTGACTTGCTCGCCCGAGCTCAACGTGGTGCTGACGGGGTTCATGGGGACAGGAAAAACCACCGTCGGCCGGCTGGTCGCGCGTGACCTCGGCTGGACATTCGTCGACACCGACGACATGATCGTGGTTCGGCACGGACCGATCGACGTCATCTTTGCCGAGCAAGGCGAGGACGCTTTTCGAGCACTTGAGCGCGAGACGGCCGCTGATGTCGCCCGCAGCCGGCACCACGTCATCGCCACCGGCGGCCGGATGCTGCTCGATCCGGCAAATGCCGATGCGCTGACCGCCACGGGTCGCGTCTTCTGCCTTGCCGCTAGTGCTGACGAGATCGTCCGCCGCCTGAGAGCCGACGTCGATGGCCCGGTACGGCCGCTGCTTGCAGGCGACGATCCAGCGTCCGCAGTAGCCCGCCTCCTGAACGAACGGGCAGCGGGATACGGGCAATTCGAGCAGGTCCACACTGCGGGCCGCTCACCGCAGGACATAGCAACAGACATCATCGACCGCCTCGAAGCCTGACTTGCGACAGCGCCGGTCGACCGGCTGTCGACTACCGGCGAATCGTCGAGAGGCGTTCAGTCCGACGCGATAACGCCGCGTTCGGCCAGGTCGGTGATCTCGCTTTCGTCGAGGCCGAGCAGGTCGCCCAGCAGGGCGGCGGTGTGCTCACCGGCTCGTGGCGCGGGGCCGCGCACGCCCACGTCGGGGGAGTTGTGCATGCGGAACGGGGCGGCGATCGTCTCGAAGTCGCCGGCCTCCGGGTGGTGAATGGTCTCGAAGGCGCCGGTTGCGCGCACCTGCGGATCCTGAGCTGCTTGCGCCGTGTCGTTGATCGGCGCCCAGATGCAGCGGTGCTCATCCAGGCGAGGCATCCAGTATTCGGACGGCTGCGACTTGAGGGTGTCGTCGATGTCGGCAAGCAGTGCGCGCATTGACCGAAAGCGCTGCCGTCCGGTCTGGTAGTCGGGGTTGGACAGCAGGTCCTCGCGCTCGATGGCTTTGCAGAAGCGCTCCCACGCGTCGCCCGTGTCGGGCATTGTGAAGTGCAGCCAGCGCCCGTCGGCGCATTCGAAGGCTTCGAGCATGGGCGACAGGCCGCTCTCGCGAGGACGCTCCGTGTTGGGGCGACCGTCCACCAGTGACGTGGCCATGTCGATGGCGATGGTCCAGGTCGCCGTCCGCAGCAGCGAGGACTCCACGATCTGTCCCTCGCCGGTCACATCCCGCGCCCGCAGCCCGGCCATGATCGCGCCGAAGAAGGCCAGGCTCGTGGTGTGGTCGCCTTGGCCTGGCCGGGCGTGCGGCGGGGCGCCTCCGGGAGGCGTCGAAGCGCCGTAGAGGCCCGACCGCGAGAAGAAGGCCGTCACGTCGTAGCCCGGCCGGTCGATCTCGTCTCCCACTTCGCCGTAGCCCGACAGCACGCCGATCACCAAATCGGGCTTCAGCGCCAGCAGGTCGTCTGTGCCCAGGCCGAAGCGATCACGGCGCTCGGGCAGCAGGTTCATGACCACGACATCGGAGGCCGCTACCAGGCGCCGCGCGATCGCTGAGCCGTCGGGGTCTTCCAGATTGAGCTGGATCGACTGCTTGCCGCGGTTGATGAACTGGAACGCCACGTCGGGGTTGTGTTCACCCTCGGGCAGCTTCGCCTGCTTCATCAGGCCGCGAATCGGATCGCCGCCGATCGCCTCCACCTTGATCACCTCCGCACCGAGGTCGGCCATGATCGCCACGGCCGACGGCGCGGCAGCGAAATTGGCGAACTCGACGACGCGGATGCCCCCCAGCGGTGATGTCATGTCGATGTCTCCCAGATATCGGTGACGGTGAATTCTGTCGCGGGCTTGGCGGGCAGTCCCCCCGATGCACGGCATGCAATGGTCGGCACGGTCCGCTTCTCTCGCAAGGTCACGGTCCATGCCCGCCTTGCCTCGGCTGCCACCACGTCGACTTCCCAAGCGTCGGCGTTGCGCCGCAAGCGCACCTCGCGACTCATGGCTTCGAGCGGCCATCCCACCTCGGCGAACACGGCCCTTTCGCCCACCTGCGCCGGCCCGGTCGCGGCGCCCCACCAGCCCCGGCAGCGCGCTGCAATGGCGGATGCATCGGCGGTCTGGTCCAAGATCGCGGCGATCTCGCCTGCTTCGATGCCGGCCCACATGCGGCCGTCGGGCAGCGTCATCACGGTCGGAGCGAATCGATGCCCACCGGTGTGGCTGACGCGGTACACCGATATCCGGCCGCCGGCAGTCGGCGCACCGGTGTAGGGCTCGTTGACATCCGCATCCTCGTAGGCGCGCAGCATCGCTTCGAAGTCGGCGGCAAGGCGCGTGCCTTCGCTGCCGCAGCACACGTCATGGCTGCCTTGGGTGCAGATGAGCACCGCCCGTTCGTTCTCGGCGTAGCCGACCGAAGCGAAGGCGGCTCCGTCCGGCGCCGGGTCTGCGGGCGATTGATCTCCAAGGCGGGCGAACAGCTCGTGTAGCCCGTCGGCGCCGTCGGCTTCGAAGCAGGCCGACTGCGTGCCCGCGCCCGAGCGCCAGTGCAGCACCACAGGAACCTTGCTGGGGGTGCCGTTGCGTCGGTCGCGCCCGCCCGTCGGCGCCACGGCCAGCACCCGGGTCGGACCCACCTGATGATCCATCATCGACGAGAGGCCTGCGAGCAAGCCTCTCGTGAACACCGGCTTCGGCCACGGCAGCGGCGCCTCCACCAGCGCTACGGCGTCGGCAGCGATTGCGGTGCCGCCGGGATCGGCGCCGATCGCAGCGGCATGGTCGGCGCAGCGCGGTGCAGCATCGTCGGCCGGCAGCAGCGCCGCGGCTTCGGGTGCCAACTGTGCCGGTCTCAGTTGAGCAATCGCCATTTACGTCTGAGGAGTGGCGTCGGAGCCCAGTTCGAGAGTGGTCTCGATGCGTGACAGCCGGCCGGTGTGGTCGAACAGAATCGTGTTGATATCCGTCAACTGCTGGTCGATCTGAGCGAAGCGCCGCTCGATTTGGATGAACCGCTGGTCGATCTGGTCGATTCGCTCGTTGAGGTTGCCTTCGACGCGGTCGATGCGCTGGTTGAGGTTGTCTTCGACACGGTCGATTCTGTCGCCGAGGGTGTCGATCTGGTTGCTGAGCGACATGAAACCGTAGACAAGGAGGGCGGCGAAACTGGTGATGACGGCGGCTGCGATGCCGTTGCGTTCCAGCCACGACGGCACACGCCGTCGGCGGGTCTGTGCAGCCTGCTCGCCCGGCGGTTGCACGGCGTGTTGCGGCGTTGGGGTCTGTTGCTGCGGCGTGGCGTCAGGGCTGTTTTCGGCCTCGGAAATGCTGCTGTCGGCCTCCATGGTGCGAAGGGTACTCATCTGGTCTCCCAGGGTCTGAACGCGGCACCGCCCGTCGTCGGCCAAGGTGCTGCCGCTGGCCCGGTTGCGGTTGGTCTCGCAGCACCGTAGGAGCACCGCGTCACACAATGCCAAGCATTTTCATTGAGATTCGGAAGGACTTCCGAACATGAGCGCGCGGCACGAACGAAAGGGCTCACGCTGGGCAAGAGGCTTGGTATCTTGCTCTGCTTGTGACCCCGCCTGCGACCGGTCAGCCCGAGTTCGGAGCGCTTCGCTTTGCGCGGTGCCGCGCTGCAGTCTTCGGTGCCGCCGGCGGATGACCGTTCCGATATGACAGCCGAGCGGCGTTCGGGTGTCGTGACGGTGGTGCTTGGCGCTGATCTGCCCCATTTGCGGGGGGGGGGGGTCCTTGCGGCGCGCGCGGCGGCTAGGCGCTCGCCACGTGATGGCTGCTTCGGTCAGGCTTGCAACGCTGCTTGGCTCGACGGGTTCGGCGAGAGGTTCGGCCGCTGTGATCGACCGCAGCCGGCCGGGCAGCGCTGCTTGGCTGTTCGATCCCGACCGGACCCGCAACCCAGGCAGACGGCCGTGGCGGCGCGCGGCACGGCGGCATACAGCGGGTGCGCTGGCGGTGCTGCTGCTGGCCTCGCTGCTCGCGGTGGTGCCCTACGGCACGCACGAGGCCGAGGCTCAGACGCCGACCGCCGTCGACACCTCCAAGGTGCCGTACCTGCACCGCACGGTGATCGACGACGGCACCGAGCGCTACTTCGAGATCTCCAACCTGCCCGACGCCGACGAGTACCACCTGCGGGTCAAGCCGCTGGCCGACCCCTACACGGCCACCACGAGCGACATGAAGGTGACCGCCCGCGACCAGCGAGGGCGCGAGAAGACCGTGGCGCCCGGCGCCAGCATGCGGGTGTACCCCAACATCCGCAGCGGGCGCATCCAGTTCGAGGTGGCCGCCGGCACGATCACCACCACCACCTCCACGGTGCGGGGCCGCCAGGTCACCGAACAGGTGGTCAGCCGCGACGCGGACACCACCAGCGAGACGTTCGGCGTGCAGCTCTGCGTGGGCGGAACCACCTGCTCGGACGCGGCGGCGGTCGCCGACTGGACGGTCACCGTCAACGAGCAGCCCGCCGGCACCACCTGGCGCATCTCCTCCGTGGGCCAGAGCGTCACGGCGAACATCAACAGCGATGCGCTGCGGCTCATGGAGCGGACCCAGAACGGCGATGCCCGCGACCACCGCGACACCGTCACGCTGAACTTCGACCAGAGCGCGCGAGACGAGATCGCGAAGCTGGCCGACGCCGACGACTCCGAGGGCGTGGCGATCGTGGCCCGGGTGCACGAGCTGGTCAAGGTCAAGCCCGGCCCAACCACCGAGAAGAAATCGCCTGGGCAGTTCGGCCAGCTCATCGACCCGAACCGGCGCTCGATCGCTCACGGCGTCGGCAGCGATCCCGTCATTCACCATCCGGAGACGTCGGCGCAGTACCGAGAGGTGGCCCGGATCACCCGCCCGCTGCTGCGCTACGAGGACACCAACGGCAACGGCCGCACAGACGCGGGCGACAAGCCGGTCTACGGCGACATCCCTGCCAGCGTCACCTTCCAGATGGTCGCATTCGACAACGGCGTCGACAACGAGGGCGTGCTCACCGGCTCGTTCAACCTCGTCGCCTACGTGCTCAACGACAACTACAAGGACAAGAGCCTCGACACGGATCCCACCGTTGCAACCGGCCTCAGCCTTGGCGGGGGCCAGGCCATCCCGATCAAGGTGTTCGGCGACGACGAGCCCACCAAGGTGACGCTGGGCGCGGCCGGCAACGCCGACCACGAGGCCACCGAAGCCGACCCGAATGACACCGCCAAGTTCACGGTGACCCTGGCCCGCCCGCTCACCGAGGGCGAGCAGCTCACCGTGCCGCTGCGCTTCAGCGGCACCGAGACCCAGACCGACTCGAACGGCAACCCCGTCACGCACCGCCTCGAGCTCGGCAAGAACTTCACCCTGGCCCTCGAAGGCAGCCCTCAGGGCGTCGCCTACCGCGACTCCGCCGACGGCGCCGAGGGCCGGCTCACCTTCACCGGCACCCAGACCGACAAGTCCGCCGCCGGGGCCACGCTCATCGTGACAGCGCTGGCCGACGCCGACGAGATCACCAACCGGCTGGAGGTGTCGATACCGGAGCGCTCCGACGGCTGGCTGGGCCCCGGCGACCGCTTCGGGGGCACCCTCGGCGGCGGCGCCTGCGCCGGCGCGGGCTGCCCCGGCCACACCGCCGGCACCGCGGAGCAGCGCAGCTACAACATCGACCTGCTCGAAGCGTCACCCGGCATCACCCTGGCGGGCCGCAGCGGCGCGCTGCCCGCCGCCGTGCGCCTCGGCGAGGACGGCGGCTCGGTCACCTACGGCGTGCGGCTCAACACCAAGCCGCTGTTCGACGTGACCGTCACCGTCACCAGCGACGACACCAGTGCGGCCCAGGTCACGACCAGCGTCTCCACAGCCGCCACGGTCACCGGCGGCGTGGCTCTCACCTTCACCCCGAGCAACTGGCAGACCGCCCAGAACGTCACCGTCACCGCGCAGAACACCGCCGTCGACGAGGCCGACCGCACCGCGGTCATATCCCATGCGGCCAGCTCCGACCACAGCGACTATTTCGGGCGCAGCGGCCCCAGCCTCGCCGTCACCGCCGTCGACGACGAGCCCACCACCGTCACCCTCGCCGGCGGCGGGGCCAAGATGAGCCCCTCGAAGGCGATGGTCGAGGGCGACCCGTCACGCGCCGACGTGCTCACGGTGAGCCTGTCGAGGCCGCTGGCCGACGGCGAGTGGGTGCGGGTGCCGCTGCATCTCGAATCGGAGGCCAACGGGGCGGTGGTGCAGACGGTGCGCGGCCCCCGCATCGGCGCCAACGTGGCCTTCCCTCCGCATTTCAACGACTTCGAGATGATCGCCACCGAGCCCGGCGCCTCGGTGGAACACGTCGACCGGCTCACCGCGCCCCATACGGGCTTCCGCTACGTGGAGCTGCGCGGCCCCACCACTGGCAATGCCACCGCCACCGTCGAACTGCGCACCCGGGCCGGCTTCGACGACGGCGAGGCCGTGGACGAGACGTTCTCGGTGGAGTTGGCCGACAACCTGGCACCGCCACTGATCGACGGAGTCGCCGTCGGCCTGCCGCCCGCCAGCAACCTCGGCGGCGGGGTCAAGGCCAGCGCCGGCGCTGCCGCAACCGAGCACTGGTACGGCATCGACGACGACGACGACGCCGGGATCACTTCGGCGGCGGCCGGCATCGTGCCCATGGATTGGCCGCTGCTGCCCGACGACGTGAAGCCCGGTGAGACCTTCCGGCTCATCTACGTGACCAAGGGCACCACTACCGGCACCAGCACCGAGGCGAGCTACTACGACAGCTTCGTCCGCAACGAGATCATCGCCGGCGCCACCAGCGACGGCCAAAGCCTCACCAGCGCGGTGGACGCCCTCAAGCCGTTCGCCTCGATGTTCCGGGCCATCGTCTCCACCGGCGCCACCGACGACGACGGCAAGGTGACCGGCGACCTGCCCGAAACAACGATCAAGCTGGCGCCCGAGGCCGACGAGATCACCGACTACCAGCCCGGCCATGCGATCGACCATGCCCTGTTCCACCAGGCCGACAACCCGGACCTCTCCGCCTATCCGGCCGATGACATAACGCGCGGGCTGAGTCAGGGCCTCCAACACGGCCGGGTCCACTGGGTCAACGGTGACCAGATTGCCAACAACAACAACGGCCTGAAGGGCACTTGGGCCGCTGAGGACAAGCCGCGCTACGCCGACGGCACAGCCGCCACCGTCAACGCCGACGGCTACTGGACCGGCAGCTCATCGAGAGGCAGCGGCTGGAGCGAGCCCCACGCGTGTCGAGTCTTCGTCCCCAGGACCCACAAATCCGGCGACGGCACACTGACCCCGCTGCCCGGCGGTGCGATCGACGGACGCGGCCTCATGGGCCAGTCGCAGCCCCGGGTGGGCTATCTCAACAAGGCGGGCGCCGACTACAACCCGCTCGGGCCGCGTGACACCGTCAACGGCGCGCCCAACGAATCCGGCAACGCCGACCCGACCGGCCACTGTGTCGGCGCCCGCAACACCGAGTCGCTGCCGCTGTACGCCCTGTCGGGCCTGTTCACCGTGGAAGCCGGCGTCTCTGTCGAGGCGGCCACCGCGGCCGAGGGCGAAAGCCTCAGCTTCACCGTCACGCTGCCGACAGCAGCGCCCTCGGGCGGCATCACCGTCCCCTACTGGTTCGCCGACGGTCGCAGCGTCGTCGGCGACGCCACGCCCGCCATCGCCACCGGCAGCAGCGACGGCACCGGCGCCGACTACGCCGACGCAACCGGCAGCCTCAAGATCGCCCAGGGCGACACCACCGGCACTATCACTGTGGCCACCACCCAGGACAAT
>JAJEBN010000038.1 GCA_022822525.1 Acidimicrobiia bacterium | reverse complement strand
GTCGGGCGCACCCGCGGCGTCACGGTGATCTCGAGCCGTCCGAGCTCGGCGGGCCGGTCGTAGCGGGCGCCTGCCTCGGACAGCCCGTCGATGCAGTTCTGCGTGGCGTCGTAGTCGAGCGCGAAGCCGTACCAGCCCTCGCTCATCGTCACCGAGCGGCGGTACGCGGGCGCCGTGTGTCCGCCCATGACCACCGGCGGACCCGGCTGCTGGATTGGTCGGGGTCGCGCCTGCACGTCGGAGAACTTGACGAACTCGCCGTCGTAGGCAGGCTCGTCCATCGACCAGATCTCCCGCATGGCCTCGATGTACTCCTCGGTGCGGCGGGCGCGGTCTTCCATCGGGATGCCCAGCGCCTCGAACTCCGGGCCGAGATATCCCACGCCCACGCCGAACAGCAGACGCCCGCCCGACAGCACATCCACGCTGGCGAGCTCTTTGGCCAGCACCAGCGGGTTGCGCTGGGGAACGATGATGATGCCGGTGCCCAGCTTGATCTCGCTGGTGAGCGCGGCAACATACGCGAGCGCAACAGCGGGGTCGAGCATGGGATGCAGCGGCGGCAGCGGCGAGGGCGGCGCTTGGGGGTCGGGCAGCACCACGTGCTCCCCTGTCCACACCGACTCGAAGCCGGCCTGCTCGGCGGCCACGGCAATGCGACCGGCGCCCTCGGGGCCGGCTGCGTCGCCCAGCACCCCCATGTTGATCTGAAACAGACCGATCTTCATCTCGTTCCCCTGTCGTCTGGGTGTCGTGTTCTGCGGTGTGGTGCCGCCGTCAGCTGCGGCTGCGCGCCGGCGGCGATCAGCGGAAGTTGGGTGCCACTTCGTTGATGAACAGGTCCATGGAGTGCTTCTTGGCTTCCATGGGGCCGAAGGTGAAGTCGGGAATGATCAACTCGTCGACCCCGACCTGCCGATACTGCTCGACGACCTCGCTGACCTCGTCGGGCGTGCCGACGATGGTTGCCCGGCCCAGGTCCATGGCGCGGAAGCGGTCCAGCTTGGCCGAGTCCTCATTGATGAACAGCAGCGCGCACGCGGACCGGCTGATCTCGCCAGGGTCGCGGCCGATGGCCTCGCAGTGCCCATTGAGCACGCTGCACAGCTCGGCGATGTCGTCGGGCATGCCCCAGTAGTTCCATTCGGTGGCCCAGCGGGCAGTGGTCCGCAGCGTGCGCTTCCGACCGCCGCCGCCGATCAGCAGCGGAACGGGCGACTGCACCGGCTTGGGGTCGAGCGGCGCCCCGGCCAGCGTGTAGTGCTCGCCGTCGAAGCTCGTGCGCGTGTTGCCGAGCAGCGAGCTGATGATCTCAACAGCCTCGTCGAAGCGGTCCATGCGGCTGCGCAGCGTGCCGAACTCGAACCCGTATGCCTCGTGCTCGTTCTCCTGCCACCCGGCGCCGATGCCCAGCACCACCCGACCGCCCGACAGGTGGTCGATCGTCGTGGCGATCTTGGCCGTGAGCGCCGGGTTGCGGTAGGTGTTGCCCGCCACGAGCGGGCCGAGACGCACCCGGGGCACGGCCACGGCCAGCGCCGCGAGCACCGACCATGCCTCGTGGACCGGCTGGTCCACGTTCTCCTCGTTGGGCATGAAGTGGTCGGCGAACCACAGGCCATCCCAGCCAGTGGCCTCCGCATGCTGGCAGCACTCGATGACCGCGGAGGTCTCTTGGTCGTTCTTCGTCCAGAATCCGAAACGCATCGGGACAGCCTGCCATCCAGAGTTCGCGTTCGTCGGATATAGACGTGCTCGTCGCCTGCGGGCTGCGCAGGCGACGGCGACGCCTGGCCGTTCTCGCTCCTAGCGGCGGCCTTGGAGGATGAGGCGCAGCAGGTTGAGCGCTGAGATGGCGCTGTAGTCGGCGAGGCGCTCGCGGTCGCCGGGCAGGCGGATCTCGTCGGCCTTGTCGCGGTGAGGGACTGCGGGAATGCGGCCGCGCGCCGGCTGCGCCGAGATCGACACGGCCAGGAATGCGGTGCCGAAGGGATGTTCAGGCGTAGCAGCGGCGCGGTCTTCGATCGCCGTGACGGCGAGGCCGACGCTGGCTCCGGTGCGCAGGCGGGCCGCCCGCGCGAGCGCTTCGGCGCCGGCCGCTGAGGCGACCGGCGGCACGAGGTCATCTCCCAACGGCGACACCGTCGACGAGCCTGCGTGCAGCAGATATTCCGTGAGGTGCTCTGAGCGGGCCACGATGCCGCCCGCGAAGATGCCCGGGCCGGTCCCGCCGTCGGATTGGTCGGTGTCGGCGGCAGGCGCCAGTCCGGGATCGCCGAGCTTGGCCCCGCCCGGTGACCTGCCGGCACGCATCGCCGCCTCCGCCGAGGTCAGACGGTTGGCCATGCGACCGCCGGTGATCGTCTCGGCAACGCCGAGCGTCAAGCCCAGCCGGCCGAGTTCGGCCAGCACTGCCGTTTCCATGTTGTCGTCGTCGTAGGCGAAGACCAGATCGTCCAGCAACGGCTCGAGCACTGCCTGCTCCGCCTCGATGAGGCGCCACGCCTCGGCCGAGTCGGCGCCTTTGGCGGTGATCCGCACCTTGATGCCCTCGATGCCGCTCGCCAGGAACGCCAGCGTCGGGTTGCCCGCTTCGTCCAGCTCGTCGATGCGGCCCGCCAGCATCTCCGCCAGGCCCGATTCGCTCTGGCCCCACGTGCGCAGCACCCGGCTCTCGATGGTTGCGCTGACGCCGGCACGCCGCTGCAGGTCGCCCAGCACGGTGCCATTCATCATCTCGCGCATCTCGTACGGCACGCCGGGCACGACGTAGACGACGCGTTCGAGCACCTCGGCCCCCTCCGGCGGCTCAGCGCCTTGCGCGAGGGCGCCGACGCCGCGCACCCAGCGAATCGGCGCCACCAGGCCAGGCGCAGTGCCGGGCTGCTGCGGGATGGGCGACGCCCCGACGGGCACCATCGCCTGGCGCAGGTTGTTCTCGGGCATCGGGCGGCTGCGGCTGGCGAACATTGCGCGGATCCGCTCGGCGATGCGCTCATCGAGCACCAGCTCGACGCCCATCACCGACGCCAGCACCTCGCGGGTGATGTCGTCCTGGGTGGGTCCCAGCCCACCGCAGACAATGACGGCGTCGCTGCGGTCGAGCGCCAGCCGGAAGGCGTCCTCGATGCGATCCCAGTTGTCCCCCACCTTGGTCTGGTAGTGGCTGTCGATGCCGGCCAGGGCAAGCTGCTCGCCCATCCACGACGAGTTCGTATCGACAATCTGCCCGAGCAGCAGCTCGGTCCCCACGGCAACGATCTCGGTCTTCATCGAGGGTGAACCTAGTGGCGCGACCGGGGTCCCGGCCGAGGATCTGGCTTGCCGTGACGCCTCAGTGACTCCTCAGCCGCATTCGTTGTCGCCGGGCTGGGGCGCGGCGACACCGCGAGCTGAGCGCAGGTAGGTCCACCCGGTCCACACGGTGAGCACCACCCCAACCCACAGCGTCAGCGTGGCTACCCAGTGGGCGTGTGTCGCCAGCGGCGGCATGACCGCGAAGCCGATTGCCCACAGCTGCACGAACGTCTTCCATTTCGCGAGCTGGGTCGCGGGCACCGAGATGCCCTTGCGCCCGGCACGCGACCGGTAGGCGCTGATCGCCAGCTCACGTACCGCGATGACGATGACGGGTACCGCATGGAACTGCCCGTTCCACACCAGCGCGGCGAGCCCGCCGAGCACGAGCACTTTGTCGGCGAGCGGGTCCAAGAAGGCGCCCGCCCGGGTCGCTCCGTGCCGGCGCGCCAGCAGGCCGTCGAGATAGTCGGTCATCGCGACGGCAAAGCCGGTCCAGAATGTGGCCCAGCGGGGCCCCCACGCCGCGATCATCCAGATGAACACCGGCGACGCCGCGATGCGGGCAACGGTGACGAGGTTGGCGGGCGTCGCGAGCGCTGCCGGGCCGAACGTCGGGGGCGTGTCCTGCTCTTCCGGCTCCCCCATCACCCCGGAGGCTACGCAGGCTCCGCTGGGGCGGGACGGTGACCGGCCTCATTACGCTGCGCCCATGAGCCGCGCCACGCCAGCCGGCGATCATGCCGCCGGCTCATCCCCCCTCGAAGTGGAGCTGCCCATTGGGGGCATGACCTGCACGAACTGCGCGCACCGCATCGAGCAGGAGCTGAACGCGCTGGCGGGCGTGAGCATGGCCACCGTGAGCTTCGCCACCCGGCGAGCGCGGATCCTGGGTCATGAGGACGAGCCCGGCAAGCTTGCGGGCCGTGCCGTGGCGATCGTGGGGTCGCTGGGCTATTCGGTGGCCCCGGCCGGACTGACCAGACTGGCCGGGCTGACCAGACCAGCCGGAGCAGCGGGTCTGACAGGACAGGCTGATCTGGACGAGCAGCCCGGGCACACCGGGCACACCGGACCGGCCCCGGGGTCAACCGCTCCAGCGTCGGCAACCGCGGGCGCGCCAGCCCACGCGGCCGGCGCGGCGGCTGACGGGAAGGGCGGCGGCGCTGGCGCGGCCGCCAACGTCAGGCTGGCGTGGCACGACTGGCCGCTGACGGTCGTGCTGGCGGCGGGCTGCTGGCTGATCTCGATGACCGATGCGTTGCAGTTCGCGGGCTGGCGGTTCGCGGTCGGCGCCGCCGCTTCAGTCGCTCTGTGGTGGGGCGGCCGGCGGGTGCTGCGCAACGCCTGGGGCGCTGCGCGCCACCGCAGCACCACGATGGACACCCTCATCTCGCTCGGTGCGCTGACAGCGTGGACATGGTCGGCGGTCCGGCTGATGTCCCCAGACAGCTCGCACCTGTACTTCGATGCCGCGGCGGTGATCCTCGCCTTCGTCACGCTGGGCCGCTGGTTGGAGGACCGGGCGATGCGCCGCACCGGCGACGCTGTGCGAGCGCTGGCGGAACTGACAGTCCCCACTGTCCGGCTCGCGGACGGCACCGAGATCGACGCTGCGGATCTGGCCGTCGCGATGCGGTTCATGGTTCGCCCCGGCGAGCGCATCGCCACCGATGGCATCGTGGCCGAAGGCACCTCTTCGGTGGATGTCTCGATGATGACCGGCGAGCCCGTGCCCGTCGACGTGGTGCCAGGCGATGAGGTTGTCGGCGGCACGCAGAACGGCAACGGTGCGCTGGTCGTCCGAGCGACGGCCGTCGGCGCCGACACCGCGCTCGCGCGCATCACCGAGCTGACCCGCCGTGCCCAGGACTCGCGTGCGGAAGTGGGGCGCCTGGCCGACCGGGTGTCGGCAGTCTTCGTCCCGATCGCGGTGAGCGTTGCCCTGGTGACGTTGGTGGCCTGGCTGGCGGTCGGCGGTCTCGGCAGCGGCGACGCATCGATGCTCGAGACGTTCGGCAATGCGGTCACCGCCGCCGTCGCGGTGCTGGTCATCTCGTGCCCGTGCGCGCTGGGTCTCGCGACGCCGGTGGCGCTGGCTGTGGGCGTCGGGCGCGCGGCGCAGCTCGGTGCGCTGGTGCGCGGTGCGGGTGTCTTCGAGGACAGCCGGCACGTCGACGCGGTGGTGTTCGACAAGACCGGCACCCTCACCACAGGGCAGATGACCGTGACCTCGGTCGCTGCGCCTGGCTGGCGCGGCCCTGAGGCCGATGGCACCGCCGCGTTGCTGTCGCTCGCGGCATGCGCCGAATCGGCGTCCGAGCACCCGATCGGACGAGCCATTGCCGCGGCGCCGGCCGCGCCCGGCGAGCACGCTCCGGAGCTGGCCGGCGCACAAGCCGTCCCGGGCCTGGGCATCCGGGCATCGGTTCGCGTGCCAGCCCGCGACGGCGGTGCCGGCGCGCCGGTCCACGGCGACGTGAACCCCGATCGCGACAGCACCGAGCCTGCGGCCGGGTCAGATGGCACCGCAGCGGGCACCGCAGACGGTGCGGCAGCGGACATGACTGACGACTCGGGAGCCAGCACGGCACACCGCTCGCCCGACGGCACCAGCGAGGTCTGCGTGGGCAAGCGGGCGCTGTTCGCATCTGTTCCCGCGGCGGTCGGCGAACTTGCCGGCGAGGCTGAGTCCAGCGGGGCGACTGCCGTGCTCGTCGGCCGCGACGGCAACGCCGAGGGGGTCATCGTGCTCGCCGACGGCATCGAGCCGACTGCGGCTGCGGCGGTCGCGGCGCTGCGGACCGCCGGCGTCGAACCGCACCTGCTGACCGGCGACAACGAGCGCACCGCCGTCGCGGTCGCCGCGGAGATCGGCATCGACAACGTCACTGCGGGCGTGCTGCCCGAGGACAAGGCTGCAGCAATCTCGCGCCTGCAGGCGGACGGGCTGCGTGTGGCGATGGTGGGCGACGGCATCAACGACGCGGCTGCGCTCGCCACCGCCGACGTCGGCATCGCCGCGGCAGCGGGCACCGACATCGCCCGGTCGGCGGCCGACATCACGCTGCTCAGCCGTGACCTGCGGCTGGTGCCCGCCACCTTGGCGCTCTCGCGGCGGGTCCTGCGCACGATCAGGGGCAACCTCTTCTGGGCCTTCGCCTACAACGTGGCAGCGATCCCGCTGGCGGCAACCGGGGTGCTGGATCCGATGGTGGCAGCAGGCGCGATGGCCGCATCGTCGCTGTTCGTCGTCGGCAACTCGCTGCGCCTGTGCCGCTTCGCCGCTGGCGCTCCTGAGCAGCTGGCCTCCTGAGCCAACCGATTCAGCACACGTATCATCGGCGACGTGGCGCTGCGGACGGTTTCCATCGACAACGAGCAGGGCGACAGCAGCGCCGGGGCACCAGTCGAGTCTCCCGACGGCCTGCGCCCCGCCCAGAGGATTCTCAGCCCGGCCGAAGCCGTCAAGCGGATGACCGCCCGGCGCAGGGACAAGCGCGGCTGCTACGCCATGTTCAGCTCGTACCTCGGCGGCGTCGTGACCGATCCGGCGGTCATGACGGTGCCCCTCGACGACCACATGGTGCACCGGGGCCACGGCGTCTTCGACACCTGCTCGCTGGTCAACGGCCGGCTCTACCGCCTGGGCATCCACATCGACCGGCTGCTCGCCAGCGCGACGGGCGCACGCCTGCAGATCCCATGGTCACGTGACGAGCTCATCCAGATGGTGGCCGACACGGCGGCCGCGTCGGGCGCCCGCAACGGCATCGTGCGGTATTGGCTGACGGCGGGCCCCGGCGGGTTCTCGTTCATGCCTGCCGAGTGCGAGGAGCCGTGCTTCTACTGCGTCGTGCTCGACCCCATGAGCTTCGGCTCAGGCGGCTTCGATCCGATGGCGGACGGCTTCCGCGAAGCGACGGTTCGCGAAACGCCGATGAAACCCCCGCTGCTGGCGCAGATCAAGTCGAACAACTACCTGCTGAACGTCCTGACCCACCTCGAGGCGGCTGACGGGGGCGGCACCTTCGGCATCATCGTCGACGATGACGGGTTCATCGCCGAAGCGTGCGTGCTGAACGTCTGCAGCATCAGCACTGACGGCGTGTTCGTCACTCCCCCCTTCGAGGGCATCCTGCACGGCACCACCATGCGGCGCCTGCTCGAACTGGCCCGAGGACCGCTGTGCGACGAGGGGCTGCTGCGTGACGTGCAGCAGCGGCCGCTGCGGGCCGACGACGCGCGAGCGGGCGCTGAGCTCATCATGTCGGGCGGCGACACCCACGTCTTCCCGGTCGTGGAGTGGGACGGCGCCCCGATCGGCAACGGCACGGTCGGCCCCGTGGCGAAACGCCTGCACGACCTCATCACCGCCGAGACCGAAGCGGGCGACGGCTCCCCCGGCGATTTCATCGACGTCCAGTACCCGTGAGGTGCGCCCGGCGCTGATCCGGTCGCCCGTCGCAATCAGCTGCGCCGAGCAAGCGTTGCCAGCGTCGTGGGCGCCGTCCGGTGGCTGTGACAGGGCCGTCGTAGGGTGCGCTCGTGGACGCCGTCAACGATCTCGCCGACACCTGGGGGGATACTCGCCGGCTCGATCCGCGTCCTGACGCGACGCGAGACCCGGCCGACGTGGCGCTCACGTTCGTGAACCGCGACGATCTCGGCGATCTGGTCGACGCCCTTGCCGCATCGGAGGCCCGGGCGGTGGATACCGAGACGGTGTTCGAGCCGCGCGAGGCTGCCACGCGCGGCAAGGTCCCGAAGCTGCGGGTGATCTCGGCGGCAACCCGCGGAGCGGACGGCGCGGAGCGCGCGTGGGTGATCGATGTCGCCCGGCACGACCTGTGCGAACTGGCCACCGCGCTCGTCGAGGGTCTTGCAGCACCAGATCTGGCATCCGATGCCTGGAACGCCACTTTCGACGATCGGGTCATCGACACACACCTGATCCACCCGGCCCGCGCCGCGGGTGCGTCGGTCCGATCGTTGCGCTGGTGGGATGCCCAGCTCGCGGATGCCCTGCTGCACCAGGGCTTGACGGGGTTCAGCTTCTTCCATGGGCTGGCGTGGGCGGCCGAGCGCTACTTGGGATTGCGTGTCGAGGGCAAGGCCACCACACAGCTCTCCTATTCCGCCGAGGGGACGCTCAGCGACACCCAGGTGGCCTATGCGGCAGCCGATGCTGTCGAGACGCTGTGGGTGTCGACGGTGCTGCGCGACCGGCTGGCCGAGGCGGGCCTGGAAGGGGTGTGCCGGCTCGAGCAGGATGCCCGGCCGTTCCTGGATCGCATGGAGCGCGCCGGTCTGCCCTTCGACGTCGATGGCTGGAAAGCCGAGTTGGCAGAGCTGGCGTCGCGGCGCGTCGAGGTGCTCACACATCTGGCCGAGCTGACCGGCGGCGGTCAAGGCGACCTCTTCGGCGGCGGCCTCGAGCCCAGCTGGAATCCCGACAGCGAGCAGCAGGCACGTGGCGTGCTGAACCGTTTCGCGGCCGACGAGGTGGAGGCATGGACGACCAAGACCGACGGCCACGCCCGCCCGCTGGCACCGACTGATTCGCTCGGCGCATCGGTGCTGGCGGGTATCGGCGGCGAACTCTGCAGCGCGCTGCTGGCCTATCGCGACCTGTCGAAGACGTTGAGCACGTACGGGCACACGATGGCCGAGCACTTGTGGGCCGACGGGCGGCTGCATCCGGAGTACCTGCAGGTGGTGGGCACCAACACGGGCCGGCTGGCCAGCCGCAACCCGAATGCGCAGAACTTCACGCCACGGCTGAAGCCCTACATGAAGCCCCCGCCAGGTCGGGTGTTTGTGTATTCCGACCTGAGCCAGGCCGAGCTGCGCTTCGCTACCCAGCTCGCCGGCGATGAGGGCCTGCGGGCGGCGTTCGAGCAGGGTCTCGACATTCACACCGCCACCGCCGAGCGGATGTTCGGCGTGCAGCTCGACGGGCCGGCGGGACTGGCAGCGCTCGACCGGCCGCGCTACGAGGAGTTCCGCACCAAGGCCAAGCGCATCAACTTCGGGATCCTGTACGGCCAGCGGGGAGCGGGACTGTCACGGGGACTGACCGACGCCGGGGTGCCCACGAGCCGGGCGGAAGCGGACGAGCTCATCGAGGCCTACCTCACCGCGTATCCGGGCATCGCGGCATGGGTCGACGAACGGGACCGCTTCATCGGGCATTTCGCCGCAACGGAGCTCGATGCCGACTGGCAGCTCACGTTGCGGCTCGGGCAGCTGTGGCCGCGCACCGACGAAGCACGGCGGGCGCTGAGGAACCAGCAGCGACGGCATCACAGCGCGGAGGAGGTGCATGACGCCGTCCTCGCCGGCAGCAGCACCGCAGCCATCGACTCCGGACCGCTGCGGGGCGGTGGCAGCACGGCGATCGGCGACTTCGATGTCACCGAAGTGGCGTGGGCGCTGTCGTTCTCCGCGCCGGTGGTGGTTCGATCTGACGGTTCGCCGTTGTCGTTCAGCTCCCGCACACCAGCCGGCCGCCGGCAGCAGTTCACCTTTTCTGTCGACTGGGTGCTGGGCGAAGCCGCTGCGGTAGTCGGTTGCTCGACCAAGCCCCGGCCGGCTGAGGTCTGGCGGCGGGTGCTGCAGCGATTCGAGCTTGCGCCCCCGGACCCTGCGAGCGCGGGGGCACTGCGCCCAGCGGTCGAGAAGCTGCTCGAGCAACGGCACCTGCGGCGTGCGGTGGTGGACGAGGTCGGCGCCTCGATGGGTGCATCCGACCAGCAATTCCTGCTGCAGCGTGCGCTGCACACTCGCGTCGGACAGATGGCCAACGCCTACCGCAACGCACCCGTCCAGGGCGGTGTCGCCGATGTGATGCTCGACGCCTACGGACGGCTGGCGCGTGTGCTGGAGCGCTATCCGTCGGCTGCTGCGGTGCAGACCGTCCACGACAGCGTGGTCGTCGAGTGCGACGAGGCCGACGCCCGTGACCTGGCCGTCGAGGTCAAGCAAGCGCTCGAGGACGCAATGTCACGCTGGTGCCCCGACGTCCCCACCCGGGCCGACACCGACGTGCGCACAAGCCTGTCGGAGACCTCGATCGTCGAGCAGATCGGCTGAGAGTGCTGCGCCTACGGTGAACCCGCCGGCTGGGGCAGCCGGCGGTCGCTGACAGCGGCCATCGAGTAGACGACCATGCTGAGCATGACGGCGATTCCCATGGTCAAGAACATGGTGCGCACGCCGGCCCATTCCGCCAGAGCGCCCAGCGGCGCTGCCGCCATGGCGAATGCAGCAAACGGCAGCTGCACCAGCGATTGCACGCGCCCTTGGTAGGCCTCGTCCGTGTTGCGCATGACGATCGTCTGGATGAGCGAGATGAACCCGACTGAGGCGCCGCCGATGGCCGCGGTGACTACCAGCGCGATCGCATAGCTCGGAGCCCAGCTGAGCACGATGATCGACGCACCGAAGGCGAATCCCAGCCCGATCAGGATGGAGCCTGCGCTCGGCGAGTCGGCGCGTGATGCGAGCACGATCGACGCGGCCACAGCACCGATCGATGACGCCCCGGCGATGAACCCGACCTGCCGGTCGCCGAGACCGAAGACGCCCTCGACCAGCGCCGGCTGGAAGGCGACGTAGCTGAAGCCGAACATGATCACCACGATCGAGGTCACAATCGGCCTGCGGAGATGCGCCCGGCTCATGGCGTAGCGGACGCCTTGGGCGATCTCGGCCAGCGGGCTGGCGTGGGTCTTCTGGACCGGACCAGCGTCGCCGTCCGGCGTTGGCGCCCGCTGGGTGGTTTCCGGCAGGGGCAGCAGCAGCACGTAGCTCAGCGTCGCGATGGCCGCCGATACGAAGTAGGCGCCGGCGAGACCGAACAGCGCCCACCCTGCCAGCAGCCCGGCCCCGGTCGGGGCGATGACGCGGCTGCCGCTGAGCGACAGCGACGAGAGCGTGATCGCATTGCCCAGCCGCTCGCGCCCGACCAGCTCGGTCGTCATCGAGATGCGGGCCGGTCCGATCAGGCCGAACATCAGGCCCTGCAGGGCGCTCGACACGAGCAGCATCCAGAACTGGATGACATCGACCGCCAGCGCCAATCCCATGCCGACCGAGCCGAGCAGCAGCACCATCTGCCCGAACAGCATGAGCCGTCGCTTGGAGAGCCGATCCGCCGCCACGCCGCCGAAGAGCGTCGAGATGCCGAGGGCGAGGCCGAAACAAAAGAACACGATGCCCAGCGCGCTCTCGCTCTCGGTGAGATCCCAGGCCAGCAGCGCTCGCAAGAGAAACTGCATCTGGATGCTCATGAAGGAGAACACGCCGCTGAGCCACAGCAGCCGAAATGCCGGCACGCCGAGTGCAGCGAACGTCGCTGTGCGCTCGCTCTTCATCGCGGTGGACCCTCCGACATGCCGAATGCCGACGCTAGCTTCGATCCGGCACAGACGACTTGGAGGACAGCAACATGCCGCGACTTGACCTCAGCGGAGCATCAGCCATCGTGACCGGCGGAGCCTCAGGCATCGGGGAAGCCAGCGCCCGCCAACTTGCCGACGCCGGCGCTCATGTCGTCATCGCCGACCTGCAAGACGACCTCGGCACCGAGGTGGCCTCGTCGATCGGAGGACTGTTCGTGCGCTGCAACGTCACCGACATCGATGACGCCCGCGATGCGGTGGACGCAGCCTCGGAGATGGGTCCGCTTCGGGCGCTGGTCAACTCCGCCGGGCTGGGCCGCGCCGGTCGCACCATCGACCGCAACAACGTGCCGATGGACCTCGAGCAGTTCCGGTTCGTGATCAACGTGAACCTGATCGGTTCGTTCAACATGCTCGCCCAAGCAGCGTCGGCGATGGCCAAGACCGAGCCCGTCGACGAAGACGGCTCCCGGGGGGCCGTGGTCAACATGGCCTCGGTCGCGGCGTTCGACGGTCAGATCGGCCAGGCGGCGTACTCGGCCTCCAAGGGCGGCGTCGTGGGCATGACCCTGCCCGTCGCCCGGGACCTGTCCGCCACCGGCATCCGTGTCAACACGATCGCGCCGGGCCTCATCGACACGCCGATCTACGGCGAGGGTGAGCAGTCGGATCAGTTCAAGGCGCACCTGGGACAGAGCGTGCTGTTCCCCAAGCGGCTCGGCTCTGGCGAGGAGCTGGCGTTCATGGTGATGGAGTGCATCACCAACCCCTACATGAACGGCGAGGTCATCCGGGTCGACGGCGGCATCCGGATGCCCCCGCGCTGAGCTGCACTGTCACGCCAGGAAGTCGGCGATGACGTTGTTGAACGCGTCGGGCTGTTCCTGGTTGGCGAGGTGGCCGGCGTCGGCGACCTCTATGTAGCGGGCGCCCGCGATTCCCTCCGCCAGCCGTTGTGACGCTCGGGGCGGGGTGACCTCGTCGTGCTCGCCCACGACCACCAATGTCGGCGCAGCGATGCGGGCGAGGTCCGGGTAGTGGTTCGACTCTGCCATCGAGTTGCACGCCCACTGGTAGCAGGGCATGCGGATCGACGGGATCATCATGTCGGCAACGTGTGCCCGAAGTTCGTCGGAGGCGTCAGGGCTCACCAGCCGCTTCGCCCGGGCCGCGGCGAAGCCCTCGGGTCCGAGGTCGACGAAGTCCACGGCGCGCGCCCGCATGGCTTCGGCCTGCTCGGGCTTGGTGCCGGCCCCAGCGCTGGAGTCGGCCAGCACGAGCGCAGAGACCAGCTCGGGGTGCCGCAGCACCAGCCGGGTGGCGGTGACACCGCCCCAGGAGACGCCCAGCACTGCGACCGGGCCGTCCGATTCAGCCGTGATCAGCGATGCTGCGGCGTCAGCCCAGCCATCGATGCCAGGGGCAGCATCGGGATCGGCCGAATAGCGGTAGCCGGGGGCGTCCCAGGCCACGAGCCGCATGCCCAGGCGTTCGGCGAGCGGGCGCTGACCCAAGAACGCATCCGCACACGAACCAATGCCGTGCAGGCACAGCAGCACCGGCGCATCATGCGCGCCGTAGGACCAGCGGAAGATGTTGCTCATGCTCTCAGTCTGACCGGTCACGTCTCGGCGTCAGCGTGCACCGGATGAACGCCATGCGGCTCGCCCTGTGCCTCAAGCATCGGCCGGTCAGGCAGTCGCAGGCGCACTGCGGGTGTCGCGGGACAACTCGTCATCCGCCGAGGCGCACCCGAGCCAGCGGGGTCGGGACGCCGGCAACGGGAGCACGAGTGCGGAAGATGCACCCGCCGCCCGACGTGCCGCCGCCGTCCGACGCCCCGGCGGTCACGATGTAGAGGTCACGCATGTCGGCGCCGCCGAAGCAGACGCTGGTGACGAACTGGTCGGGCACCGCAACGGCAAGATCCGGCTCGCCGTCAGGCGTGTAGCGCTGCACGCGTGCGCCCTCGGCCAGCGCCACCCACACGCCGCCTTCGACATCCACGGCAAGGCCGTCGGGCACCTTGCCTTCTCGCACGAACTCCCGGCGGTTGGTCACCGAATCGCCGTCGACGTCGGACACCCACACTCTGCCCGGAATGCTGTCGGAGTGGTACAACCGCGAGCCGTCGGGCGAGAAGCCGATGCCATTGGTGAGCTGCACGTCGCCGTAGACCTCATCGGCCGTGCCGTCGAGGTTGATGCGGTACAGCTCGCCGGCCTCATCGGGTGACGACAGATCGAACGGGTTGCGCCGCAGCGAGCCCACGTACACGCGCCCCAGCGAGTCGGTGTGCATGTCGTTGAAACCGGCGACCTCGGGAGCGAACAGCACCTCGGAGCCGGCGTCGGTGACGTGCTGGATGTTGCGACCGCTCACCACCACGCCGCCGTCGGCGTGCAGCACCATGCCGCCCACGCCGCGCCGCTTCGGCACGACCACTTCGATCTCGCCGTCGGGCCGGCGCCGGCGCACCCCGCCGTTGGGCACATCAGAGAAATAGAGGTTGTCATCCTCGTCCACCCGCGGCCCCTCGATGAGGCCCCACCCCGAACTCAGCAGCTCCAACTCGAAATCAGCGCTCATCGACATCTCCCCTGCTCCGAGCCGTGACGCTCATCCGCCGACCCCGATCCAGGGACCTGCGGTGTGCGGACACTAACGAACCGGGAGTTGGCTGGCACAGAGCCGGCGAGTCGACGTGATCGCACTGTTTCAACCCATGGGAATCCCGATTCTTCAGGCCCCCTGTCACAGCCCCTCGGTACTCTGCGGCCGTGCGCATCCTGCACACGTCCGATTGGCACCTGGGTCGCAGCTTCCACGGCGCGTCGCTCATGCGCGAGCAGGAAGAGGTCATCGACCGGATCGTCGAACTGGCTAGGAACCGCAGAGTCGACCTAGTCGTGATCGCGGGTGACTTGTACGACCGAGCGATCCCGCCAACCGATGCCGTGCGTCTGTTCGACGAGGCCCTGGTACGCCTGCGCGAAACGGGCGCGACGGTTGTCGCCATTGCCGGCAACCACGATTCGCCGAACCGGGTAGCAGTTGCCGACCGGATCCTCGAGCAGGCGGGTGTCGCCGTCCGGGGCGCGGTCGCCCGGTGCGTTGAACCGCTGCAATTGGAAGCCGACGACGGCGGACCGCCGGTCAGGGTCTATCCGGTGCCCTACCTCGAGCCGTTGCTGGCGCGCCGGCACCTCGACCAACTCGGCGGAGACGCTGAGGCGGCAGAAGCCGCGCAAGCAGAGGCTGAGGAAACCGAGGCAAATGCGGCAGAAAAAGCAGGGACGGCAGCGTCTCGCCGAGCCGATCGCCACGACCCGGCAATCGCCCTGCTAGCCGGGCGGCAGTCTCCCGAGGCCGAGGCAACCCGACGCGCCAGTCCTCGACGCGCCAGCCACCACGACGTCACGGAACTCGCCACAACGCTGATCCGCCGGGCGGCGGCCGCCGGTGGTCCGACTCGCACCGTCGTGGTGGCGCACACCTTCGTGGACGGGGCAACGCCGTCGGATTCCGAACGCGATCTCAGCATCGGCAACATCGACAGGGTGGGCCTAGACGTGTTCGGCGGGTTCGACTATGTGGCACTGGGCCACCTGCACCGCTGCCAAGCCTTCGACGATGGCCGTATCGCATACTCCGGCAGCCCGCTCCCCTACTCGTTCTCTGAGGAGAACGACACCAAGTCGGTGCGCATCGTCGAGATGAACGCAGAGGGCCGATGCAGCACTGAGATTGTCCCGCTAGGCGTCGGCCGCCCGCTGCAAACCTTGGAGGGCCGGCTCGAGAGCCTGCTCAACAGCCCCGCGTTCGCCGACGCCGAGGGGGACCGGGTCCGGGTGCGGCTCACCGATGCCGAATTGCCCCTGCAGGCGATGGCGCAGATCCAACGGCGCTTCCCGCACGCCGCCATGCTCGAGCACGTTCCCAACGGTCGCAAGGCGCCCGGCGATGGTGACGTGGCAGAGGCTGTGGAGAACTCGGAACACCCACTCGAACTCGCGCTGCGATTCTGGGCTGACCAGCACGGTCGGGAGGCCTCGGTGGCGCAGCGAGACGTGCTGACCTCCGCGCTCCAAGCGGCAACCAGCGCGAACGACGCATGAGGCCGCACTGGCTCGCGTTCTCCGCTCTGGGTCCCTACCCCGGCGATGTGCAAGTCGACTTCGACCGGCTCGTCGTCGACGGACTCTTCTTGATCTGGGGTCCCACAGGCGCCGGCAAGACGTTCCTGCTCGACGCACTGTGCTTCGCGCTGTATGGCGAGGTGCCCGGAGAGCGCCGCCATGATTCCCTCCGGTCAGACCATGCAGCACCCGATGCGTCGCCCTGTGTCGAGCTCGAGTTCACGGCGCACGACGCACGCTGGCGTATCAGTCGCAGCCCATTTCACGAACGCGCCAAGAGGATCGGAGAGGGCACCACGAAGGTCCCGCCCAAAGCCACACTCGAACGGCAGATAGGCGAAGGCTGGCAGCCGGTGGCTCAGAATCTGACCGAAGTCAATGAGGAGGTCGCTCGACTGATCGGCCTCACCAGCTCGCAGTTCCAGCAGGTCGTTCTCCTTCCACAAGGGAGATTCGAGAAGGTGCTTCGGTCGAAGTCCGAAGACCGCGAGAAGCTGCTGCGCACGCTGTTCGACACGTCGATCTTTGCGTCGGCCGTCAACTGGCTGGACGAGGAAGCCAAGCAACGTCGCGAGACCGCAGCGAGTCTCGAACAGGAACTCCGCCACCTGCGCAGCCGAGCCACTGAGAGATGGAGGGAGGTACGCGCAGCGATCGAAGGCAGCGACCCGCTCGGCACACTTGCCGAAGCAGCCGATGAGACCGACCACGAAGCATCCGACGACGCAGTCGCAGATGACCTAGCCGACGAATCCTGGCCCGCCGATCAGGCCCAGTTCGATGATCTCACCAAACTGGCCAAAGCACTTGTCGGCCGAGCTGCCATCGCCGAGGCATCCGCCGAAGACCAACTCAGGACTGCTCGCGTTGCCGACGAGGTTGCCAGGCGAATTGCCGAGCTTTGGGATCAGCGAAGGGAACTCGTTGAGCGCCGTGAGGAACTCAACGCAGCCGCAACCAGTACCGCCAACGATGAGGCGGTCTTGGAGCTCGCGAACACTGCCGAGGTCATGCGGCCCTTGCTTGATGGAGAGCAAAGCAGCCAAACACAACTACAACAACAAGCCGCCAAACTCTCGGAACGGCACGCCGAATTGCACGAGAAGTGGGCCGGCGCGCTGAGCACTCCCGAAGGGATCGCCGTTCCGGGCAGCGACGACCCGGCGCTGCAGGATCGACTTGCCTCGATGAGCAGGTCACTGGCTGCCCATCGGACCCAGCTCGACAAGTTGGCCAAGGACGCCACGCGGGCTAGCGGTTACGAGTCTGACTCGGCAACCGAAGGGACACTGGCGGCCCGCCAGCGCGCGATACAGGACGAACAAGAGGAGGCCGCTGGCGAGCACGAGCAGCAGTGCGCCGACGCCGACGAGGAACTCCGCAAAGCCAAGTCAGCCGTCGAGCAGATTCCAGCGCTGAGAGCGGCCGCCGACCATGCGCGCGCGCGTTCTGAAGCGGCGGCCGAACTTCGGTCTATGGAACCTCAACTTCGCAATGCGGATGAAGCGGCGCGGGACGCCAAGCAAGCAGCACTCGATCGTCGGGAGCAAGAACTCGATCTGCGAGCGCGATATCTCGAAGGCATCGCTGCCGTCCTCGCGAGCGAGCTTGAAGCGGCGACGCCCTGCCCGGTGTGTGGTTCTACAGACCACCCGAATCCAGCTGAAGCGGCCGCTGATGCCGTGCGGATCGAGGAAGTCGAAGCAGCAGAGGCCGCGACCCGTTCGGCCGCCGACTCGGAGGCCCAAGCACAAGTAGCGCTCCGGAAGATTGAGTCCCTGCGTGACGAAGCACGAGGACGGGCCGGCGAAATGGTTGACAATCCAGATGCTGCAGCCGAGCAAGCAGCGAACGCCGCCACTGAACTGGAGGATGCCCGCTCGCAGGGCGAGCGCGTTGAGGAGCTTCAGAAAGAGGTTGCCGCCCACGAGAGCGCTGCCTCCGAAGCCAAGAACGTTGCCAAGCAGGCTGAGATTGCTGCGAATGCTGCGGCAGAGCGTGCTGGCGCTGCCGATCGCGAGGCAACGAGATTGCGGGCCGCCATCCACGAGGAGATCGGCAAGATCGACCCGCATGCCGCCGTCGCCGATGTCGATGCCGTCGAGTCGTCACTCGGCAGAGTGCAACAAGCGGCCCAAGATCGTGACGAAGCTCACGCTGCGCTCGGCGCCTTGGCCGAGTCGCTCGCTGTGCAGCTCGAGGACTCGTGCTTCGCGACGGCCGCGGCGGCCCGTTCAGCGCTACGCGGCGAGTCCGAGCGAGCGGCGCTTCGCGAGAGAGTGGACCGCCACAAACAAGAGACCTACGACACCGAGCGCGATCTCGGCACCGAGGCGATGCAGGGTCTTCCTGACGAGCGTCCTGATACCGAATCGGCGCAGGCCGCCTGCAAGAGCGCTGAACAGCGGGCCAACTCGGCGCGAGATTGGCACACCCGTGCCATAGACGCCCATACGGCGATCAGCGATTGGGCTGACAAGCATCGGAACACGACCGCGAAGCACATCGACGCCATCGCGGACGCCAACAGCTGGTCCGCCGTCGCAAACCGTTGCAACGGACGGCTGCCACCGAAGGTGTCTCTGCAGCGCTGGGTGCTGTCGGCCTACTTGGAGCAAATCTGCGAGTTCGCCAACCGACGGCTCAGCTCGATGACTGGTGGCCGATACCGGCTCAGCGTGTACCGCGAGAGCGAACGGCGTGGCGCCCGAGCCGGCCTCGGTTTGCGTGTCCACGACACCTTCACCGGAACCGAACGGGAAGTGTCAACGCTCTCGGGTGGCGAGACCTTCCAGGCGTCGCTGTCGCTGGCGCTCGGCGTCGCAGATGTGGTTACTCAGCGCAGGGGCGGTGTGCATCTCGATGTTCTCTTCGTCGATGAAGGCTTCGGGACACTCGACAGCGAAGCTCTGCAGCTCGCGATGGACGAACTGGACCGATTGCGAGAGGGCGGCCGTGCCGTCGGCCTCATCAGCCACGTCTCAGAGTTGCGCGAACGCATCCGCACTGGCATTCAGGTCCACCCAACGGACAAGGGATCGGCAATCAGTGTCGGTGCAATTTCCGAGCTGTGACCTCGAGGTTCGACCTCCAAGTCTGCACAGCTCACGCTCGCCGCGTCTCGAAGCAACCCGCCGTGATGGCGCTGTGGGCGCTACGGGAACAGGGCGGGTTCGCGAGACAGATCAAGTGTGCGGGTCGGTGCAGCCTCTCGGGATGGCGCAGGGTTGCCGCGCGGGTTCGGCTTCTTGGATCTGGCGGGGTTGGGCGCTGAATCCGCGTCGGGAGGTATGAGCCTGTAGCGGCTGTTGCGTTTGACGACCTGCCAGTTGTGGTCGTGGATCTTGTCGTGGCAGGACCAGCACACCAGCACGAGGTTCTCGATCTTGGTGGGGCCGCCACAGAGCCAGGGGATGATGTGGTGCGCTTCGCAGTCGCCGGGCGGGGCGCCGCAGCCGATGCAGGCGCCGTCGCGGGCGATCAGGGCACGACGCTGGGCTGCGGTGGGCGCTCGTGCAGCGACGGCTTCGTAGAGGGGTGTGAGCTGTTTGCCGAAGAGCACGACGGAGATGTCGGCGTTGCAGGCGAGACGATCGATGACGCTGGCGGGCACCGGGCCGGTGCCGGCGATCTCGCCGATTCCGCCGTGGTCGTCAAGCAGGTCTGCGAGGTCAGCTCGCACGATGATCTGGGTCGACTGGGCCTTGTGGTCGCCCGAGTCTGTGCCGCCGCAGGTGGCGTGGCAACAGCCCGTGACCGCGCTGTTGACCTCGTTCACTGTCGCTTCGTCGCCGTTCATGTTGCCGCTGGCCGCTGAATCGTCAGCAGTGATGCCGTTCAGACCGCTGCTGCTGGAGTGCGCGCAGCTCGTCGTGTTGACGGCAGCGGTGCCGCCTTGAGGGAGTTCGTGGGCGGCCGTGGGCGCGGAGCCAGAGTGGGTGAGGATGCCGTCGAGGGCGTCCGCCATGCGCTGGTCGCGGGTGCGCACCGCGCCGTTGCCTTCTGAGCCGTTGCGCATCAGGCGGCGGTCGGCTTGGCGGAGGCGTTCGGCTTCGTCGCGGATGCGGGCTTGGATCCGGGCGCCCATCTCGGCGTCGAATGCGCCGCGCATCTGCACAGTGCCGTCCTCACCGTTCCAGAAGCGCACATTGCGGTTGCGCCGGTTGCGGCGGTGCCGTTCGGCGAGGCTGGCGGCGCTCTGATGCTTCGCTGTCCAACGCGCCGATGCCTGGGCGAACTCATCGGGCGGGAGCGTCTTGGCCAAGTCCACCAGTTCAGGATCGCCCTGTACTGCTTCGGGGCTCGTCTGGCGTGCGGCACGGGCCAGGCGGGCGGCGTTGGCCATGCACATTTCGCCATCAGCCAGAGCCGACCGAGCGCCGGGTAGCTGCTCGAGCTCGGCGGCGGTGCGCACGTTGCGGGCCGCGTCCGAGCGCGGCACCGCAGCGAGCTGGTGCAGCACTCCCGCGCCGCCGTCGCCGTGGCGCTCTCGTGCGGCGATCTGCGACGCCGCGGCGGTCTCAAGGCTCTCGAGCCTGGCGCGCAGCGGCTTGGCCAGCCTCAGCGCCTCACGCAGCTCTCCGGTAGGTGCATCCTCGACACCGTCGAGGGCTGCTGCGACCGAGTCGAGCGCCAACTGCACCTGAGAGAACATGTGTTCACTCTAGCGACTCGGCGTGACAAACGAACGTTTATGCGCTACGAGAATTATTTCAGTTGTGTAACATTTACTTTTCTACTTTATAATTAAGTTTCAATAACTTCCCAGGACAAGTTCGCAACCGCTGCTCGCCACCGGTCGCCCGCATTCAGAAACTGTGCTCGCACCGACACCGCCACACCGTTCGCCACTGCCGAACGCACGGCTGCAGCGGCGGGGCTTGCTCAGCTCGACGGGCTGAACTGGATCGGGAGGGGGTGGCCGGTGCGAGTGAACAGGTCTTGCAGCATCCGCAGCGTCATGCCCCAGATCACCCGCCCATGGCCCACTTCGATGCCGGGGAAGCGCTCGTCGGGTCGCGGCGGGTAGTGATAGTCGATGTGGTGTCGGGGGTCGGCCAGTTCTGCCACCCGCACCCAGAACGCATCGGCCACTTCGTAGTTCAGCGTCAGTGCCGGGCGGGCGCCGTCGAGCCAGCACACGTGCGGCGTCACCCGCAGTGCCGCGCCGCGCCAGCGCGGGTTGCCTTCGAGGTCGTTGAGCCGACCGAGCCAGTTGACGTCTGCATGCGCGGTGATGTCGAAGCCGATCTCCTCGCGGCTCTCGCGCACCGCCGTGTCGAAAGTGTCGTCGTCGTCGGGCTCGGTGCGCCCGCCCGGGAACGCCATGTGGCCCGACCACGGATCGCCGTCGCGGGTGGCTCGTTCGATGAAGAGCATCTCTGGGCCGCCGTCCCCCGAGCGCACCACTGCGGCGACGGCGGCAGTCGGGCCGTGATGCGGTGCGTCGAGCTCCTGGCTGAGCACCGCCGACAGGCGTGCTGCTTGAAACGCATCAGCGACAGAGCGCAGTCCAACCACGGCCTCGCAGCGTAGGTGGCCGAGCACTGTTGGCTCCGAGCGGCCCTCGAACCTCACGAGCCTCGTTCGCGGCAGGCCGGGTCCGCCTGCACAGAGTCCGAGCTCCGACGCGAGCACATGGCCGTCGACGCGAATCCGTGAGGCGATCCTGCCTGCGCTCAGACCGGGCTCGCGCGCGAGAGCCACTGCTACCGTCGCCGCGATGAGCGCCGCCGATCCTCACGCTGCCGACACCGGATCAGGGAACCTTGACGAACCCGCCCACGGCATGGACGCTGGGCCGTTCGAAGCGTTCGCCAGCGAGGTCAGCCAATTCCGCGACACGGTCGTGGCCCCCAACGTGAACCGCTGGGAGAGCGAGAAGCGCATGGCGCCCGAGGCGCTCCAGCAAGCGTCCGAGATCGGACTGCTGGCCATGGAGGTGCCTGCCGAACTCGGCGGGCTGGGGATGAGCTTCGCCCAGAAGTGCCGCATCGTCGAGGTGCTGAGCGCCGTGTCGATGCCGTTCGCCTTCAGCCTCGTCAACACCGGGAACGTGGCCGCCAGGGTGGCAAGCCTCGGCAGCGACACGCACCGCGAGCGGTACCTGGCAGACCTGATGGCCGGACGACGGTTCGGGTCCACGGCGCTGACCGAACCAGGCGCCGGCAGCGACTTTGCCAACATCGCCACCACTGCGACGCCCGTCGATGGCCGCTGGCGACTCGACGGCGCCAAGGCATGGATCACCAACGCCGCGCACTCCGACGTCATCCTCTGCTACGCGCAGACCCAGCCCGGCTCACGCGGGCGGGGCATCGCGTCGTTCCTCATTGACGGCACCCGGCC
Organism: Acidimicrobiia bacterium; assembly: GCA_022822525.1. Taxonomy (GTDB): domain Bacteria; phylum Actinomycetota; class Acidimicrobiia; order Acidimicrobiales; family Poriferisodalaceae; genus Poriferisodalis. The sequence goes on along the minus strand of JAJEBN010000038.1, from coordinate 11,847 downwards.
CGGCTTCGAGCGGCTGGCACCGTACGAGCTGGCAGGCGGTCACCTGATCGGCACCGGCGGCTTCCGGCTCGACGGCTACATCGCCGAGGCCGACGACCTCATCGGCCCGCCCGGTCAGGCCTTCGTCGCAGCGCTGTCAAGCGTCAACGGTGCCCGCACCTACGTCGCTGCCATGTGCTGCGCCATGGTGGAGGCCACGCTGGCGGGTGCGGTGCGCTATGGCACCGAGCGCGAGGCGTTCGGCAAGCCCGTCATCGCCCATCAAGGACTGGCATGGAAGCTGGCCGGCGTACAGAACCGCCTCGAAGCCGCCCAGCTGCTCACCGTCCGGGCAGTCGACGCGGTCACCGACTCGCTGCGCGCCGGCGATGCTTCCGGGGCGATCCTGCCAGCAGCTCACGCCAAGAAGTTCGCCACCGAGACAGCCGAGGCGGACATTGCCGCATGCATCCAAGCCATGGGCGCAGAAGGCCTGCGCAGCACCTACCCGTGGGGCCACCATCTCATCGGCGCCCGCATCGCCAACTACGTCGACGGCAGCACCGAGATCCAGACCGACCGCATCGCACGCTCCCTCCCGACGACTTACGCGGCAGATTGAGCCGGCGGGCTCAGGTGCCATAGCTGCGCCGGCGCCAGGAAACTCTGCGACGTTGCGACCTGCTGGATCGCGGAACCAGAGGGTCCTGCCGCTGTCGCAGCAGGCGTACATCTCCGTGCCGCCGCTCAGCCGAAGACGCCTTCTTCCCGCAGGGCGGTGATGTCGTCCCACGTGTAGCCATGCTCGAGCAGCACTTCCTCGGTGTGCTGACCGAGTTCGGGAGCGACGGCGCCAGGCTTCAGCGGCGTTGCCGACATGCGGATCGGGGTGCCGATCACCGCACGTTCGCCTTCGGGGTGCTCCACCCGCTGCAGGTAGCCGTTGTCGTACATCGTCTCGTCGGCCACAATCGTCTCGTAGTCGCGGACCAGCCCGTAGCGGACGCCGGCGCCGGTGAGCACGGCCTCCCACTCGTCGAGCGTCCTGGTGGGGAAGACCTCGTCGATGATGGCGACCAGTTCGGCCCTGGCTTCCGAACTGAGGATCAGGGCCAGGAACCGTTCGTCGTCGGCAAGATCTGGCCGGTCGAGCAGCTTGGCGAACTCGGGCCATCCCGGACCGGTGCCGCTGAGCAGGTGGATCCAGCCGTCGGCCGCCTCGACGGTGTGGAGCAAGGTGGGCACGAAGGCGTGGCCCGAATCGATCCGTTCGGGATTGCGGCCGGTCAGCAGCGTGTAGGTCATCTCCGACGCCTGCGCGTAGATCATCCCTCCTACGAGCGACACGTCCACCCGCTGCCCGAGCCCGGTCTCGGTGCGATGGAGCAGCGCAGCAAGAATGCCGGTGACCATGTTCTGGCAGCCGACATGGTCGGAGATGACCGCCCCGTTCATGACCGGCGGGCCGCCGTCGATGCGGGTGGCCCACATGAGCCCGCCCTCTGCCTGACCTGACGAGTCAGCGCCCTCGCGAATCGACTTGGGGCCGATCGGCCCGAAGGTCGAACCGGTGGCGTACACGAGCCGGGGATTGATGGCAGAGAGGTGCTCATAGGACAGGCCCCAGGCCTCCATGGTCCCGGGCACGAAGTTGTGGATCAGGACATCAGTGGTCTCGACGAAACGTTCGAGCGCTCGCTTGCCGCCCGGGGTGCGCAGGTCGAGGGTGACCGAGCGCTTCCCCCGGTTGCACGCTTCGTAGTACGGATTTCGTGGATCGTCGGGCGACACGGGGATCACCCGGGCGAGGTCGCCCATGCCCGGCAACTCGATCTTGATGACCGACGCTCCCATGTCATGCAAGGTCGCCGCCGCTTGGGGACCCTGCACCAAGATCGACAGGTCGAGCACGCTGTAATCGTCAAGCGCTCCCATCGCCGGATCGTAACCCCCGCCGCGTGTCGCATTTTGGGTGCCCACAATCCGCTGGTGTGTCAGGCTCTAGCTGCGTTCACAAGGGGTAGGTCATGAGCGAGCCGATGCCAACGTCGAAGTCCCAAGAGCTGTACGAGCGGGCGAAGGCTGTCGTTCCCAAGGGGGTGTACGGCCATTACGGTCCCGCCGTCATCGAGGACGGCCCCGTCTTCTTCTCGTCGGCAGAGGGCGCACGGTTCACCGATGTGGACGGGAACTCCTACATCGACTGGATGTGCGCCTACGGCCCGAACATCTTGGGCTACAACCATCCCGCAGTCGAGGAGGCCGCCGCCAAGCAGGCCGCCGACGGCAGCACGGTCAGCCTCGCAGCGCCCGTCATGGTGGAGCTGGCCGAAGAGCTGGTCGACATGGTCGAGGGCGCCGACTGGGCGCTGTTCGGCAAGAACGGCGCCGATGCCACCGGACTGGCCGTGATGGTGGCCCGGGCGGCAACGGGGCGGCGGTACATCATCAAGATCGAGGGCGGCTATCACGGCTCGACACCGTGGATGCAGGCGCCCGGCAACAAGGGCACGATCGCGGAGGACCAAGCCTTCGTCATCGAAGTGCCATGGAATGACGCAGGCGCCGTGCAGGCGGCCATCGATGCGCATCCGGGCGACATCGCGTGCTTCATCTCGTCGCCGTATCACCACCCCGTGTTCGCCGACAACCAACTGCCCGCCGAGGGCTACTGGGCTGCAGTCGAGAACGCCTGCCGGTCAGCAGGGATTGTCGTGATCGTGGACGAGGTGCGCAGCGGGTTCCGGATCGACCTGGCAGGCGCGCACGTGGCCTACGGCTTCACGCCCGACCTGATGTGCTTCGGCAAGGCGATCGGGAACGGGCACCCCATAGCGGCGCTGGCCGGCAGCGATGTACTGAAGGAAGCCGCCGGCGAGACGTTCTTCACCGGAACGCAGTTCTTCAACGCCGCTCCCATGGCGGCAGCCCTCGCGACGCTGCGGGAACTGCGCGCATGCGATGCGGCTGCGGCCGCCACACAGACCGGCGTTGCGCTGGGCAAGGCCCTGACCGACGTCGCCGCGGCTCACGGGCATGAGCTGCGGGTGACTGGTGTGCCAGCAATGCCGTACTTCCGCGTCGTCAGCCCCGGGGGCGGACACTTCCACGCACGATGGGTTGCCGAGTGCATCCGCCGGGGCGCCTACCTGCTCAGCTACCACAACAACTTCGTGTGCACTGCCCACACCCCCGACGACATCAAGCGCACCTGCGACATCGCAGACTCGGCCTTCGCCGCACTCGACTGACGTCCGCCGCACGCCGCCGCCCCACGATCTCGCTGTGCCGTCTTCCACACGTACTGCGACCGCGACGGCGCGGGCTCAGGTGGCCAGATCACGTGCGGCCGTGCGGGCCTGCGGCCGGACTGGCGAACTGCAAGCTTCTTTCGCAGGCGGTCCGCCCGCAATGATCGAGAACGCTGCTGCCCCGCCTGCTGATGTGCGGAGCCAACGGAGCGAAAGGAGCACATCGACATGAAATACGGCTTCACCGTGCCCAACAACTTCGGGGTCGACGACCCCGCCGAGGTGGTCGCTCTGGCCGTCGAGGCCGAACAGCTCGGCTTCGACTCGGTGTGGGTGAACCATCACGTCCTCAACGTCGGCTACGTGTGGGATCGGCTGGGCGAGCGGCCCTACCACGATGCGCTGGTGACGCTCACATGGATGGCGGCGCACACGTCACGGGTGCGTCTGGGCACCAGCGTGCTGGTGATGCCGTACCTGCACCCGATGGTGCTGGCCAAGGAGCTGGCCACGCTGGATCGCCTGAGCGGCGGCCGCCTGGTCGTCGGGCTGGGGGTTGGCAGCCTTCCCGAGGAGAACGAGCTGCTCGGCGCGGAGTACGACGACCGCGGCAGGCTCAGCAACGAGTTCGTCGAGGTGCTCGACCTGCTGTGGACCCAGCCGAGCGCCAGCTACGACGGGCAGTACTTCTCGTTCGAGGGCGCCGTGAGCTCGCCCAAGCCGCTGCAGCAGCCCCGGCCCCCGATCCTGTTCGGCGGCAACCGACCGCCGGCGCTGCGGCGCGTCGGCCGGCTGGGCGACGGCTGGCACCCGATGATGCTGTCGCCCGAGAGCGTCGCGAAGCGCCTGCCGGTGATCCGCGAGGCCGCAGAGTCGGCAGGCCGTGCGGGCATCCCCGCTGAGGTCTCCGTGCGTCGGACCGCCAGCGACGTGACGCCGGAACTGGCCGCCGAATACGCCTCAGTCGGGGTGACCGAGCTCGTGGTCTCCTGGAACACCGGCGACGTTGCCGAGATCAGCGAGGGCCTTGCCGCCTTCGCCGCCGAGCACGGCGTCGGCGGCTGAACCGCCGGGCCGTCCGGTCTGGCTACTTCGAGCGGAACGAGGCCTCCATCTCGTCGATGTCGAAGCCGCCGTGCGCCACGCCGTCGGTGGCGTACTCGTACAGCGCCGTCTTGAAGTAGAGGCTCAACGCGCTCACGACAACGCTCACGGCGAGCACCCCGATCACGCCGACGGCGATGCCGACGAACACGCCGATCCCCGGGACCAGACTGGCGATCAGCACTGCGACCAGAATGATCGGCAGGGCGATCACGAAGCCCAGCAGGCCGAACCCCGCCTGGGCGATGAGGTTCTCGCCCCAGGTGCGGCGCACCAGCGACATGGAGTGCTTGACGCTGGCGAACGACCGGTAGTCGTCGATGATGATGGCCGGAACGACCAGGTAGGTGGCCACGCCCCACGCCGCCTCGGCCAGGAACGTCAGCATCTGGCCCAGCCAGCCCAGGCGCTCTCGCAGGAAGCGCAGCACCAGCCCGACAGTCAACGTGATGAGCGCCCAGCCGAGCAGGCTCGGCAGCCGCGACGCTGCCTTGCCCATCGCGCTGCGCACGGTGGGATCGCCGCCGGTCATGCGCTCGTGCGCGCCGGCCACGAGTGCGCCTTCGAAGTACACCACTGTGGCCGTTGCCACGAAGGCGAACACGAGCCCGAGCACGACCGCGCTGCCCTGGACGCTCTCGGCGTCCCCGCTTGTATCGAAGCTGCCGGTGACGAAGCCGACCACTGCCGCCGCGACGGCGATGGCCAGGATGGTCAGCATGCTGAGGACCGGCAGCCACAGCAGTTCACGGTCCTGCTTCAGCAGCGACCACGAGTTCTTGGTCAGCCGCCAGGTGTTGGCGAATCGGCCCATGGAGATGCTCCTTGCCTGCTCAGCCCCCGCAAGCGGACCGATGACGACCCCCTGCGGCGCGGCTGACGCATCGTGCCCAACCGAGCGTACCCAACCCGCCCGACTCCGGATCGTCAGTTTTCTGGGCGCGCGGCGGCAGCCGGTTCGGGCTCGGCAGCCGGTTCCGCCGGTTCGGGCACAGCGCGCGATCCGGCCGGCGTGCGGATCACCATGGCCACCGAGAACAGCACGACGGCGCCGCCCCCGAACTGCATGGGAGTCACCGGCTCGCCGTGGATGAGCCACGCCGCGCCCACGGCCACGATGTGCATGGCGAGCACGTACAGCGAAGAACGGGCCACCTCGATGTGGCCGTGGCACCACGTCATCAGCACGTGGCCGAACACCCCGGTCACGAAGGCCACGATCACGATCCACAGCCAGTCCAGGCCGCCGAATTCGAAGAACTGGCTCGGCGTCACCATCAGCAATGTCGGCACCACCGCGGCCACGAATGACCAGAAGTTGATGCCGGCCATCCACTCGATCGGATCGACTGCGCTCGTCGATCTGGCCATCCGGGTCAGCACGAAATAGACGGTGAACGTCAGCACCGACATCGCCGTCAGGAACAGCCCGAACCCGCTGGCGCGGAACTCGCCGCCGGCACCCATGATCACGCCGGCGGCACCGCCGACTCCGATCAGCGTGAAGACGATCTGACGAACGCTCACCCGGTCGCCGAAGATCGGGCCCACCAGCGCAAGCAGCATCGCCGGCTGCAAGGCCATCATCACCGACATCACCGAGATCGTGACTTCCTGCACCGCAGCGAAGACAAAGACCATGTTGATGCCGAAGGACAGACCCGGCAGTGCCGTCTGCCAGAACACCCGACGCGACAGCCAGCGGCCTCGCAGCGCCAGCACCACGAGCAGGAACGGCGTGGACATGCCGAAACGGATGAAGGCGCTCACCATCGCCGGCGCGGTGAGCAGCTTGGAGATCGGCGGCCCGAGGCCCCACGAGATGACCACGAGACCCATGACCAGCAGTGGCAGCCCGCCGGCGGCGGTCTGCACCGTCGTGGCGCCCGCCGCCGAGCCCGCCGCCGAGCCTTCAGCCGGTGCGCGCCGCGCAACCGCCGCAGCGCCGTTGAGCGAAGCATCGACGCCGCCTGCTCGACCAATGGCCGGGGCGACATGGAAGACAATTCCGGTGCCGGACGGCGCAGCCGGTCCGCTGTTGCTCGCCGCAGCCGGCTGGCCCGCACCCCTCACTGGAGCGAGGCTACGGCCGCCGGGCACTGTGAGCCCGGGACCAGCCGAAGCTGCGAGCCGCATCGCGACGGCCCAATACGCTGCGGTGCTGAACCCACCAGCAGCGTGGGCAAAGTGAGGCTGCCTGTGCGGCGGCCGAGGAGGCCAACATGAACGACGACGCCAGCACGCACAGCCCCGGAGCCGGAAGCAGCCTCGCGCCGCAGTGGTCAGCCGACCTGAGCGGTCAGACGGCACTGGTCACTGGCACCACGTCGGGACTGGGCCGCCGCTTCGCCACCGTGCTCGCTGCCTGCGGCGCCAGTGTGGCCATCTGCGGGCGGCGTGTGGAGCGGTTGAATGCGCTGGCTGCAGAGCTGGAGGCCGACGGCGCCACGGTGCTGCCGATCCCGCTGGACGTGACCGACACCGAGGCGCTGTTCGGGGCGGTGGCCACCGCCGAGGAGCAGCTCGGGACCGTACAGATCCTGGTGAACAACGCCGGCAAGCCAGATGCTCGCCTGGCGCTCAAGATGGACCCGGCGTTCGTCGACGAGATGATCGCCACCAACCTCACCTCGCTGTTCCACCTGTCGTGCGAGGTCACCCGGCGGCTGGCTGCGGCCGAGCTGCCCGGGCGCATCGTGAACATCTCCTCAGGCGCAGCATTCAGAGCGCCCATGGGCACCTCGATGTACGCCATCACCAAGAGCGCCGTCGTGCGGATGACCGAGGTGCTGGCCCAGGAATTTGCCCGCTACAACGTGAACGTCAATGTGATCGCGCCGGGCGCCTTTGAGAGCGAGATGATGGACGGCATGCTCGAGCGCATGGGCGACATCACCAAGATGTTCCCCCGGCGGCGTCTGGGCAAGGCATCACAGCTCGACTCGACGCTGCTGTACCTGGTGTCGCCGCTGTCGGACTTCGTCTCGGGCGCCTGCATCTCGGTAGACGACGCCCAAGGCGCCGGCTGAGGCTGTGACCGCGCCCGTCGACGATCACACCGATGCCGACGCCACGAACGTCGGCGATCACACCGATGCCGACGCCACGAGCGTCGGCATTGCCGATCTCGACGAGGCGGCGCGGCACTGGCGCGAGCACGGCTGGGTGCTCGTGGACGGCCTCGTGCCGGCGGCCGACATCGACCATGCCGTCGAGGAGCTCTGGGACCTGTACCCGCGCCCCGAGGAGTTCCATTCGGGTGACCCGGCACTTCGGGAACGCTTCATCGGACGCAGCCACAACCAGGGCCACAAATTCCCCAGGGCCGACTCCGAAGGGGCGGCATTCCGGCCCGAGCAGTTCCTGGGCCACATCCTGTTTCCCTACACCTCGCCCCGGCTGAACCGGCTGCAGGTCCACGCCGATGTGCTGCGGTTCGTCCGCATGGCCATGGGCATCGACGACATCCGCATCTACCAGGCCCGCATCTGGGGCAAGTACACCGGCGTCGCCAACTACGAGCAGCCCTTCCACCAAGACCGCAACCACAACGTCGTGCCCGACCGGCTCGAAGCCGGCTGGTGGAACCTGGAGGGCTTCTTGTATCTCAGCGACGTGGACGACGGCGTGGCACCCACCGAGTTGGCCGGAGGCCCTGCCGACGCCACCCGGCCCTACGACGGCCCGCCTGACGGCGATCGGATCTCTGCCGCAGGAGTGCGCGGCTCGTTCTTGGCGTACCGGCCAGACGTGTGGCACCGCGGCGTCGACCTCACCCGTCCCGGCGGCAGCCGATTCCTGATGAGCGCCTCGTTCAAGCCCGGCGGCGCCGACTGGATCGGCTACGACAACGTGCAGCCAGTCTCGAATGGACCCCTGTGGTCCAAGTTCGCCGCCTCCTGCACACCCGACGAGCTGTCCTTGTTCGGCGCCCCGTTGCCTGGCCACCCGTACTGGACACCCGAACTGGTTGACGCTCTCGAAGACCGCTACCGCGGTATCGACGCATCCCCCTGGCGAGCCGCGCTGAGCTGACAGCGCTGCAGCGCTGGTTTGGCAGGAAGCCGGGCACGGTCGCGAAGTAGCGTCGGCGGCCATGAGCTTTTTCGGACCTGACCATTTCGAGACCATCACCGACGGCCTGATCTTTCCCGAAGGACCGGTGGTACTGGCAGACGGCTCGGTCGCCGTTGTCGAGATCGGGCGCGGCACCATCACCCGCGTCGACGTGACCGACGGCCGCAAGGACATCTTGGCCACGCCCGGCGGTGGTCCGAACGGCGCAGCGCTGGGGCCTGACGGTGCGCTGTACGTGTGCAACAACGGCGGCTTCGAGTGGATCACCGTGCGGGGTCGCACCGTGCCCGGCGAGGTGGCTTCCGACTACACCACCGGCCGCATCGAGCGCATCGACCTCGAGACCGGCGAGGTGGACATCCTGTATGCCGATGTGAACGGCGTGTCGCTCAAGGGCCCCAACGACATCATGTTCGACTCCACCGGCGGCTTCTGGTTCACCGACCACGGCAAGACCCGCACCCGCGACCGGGACCGCGGCGGGCTCTACTACGCCAAGGCCGACGGCAGCCACATCGAGGAGATCGCGTTCCCGATGGACGGCCCCAACGGCGTGGGCATCTCCCCCGAAGAAGACCGGGTCTATGTGGCCGAGACGTTTCAGGGCGCCATGTTCGCCTTCGACCTCGAGGGCCCGGGCAAGGTTGCCGCTGGGGTGCCCGCACGGGGCTGGTTCCTGGCCCGGCCTGCCGGCCGCAAGTACTTCGACTCGCTGGCCATGGACGCTGAGGGCAACGTGAGCGTGGCCACGATCCTCACCGGCGGCATCAGCACCTTCACCCGCGACGGCGAGGAGCTCGAGTTCGCCCCCACCGACGACTCGGCCACCACCAACATCTGCTTCGGCGGCGACGACATGCGCACGGCGTACGTCACCCTCTCGGGCACCGGCCGCCTCGCCGTCGGCGACTGGCCCCGCCCCGGCCTCAAACTGCCCTTCTAGGCCAGACAACGCGGCAGGGCGCCGCCGTTGTAGGCGCAGCCTCGGATGGGTCGCCTCCTGCCGCCGGCGCCCGGACTCAGGCCAGACAGCGCGGCAGGGCGCCGCCGTTGTAGGCGACCATGTCCATGATCGCTTGGGGGACGCCGGGGAATTCGTAGCCGCCCGAGGCTGCCTCGCGGTAGGCGACGTGAAGGTTGCCGGCGAGACGCTCGGGGTCGGTGTAGCGGCCGTGCGGGCCGAGATCGGTGGCCTCGGCCTGCTCGAGTGGTGTCCTGCCCGTCGCGAGCCCTTCGGCAGCCGCTTCCTGCACGAAGCGCAGGTAGGAGCGCTGCTCGTCGAGCACCCGCTCGATGTCATCGCCGCCGAAGTGCGGGCCGTGGCCCGGCACGATCACATCCGCTCCGAAGCTCTCGATGACGTCCATGGCCCGGATGGTCCCCGCGACCGATCCGAACAGCGCGAACGGCGTGCCCCCGTGGAAGATGAGGTCTCCGCAGAACAACACCCGGCAGTCCGGCAGCCACGCCACGATGTCGCCGTCGGTGTGGGCCACGAAGCCCAGGTCCGACAGCTCGATGCGGCGGTCGTCGAGATGCAGCACCATCGAGCCCTCGAAGGTCACGTCCGGCGCCCGGAATTGCAGGTCCCCCCACTCGACGCCAGGGAAAACAGCGCTGTAGTCGGGGATGCCTGCCGCCACCATCACCTCGCGGCACTTGGCGTGCGAGATCACGGTGGCGTCGCCGAAGAAAAAGTTGCCGTGGGTGTGGTCGGCGTGGTGATGCGTGTTGACCACGACCTTCACCGGGTTGGGCGTGACCGACGCGATGGCTTCCAGGTAGGCCCGGTTGCGGCGCTCCGTGGAGGTGGTGTCGATCGACACCACTGCGCTGGAGCCGGCGACGAATCCCATGTTGTTGATGAACCAGGTGCCGTCGGGCTGCACGTAGCTGTACACCCCCGGTGCCACCTCGCTGAGTTGTGCCGCCTCGACGGCCGCGTGTGCTGCATCTGCCGACATATGCCCCCCAAACCCAACCAAAGGTCCTTCGTGCTCAGCCCTGCCGCGGACTTGCTACGGCGAAGCGTAGAACCCGTCGCCTACGCTGGGAACCGCCCCAGACGACCCCGGTGGAGACACAAGGGAGCCGCCATGAGCACGACAGCAGCGCACGACAGCGCTTCGGCCGAGCGGGATTTCGACGTCTACAGCGACGAGTACATCCAAGGCGCCGCAGACGTATGGGACGAGCTGCGCGCCGAGTGTCCCGTTGCCCACAGCCCCCACAATGACGGGCACTGGATGCCCACGACGTGGGATGACATCGCAGCGGTCGCCTACGACACCGAGAACTTCAGCTCCCGTGACATCGCTGTGGCGCCCACGCCTGAGGGCGTCGGGCTGCTCACCGCCCCGCCGATCACCTCGGACCCGCCGTTCCACACCGACGCGCGCCGGTTGCTGCTGCCGTTCTTCGGTCCAACGGCCGTGGAGGAAATGGTCGAAGTCACTCGCAGCATCGCCCGCGAGCGCATCGACGCCATCGCAGCCGAAACCGGTGCAGACGAGGGCCGCAGCGGCGTGACGGATGCCGCCGACACCTATTCGAAGCACATTCCCGTGCGGGTCATTGCCCGCATCCTGGGATTGCCCGAGTCGGACGAGCCGAAGTTCACCCGCTGGGCGGTCGACGTTCTGCAGTCCAAGGGCGACGAATTCGATCGGCGTGCAAACGCGACACGTGAGGTGCTCCACTACTTCGGCGAGCTCACCGACCAGCGGCGCCAGGAACGGGCAGACGACCTGCCGTCGAAGCTGCTCGACATGCAGCTGCCCAACGGCGACCCGCTGGCCAACCACCACATCACCGGCGCCAGCTTCCTGTTGCTGCTGGCAGGCATCGACACCACGTGGAGCTCGATCTCGGCCAGCTTGATGCACCTGGCCATGAACCCTGCCGACCGCGAGCGGCTCGTGGCCGAGCCCGAGCTCATCCCCACCGCCATCGAGGAATTCCTGCGTGCCTACTCCCCGGTCACCATGGCGCGGGTCACGGCCACCGACGACGCGCAGATCGGCGGCTGCCCGGTCGCTCACGGCGACAAGGTGCTGCTGCCGTTCGGCGCAGGCAACCGCGACCCCGCCAAGTTCGACCGACCCGATGAAGTCATCATCGATCGCGCCGAGAACCGCCACTTCGCGTTCGGGCTGGGGATCCACCGCTGCTTGGGCTCGAACCTAGCCCGCATGGAGCTGAAGGTTGCCATCGAGGAATGGCTGGCCCGGTTCCCGAACTTCGAGCTCGCCACCGATGTCGACCGCGGCGGCGTGGAATGGGGCGGCGTGCAGGTGCGCGGCCCCCGCAACCTGCAGATCCGCGTCGGCCTCTGAGCCAGCGGCGAGCGGCGCCGCTCGCCGTCACTCCCCCAGGGCGTCTGACAGTTCCTCGGGTGTCATGAGCACATCGCGGGCCTTGGAGCCCTGCGAGGGGC